>NZ_JBFUGI010000005.1:0-465840 GCF_056402995.1 Mesorhizobium sp. P3_A8 | reverse complement strand
GCCAAGCTCTTAGCTATCCTGCCCGAACTCGGCACCATGACACGCCGCAAAGCTGCAGCCCTTGCTGGCCTTGCACCACACCCAAACGACAGCGGACAAAAGCAAGGCTACCGCAAAATCCGTGGCGGGCGCCCTGATGTCAGAACCGCGCTGTTCATGCCAGCCCTGCGCGCCGCAGCTGGAAGGGGCGAATTCGCACCCTTCTACAAACGCCTCGTCACAAACCGAAAAAAGCCAATGGTGGCAATCGCTGCCGTCATGCGAAAGATCATCGTTACCCTAAATGCAAGACTAAGGGACGCCGCCATTTCTCAGAGTTGATGACGAAGTCGCCCAGGTCTGCGGCAAATTGTCGAGGCCTAGCAAGAATGACGGTGCGCTCACGCCACCTTGGCCATTTCCCGCAGCCGGAATTTCTGGATCTTACCGGTCGAGGTCTTTGGTATCTCCGCGAAAATCACCGCTTTCGGCACTTTGAAGCGGGCAAGCAGCGCGCGGCAGTGCTCGATGATCTCGGCCTCGCTCGCCGCCTTGCCGGGCTTCAGCTCGACATAGGCAACCGGCACCTCGCCCCATTTGTCGTCCGCGCGGGCAACCACACCGCATGACGCCACCGCCGGGTGTTTGTAGAGCGCATCCTCGACCTCGATCGACGAAATGTTCTCGCCACCGGAGATGATGATGTCCTTGGAGCGGTCCTTGAGCTGGATGTAGCCGTCGGGATGCATGACGCCGAGATCGCCGGAATGGAACCAGCCGCCGGCGAAGGCTTCGTCGCTTGCCTTGCGATTCCTGAGATAGCCCTTCATGACGATGTTGCCGCGGAACATGACCTCGCCGATCGTCTCGCCGTCGGCCGGCGTCGCCTGCATCGTCTCGGGGTCCATGATGGTAAGCCCTTCAAGCGCGGCGTAGCGCACGCCCTGCCGCGCCTTCTTGGCGCTGCGCTCGCCCTTTGCGAGACTGTCCCATTCGCTGTGCCATTCGTTGACCACGGCCGGGCCATAGGTCTCGGTCAGGCCATAGAGATGGGTGACGGCAAAGCCGGCATCGGCCATGCCCGACAGCACGGCTTCGGGCGGCGGCGCGGCCGCGGTGTTGAAGGTCACAGTCTGCGCGAACGTTCGCTTGTCCTCGTCCTTCGCGTTGATCAGCACCGACATCACGACCGGTGCTCCGCACAGATGGGTGACGCCTTGATCGGCGATGGCATCGTAGATCGGCTTCGGCCGCACCCAGCGCAGGCAGACATGGGTGCCGGCCTGGACGGCGAGCGTCCAGGGGAAGCACCATCCGTTGCAGTGGAACATCGGCAGCGTCCAGAGATAGACGGCGTGCTTGGCCATGCCGGCATGGATGGTGTTGGTGTAGGCCATCAGGGCGGCACCGCGATGGTGGTAGACGACGCCCTTCGGATTGCCTGTCGTGCCTGAGGTGTAGTTGAGCGAGATGGCGTCCCATTCGTCGTCCGGCATCGACCAGGCGAAATCCTCGTCACCGCCGGCGACAAAATCCTCATAGTCGATCGAGCCGATGCGCTCGCCCTTGGGATAGGGTGCGTCGGCGGCGTAGTCGGGATCGTCATAATCGATGACCAGCGGCTTGACCTTGGCCAGATCGAGGGCCTGCCGGACGACGCCTGAGAATTCGCGGTCGACGATCAGCACCTTGGTTTCGGCGTGGTCGAGCTGGAAGGCAATGACCGCGGCATCGAGGCGGGTGTTGAGCGAATGCAGCACCGCCTTGGTCATCGGTACGCCAAAATGCGCCTCCAGCATTGGCGGCGTGTTGGACAGCATGACGGTGACCGTATCGCCCTTGCCGATGCCGCGCTTTTGCAGCGCCGAGGCGAGCTTCAGCGAACGGCGCCAGAAATCGCGATAGCTGATCCGCTGGCCGCCATGAATGATGGCGATGTGGTCAGGATAGGTCTTTGCCGCGCGCTCCAGATAGGTGAGCGGCGTCAACGGCTGGTGGTTCGCCGCATTCCTGTCGAGATCCTGTTCGTAGGAATTGCCCATCCCGTTCTCCCCAAAGTCCTTTTCGACTTTCTAACCTTAGGACTCTCGTCAGGCCATCCCCCTGAATGGCCGAAAATGCTATGGTGTGCGGGCTTTGTGGAACGACGATCCGGGATCAGCCTTGTTGATAGGTGATCGCGCTCCAGCACGCCAATTTGACTTTTGTCGAGAGCCGTGACTAATGTCAGCCGAGGAGGCGGCATGGCGATCCGACCGGCAGAACAGCTCATTCACAAAGCCGCCTGGCTCTATTATGCGCATGGCCTGCGGCAGGACCAGGTTGCAAGCCAGCTTAACATTTCCCGTGCCTCGGTGGCCATGTATCTGCGCAAGGCGCGCGAGACCGGCATCGTCAACATCTCCACTTCGACCCAGTTGTTCACCGACGACGTGATGGCGCGCAAGCTTGAGGACGCGCTGAGCCTCGACGCGGTCTGGATCGCGCCGGAGAACGGCCATATCCCGGACCCGTCGACGGACATTGCCGTGCTGGCGGCGAGCGTGTTTCTCGAACTGGTCAAGAAGGGCGACCGCATCGGCGTCGCCTGGGGCCGCACCGTCTACATGATCGCCGACATCATGTCCTATGCCGACCTGCAGGATGTCACGGTGGTGCAGCTCTGTGGCAATCTCGGCGCGCCCTACTCTTACCGGCCCGACCAGTGCACGATGGAAATCGCGCGCCGGCTCAACGCCAAGGGCCTTAATTTCTATGCACCGCTGGTGCTGTCGACGGAAGATCTGGCGCGCGCGCTGCGGGCCGAGCCGGTGATCCGTGAACAATTGGCCGGCATCAGCGATTGCAATCTCGCGCTTTTTTCCGTCGGCACAGTCGATGCCGACAGCCATGTCGTCAAATGCGGCGCGCTGAACCCGGACGAAATGGCTGCGCTGCGCGGGATCGGTGCCGCCGGCGTGATCGCCGGACAGATCATCGACGCCAAAGGCGAGGCGCTCGACTGCAGCTACAACCGCCGGGTCATTTCGGCTGAACTCGCCTCGCTCGGTGCCATCGAAAAACGCCTGATGGTGGTGCAGGAGGACAGCAAGTTCGAACCGCTGCTGGCCGCGCTCGCCGGCGGACTTTGCACGCATCTGGTGGTTGGCGCGCATATGGCGCAGCGGCTGCTCGATCAGGCCGGAGCGGCGCCACAAAAAGCATCCTGAAAAGCAACCCTTCGCCGGCGCATTGTCATCAAGGCGTCGCGGCAATCCTGTTTCACCACCCAAGACAGCAACTGGACGAAGCGAACATGAAGAACTTGTGGAACGACGACGCGGCCGAGAAACTCGTTGCCGACTATGCCAAGAAAGGCGTCGGCCGCGACCTCGCGCTGCGCGTCTACACGACGCGGCTGCTGGGTGGCGTGCCGCAATTGGTCCTGCATGGCGGCGGCAACACCTCCTGCAAGATCAAGGCGACCGATCTCGTCGGTGACGAATGGGACGTGTTGTGCGTCAAGGGCAGCGGCTGGGACATGGCCGTCATCGAGCCGCAGGGACTGCCGGCGGTCAAGATGGGCGCCCTGCTCAAGGCGCGCGCGCTGGACAAGCTCGCCGACGAGGACATGGTGGCGCTGCAGCGGGCGAATCTCATCGACCCGTCTTCGCCCAATCCTTCGGTCGAGACGCTGCTGCACGCCTTCCTGCCGCACAAATTCGTCGACCACACGCATTCGACGGCCATCCTGGCGATCGTTGACCAGGAAGACTCGAAGCCGCTGGTGAAGACGGTGTTCGGCGAGAAGATGGGGTACGTGCCCTACATCATGCCGGGCTTCGACCTCGCCAAGGCAGCGGCCGACGTCTTTGACGCCGACCCGACGGTTGAAGGCCTGATCCTCGACAAGCACGGCATCTTCACCTTCGGCGACGATGCCAAACAAGCCTACGACCGGATGATCCACTATGTGAACGTCGCCGAGGATTATGTGGCCAAGCATGCCAAGCCGAAGGCGGCAACGGCAGCGCTGCCGGCAAAGCTCGCGACACCGGCGTCGATCGCGCCAATGCTGCGCGGTGCTGTCGCGGTGACACGCGGCGAAGGCCGCTTCGACCGCATGATCTCTGACTTCCGCACCTCCGATGCAATTGTCGATTTCATCAATTCATCGAAAATCGCTGACTATGCTGGACGTGGCGTGTCGACACCGGATCTGTCGATCCGCATCAAGACCGGCCCGATGGCGGTGCGGGCGCCGGATGCCGACAAGGCCGGCGACTACAAGGCCGTCATCAAGAGCCATGTCGACGCCTTCGTCAGCGACTACCGCGTCTATTTCGAGACCAATGACGCGCTCGACGACGTCAAGCGCACCATGCTCGACCCGATGCCGCGGCTGACGCTGGTGCCGGGGCTCGGCATGTTCGGCCATGGCCGCACGCTGAAGGATGCGAAGATCGCTTCGGATGTCGGCGAAATGTGGATCGAGGCGGTGCGCGGCGCCGAGGCTGTCGGCCGGTTCCATCCGCTGTCCAAGGCCGACCTCTTCCCGCTCGAATACTGGTCGCTGGAGCAGGCCAAGCTTGCCTCCAACAAGCCGAAGCCTCTGACCGGCCAGGTGGTGCTGATCACCGGCGGCGCCGGCGCGATTGGTGCTGCTACGGCGAAACTCTTCGCCGACAATGGCGCCCATGCCGTGGTCGTCGATCTCGATGGCGACAAGGCCGCTGACGCCGCGAAAAAAGCCGGCAACAATTCGATCGGCGTCGGCGCCGACATCACCGACCCGGCACAGGTACGCGCCGCCTTCGACAAAGCGGTTGCCGTGTTCGGCGGCGTCGACATTCTCGTCTCCAATGCGGGTGCGGCCTGGGAAGGCCGGATCGGCGAACTCGACGATGCGCTGCTGCGCAAGAGTTTCGAGCTAAATTTCTTCGCTCACCAGTCGGTGGCGCAGAACGCCGTGCGCATCATGCTCGAACAGGGCACCGGCGGCGTACTCCTGTTCAACACCTCCAAGCAGGCCGTCAATCCGGGCCCGAAATTCGGCGCCTATGGCGTGCCGAAGGCGGCAACTTTGTTCCTGTCCAGGCAATACGCGCTCGATTACGGCGCCCATGGCATTCGCTCGAACGCCGTCAACGCCGACCGCATCCGCTCGGGCATTTTGACCGATGCCATGATCGCCAGCCGCTCCGGCGCGCGCGGCGTGTCGGAGAAGGAATACATGTCCGGCAATCTGCTAGGCCAGGAAGTGACGGCGCAGGACGTGGCACAGGCCTTCCTGCATCATGCGCTCGCCGAACGGACCACCGCCGATGTGACGACGGTCGACGGCGGCAACATCGCGGCGGCGCTGCGGTAGGCAAAACTTTCCTTGTGATCCCCTGCCGGAAGGCWGGGGATCGACACTTAGGATACCGGAATCCTAACAAATATTGTTAGTTCTTGTGAAGCGTGATACAGGATAGGCATGAAAGCTGAACCGATGCGCACTCTCACCATCTCGCTCACCGCGCAGCAGATCGCGCGCCTGCAAAGCGCCATCGAAGGTGGTGGCTATGCCTCCAATAGCGAGATTGTCCGCGACGCTCTTCGCCTGTGGGAGCAGCGGGAGGAATTGCGCGCCCTTGAACTCGAGCACCTGAAACGCGCCTATGCCGACGGCATGGCCAGCGGCAAGCCGGTGGAAGTCGAACCTGCCGAGTTTCTACGCAATCTGAAGGCAGAACGCGGCGCCCGTGGCTAGATATCGGCTCACACCGCGTGCCTCGCAGGATTTGCGGGATATCTGGCACACAATAGCAATCGACAATGAAAAGGCAGCGGACAGGCTGCTGATGCGCATTTTTGAGAAACTGGACCTGGCGGCACAGCACCCCAAGATGGGGACAGCCCGGCCTGAGTTGAGCGCGACAGCCCGCGTGCTCATCGAAGGCCGCTACATCGTCATCTACGAACCGCAGCCGGACGGCGTCCTGGCTGTGGCTGTCGTCCACGGGATGCGCGATCCGGAACACTGGCTGTAAAGCGAGAGCCTAACTCCATATGAAAAGGGCGGCTCGTGGCCGCCCTTTTTGCGTTTATCAGACCCGCCTCTACTTCGCGTTCGGGTTCGGCATCCAGGCCGGCATGGCGACATCGGCATGGGCGAACTGCGGCAGCTTGGCCGACAGATCCTCCATGTTCTTGATGTCCTTGTCGATCAGCTCTTTCTGCGTGATCAGCGTCGGCGGCACGATGACGTTGTGGCCGGGATCTTCACCGGCGAGCAGCTGCGCCAGCGCACGCACCGAGACCTGACCGACGACGGCCGGGTTGGTCGCGGCGGTTGCCGCCCACGCGCTGTCGGGCTCGCGCATCGCGGCGATATCGGATGTCGATATGTCGGCCGAGTAGATCTTGATCTTCTTGTTCAGGCTGGCCTCGTCGACCGCGATCTTCACGCCCTTGGCGAATTCGTCATAAGGGGCGAACATGACGTTGATGTCGGGGTGAGCAGTCAACACCGAACGTGCCTGGTTGGCGACGGAATTGGCGATCGGGTTGTCGAGCGTGCCGAACATCGCGACTTCCTTGATGCCGGCATATTTCTTCTTGACGTCGACCCAGGTCTCGTTGCGGCGGTCGAGCGGCGCGATGCCGGCGACATAGACATAGCCGGCATTCCAGCTCTCGCCATTGTCCTTGACCGCCTGCTCGAGTGCGAGGCGGGCCAGGTCTTTGTCGGACTGTTCGATCTGCGGGATTTTGGGGTTTTCGACATTGACGTCGAAAGCCACCACCTTGATGCCGGCGTCGACTGCGCGCTGCGCGGCGTCCTTCATCGATTCCGTCAGGCCGTGCTGGATGATGATACCCTGCACACCGAGCGCGATGGCCTGGTCGACCATGTCGGACTGAAGGGCAGCATCCTGGCGGCTGTCGAGCACGCGCAGGTCGATGCCGAGCGCCTTCGACTGCGCCTCGACGCCCGAGAGGTAGGCCTGGAAGAAATCGCCGGTCGAGAGATAACGCACCAGCGCGATCTTGACGCCGGGCTTGTCGAACGGCGCCGGCTTGTCCGCGGCCAGCGCCGGGAACTGCATCAGCATGGTTGCGCCGGCCAGTCCGAGCGCTACCTTCCCCAGAAGTCTTCTTGTGATGTTCACCTTGTTTCCTCCACTTGTGTTGAACTCGAAAATCCTGTCCGGTCGAAACTATCCCCTGCCCCTGCCCGAAAGGGCGAAGGTGAAGACAAGGGCGACGACCAGAACCACGCCCTTGACGAAATCCTGCGTGTAGTAAGGCGCGTTCATCATCGTCAGGCCTTGCAGCAGGATGCCGACGAACAGCGCGCCGATGGCGGTGCCAAAGGCGTTCGGCTTGGCGGCACCCAGCACCGCGTAGCCGATCAGCGCCGCGGCGACCGCGTCGAGCAGCAGATTGTTGCCCGAGGCGATGTCGCCGCGTCCAAGCCGGGCGGCGAGCAAAATGCCGCCGATCGAGGCAAAAACGCCTGAAATGACATAGGCCCAGATCTTGTATGCCTTGACCGGCGCGCCGGCGAGTTCGGCGGCGCGCTCATTGGAGCCGACGGCGTACATCATGCGGCCGAAGCGGGTGTATTCGAGGAAGAACCAGATCAACACGGCGAGCACCAGCAGCACGACCACCGACACCGGAATGAGGTTCGGGATGAAGAAGTCGAAGCGGTGGCGGCCAAGCGCCAGGAAGGCATCAGAGAATTTGCCATTGGCAACCGAGCCGTCGGGCATGGTCATGCCGGTGGCGATCGAGCGGCCTTCGGTCGGGATGCGTTGCAGGCCAACCAGGAGAAACATCATGCCGAGCGTCGCCAGCAAATCGGGCACGCGCATGTAGACGATCAGCCAGCCATTGATCAGACCGACAATGGCGCCGATGAGCAGGCAGGCGACGACGGCGACGACGACGTTCTGCTCCAGCACCACCATAACATAGGCAGCCGCCATCATGGCCGAAGTGGCGACCGAGCCGATCGACAGATCGAAGCCGCCGACGACCAGCGTGGCGGTGACGCCGAGCGCCAGCACGCCGGTGATGGCGACCGACTGGAAGATGAAGACGGCACTTTGCGGCGAGACGAAACCGTCGGCGGCGATCGCGAAATAGGCGACCAGCCCGAACAACAGGACAATAAAGCCATAGCGGATGGCGTAGTCGCGCAACGTCATTCAGCGCACCCCGGCGCCGCTGCCCACTTTACCCAACTCAAACCCATGCTCTCTCCATTCCAATTCTTCCCGCCGCCGCGCTCAGGCAGCACTGTGCAGCGGCCCGCCGGCGACCTCGGCCAGCAGGCGATCGAGATCGACTTCGGCGTTGCGGTGTTCGCCGACGATTGTGTGTTCCGACATCACCAGGATGCGGTCGGCCGTCTCCAGCGCCTCGTCGAGTTCGGTGACGAACAAAAGCGTCGCGCGGCCATGGGCGCTCGCTCTCAGCTTGGCGGCGATGTCGCGCCTGGCCGAGATGTCGACACCCTGAAACGGCTCGTCGAGGATGAACAGCTTTGCGTCTTGTGCCATCCAGCGGGCGACCATCACCTTTTGCTGGTTGCCGCCGGATAATGCCGACATCTCGTCCTTCTCGGAGCGGCAGACGATGCTGAGTTGCTCGATCTGCCGGCGCGCGGTGGCGCGTTCGAGGCGGCGCCTGAGAACGCTCAGATTCGACATCCGCTTGAGGAACGGCAGGCTGACATTGCGCTCAATGTTGAAGCCGCCGACGATGCCGCTGGTGGCCCGATCCTTGGCGACGAGGAACACGCCGGCGACGATCGAATCACCGGCCGAGCGCGGCGCATAGGGCTTGCCGTTCATCGTCATGGTGCCGGCGAGCGGCTTGCGCACACCGAACAGCGTTTCGGCAAGTGCCGTCTTGCCGACGCCGACGAGGCCGGTGATGGCAACGACCTCGCCATCGCCAAGCGTTAGCGAGATCGGCTTGGCACCCTGCGCGATGCGCAGGCCTTCGACGGTCAGGACCGGTTTGACTGAGTCCCTGGCAACGATCTGGTCGAGATGAATCTTGCGGCCAAGCATGGCGTTGACCGCGCCTTCATAGTCGAGCGGTTTGGTGTCGAAGACGCCCGAAATGACGCCGTCACGCATCGAGACGATGCGGTCGGCGAGCCGCCTGATGTCGGACATGCGGTGCGAGATGTAGAGGATCGCCACGCCTTGCTCGCGCAGCCGGTCGATCAGCGCAAATAGCCGATCGGCCTCGGCGCTGGAGAGCGAGGACGTCGGCTCGTCGAGGATCAGCACTTTCGGCTGGTGCGCCAGAGCCCGCGCGATCGCCACCATCTGGCGATCGGCCAGCGAAAGGTCGTTGACGCGGGCCTTGAGATCGATGGCCAGGCCCATGCGATCGGCGACCGCCTTGGCCTCACGGCGCACGCGGGCGGGATTGAAAAGGGTCGGCACGCCCCGGCCGCTCAGCCTGTCGAGCGTGAGGTTGGTGGCGACATCGAGGTCGGCCACGACACCGTCATTGATGTTCTGGTGCACGGTGACGACGCCGGCGCGGATCGCTTCCGCCGGCTTGTTCGGCGCAAAGTCCTGACCGGCAAGCGTCATGGTGCCGCCGCCGCGCTCGTAGACGCCGCTGATGATCTTGACGAGGGTGGATTTGCCGGCGCCATTGGCGCCCATCAGCACGGTGACTTCGCCGGAATGCAGCTCGAGCGAGATGCCGCCAAGCACCTCGTTTCGGCCAAAGGATTTCCTCAGTCCCTCTACGCGGAACACGGCATTGCCGACCATGCGTTCCTCCCTGACCACGACGCTATGGTCAATATCGGCAATTGTCAACACGATTGACAATTGCCAAATCGCTTCCTAGCTTGGCCACGCCGCCATGCCTCCGTTATATCGGGAGCGCATATGCGGGAGGATGACGATGACGCAGAAATTGCCGTTCGAAGCACTGTCGGTCGAGACGCTTGCAACGCGCCTCGGCGCCAACGAGGCGCTGTGCGCCAAGATCGGCAAGGACACGGCACACTGGAAAGTCCGCGAAGTCGGCGACGGCAATCTCAACCTGGTGTTCATCGTCGAGGGCGCCAGCGGTGCCGCCGTGGTCAAGCAGGCGCTGCCCTATGTCCGCCTGGTCGGCGACAGCTGGCCGCTGCCGCTGAAGCGTTCCTTCTTCGAGTATCACGCGCTGACCCGCCAGGAGGCCCGTGCGCCGGGCTCGGTGCCGACGATCTATTATTTCGATGAAGGCCAGGCGCTGATCATCATGGAGTATCTGGCGCCGCCACACATCATTCTCAGGCGCGCCCTGATTGACGGGCGCCAGCTCCCGAACATCGCCCGGGATATCGGCCTGTTCATGGCCCGCACGCTGTTTCGCGGTTCCGACCTGTCGATGGTGACCAGGAACCGCAAGGCCGATCTGGCGCTGTTCGCCGACAATGTCGACCTCTGCGACATCACCGAAAACCTGGTGTTTTCCGATCCCTATTTCGACGCCAAAATGAACCGGCATACATCGCCGCAGCTCGACGGCCTCGTTGCCGAACTGCGTGCCGATCGCGACCTCAAGGTCGAGGCGCAGCGGCTCAAGCACATTTTTGCCGCCAATGCCGAAACGCTGCTGCATGGCGATCTGCATTCCGGCTCTATCATGGTCACCGACCAGGAGACCCGGATGATCGATCCGGAGTTCGCGTTCTATGGCCCGATGGCGTTCGATGTCGGCATGCTGCTCGCCAATTTCTGGATGTCGTTCTTCTCGCAACGCGGCCATGAGCAGACGGGCAAGCGCGATACCATGCGCGCCTATCTGCTCGGGGTGACAAACGAGACATGGTCGGTGTTCCGTGCCGAGTTCTCGCATCTGTGGCGCAGCGAGCGCACCGGCATGCTCTACCAGAAGAGCCTGTTCGAGGATCAGGGCGACATACTCGCCGCCGAACAGGCGCTCGATCATGTGCTGCACCAGATATGGACCGACCTGCTCGGCTTTGCCGGCATCGAGGTGCACAGGCGCATCCTCGGCCTCGCCCACAATGCCGATTTCGAGACCATCGCCGACGAGGATTTGCGCGCCTCCTGCGAGGCCAAGGCGCTTAAATTCGGCCGTCACATCGCCGTCAACCGGCGCCAGATACACAGCATCGACGAGGTCAACACTCTGGCCACGCTGATCGAACGGGAGAGCAGCATTTGAACGTCGGCGACCGCCACTATCGCACCATCTGGCTGAGCGACGACGGGCGTTCGGTTGACATCATCGACCAGCGCTGGCTGCCGCATGATTTCCGTGTCGAGACGATCGGCACGGTCACCGGCATCGCCACCGCCATCCGCGACATGTGGGTGCGTGGCGCGCCGCTGATCGGCGTCACCGCCGCCTATGGCGTCGCCATGCAGATGGCTGACGATCCGTCCGACGAAGCGCTCGATGCCGTGTGGGAGACGCTGCACGAGACGCGACCGACGGCGATCAATCTGCGCTGGGCGCTGGACGAAATGCGGCGCTTCCTCAAGCCGCTCGCACCGCAGGAACGTGCCGCGGCCGCCTATCGGCGCGCCGGTGAGATCGCCGACGAGGATGTCGGGCTGAACCGCGCCATCGGCGAGAATGGTCTCGCCATCATCAAGGCGATCGCCGCGCGCAAGCAGCCGGGCGAGACGGTCAATATCCTCACCCACTGCAATGCCGGTTGGCTCGCCACCGTCGACTATGGCACCGCGACCGCGCCGATCTATCTGGCGACCGAGGCCGGCATTCCGGTCCATGTCTATGTCGACGAAACGCGGCCGCGCAACCAGGGCGCCCAGCTGACCGCCTGGGAGATGGCCGGGCACGGCGTGCCGCACACACTGATCGTCGACAATGCCGGCGGCCATCTGATGCAGCGCGGCGCGATCGACATGGTCATCGTCGGCACCGACCGGACCACAGCCGATGGCGATGTCTGCAACAAGATCGGCACCTATCTCAAGGCGCTCGCCGCCGCCGACAATGACGTGCCGTTCTATGTCGCGCTGCCCTCGCCGACCATTGACTGGACGGTGCATGACGGGCTGGCCGAAATCCCGATCGAGCAGCGCTCGGCCGACGAGGTCTCGCTGGTCTGGGGCAAGACCGCCGGCGGCGAGATCGCCCAGGTGCGCATCTCGCCCGAAGCGACGCCGGCGGCGAACCCGGCCTTCGACGTGACTCCGGCTCGGCTGGTGACCGGACTGATCACCGAGCGCGGCATCGCCAAGGCCTCACGTGAGGGCCTGAAGGCGATGTTCCCCGAACGCGGATAGCGTCTGCACGCCGAGCTCGCGAGCGCCAAGTTCGTGAGTTTCAGGCAGCGCTGCTCTTTGCGGTCTCCAGCACGTTGACGAAATGCAGTGAGCTCTGCAGGGCGCGACGAATGGTTGCGATATCGACAGGTGTGTTTCGCCGTTGGGGATCGCGGCGCTGCGGGCGCTCCAGTCGCAAGGGCAGTTCAATGCTAACCGGCAGCGTCGGCGGAAGGACTGCCCAATACGCTCCGTAATCGACCGAGCCGTCGCCAACGGCACAGAATGCCCACCCTGCATCGGTGCTGATGACGTCTTTCAGATGAGCATGACCAACCGCATCGAGGGCCGCCGCGATATCCTGCGCCGGCTGCGTCGTCTCATCGCTATAGGTGAAGACGTTTCCGGCGTCGTGGTTCAGGCAGACATGCCGCGATCCGATTTCACGGATGAGGCTTGCCCCCAATCGAGCGTTGCCAAGCAAATCGCCTTTGCCCTGCCCAGGGTTCTCGAGCGCGAGCACGATGCCGGCCTGTTCCAGCCTCGGCAGGACGGCATCGATCGTTCTGCGGATGTCAGCCCGATTTGTCATCGGGCCGGCATTGGTCATCAGGAACTTTGCGCCAAGCCCGGCTGCAAAGGTCACTCGTCGAGACAATGCATCCAGCGCATCCGGGCCTGACAGGTCGAGATGACCCGATACGGCATTGATCCCAAGCCCGGCATTGTCCGCTGTCTGACGCAGCTTCGAAGCCTTACCGTCGGCAAACATGCTTTCATCGAAATCGACATAGCCGCGAATGAAGGCCGGCTCGACATGGCCGCCGCCAGCCGCCGCGATCTCCTCGATGGCCAGTTCCATGGAATAGCCGTCGAAGAGCGCGGTCGATACCGAGATGATCCGTGGCGACGACAATGGCGCTCAGGCTCCCTTGCCGTAGACGATCAGTTCGGAGGCTTCCTTCACCTTGGCCGGCGACAGCGCCTCGCGCCAATCGTCGCGGACGACGACACCCTTGGCGAACCGCATGAGACGCAACGCCGCATCGGATGGCACTTTCGGGGAGAAGCCGAACCACATGGCGATCTCGACATTGAGGTGGCCAATCAGAAAGTCGAGGGCGGCCTTTCTGGGAATGCCGTATTTGCGTTCGCATTCCTCCACAGCCTCGACCATGGTGTCGACGAAGGGCATGGCAATCATCTCGGACAGGCCCGGCTCGAGGATCGCCAGCTGTTCGACCGTGACACGGTGGCTGTCGATGATCGGCGACCACATCGCCTTGCACACCTCTTCGCCAAGCGCGTAGTGCTCTTCCGGGCCCTGCATCAGGGCGCAGACGATCGACTGCCGGGCGATGCCGCCATGATAGTCGCGGCGCGCCGCCCACTCCGTCTCGTCGCCGAACAAAGGCGGATGGCAGGGATGGCCGACAAAATAGGTCAGATCCGGGCGATCCCTGGGCAGGTCGCCGGCATAAGGCGCGGCGGCATCGAGAATGAGAAGCATCGCGCCGCTGGCGAGCATCGGCGAGATCTGCCGTGCGACCTGGCCGATGATGTTGTCCGGCAAGGCCATGACCACGACCTTGGCGCCGGGCACGCCCTCTTCCATGGAAACGGCGCTGATGCCGGCCTCCGACAGTCGCTTGCGGCCGGCGTCGCCGATTTCCACGGCACGGACATCGTAACCCGCTTCGATCAGCTTGCGCGCAACGCGGAAGCCCATCTTGCCGCCAGCTCCCAGCAACGCCACGGATGTTGTCATTCGTTCTCTCCCAATTGCCTTGATTGCGCGCCTGTGGCGCCGATTTTGGCCGAAAGCTTGCGGCGCGGCCTCGATCTCCGGATGTCTGGCGGTCATTCACAGGGACGGCCGCCGCAGCGTCGAAGCCATCTGCAGGCCCACCGAGATTCCGCCGATCAATGCAGCGTCCAGGCTGGACGGACATTCACGAAGACGAGCCTTAGCACCAAAATGATATCATGTCATCACATGAGTTTTAGCACTCAAAAAATTTTGGCTGATCTGGATACTCAGCCGGCCTCGCCGCCGATCAGTTTCGAATAGAGCTCATTGGCGCGGCCAATATGCTCGGCCATAGCAAGGCTCGCGCCTTCCGGATCCCCGCTGGCGATCGCCTTGTAGATGCGTTCGTGCTCCTCGACTGTCAGGCGTTCAGCACCTTTCACCGCCACAAGGTCGCGCTTGAAGCGGGACAGCCATTCGAGCATTCCCTTCGCCACCGCCGCTATCATCGAATTGCCGCTCATTTCCGCGATGACCGCGTGGAATTCCATGTCGGCGGCGACAAATCGCGCCTGGTCACCCCGGGCATCCCGCAGCTGACGTAGGGTCTCGGCAAGTCGCTCCAGGCTCTTGGCGGTAGCGCGCCGTGTGGCTATTCGTACCAGGCCGGTTTCCAGCAACAGCCTGACTTCCTTGAGTTCTTCGAGGCCACGGGAGTTTGTCGCCAGCATCATGACCATCGCCGCGGAGACCTGATCGACGATCACCTCGGGCGTCGGGTTGATGACGCGCGCACGTTCTCCATGGGAAATCTTGATAAGTCCCATCTGCTGCAGCGTCAGCATGGCTTCACGGATCGACGGCCGCCCCACGCCGATCATCGTCATCAGTTCCTTTTCCGATGGCAATTGCGAGCCGGGGGGAAATTCGGATGTCGAGATCGCGGCCATCAGCCGGTCCAGCACTTCCACATACAGTTTCTTCTTCTGGACCGGTTCCATCCATCCCTCCGCCATTCGCTCCTGGGCATATCGACCTCAAGTCGCAGCGACAGGCAAGGCCCCATGGCTGATTGACATTACATATATGATGACATAATTTCTGCTGGCGATCGATGCCGATAGGCGACGCGACCGGCAAACGGGTTTGCCGGCGCGACCCGGCCCGACTGGCCAAGGCAAGAAAGACGAAACGATCGGCCGCGTTTCGCTCTCGTCAATGCATCAAGTGAGTTCCGGTACCGGCTTGCCTATTTGGTATGCTGGTATAACATGTAGATGGTATGGTGTCTTTCGCGGGACACCGCAACGGGATGGCATGCAAACCGACCATGCTGGTCGGTATTTTTGGGAGGAAGTATCATGAAGTTTGCAATCGTGGCGGCGCTTGCCAGCGCCGCGCTGGGGAGTGTCTTTGTGCTGCCGGCAGCGGCGTCATCGGATGCACCGGTGATCGCGCTGACCAACGCCTATTATGGCAACACCTGGCGGCACCAGATGGTGGAGGCTTTCGAAGCCTCGGCCAAGGAAGCAAAGGCGGCTGGGCAGATCTCCGACTACATCGTCATGAACGGCGATGGCTCGGTGGCGCAGCAGAACAGCCAGATCGCCGAACTGATCCTGAAGAAGGTCGACGTGCTCGCTGTCGACGCCGCCTCGGAAACCGCGGTCAACGGCATCATCGAAAAAGCCTGCAAGGCCGGTATCATCGTCGTTTCCTTCGATTCCGTCGCTTCGGCGCCTTGCAACTACCAGCTCAATTTCGACTTCAAGGGTTACAAGGCAACCCAGGCCGAAGCCGTGTTCAAGATGATCGGCGGCAAGGGCAATGTCATCCAGGTGCGCGGCGTCAAGGGCTCGGCCCCGGACAACGACATGTTCAACGCGCAGCAGTCGGTGCTGGCGAAATATCCCGACATCAAGGTTGTCGCCACCGTCTATGGCCAGGCGACCGCCTCGGTCGCGCAGGCGGCCATCGCCAACGTCCTGCCCTCGCTGCCGCATGTCGATGCGGTGCTCGGCCAGGGCGGCAGCGATGATGTCGGCATCGCCCAGGCCTTTGTCCAGTATGGTGGCGACTATGCCGGCAAGATGCCGATCATCGAAGGCGGCGGCGGTACCGATTTCGTCAAATGGTGGGCCGAAGAGAACGCCAAGAACGGCTACCAGACGGTTTCAATGAACACGACGCCTGGCATTGGCGGCGCTGCTTTCTGGCTCGGTCTGTCCTTGCTCAAGGGCGCCAAGGCGCCGAAGATGATGATCATGCCTGTGGCAACCGTCGATGCCAGCAATCTCAAGGAGTACGCCAAGCTGCCGGGCGGCCAGATCATCAGCCCCAGCTATTCGCTCGATTGGGTCAAGCAGAACCTGCTGAGCAAGTAACGCGACCAGCACAATGGATCGGACGCCGGATGGCGCCCGATCCTTGGCCGTGAAGAAACGGAGGACGAATGTCCCAACTTGCCGTTGCCGATCAGAAGGGTGCAGCCGTCATGGCACCCGTCGCTCGGCAAGAAATTGTCTCGCTTTCACAGATCACCAAGAGTTTCGGGCCGACGCTGGCGAATGCCGAGATCGACCTCGCGGTTTCGGCCGGCGAGATCATCGGCCTCGTCGGCGGCAACGGCGCCGGCAAGTCGACGCTGATGCGCATTCTCTGCGGCACGATGTGGCCGACACTGGGCTCGATCTCCTTCGCCGGCCAGGCACTTGATTTCACCGACTACAACACGGCGGAAGCGCAACGGCGCGGCATCCGCATGGTGCATCAGGAACTGTCGCTGTGCGCCAACCTGTCGGTGGCCGAGAACTTCTTTCTGGAGACGCCGCAAGACGCGGCCAGCCGGCCGGGCTGGCGGAGACTTTACAGGGGCCGTGCCCGCTCAGCGCTGGACGCGGTCTTCCCCGGCAACGGCATCGATGTGGATGCCGATGTCGGCCAGCTCTCCATCGCCGAACGGCAGATGGTCGAGATTGCGCGCGCCGCCGCGACACCCGGCGTCAGGCTCATCGTTCTCGACGAGCCGACCTCCTCGCTCGATCTCGATCGTTCCAGGCAGTTGCGGGCCTTTATCCGCGAGCGGGCCAAGGCAGGCCTCGCCTTCATCTTCATCAGCCACAAGCTGCAGGAGATCATCGACATCGCCGCCCAGGTGGTCGTGCTGCGCAACGGGCGGACCGCCTGGCGCGGCGACGTGGCGGACACGTCGATCGGCAAGCTGGTGCAACTGATGGGCGGCGACGCCAATCCGGTCCACCAGCATGGCGCTACCGCCGTCGGTACCGGGGCAGCGCTGGTGCGTCTGTCCGGAGCCCTGACATCCGAACTCGGCCGTGACATCGAGATCGCGCGTGGTGAAATCGTCGGACTGGCGGGGCTTGAGGGTAGCGGCCAGAAGGACCTGCTGCATGCCATCTTCAAGCCCGGAAAGGATGCCGCCGTCACCCGGACCGGCGAAGCCGGCTTCATTGCCGGCGACCGCCAGAAGGAAGGCGTGTTCCCGCTGTGGAGCGTGCTGGGCAACATCTCCATCGGCAGCCTCGCACGCCGCCCGGCGCTGGGCCTGGTCTCGGACCGGGTCAACCGTGAAACCGCGGCCGATGCCGCCGGCCGGCTGCGGCTCGACGAAAACCGCTTCGGCTCCAACATTCTCGAGCTGAGCGGCGGCAATCAGCAGAAGGCGCTGGTTGCCCGCGCGCTGGTTGCCGATACGCCGATCATCCTGCTCGATGATCCGACGCGCGGCGTCGACATCGCCACCAAGCAGGATTTCTACCGGCTCTGCAACGACATCGCGCGCAGCGGACGGACCCTTGTCTGGCACACGACCGAGGACGCCGAACTGCTAGCCTGCGATCGCGTGCTGGTCTTCGCCGGCGGGCGGATCGTCAAGGAGCTGACCGGCGCGGCGATCACCGAAGCGGCGATCGTCGGGGCATCCTTCGTCCAGCAGGCGGACAAGGACGCCGACGCCGCGCACGGCAAGGCCAGCGCGGCCGGGCTTGCCCGCAGACTGGTGAACGCGGCTCCCTTCATCGGCCTCGCCGCCGTGCTGGCGGTGATGATCTCGGCCAACCCGGCAGTCGCCTCGTTCTTCGGGCTCGACCTGCTTTTGATGCCAGCGCTGTCGCTGGTGCTGGTGACGGCGGCGCAGATGTTTATCGTCGGCGGCAGCGAAATCGATCTCGGCGTCGGCGCTTTCGCCGGCTTGGTCAGCGTGCTCAGCGCCACGCTGCTCTACGATCAGCCATGGCTCGGCGCGCTGGCCCTGGCAGCGGCGGTCGTTGCCTATGCCGGTCTTGGCGGGTTGATCCAGGCGCGCAAGATCCCGGCCATCGTCGTCACGCTCGGCGCCTCCTTCATCTGGATGGGATTGGGCTATGCGCTGCAGCCGACGCCGGGCGGCGCCAGTCCTGAATGGCTGACGGCGCTGTTCGGCTGGTCGCTCGACTTTCTGCCGACATCGATCATCCTCATCGCCGCGGTCGCCCTGGTGGTGTTGGTGATCGACCGGCTGCCGCTTGGCGTGGTGCTGCGCGGCTTCGGCAACAATCCGACGGCAATGATCCGTTCGGGCTGGTCGCCGACCCGCTACGCGCTGGTGCGCTATTTCATCGCCGGGCTGTTCGCGGCGGCCGCCGGCCTGTCGCTGACGGCGATCAACACGGCGAGCGACATCAATTCCGGCAATTCGTTCACGCTGCTCAGCGTCGCCGCCGTGGTGATGGGCGGCTGCTCGCTGCTCGGCGGCATCGTCTCCCCGGTCGGCGCCATCGCCGGCGCGGTGACGCTGTCGCTGATCGGCGCGCTGCTCGGCACGCTCAATGTAAGCAGCGACTACAACGCCGCGACGCAAGGGCTGATCCTGATCGCGCTGCTGACGCTGCGTGGCCTGACTGCTGACCGCGGGAGCGAACAATGAACGCGCTGTCCGCCTTCACTTTCTGGGCGCAGAGGAACCGCTGGATCTGGGCGGCGATCGGGGTGCTGCTGCTCTGGCTCGTACTCTCCGTGGTCACCAACCGGTTCAGCCTCTCCAGCCTGTCGGGCATCATCCTCTCGGCCTCGTTCCTGACCGTCGTCGGCATCGGCCAGATGTTCGTCGTCACCACCGGGCGCGGCAATATCGACCTCTCCGTCGCTTCGGTGATCACGCTCAGCGCCTTCGTCGCGTTGCTCACCATCAAGGGCCAGGATGCCAACCTCGCCATTGGTGTCGCCGCTGCCGTTGTGCTCGGCCTCGCGGTCGGCCTGCTCAATTCGCTGCTCGTCGTCGGCCTCGGCATTCCGGCGATCATCGCGACGCTCGCCACCGGCTATGTGCTGGCAACTGCGACGTTGCTATCGAACAAGGCAATTTCCGGCTTTGCCGTCAGCCCGGCGCTGAAAGGCCTGGCGACCGGCCGCATCTCGGGTGTTCCGATCATGGCCATCATCGCCATTCTCGGCGTGGCGATCGCCTCCTTCGTGCTGCGCTACACCGTGTTCGGCCAGCTGCTGTCGGCGGTCGGCCAGAACCGGACCGCTGCCCGGCTCGCCGCCATCAACAACGGCCGGGTGATCGCGGCGGCCTTCATCATCTCGTCGGTGCTGGCCTCGCTCGACGGCCTGCTGCTCGGCGCTTACATCGGCGGCGCCTTCCTCGAAATGGGTCAGCCCTATCTGCTGCAGTCGATCGCCGCGGTGGTGCTCGGCGGCACATTGATCTTCGGCGGCTCGGCGACGGCGCTGGGCACGCTGTTCGCCAGCATCCTGCTCATCCTGATCGTCACCACCATGCAGATCATCGGACTGCCTCCCGGCGCCCAGGACATCGTCCAGGGCATCGTCGTCATCTTCGTCCTGGCGCTGGCGGGCAGACAGGCATTGGCGCGGCGCGCCACTGTCGATCCCACGGACGCCGCGACAGCGAAGACGGAGCCAGGCGCTGCCGCGCCCCTGCCGAAGTGACGAACACAAAACCAATGAATCCTCTTGCCAAATTCTGGTAGAGTGATCATACCAGTATATAAGATGACGATCGCGAGACGATCGCCTATGGATCAAGGAGCAAGGTCAGATGACAACGATTGCGCTGTTCGGTGCGGGCGGCAAAATGGGCTATCGCCTGTCGACCAATTTTCGCGGATCGGACTACACGATCCGCCATGTCGAGATCAGCGAAGCGGGCAAGGAGCGGCTGAAGACCGGTCTGGGCTTCGATGCGGTCGGCGTCGATGAGGCGCTCAAGGGCGCCGAGGTGGTAATCCTGGCGGTGCCGGACACGCATATCGGCAAGGTCGCCGCCAGCATCGAAAGCAAGCTTGCCGCAGGCACGATGGTGATCGTACTCGATGCCGCGGCCCCTTTCGCCGGGCACCTGCCTGATCGTGCCGACCTGACCTATTTCGTCACCCATCCCTGCCATCCGCCGATCTTCAACGACGAGACCGACATGGCCGCCAAGAAGGACTTCTTCGGCGGCGTCAAGGCCAAGCAGCATTTCGTCAGCGCGCTGATGCAAGGGCCGGAGGCGGACTACGCCAAGGGCGAGAAGATCGCCCAGATCATCTGGGCGCCGGTGATGCGCTCGCACCGCGTCACGGTCGAACATATGGCTCTGCTCGAGCCCGGCCTTTCGGAGACGGTGTGCGCTTCGCTGCTCGTCGTCATGAAGGAAGCCCTCGACGAGGTCGTGGCGCGCGGCGTCGACCGGCAGGCCGCACTCGATTTCCTGCTCGGCCACATGAACGTGCTCGGCGCCGTCATCTTCGGCGAGACCAAGGGCGTGTTCTCCGATGCCTGCAACAAGGCCATCGAATTCGGCAAGCCGGTGCTGATGCGCGACGACTGGAAGCGCGTCTTCGAGCCGGAAGAAATCGCAGCCAGCATCCAGCGCATTACCTGAGGGGCTCCGTCTTCCCCTTCTCCCCTTGCGGGAGAAGGTGGATCGGCGCGCAGCGCCGAGACGGTTGAGGGGTGTTCCAGCGGAGTGAGGCGTTGGTTTTCCCTTGAGCACCCCTCATTCGTCGCCTTCGGCGACACCTTCTCCACAAGGGAGAAGGAAGAAACACCGGACGCTGAGATACTGATCATCTTAATTAGTGGTTGACTCATTATACCAGTTGGCTAAGCTACTCCTGCACCGGATTGAAGCCGGGACGAGCGGAGGATGGCGGGGAACGGGAGCGAAAATCGGTTCGGTTGGAAAGTCGGGAAGCGGCTTTCCCTGACCGAGCGCGCGCTGCCCGCACTGCCTGATGAATTCAAATGCAGACAATGGCCTCGGTTGGTCGGGGCGATGTCTTTTCAACGGGAGGACTTCATGAAACTCACTCGCAGAATGACGCTTGCGGCTTTCGCCAGCGTGCTGGCACTTGGCACGGCGGCGCCGGCCTTCGCGGCCGACCTGATCGCCATCATCACCCCCTCGCACGACAATCCGTTCTTCAAGGCGGAAGCCGTCGGCGCCGAGGCGAAGGCCAAGGAACTCGGCTACGAGGCACTGGTGCTGGTGCATGATGACGACGCCAACAAGCAGTCCGAACTGATCGACACCGCGATCGGCCGCGGCGCCAAGGCGATCATCCTCGACAATGCCGGCGCCGACGCCACCGTCGCCGCCGTGCAAAAGGCCAAGGACGCCGGCATCCCCTCCTTCCTGATCGACCGCGAGATCAACGCCACCGGCGTCGCCGTGGCGCAGATCGTCTCCAACAACTACCAGGGCGCCCAGCTCGGCGCGCAGGAATTCGTCAAGCTGATGGGCGAGAAGGGCAATTTCGTCGAGCTGGTCGGCAAGGAATCCGACACCAATGCCGGCATCCGCTCCAAGGGCTATCATGATGTCATCAACGACTATCCAGACCTGAAGATGGTGGCGCAGCAGTCGGCCAACTGGAGCCAGACCGAGGCCTATTCCAAGATGGAATCGATCCTGCAGGCCAATCCCGACATCAAGGGCGTGATCTCCGGCAACGACACGATGGCGATGGGCGCCTATGCGGCGCTCGCCGCGGCGAACCGCAAGGATGTCATCGTCGTCGGCTTCGACGGCTCCAACGATGTGCGTGACTCCATCACCTCGGGCGGCATCAAAGCGACGGTGCTGCAGCCGGCCTATGCCCAGGCGCAGATGGCGGTCGAACAGGCCAACGACTTCATCAAGAACAAGAAGTCGCCCGAGAAGGAAAAGCAGCTGATGGACTGCGTGCTCGTCAATGGCGACAACGCGGCCAAGCTGGAAACCTTCGCGCTGAAGAACTGAACCGGCGCAATGCAATCCGCGAGGGGCGAACCTAGGGTTCGTCCCTCGTCTCCATTTCCCTGGGATGCTTGACCGCGATGCCGAAGAAGTTGACCTGGCTGACCCTTGTCGCGCTCGCCGGCCTTAGCCTCGGCGCCTGCAAGATTCTGCCGACGCCCTCCGCGCAAGACGGCGCCAATGCGTCCGGCTTCAATCCGGACAAGATGGTCGAGGATATCTGGGTGGCGAAAGTCATTCCGTATTTGAAAGAGAAGGCCGGGCCGTTCGCCGAGGTCCATGCGCTGGCGAAGACCGATCAGGCGGCAGCCGGCGCCAAATACGGCAACCCCAAGAAGCAGGCGAATTCGCCGTGGACCTTCGCGGTCCGCGTCGAAGGCAAGATCATCGCCGCCAACACGCAGTCGCGCGCGGCAACGATCGATATAGACGTCGACGGCGACGGCAAGGCGGATGCGCGGGTGCAGATCGGGCCGGCGATACGCGGAACCGCGCTCCGCGACAGCCTCGACTTCGTCCAGTTCAACGACTTCACCAACCAGATCGACTTCGCCCAGTTCGGCAAGGCGTTCAATGCCTATGCCGACAAGACCGTGCTGTCCAAGCTGCCGCGCGAGGCGCTGGAGGGCCGCACCGCCAAGGTGCTCGGTGCCTACACGATCGAAGGCGGCCAGGACCTGCCGCTGGTGACCCCGGCGGAGGCCGAGATCGGGCCGAAGCCATGAGCACGGCGACCGGTCACGACATCATCCTGAAGCTGGAAGACGTCTCGAAAGTCTATGCCGGCACCGTCGCGGTCAAGCAGGCCAATTTCGAGGTGCGCAAGGGCGCGGTCAATGTGCTGGTCGGCGAAAACGGCGCCGGCAAATCGACGCTGATGAAGATCATCGCCGGCGTCGAGCAGCCGACGGCCGGCCGCATCCTGCTCGACGGCAACGAGGTTTCCTTTTCCTCGTCCGGCGACGCGGTGAATCGCGGCATCGGCATGGTGTTCCAGGAGTTGAACCTGTTCGGCAACATGACGGTTGCCGAGAACATTTTTGCCACGCGCGAGATCACCAACCGGTTTCGCAAGATCGACCGCAAGGAACAGGAACGGCGGGCCGGTGAATTCCTCGATCGGCTCGAAGCCGGTATCCGACCGGACATGCTGGTCGAGGATCTGCGCATCGGCCAGCAGCAACTGGTCGAGATCGCCAAGGCCGTCTCGCTCGACGCGCGAATCCTGATCATGGACGAGCCGACCTCGGCGCTAAGTGCCGCTGAAGTCGAGATCCTGTTCAAGGTGATCGCCGACCTCAAGGCGCGTGGCGTCGCGATCGTCTACATCTCGCACCGGCTCGAGGAATTGATCCGCATCGGCGACTACATCACCGTGCTGCGCGATGGCCGCATCACCGGCCAGGAGGAGGTGAAAAACGTCGACACGCAATGGATCGTGCGGCAGATGATCGGCTCGGACGCCAAGGATTTCGCCAAGGCCGACGGCCATGTGCCGGGCGAAGAGATCTTCCGCGCCGAGGACATCTGCCTGCCACGCGCCACCGGCGGATTGGCGGTCGACCACGTCTCGCTGTCGCTGCGCGCCGGCGAGATTTTGGGCATCTACGGCCTGATGGGCGCCGGGCGCAGCGAGCTGTTCGACTGCATCATGGGCCGCCACGGCCATGCCAGTGGCAAGATCTTGATCGAGGGAAACCACATCAGGGAACGCGACACGACGCGGCGCATCCGGCGCGGTCTGGCGCTGATCCCGGAAGACCGCCAGCGCGAGGGCCTGGTGTCGATCCTCTCGGTCGCCAGCAACCTGACATTGGCCAGCCTTTCGCGCTTCGTGCGCCTGTTCCACATAAGAGGCAGTGCCGAGCGGCAGGCCGTGGTGCAGATGGTGCGGGAGCTGTCGATCAAGGTCGCCGACCCGGCGCAGGAAGTCTCGTCGCTTTCCGGCGGCAACCAGCAGAAGGTGGTGATCGGCAAGGCGCTGCTCACCGGACCGAAGGTGCTTTTGATGGACGAGCCGAGTCGCGGCATCGATGTCGGCGCCAAGGCCGACGTCTTCCGCACCATGCGCAAGCTGTCGCGCGATGGGCTGGGCATCCTCTTCGCCACGTCCGACCTCGACGAGGTGATGGCCCTATCCGACCGGATCGCGGTGATGAGCAATGGCAAACTGACTGGGATGTTCGACCGCGCCGAGGCGACCGAAGCCGCGATCGTCGCCGCGTCGGCGCTCGGCCACGGACCTGCCCATCTTGCCCCCGCATATGGAAAGCAAAGCTGATGACTGACATTCCGGCCAGGGCGGCTCACGCATCGGCCTCCAGCGGCTCCGCGTTGCTGACGCTGATGAAGCTCAGGACCTTCATCGCACTGATCGCCGTGCTGGTGTTCTTCTCCATCGCCGCGCCGAATTTCCTGTCGGCCGCCAATCTGATCCTGATGGCCAAGCATGTGGCGCTCAACGCCTTCCTCGCCATGGGCATGACCTTCGTCATCATCACCGGCGGCATCGACCTTTCGGTCGGCTCGATCGTCGGCCTGTGCGGCATGGTGGCCGGCTATCTCGTGCTCAACGGCATCGATCTGCAGATCGGCTACACCATCTACTTCAACGTGGTCGAGATCGCCTTGATCACGCTTCTGGTCGGTATTTTGATCGGCGCCGTCAACGGATTGCTCATCACCAGGCTCAACGTCGCGCCCTTCATCGCCACGCTCGGCGTGCTCTATGTGGCGCGCGGCATGGCGCTGCTGTCGTCGGACGGCCGCACCTTCCCCAATCTGGTCGGCAAGCCGGAACTCGGCACCACCGGCTTCGGCTTCCTCGGCGCCGGCCGGCTCGCCGGCTTGCCGGTCTCGATCTGGATCCTGATCGTGGTGGCGCTGGGGGCTGCCTATCTCGCCCGGTACACACCGCTTGGCCGCCACATCTTCGCTGTCGGGGGCAATGAGCGCGCGGCACGGATTTCCGGCGTGCGCGTCAACATGGTCAAAATGTTCGTCTACATGTTCTCCGGCTTCTGCGCGGCGATCGTCGGCCTGATCATCTCGTCGGAGCTGATGGCCTCGCATCCGGCGACGGGCGAAAGCTTCGAACTGAACGCCATTGCAGCGGCGGTGCTTGGCGGCACCTCGATGTCGGGCGGCCGCGGCACGATCGGCGGCACCATCGTCGGCGCCTTCGTCATCGGCATCCTGTCGGACGGGCTGGTGATGATGGGCGTCAGCTCCTTCTGGCAGATGGTGATCAAGGGCCTCGTCATCATCGTCGCCGTCGTCGTCGACCAGGCGCAGCGCCGGCTGCAGCAGCGTGTTACCCTGATGCAGATGGCGAAGGCTGGTTGATCATGGCGAGTTTGAGCGGAGCGCTGATCGGCTGCGGCTTCTTCGCCGTCAACCAGATGCATGCCTGGCGCGACATCGAGGGCGCCTCCATCGTCGCCATCTGCGACCGCGATCCCGAACGGTTGCGGATCGTCGGCGACCAGTTCGGCATTTCCAAGCGCTACACCGACGCAGCGGCCCTGTTCGCGGCCGAGACGCTCGACTTCGTCGACATCGCCACCACCGTCGGCAGCCACCGGCCACTGGTCGAGATGGCGGCCGCCCACCGCATCCCGGTGATCTGCCAGAAGCCGTTCGCACCGACGCTCGCCGATGCCAAGGCGATGGTCGCGGCCTGCGCCACGGCCAGCGTGCCGCTGATGGTGCATGAGAATTTCCGCTGGCAGTCGCCGATCCAGGCGGTGCGCGCCGTGCTCGACAGCGGCGAGATCGGCACGCCGTTCTTTGGGCGTATCTCCTTCCGCTCGGCCTATGACGTGTTTTCCGGCCAGCCCTACCTGGCGACGGGAAAACGCTTCATCATCGAGGATCTCGGCATCCATATCCTCGACATCGCCCGTTTTCTCCTCGGCGACGTCTCGAGCCTCACCGCCCGCACCGCACGCGTCAACCCGGCCATCGCCGGCGAGGATGTCGCCACCATGCTGATGGATCACAAGAGCGGCGCCACTTCAGTGGTCGATTGCAGCTATGCGACCAGGCTTGCCGTCGAGCCGTTTCCCGAAACGCTGATGGAGATCGACGGCAGCGACGGCACCGTGCGGCTGGCGCAGGGATACCAGCTCACCGTCACCGGCAAGAGCGGCACGACGGTCACCGACATCTCACCGCCGCTGCTGCCCTGGGCTTCGCGGCCATGGCACAACATCCAGGAGAGCGTGCAGGCGATCCAGCGGCACTGGGTCGACTGCCTTGCATCAGGCAAGGAGCCGGCAACCTCGGGCGCCGACAACCTCAAGACATTCGCGCTGGTCGAGGCAGCCTATGCCGGTGCCGCAAGCCGGCAACCGGTGCAGATCGACGACCTGCTGAAATGACCGCGGATCGCTTCCTCCTCTGCGGCACACGTGCGGTGGAAGCCGAACCGATCCGGCTCAGCGCCGGGCCACTCAGCGCCGATTTCGTCAACGGCAATCTGCGTACCATCCGCCATGGCGGCACGGAGGTGCTGCGCGCCATCGCCTATATCGTGCGCGACCGCGACTGGGGCACGTACGAGCCAACGCTGGCGGATTTGACCATCGACCAAAGTACCGATGCTTTCTCCGCCAGCTATACAGCAAGCTGCACCGGGCCGGGCGGAAGCCGGCTCGTCTTCCGCGCCACCATCAAGGGTTCGGCGGACGGACAGCTGGCGTTCGACGTCAGCGCGCTGCCCGATAGCGATTTCGAGACCAACCGTTGCGGCTTCTGCATCCTACATCCGATCACCGGCCTTGCCGGCAGCCCGGTGACGGTGGAGCACACCGACGGCAGCGTGGTGGACACGAAACTGCCAGACCTGATCGACCCCTGGCAGCCTTTCAAGGATTTGCGTGCCATCACGCATGAGGTGCGTCCGGGCGTCAGCGCCGAATGCCGGATGGAAGGTGACGTTTTCGAGATGGAGGACCAGCGCAACTGGTCCGACGCCTCCTACAAGACCTATGTGCGGCCGCTGGCGCTGCCATGGCCCTATGTGCTGCGGGCCGGCGAAACCAACCGCCAGACGATCAGCCTGCGCATTGCCAGCGACGGCAAGACGCCGGCTGCAGCCGAGGCGTCCGGCGCGGTCCGCGTGACGCTTGGCAAGCCCGGTCCGGCGCTGCCGGATGTCGGCGTGATCATCTATCCCGGCGAAGTCGAGACGGCGCTGGCGAACCTCGCCACCTTGTCGGCGCTCGGTCCGCAACAACTGCTGTTGCACTACGATCCTACACGCGGTCACGGGCTCGACGCCTTGCGCTCTTTCGCCCTGCTCGCCGACGCCTATCCCGCTCGGACAACGCTCGAATGTGTGGTCGCCTGCAGCGGCGATCTCGATGCCGAACTCGCAGAGGTCGCCGACATGGTGCGCCGGGCAGGGTTGCGGCTCGATGCCGTCGCCGTGTCGCCCTCGGTCGACCGGCAATCGACACCGCCGGGCAGTGCCTGGCCGCCCTGCCCGCCGCTCGAAGATGTCTATGCCGCGGCGCGGCGCGCCTTTCCCGATATCCGTCTCGGCGGCGGCATGTTCAGCTATTTCACCGAGCTCAACCGCAAGCGCGTCCCGGCTGGGCTGCTCGACTTTGTTACCCACTGCACCTGTCCGATCGTGCATGCCGCCGACGATCTCAGCGTCATGCAGTCGCTGGAGGCGTTGCCGTTCATCACCCGCTCGGCGCGGGCGATCTTCGGCGACAAGCCCTACCGGATCGGACCGTCGACCATTGCAATGCGGCAGAACCCTTATGGCGGCGCGACCAAGGACAATCCGCGGGGACAGCGCATCGCCATGGCGAACCGCGATCCGCGCCACAACGGCCTGTTCGCCGCCGCATTGACCATCGGCTATGCCGCGCGCGTCGCGCCAGCCGGGCTGGAGATGCTGACGCTGTCCGGCTTCACCGGACCGTTCGGCCTGCTGGCGGCATCCGGGGAACCTACCCTTGAGGGATCACCACGACCGATCTTCAGGGCCATCAAGGGGCTCTGCGAACTGGCTGGTCTGGCGCATGTGTCCGCCGCGACAAGCGACGAGACGCGGATTGCGGCGCTGGCCGGGCGCTCCGCCTCGGGCGAGACCATCGTATGGCTGGCAAACCTGACAGCGGACGATGTCGCGGTCGACGCTTCCGCGCTTGGCCAGGGCAATCTGCTAATGTCGCCCTACGCCATTATCCGGATCGGTTAAGAGCCTACTTCTCGGAATTCATCACGTAAAGCGCGCGCGAGCGTTCGAGGTGCTTGATCATCGACTTCTCGGCGCCTTCAGCGTCCCGCTGCTCGATGCGGTCGACGATCTCCTCGTGCTCGGTCAGCGTGTACTTTTCCTTGCCCGTCCAGATCAGCATCTCGGTGTGATATTCCTTCAGCCAGCCGAGCATAGCCTCGCTGACGGCGACATAGATCGGATTGCCGGATATCATCGCGATATGGGTGTGGAATTTCATGTCCGCCGAAATGAAGGCTTCGGAATCGCCGCGCGCGGCACGCTGCTCGGCGACCGTTGCCTTGAGCCGCTGCACATCCTCGACGGTCGCCTTTTCGGCGGCTTCCCTGACCATGCCGCGCTCGAAGAAAATGCGCGCGGTCTTGAGGTGCTCGAGCGTGTCCTTCGACGACGACAGGATGATCTTGGCCGCGCCGTCGACCTGTCTGATGATCGACTTGGCGGTGAGCTGCAGCACCTTGGCCCGCTCGCCATGCGAAATGGCGACAAGGCCCATATTGCTCAGCGCCTGCATCGCCTCGCGAATGGCCGGACGGCCAACCTCGAAGCGCTCCATCAATTCGCGCTCCGACGGCATGTCGTCGCCCGGCTGCAGCTCGCCGCTGGTGATCAGCCGCTGCAGCCTTGCAAAGACTTCATCGGAAAGTTTGCGCCGGACGATCGGCTCCGAACGGTTCATCGTGACGAATCACTCCCTGGCCCGGTTCCTGTTTAGCATTGCCGGCGCGATTCCCGGAATGCTTGCGCCTTGCCCGCCGCGTTGCGTGAGGCCGGGTTATTTGCTTGCAATACTTAGGTACTCATTATACCAGATTTCAGACGCGACGAAACTTTTTTCGGACCCTTTTGGACCGGCAAGCTCCCCATGATCACCTTCACCTATCGCATCGAAACACCTCATAGCATCGAGGCGCTGGCGGCCAAGATCGCCAGCGACCAGTCGACCGGCACTTTCGTTGCCCTGCCCGGCGAGACCGAAGAGCTGAAGGCGCGCGTGGCGGCGCGGGTGCTGGCGATCCGGCATCTGCCGGATGCCGAACAGCCGTCCATTCCCGAGGCCGGCAGCGGACCTTTCAAGCGCGCCGATGTCGACATCGCATTCCCGTTCGATGCGATCGGCACCGATCTTTCGGGGCTGATGACCATCGCCATCGGGGGCACCTATTCGATCAAGGGCCTGTCAGGCATCCGCGTCGTCGACATGAAGCTGCCGCAAGAATTCAAGGGCGCGCATCCCGGCCCGCAATTCGGCGTCGCCGGCAGCCGCCGACTGACCGGCGTCGAGGGCCGGCCCATCATCGGCACCATCGTCAAGCCGGCGCTAGGCTTGCGGCCACCCGAGACGGCCGCGATGGTGGGCGAGCTGATCGCGGCCGGCGTCGATTTCATCAAGGACGATGAGAAGCTGATGAGCCCGGCCTACTCGCCACTGGCGGACCGGGTGAAGGCGATCATGCCGCTGATCCTCGACCACGAGCAGAAGACCGGCAAGAAGGTGATGTATGCCTTCGGCATCTCGCATGCCGATCCCGACGAGATGATGCGCAACCACGATCTGGTGCTTGAGGCCGGCGGCAATTGCGCCGTGGTCAACATCAACTCCATCGGCTTCGGCGGCATGGCTTACTTGAGAAAGCGCTCGGGCCTGGTGCTGCACGCCCACCGCAATGGCTGGGACATCCTCACCCGCCATCCCGGTCTCGGCATGGATTTCAAGGTCTGGCAGCAGTTCTGGCGGCTGCTTGGCGTCGACCAGTTCCAGATCAACGGCATCGCCTCGAAATACTGGGAGCCGGACGAGTCTTTCATCCGCTCCTTCGAGGCGGTGACGACGCCGCTGTTTTCGCCTGACGATTGCGCCCTGCCGGTCGCCGGTTCCGGTCAGTGGGGCGGACAGGCACCCGAGACCTATGAGCGCACCGGGCGGACGGTCGATCTGCTCTATCTCTGCGGCGGCGGCATCGTCAGCCATCCCGACGGCCCGGGTGCCGGCGTGCGCGCCGTCCAGCAGGCCTGGCAGGCTGCCGTCGCGGGCATTCCGCTGGCGGACTATGCAAGCAGCCACGCCGAACTTGCGCGCTCGATCGAAAAATTCGGCGACGGCAAGGCGGCGTGAGCGGGGCGATGCAGAACCTGCTGCTGAGCTATTATGGCGACGACCTTACCGGTTCAACCGACGTCATGGAGGCGCTCGAGCTTGGCGGCGTGCCAACCGTTTTGTTCATGCGCCGGCCCGACCAGCAACTGCTAGCGCGGTTTGCTCAATGCCGCGCCGTGGGACTGGCCGGCACGAGCCGTAGCGAAACGCCGCAATGGATGGACGACAATCTGGCCCCGGCCTTCGAATGGCTGAGAAGCCTCGAAGCGGCGGTTTGCCACTACAAGATCTGCTCGACCTTCGATTCCAGCCCGGCGATCGGCAGCATCGGCCGCGCCATCGAGATCGGCCGGCGCGTCTTCGATCAGAAGAGCGTGCCGGTGGTTGTCGGGGCGCCCCAGCTCAAGCGCTACACGGCGTTCGGCAACCTCTTCGCGGCGTTCCGCGGCACCTATTTCCGCATCGACCGCCACCCCGTCATGAGCCGGCATCCGGTGACGCCCATGAACGAGGCAGACCTGCTCGTCCACCTCTCGCGACAGACCGATCTCGGCTCCGGCCTTGTAGACCTGGCGGCGCTGCAGGCGGATGATCGTTCGCAGACGGTCGACCAGGCTCTGCGGGACAAGGCGATCGTCCTGTTCGACGTCGAAAGCCGCCAGACGCAGGCACGCGTCGGTGAACAGATCTGGCGGGTGTGCGAACAAGGCCATGGTTTCGTCGTTGGATCCTCCGGCGTCGAATATGCGCTGCTTGCCGAATGGGCCGGCAAAGGCATCGCCGCGGGGCACGCGTCCTTCGCGCCGCCCGGCCCGGTGGACCGGCTCGCCGTGGTCTCGGGCAGTGTGTCGCCAACCACCGAGAAGCAGATCCGCTTCGCGCTCGCCCATGGTTTCGACGGCATCCAGATGGACGCCATGCAGATGGTCTCGGACGGCGCCGGCAAGGCGATCGAGCGCGCCATCGCTGGCGGCCTGGCGAGTCTCGCGGCAGGGCGCAGCGTCATCCTCTACACCGCCCTTGGTCCCCAGGCCGACCGCAGCGCCGAGATCGATCATATCGAAGGCGCGCGAAACAGGCTCGGCCGGGCGTTGGGGGACATTCTGCGCCGGCTGGTCGTCGACCAGAAACTCAAGCGCGCGGTGATCGCCGGCGGCGACACCTCCAGCCACGCGCTGGGACAGCTGTCCATCGATGCGCTGACCGTGCGCATGCCGTTGCCGCAATCCCCGGGTTCGCCGCTTTGCCTCGCCCATGGCGGCGGCGACATCGACGGTCTCGAAATCGCGCTGAAGGGCGGCCAGGTCGGCACCGACGCCTATTTCGAGACGATCCGCCTGGGCGGTTAATACAGCGGCTTGCTCATATGGTTGGGCGTTGGCCACGTCTCGGTGATGCCTGGCTGCACCGGACGCTCGAGATAGGTCGACAGCACGACATAACTGCGCGTCGAGGTGACGCCGGGTGTTTCGTAGAGGCGAGCGAGCAGGCCTTCCAGCGCTCTCGTATCTTCCGTGCGGACCTTCAGCAGCATGCAGGTGTCGCCGGCGACGGTGTGGATCTCCTCGACTTCCGGATATTGCGAAACCGCCATCAACTCCGGGGTCTTGCCCCAACCCCTGGTGTCGATATGGACGAAAGCCAGCAACGGCTTCTTCACCGCCTTGGGATCGATGATAACGGCGGTGCCACGAATGGCGCCGCTGCGCCGAAGGCGTTTGACGCGCTCATGCGCGGCCGGCGGCGACAAGCCCACACGATCGCCGAGTTCAGCGTAGCTGATCGTGGCGTCGTCGACGAGAACGCCTAATATTCTTCGGTCTATGGCGTCGAGGTCGCGGGCAGCAGGCTTGTTCTGCAGAATGCCATCTGTTTCTTCATCCATGGCCAATTTCCCGGTTGTCGCTGAATACAATACGGCCATTATGTCGATATGTCGAACACTGATCAAGTTGCCCCTGGAGTAGCGAGCGCCCGGGCGCCGATCCCGGCGCTTGCCTATCTGCTGACCGGCTGCATCGCCGTCATCGGTTCGAATTCGCTTGTGCTGGGGCCGATAGCACCGGCCGTCGCCTCCTCGTTCGGAACAAGCGTACCGGTGGTGATGATCGCGGCAGCCGCCTTCGGCCTCGGCACCTCGGCAAGTGCCCTGTTTCTGGCACGCTACATCGACCGGCTCGGCGCCCGCCGGATGCTGCAGGGTGCACTGCTGTTGCTGGCACTGGCGCTAGTGGCCAGTGCTGTGGCACCGACGGTGATCATGCTGGTCGCGGCACAATTGCTCGCCGGCATCGCCGCCGGTGTCGCCATGCCGGCAATCTATGCAAGCGCGGCGGCGATCGCGCCGCCTGGCCGCGAAAGCGGCACCATCGGCGTCGTGCTCACCGGATGGACGCTCAGCATGGTGGCCGGCGTTTCGCTGTCGGCCGTGCTTGCCGATCTCGTGCATTGGCGCGCCGTCTTCGCCGCCGTCGCGGTGCTGGCACTGCTTGCACTGGCCAGCCTCACAATGACGTCACTGAGCGACATCAGGAAGAGCGGCCCGGCACCAACGCCGCTGGCGGCGCTCAGCATTCCCGGCATTGTGCCGCTTCTCGTTGCCTGCGCGGCCTTCATGACCGCCTTCTACGGGGTCTATGGCTATCTCGGCGATCATTTGCACAGCGGACTGGGCAAGCCGGTGAGCGCCAATGGCTGGGCGGCACTTGCCTATGGCATCGGTTTCGGCACGGCGGCTCTCCTCGACGGCGTGATCGATCGGCTTGGTGCGCGGCGTGTCATGCCGTTCGCCTATCTTCTTGTCGCCGCCGTCTATGTCGCCATCGCCGCGACAAGCAACAGTTTCGGCCCGACGCTCGCCATGGTGGCGGTGTGGGGACTTGCCAATCATTTCGGGCTGAACGTCCTGGTGATGCGCCTCTCGGCGCTCGATCCCTCACGGCGCGGCACGATCATGGGCCTGAATAGCGCGGTGACCTATCTGGCGGTCTTCATCGGCACCACCGGCTTCGGGCCGCTCTATTCCAGCTTCGGCTTTGCGGTCTGCGCGATGGTTGCGGCGCTGCTGATGCTGGTTGCTGCTTCGGCAGCGGCGTGGCGCACGCGATAAACGCTTCTTTCGCGCAATTGCTCCAGTCGACAGAACGTGATTGGCCACTGGCCTGGCGCGGTTGACAGCAGCACCCCTGCACTTCCATAGAAAGCTCGTTAATGTTCTCAGGGCGGGGTGAAAGTCCCCACCGGCGGTAAGGATCTCGATCCAAGCCCGCGAGCGCTTTCCGGCAAAATTGGAAAGGTCAGCAGATCCGGTGTGATTCCGGAGCCGACGGTATAGTCCGGATGAAAGAGAACGAAACGGAAAACGGACCGCCCTGGCGGGCCGGATTTCGTATCGTGCGTCCTGATTCTGGTTCGAAACGGAAGGATGGACCCATGAATCAGCATTCCCACAAAGACTATGAGACTGTTCGCATCGCCGTCATTCGCGCGCGCTGGCATGCGGATATCGTCGACCAATGCGTGCACGCCTTCGAGGCGGAACTGGCTGACATCGGCGGCGGTCGCTTCGCCATCGATGTCTTCGACGTGCCCGGCGCCTACGAAATCCCGCTGCACGCCAAGACGCTGGCCCAGACCGGCCGCTATGGCGCGATCCTCGGCACGGCGTTCGTCGTCAATGGCGGCATCTACCGGCATGAGTTCGTCGCCAGCGCCGTCATCGACGGCATGATGAACGTGCAGCTGTCGACCGGCGTGCCGGTGCTTTCGGCGGTGCTGACGCCGCATAATTATCACGACAGCGCCGAGCACCACCGCTTCTTCTTCGAGCACTTCACCGTCAAGGGCAAGGAAGCTGCCAAGGCATGCGTGGAAATTCTCACTGCCCGGGAAAAGATCGCGGCATGAAATTATCCCGGCCGGGTGGAAATCGCGATAACACCCGGTAGTATTTGCGAAAAGTCGGGAGGATGCCGGTGCAGACCAAGAAGATCATCAATGACGGCAACCACGCCGTCGACGAGATGCTCGAAGGGATTCTCGCCGCGCATCCTCGCCATCTCAAAAGCGCGGACGGCAGCCCGCGCTCGATCATCGCCCGTGACGGGCCGCGACCCGGCAAGGTCGGGCTGGTGATCGGCGGCGGCTCGGGCCATGAGCCGACCTTTCTTGGCTTTGTCGGCAAGGGGCTGGCGGACGCGGCGGCGATCGGCAACGTCTTTGCCTCGCCACCGCCCGATCCGATCCTGGAATGCGCCAAGGCGGTGAGCGGCGGCGCGGGCGTCCTGTTCATGTATGGCAACTATGCCGGCGACGTGATGAATTTCGACATGGCGGCCGAGTTGGCAGCGATGGACGACATCGAGGTGCGCACGGTGCTGACCACCGACGACGTCGCCTCGGCACCGCGCGACCAGCGGCAGAAACGCCGCGGCGTCGCCGGCAATTTCTTCATCTTCAAGGCCGCCGGTGCCGCTTGCGACCTCATGCTCTCCCTGGACGAGGTGGAGCGCATCGCGCGCAAGGCCAACGACCGCACCTTCACCATGGGCGTTGCGCTGGCGCCCTGCTCGCTGCCGCAGACAAGGCGGCCGAATTTCGAGATCGGCGCGGACGAGATGGAGATCGGCATGGGCATCCATGGCGAACCCGGCATCGCGCGCGGCAAGCTCGGCACCGCCGACGCCATCACCGACGAGATGCTGGACAAGATTTTCGCCGAGATGGCGCCGAAGCGCGGCGACAAGGTCGCGGTGCTGGTCAACTCGCTCGGCTCGACGCCGCTGATGGAGCTCTACATCATGAACCGCCGGGTCAAGCAGAGGCTCGACGCACTCGGCGTTTCCATCCACGCGACCTGGGTCGGCAATTACTGCACGTCGCTGGAAATGGCCGGCGCCTCGGTGACGCTTTTTCATGTCGACGAGGAATTGCAGACCATGCTCGACCACCCCTGCGACTGCGCGATGTTCCGTGCCGGCTGACGAAAGAGCATTCCCGTGACCATCGACGCCACCGACCTGAAACGAATGTTCGATACGATCGCGGTGGCGATCGAGGCCGACAGGGACCGGCTCTGCCAGCTCGACGGTGTCATCGGCGACGCCGACCATGGCATTGCGATGGAACTCGGCTTCAATGCCGTGCGCGATGCGCTGGCCGCGATCGATCTTTCAGCGATCGAGCCGACGGCGCTGCTCAACACCGCGGCGAAATCGTTCCTGAATGCCGTCGGCGCCTCGTCAGGCCCGCTCTACGCAACGGCCTTCATGCGCGCGGCTTCCACCGTCAAGGGCAAGGCAACGCTGGCGGACGCGGATTTCATCGCTTTGTTTCAGGCCATGGCGCAAGGCATCAAGGATCGCGGCAAGGCGGAACCCGGTGAAAAGACGATGGTCGATGCCTGGCAGCCGGCGGCCGAAGCCGCTGCAGCAGCCACCATAGCCGGCAAGCCCCTGGCTCAGAGCCTCGAGGCGGCCCTTGCCGCCGCCCAGTCTGGTGCTGAAGCAACCAAGGACATGATCGCTTCCAAGGGCCGCTCCTCGCGGCTCGGCGAGCGCTCGCTCGGACACATGGACCCGGGCGCGGCGTCGGCCGTCACCGTCATCGCAGCGATGACGAAGAGCCTGGGTTAGCCCTTCGCCGCGTCGAGCCTGTCGATCGCCTGGACATTGCCGGCAGACGGCCCTTTTTCATCGAACTCCGAAGCGAGCCATGTATCGACGATCGCCTTGGCCAGTTCCGGGCCGATGACGCGGGCGCCCATGGTGATGATCTGCGCATTGTTGGATTTCGCCGCGCGCTCTGCCGAATAAGTGTCGTGGGTGAGCGCGGCGCGGATGCCCGGCACCTTGTTGGCCGAGATCGAGACACCGATGCCGGTGCCGCAGAACAGGATGCCGCGCTCGTTCTCGCCGTCGATGATGGTCTGGGCGAGTTTTTGCGAGAGGTCGGCATAGTAGCCGGCCTGGCTGAAGTCGCTGACGGTGAGGCCCGGCTTGGTCGCGAGGTGTGCGGCGATGACGTCGAGCAGCGGCTTGCCGGCGCTGTCGGCTCCAATGGCTATTTTCATGGTTTTTCCCTTTCGTGTTTGGATGATTTCAGATCGCCGCCGAGGCGCGGCCGAGGATGTCGATGTAGCCATCCGCCTGCCAGGCGGAGCGGCCGATGAAGAGGCCATCGATATTGGGCTGGCCGACCAGTTCGGCGGCATTGCCGGGATTGACGCTGCCGCCATAGAGCACCGGCGGTACGGACGGCAGCAGGCCGCCAGTCACCTTTTTGATCAGTGCCTGTTGCTTGTCAGCATAGTCGGAACTGGCCGGAATGCCCTTGTCGCCGATCGCCCAGACCGGCTCGTAGGCGAACAGGATTTTTGCGCCCTTCGCCTCACCTTCCAGGAATTGCAGCGCGCCCTCGACCTGAGCGGTCAGCACGGCATCGGCCTGCCCGCTTTCGCGCTCGGCCAGCGTCTCGCCGACGCAGATGAGCGGTATCAATCCGTGCTTCACCGCTGCCGCCGTCTTCAGGCCGACGGCGCGATCGGTCTCACCGAAATGCTCGCGCCGTTCGCTGTGGCCGAGTTCGACCAGATCGAGCCCGCAGTCGGTCAGCATCACAGGTGAAATCTCGCCGGTCCAGGCGCCGGCATCGGCCCAATGCATGTTCTGGGCGCCGACCTTGATGCGCGTCGACGACAGCGCCTGCTTGACCTCGCGCACTGCCGTGAAAGGCGGGATGACGAAGGGTTGGATGCGGTCATCGAAACCGGGAATGAAACCGGCCAGGCGCTCCGCGAAATCCAGCGCCTCGGCCAGCGTCTTGTTCATCTTCCAGCTTGTACCGACCCAATACACCACGCGTGCTCCTTACTCAGTTGCCGAACTTAGTTGCCGACCAGGACCACCGAGACACCGGCGGCATCCAACGCCTCATACAACCCCGGCTCGAGCTCACGGCCAGTGAAGACCGTGTCGAATGCCTTGAGGTCGGTGAGAAAATGCAGCGCCGTGCGGCCGAACTTGCCGTGATCGACCAGCAGATATTTGCGGGTTGCCGCCGCCATCATCAGCCGCTTGGCCTGCACCACCTCCTGGTCCTGGTGGAAGGCGGAGGCGCCATGGATGGCGGATGAGGACAGGAAGGCGACGTCGGCGCGCAGCGATTTGAGCATGTCCTCGGCGAGCAGGCCGAAGAAGCCGTGGAATTTCTTGCTGTATTGGCCGCCAAGCGCGATCAGGTTGATGCCGCCGGCACCGGCGAGCTCCTGGATGACGGCCAGGTTGTTGGAGATCACCGTCAGCGGCCGCAGGTCGGCGAGATGGCGCGCAATGCCGCCCGCCGTCGAGCCGTCGTCGATGATCACCGTCTGGCCGGGTTCGATCATGGCCACGGCGGCTGCGGCCAGACGCTGCTTTTCCTCGGTCGCCTGCTTCTGCCGGTAGCGGAAATCGCTTTCGAACAGGCTGCTTGGCTGGATCGAGGCGCCGCCGCGCACCTTGCGCAGGAACCCGTTTTCCTCGAGTTCGTCAAGGTCGCGGTGCACCGTCATCTTCGAGACGCCAAAGCGTAGAGCGAGGTCGTCGACGCCGGCCTGACCGGCGTCCATCAGAAACTCCATGATGCCTTGACGCCTGATGTCGCTTTTCATTGCCGCTGACCGCCAACGCCGAAGCGTGGCTCCTTGATCTGAGTTAAGGATATAACAGCTATCGTCGCAAAAGTATCAAATATTTTGTGATAATGGGATAATTTCTTGGGATATTCCACTTGCCCTGATCGCGGCGCTGTAACAAGAATTGCGGCCGAGACCGTCTGTCACGGTTGCGGTTGCGCCGAAATCCGGCCAGAAGCATCGGTGGACTGGACGATCCGCGGACAGTCCGCAACCACCAGGTTTGAAACCAGATACGGGAGACTATTCGTTGGCTCGCATCACACTGAGACAATTGCTCGATCACGCCGCCGAATACGGCTACGGCGTGCCGGCCTTCAACATGAACAACATGGAACAGGGCCTTGCCATCATGGAGGCGGCCGAAGAGACCAAATCGCCCGTCATCCTGCAGGCAAGCCGCGGTGCGCGCGCCTATGCCAATGACGTGGTGCTGGCCAAGCTGATCGATGCGCTGGTCGAAATCCACCCCGACATCCCGGTCTGCATGCATCTCGACCATGGCAACAACGAAGCCACCTGCGTCACCGCGATCCAGTACGGCTTCACCTCGGTGATGATGGACGGTTCGCTCAAGGAAGACGGCAAGTCGCCGGCCGACTACGCCTATAATTCCGGCATCACGAAGCGCGTCGTCGACATGGCGCATTGGGGCGGCGTGTCGGTCGAAGGCGAGATCGGCGTTCTGGGATCGCTGGAGAGCGGCGGCGGCGAGCAGGAAGACGGCCACGGCGTCGAAGGCGCGATCAGCCACGACCAGCTCTTGACCGATCCTGAACAGGCGGTGGAGTTCGTCAAGGACACGCATGTCGATGCGCTGGCGGTGGCCATGGGCACCAGCCACGGCGCCTACAAATTCTCGCGCAAACCCGATGGCGCGGTGCTGGCGATGAACGTCATCGAGGAGATCCATCGCCGCCTGCCTAACATGCATCTGGTCATGCATGGCTCGTCCTCGGTTCCTGAGGATCTGCAGGAGATCATCAACAAGTATGGCGGCCAGATGAAGCCGACCTGGGGCGTGCCGGTGGAAGAGATCCAGCGCGGCATCAAGCACGGCGTGCGCAAGATCAACATCGACACCGACAACCGCATGGCGCTGACCGGCGCCATCCGCAAGGTGCTGACCGAGAACCCCAGCGAGTTCGATCCGCGCAAATACCTGACGCCGGCAATGGCGGCCATGCGCAAGCTCTGCAAGGAGCGCTTCGAGCAGTTCGGCACCGCCGGCAACGCGCCGAAGATCAAGCCGCTGCCGGTCTCGGAAATGGCCAAGCGCTACAAGTCGGGCAGCCTCGATCCGAAATTCGGCTGAGTTCGGCCGATTGAAATCTGCAATTTCATCGGGCAGGAGCCGTATCGGCTCCTGCCCGATTTCTATTAGGCCTTTGGCAAAAGACCTGACCGGCCGGCGTCGATGAACGGCGCCCAGTAGTCGACCGACTCGCGGATCATGGCGACGACCTGATGGTCGACCGGCTCGCGCTCGCGGAACGACAGTTCGAGGCAGATCTCGTTGTCGGTGCCGCCGCCGCGCCGCACCGTCTCCAGCAGCTTTTCCGGCGTGATGCGGCCATCCCTGTTGTAGGTCGCGGTGAACGGCCAATGGCCGCCCTTGTTCATCGACGACTGCTTGATGTGGATGATCGGCGATTTCCGGGGAAAGGCCTCGGCCCAGGCGTAAGGGTCGATGTCGGCGGGATTGCTTGAGGTGACGTCGCCATGGTCGATGTCGACCATCATCTCCAGCGGAATGGCCATGCCGGCGGCGTCGATCACGCCTTGCAGCTGCTGGCAGTTGTCGATGGTGTGGCCGAACTCGCGGCCGACCGACATCGGCTCCCAGAACAAATAGGTCAGGCCAGCCGCCTTGGCATGCCCGGCAACCTCGCGCCAGCAGTCCAGCGCGATGTCGAACAGCCGCGCGCGGCGCTCTGGGTCGTCAAAGTCGCGGTGGGTGAATATGGCGAATTGCGTGCCCATGCCGCTGGCGCCAAGCTCGGCCGAGATGTCGGCGAAGGTCTTGAACCAGTCGACATAGTAGCGGCGCACATCGGCGTCGGGGTGGCCGAAATGATTGAGCCGGCCATAAGGACCGGTCATGCCGGAGGTGACGCGCACGCCGGTGCGGGCGAGTGCATTGCGGAACAGGCGGACGAATTTGCCGATCGTCGCCGCCGGCCAGCCCGGATTGACGAATTCATGCGTGAGTTGCACGTCCCTTATGCCGATGTCATAGGCAATGGTATCGATCAGGTCGTCCGGATCGGCAAAACGGTTGACCAGCGGATTGGTGTTGAGGGAGAGCGTGAAAGCCAAGGCCGCTACCCCTTCTCAGCGCTGGCGCGAGTGGTAATGGCCGTCATTGCAGCGTCGCCCCCTCGCGGTTGAGTTGCTGGCGGTATTTTTCAGCGTCCCAGTTCAGCAGCTCGGCATTATCCTTCTGGCTGAGATAGTTGACGCGCGCCGCGCCATCTATGCGCTGGGCGACGTCGGCCAGGCAGCGCGCCATCGCTTCGGCGCCGGCATTGGCATCCCGACGCATCAGCACGCCCTTGCCGGGAAAGAGGATGGATGTCGGTGCGCTACCGGCGCGAGCGACGACCGCCGCCGCGTCTTCACCGGGGCCGGCGATGACCGAGCCGACACCGAGGAAGATGACATGATCGGGGTAGAGGCTGCCGGAGGCGGCGATGCGGCAACTGGCAAGATCGGTGGCGACGGCATGCGCGGCGGCCGAGGCTGGCAGCCGGTAGTCGCTGCCGGCGGCGAGCCTCAGCAGCGCGTCGAGATCGGGCGGCGAAGCCGGTCGCGGCGGCCGCGCGAGCAGCCCGGTCACCCGTTGCAGCAGCAAGGCTGCCTCGGCGACCGTGTCGGCGGCGACAACCAACCCGTGATTGCCAAGCACGAGCACGTTGGTCGCGGCCTTCAGCCGCTCGGCGATCGCTTGCGCCAGCGGCAGGCCGGGCCGGCGATACGGCACGAACGCCCAATCGAGCCCACGCAGGCGCTCCTCCAGCAAGGTTTCGGCATTGGCCTGGACGGCAATCGAAATCGTCTCGACGCAATGGACGTGGACGACGATCTTCTGCGGCAGCAGCGCGTGCACGGTCGTCTCGATGGAGGGCCGCAACTGGCGAGGGTTGAGATCCGCCAGCGTGAACTGACCGGCCGTCTCCGCCATCGGGTTGCGCTGCGCCACGGCATCCAGCAACGGCGCCAACGCGACCGGCACCATGATCTCATCGTCGCGTGCATTCTTCAGCCAGGTGCCCGAGGCTTTGATCCACAGCACGCCGGCCTGCTTGATGGAGGTGTTGCCGCCGGCGCCCTGGACCAGCAGCGGGTCGGCGCCGATGCTGGCCGACAAGGAGCGCAGCATGCAGAATTCGCTGGAGTGGTTGTCGCCCGAATGCGCCATCAGCCTGCCCTCGCCAGCCGGTTTGCGGACCAATGCTCGAAGGCCGCCCTCTCCTCGGCGGACAGATGCAGGCCATGCTTGGTGCGCCGCTCCAGTATATCGGCCGATGTCACCGCCCATTCCCGGTCGAAGAGATAGTTGGCCTCGCGCTCGAAGAAATCCTTGCCGAAGCAGCGCCCGAGGTCATCGAGCGAGCGGGCCGCGCCAACCAAAGCCCGCGTCCTGGTGCCGTAAAGCCGGCCGTAATGCTTGAGCAGCGATGCGGGCATCCACGGATACTCGCGTCCGAGATCGCCGAGAAACTGTTCGAAATCGGCATTGGCGATGTCGCCGCCCGGCAGATGCGCCTTGGCTGTCCAGGGCTTGCCCATTTTGGGAAAGAACGGCGCGATCCTGTCCAGCGCATGCTCGGCCAATTTGCGGAAGGTAGTGATCTTGCCGCCGAAGACGGAAAGCAGCGGCGCCTGCGCATCCGGCGCGTCGAGCTCGAAAATATAGTCGCGGGTCACAGCACTTGGGTTGTCGGCATTGTCGTCATAGAGCGGCCGGACGCCGGAGAACGAATAGACGACATCATTGCGCGCCAGGCCGCGCTTGAAGTAGCGGTTGACCACCTTGATCAGGTAATCGATCTCGCTCTCCTCCGCCGCCACGTCCTCGGGCCGGCCCTCATAGGGAATGTCCGTGGTGCCGATCAAAGCTAGGTCGTTCTGATAGGGGTTGATGAAGATCACGCGCTTGTCGCTGTTCTGGATGAGATAGGCCTGCCGCCCCTCCCAGAATTTCGGCACGACGATATGGCTGCCCTTGACCAGGCGCACATTGCGCCTGGAGTTCTGGCCGGCAACACGGTTGACGATGTCGTTGACCCAGGGGCCGGCGGCATTGATCAGCGCGCGGGCCCGAACCACCGTCCTGATGCCCGTCCTGCCATCCTGCATCTCGACGACCCACAGGCCGTTCTCGCGGCGGGCGGCGGTGCAGGCGGTGCGGGTGAAAACCCTGGCGCCGCGCTCGGCGGCGTCGAGCGCGTTGATGACGACGAGGCGGGCATCGTCGACCCAGCAGTCGGAATATTCGAAGCCGCGCCGGAAGGCATCCTTGATCGGCGCGCCTTCAGGCGCGGTGCGAAGGTTGAGCGTGCGGGTCGCTGGCAGCCGCTTGCGGCCGCCGAGATGGTCGTAGAGGAACAGGCCGAGCCGCACCAGCCAGGCCGGCCGATCGTCGGGGCTGTGCGGCAGCACGAAGCGCATAGGCCAGATGATGTGGGGTGCTGATTCCAACAGCACCTCGCGCTCGATCAGCGCTTCGCGCACCAGGCGGAATTCGTAATATTCGAGATAGCGCAGACCGCCATGGACGAGCTTGCCCGAGCGGGAGCTGGTGCCTTCGGCGAGATCGTCCTTCTCGCACAGGATAACCGAAAGGCCGCGGCCGGCGGCGTCGCGCGCAATGCCGGCGCCATTGACGCCGCCGCCGATGACGAAGAGGTCGACGATTTCAGGACCGCCGTTCATGTCGCCGTGGCCTCGATGCCGGTGTGAAAAGTCATGGCCACTGCCTCAGCACGGATTGACCGGAGGCAGGCCGGCGAGGTAGCGGCGCACCTCTTCGGCGGCCTGTTCGGCGGCGTAGGTGACGGTGCGCACCGAAGCGCCGGCGATATGCGGCGTCAGCGTCACATTGGGAAGCTGCAGCAGCGGCCAGTCCGATGGCACCGGCTCGACGGCGAACGTCTCCAGCATGGCGCTGGCAATCTGGCCTGAAATAAGCGCCTCGTAGAGCGCGTCATAGTCGACCAGCGGCCCGCGTGCGGTGTTGACGAAGATCACACCCGGCTTCATCCGCGCGATGGTGTCCTTGCCGATCAGGCCGCGCGTCTCTTCGGTCACCCGCGAATGCAGCGTGACGACATCGGAGCGGGACAGCAGATCGTCCAGCGCGACAAGTTCGACACCGGCGTTGCGGTCTTCGGCGCTCAGTTGGACATAGGGATCGCTGACCAGGACGTGGCAGCCGAAGGCGCGCAGCAGGCGCACCACCTTGGTGCCGATATTGCCGTAGCCGACGACGCCGACGGTCATTTCGCTGAGTTCGCGGCCGGTGCGGTCGGCGCGGTAGAGATCGCCGCGCCACTCGCCCTTGCGCAAGGCCTCGTGGCCGACCCGGATCAGCCGCGTCTCGGCCAGGATGGCGCCGATGGTGAACTCGGCGACAGCGGTGGCGTTGCGGCCGGGCACATTGACCACGGTGATGCCGTGGGCTCTCGCGGCAGCCATGTCGATGTTGATCGGGCCGCCGCGCGAGACCGCGACCAGCTTGAGATCAGGCAGGTGCCGCATCATGCCTTCCGACAGCGGAGCCAGCTGGGTGACGAGGATCTCGGCATCGCCGATGAAGTCGACGACCTCGTCGGGGTGGCCGAAATACTCCTTGACCTTGTCGAGGCCGAGCGCTGGATTGCCGAACTCCATCGGTTCGTCGGGCCAGGCCGTCTGCAATGTCCTGATGTCGAGGTCGCCAGTCGCGACCTTCTCGATTTTGGCGCGAAACACCTCCGGCAGCATGAAGTTGTCGCCAATGATCGCTATTGTCTTACGCATACTCGACTTCTCAATTTGCCTGCACTGCAGCCATCGCGCGCCAGACCGGCCGCAACGCCTGATGCGCCAACATGTAGGACGGGGTCATCTTGTCGTAGATCGCGGCGAGGCTGCGGTCGCTTGGCTCGGCCTCGCCAAGCAGCGGCGTCACCCATTCGCCGACACACGCATCCATGGACGGGTAGAGGCCGACGCAGACCGCGGCAATCATTGCCGCGCCTGCCGCGCCCGCCTCCTCGCGCGCGCTGGTGCGAATGTCGGCGCCCACCGCCGCACCCAGGATCTTGCGCAGCGCCGGGCTTCTGGCGGCGCCACCTGTCAGGCGGACTTCGCGCGGCAGCGGCCCCATGGCGGCGTAACAGTCACGCGCGGCGAAGGCCAAGCCTTCGAAGACGGCGCGGACGAGGTCGGCATAGCCGTGCCGCGAGGAAATGCCGACGAACCCTGCCCGCGCATTGGCATCGACGAACGGCCCCCGCTCACCCGCCTCCGACACATAGGGCTGATAGAGCAGCGAGGCCGGCTGCGCGGCCGCGATCCAGGCATCGACCAGCGCGATCATCTCGCCATTGCTGCGGGTAATACCTTGCGATGCGAGGATGCCGGAGGCCAGCCCAAGCACCCAGTCGATGTTGAGCGTCGCCGCCATGTTCGACTGCATCTGCGCGAACACGCCGGGCGCTGGCATCGCCATCGTGTAGCCCGTCGCCGCGTCGTTCAACTGCACATCGTCGGGGGTCTCAGCCAACCGCATATGCATGCCGGTGGAGCCGATGATCGAGCAGCCGGGCTTGCGCTCGCGGTCGAGCAGGCCGGCGCCGAGCGCGGTGCAGACGACGTCGACATAGCCGAGCACGACTGGCGTACCGGCCAGCATGCCGGTGGCATCGGCTGCGGCCTGCGACAGCGCCGTGCTGTGCCTGGTGCCGTCAACGATCGGCGGCAGCAGATGCCTGAGATCGGCGACGCCAAGCACGTCCAGCACCTCATCGCTATAGTCGCGGGTGTGGAAATCGCCGAAAGTGAAGGTGCCCTCGGACGGATCGGTGGCGCGTTCGCCGGTCAGTCTGAAATAGAGCCAGTCCTTGCAGTGGAACGCGGTCGCCGCCTTGCCAAGCATTTCGGGCATGGTGCGCTTCATGAAGACGAATTGCGAACCCTGCTGGCAGGCGGCGAGCCCGCTACCGGTTTTCTCGAAGCGGAGCCGATCCTCGGGCCGCGCGCGGATTTCTTCCACGACGGCGGCGGCGCGCGCGTCGAGCCAGAGCCAGCCCTTCGCCACCGGCTCGCCCTTGTCGTCGATCAGCCAGGTCCCGTCGCCTTGCCCGGTGACCGCGATGGCGACGGTCCGGTTGGCGAGATTGGGCACCTTGTCGGCGAGCTGGCGAAGGGTTGTGGCGGCATCGCTCCATGTCCGCGCCAAATCCTGTTCGGCGCCGCCGCCCGGCAGCGTTTCATAGTGGTTCGGCAGTGCTGCGGCGGCAATCTGCCGGCCTGTAATGTCGAAGGCGATGGATTTGATGACGGAGGTGCCGGCGTCGATGCCAATCAGGATGTCACGCATCAGGCAAGCTCCATGCCGTGCGAAATCGCCTCGCCGCTCGCCTGGTCGAAGACGTGCAGGTTCTTCGGGTCGATGCTGACATTGATCGGCGCACCCAAATCGAGACGCGTGCGGTCATGTTCGACCAGGACCAACGAGCCACCTGCGAAGTCAGCGGCGATATGGGTCTGGTCGCCGAGCCATTGGTTGGCCGAAACCCTGGCCGGAACGCCCTCCTTCGAGCGCCGGACCGCGTAGGGCCTGATGCCGATCACGACCCGCTCGCGGCTGAGCAGTTGGTCGCGGACCGGAGCGCTGAATGCATCCTTGTCGTAGTCGAGCGACAGGCCATCGGGCAGCCTGAGGTTGATACGTCCGGCGGCTGTTGCGACATAGGCCTCGAAGACGTTCATCGGCGGCTCGCCGACGAAGGTGCCGGTGAACAGGTTCGCCGGGCGCTCCTTGATCCGGTCCGGTGTGTCGAACTGCTGCAGCACGCCGCCTTCCATCACCGCGATGCGGTCGGCAAGCGCATTGGCCTCGGTCTGGTCGTGGGTGACCAGGATCGCGGTCAGGCCGCGCTCCTTGATGAAGTGCTTGATGCGGCCGCGCAGCACGGCGCGCAGTTGCGGTTCGAGCTGCCCCATAGGCTCGTCGAGGAGATGCAGGTCGGCCTCGCGGATCAGCGCCCGGCCAAGGCTGGCGCGCTGCTGCTGACCGCCGGAGATGGAGCTGGGGTAGCGCTCCAATATGTCCTCGATCTCGAGCAGCTTGGCGATGCTGGCGACCTTGGCGTCGACCTCGGCCTTCGGCAGCCTCGCCGCCTTGAGCGCGAAGGCCATGTTCTCGCGCACGGTGAGCGGCGGGTAGAGCGAGTAGCCTTCGAAGGCCATCGCCACATTGCGCTTGACCGGCGCCAGAGTGTGCACCTTGCGGCCAGCGACCGAGATGGTCCCGCGCGACACGTCCTCGAAACCGGCGATCATGCGCAATGTCGAGGTCTTGCCACAGCCGGAAGAGCCAAGCAGCGCCACGATCTCGCCCTTGGCGATTTCCATGGTCAGGTTCTTGACGGCGTGGACACCGCGGTCGATCGGACCGTAAAACTTGTCGACACCGGAAATGGTGAGTGCGCTCTGGCTCATGCCGCTTCTCCATTGCGCAAGGCGACGACGTTCTTCGAACCGATGCGGTCGCCGCTGGCGTGATCGAACAGCAAGGCGCTCTTGCCGTCGACGGCGATATGGGCCTTGCCTTCACTGCGGCCCGGCGTTCCTGCCGGGCGCGAAACCAGGATCTCACGGCCGCGCACGGTGCGCACCAGCGTGACGATCTTTTCGTTGAGCGGCGTCTCGGCCTCGACCGTCACCGGAATCGCACCCGGGATGTCCTCCTCGACGAAGCTCAACGCTTCAGGCCGCAAGCCGATCACGCAATCGCGGCCGACCGCCGTATCGTAGGCGCCGGCGAGATGGACCTGGACATTGGACAGGCCGACATAGATGCCCCTGCTATCCCGCGCCGGCTTGACGTCGAGCAGGTTGATGGTCGGGTCGCCGAACAGCCGCGCGATCTCGATATTGGCCGGCTCGCGATAGATCTGCTCGGGCGTGCCGAGTTGCCTGATGACGCCTTGCGACATGACAGCGATGCGGTCGCCGAGCGCCATGGCTTCCTTGTAGTCCTGGGTGACGTAGACGACGGTGGCGCCGCGATCGGCGAGCAGTCGCGGCAGTTCGAGCCGCATCTCGAAGCGCAGCTTGGCGTCGACATTGCGCAAGGGGTCGTCGAGCAGCAGAAGCGGTGGCGAGCCGACGAGAGCGCGGGCAAGCGCGGTGCGCTGCTTCTGGCCATTGGAGAGCGCGCGCGGCTTGTGCGAGAGCACATGGGCGATCTTCAACAGTTTTGCGACGCTCTCGACGCCGGCCTTGACCGCGCCCTGCGAGGAACGCTTGGCCTCCAGCGGCGTCGCTATGTTGTCGAAGGCGGTCATATGCGGAAACAGCGCGAAATTCTGGAACGCCATCCCGATGCCGCGGAACTCCGCATCGACATCGGTCATGTCGTCGCCGCCGATGAAGATCTTGCCCTCATCCGGATCGATGACGCCGGCAACGAGCCGCAGCAGCACCGTCTTGCCGGCGCCGGACGGACCGAACAGCACAAGGGTTTCGCCATCGGCCACTGTCAACGACAGATTGTCGAGGACAGTCTGGCTCTTGTAGCGCTTGACGATGTTTCTGAGTTCGAGGCTGGCCATGTCTATCCTTTCACCGCGCCAAGCGAGAGGCCTTCGACCAGATAGCGCTGTGCATAGAGGGCGAGCGCCAGCGTCGGCGTGATCGAAAGCACGATGGCCGCCGAAATCTGGCCGTACTGGATGCCCGAGGAAGTGATGAAGGCGAGCGCGCCGACCGTCACCGGCTGCTTGTCGGCCGAGGCCAGCACCAGCGCGAAGACGAAATTGTTCCAGGCGAAGATGAAGGCGAGCAGGCCGGCGGCGGCGATGCCGGGACCGGCGAGCGGCAGCGCGATCTTGCGGAAAGTAGCGAACCAGGAATGGCCGCCGATGCGGTATGCATATTCGATATCGGCCGGAATATCCTCGAAATAGCCGCGCACGATCCACAGGATCAGCGGCAGGCAGATCAGCTGGTAGACCCAGATCAGCCCGATATAGGTGTTGGCCAGCCCGAGCTTCTGAAAATAGAGGGTAAGCGGCAACAGTACCAGCAGTGCCGGCGCGAACTTGAACGACAGCAGCGTAAAGGCGATGTCCTCCGAGCCGCGGAACTTGTGCCGCGCGAAGGCATAGGCCGCCGGAACGCCGAGCAGCAACGCGACCGCGACCGAGGTCACCGACAGGAACACTGAATTCCACAGGTTGCGCATGAAGGCGATGTCGAGCGTGCCGGCGGCGGTGATCAGCTTGCCGGTGATCAACGCCGTGTAGTTGGCGAGCGTCGGCTCGAAGATCAGCTGCGGCGGAATGCGCAGGATGGTCTCGTTGGTCTGGAACGACATCATAAAGATCCAGACGATCGGAAACATGAAGAAGATCACTACCAGCGTCAGGGCTGCGCCGCGCAGGGTGCGTTCGAGCAAGGATGTGTGTTCCATCCCGGCCTCCTATGCCTGACCACGGGCGCGTTCGCGCAGCCGCAGCCAGTTCTTGATAAAGATGTTGGAGAGGAAATAGGTGATCGCCCACAGGATGATCATCAGCGCCGCCGAACGCCCGACATTGGTCGACTGGAAGAAGTTGAGATAGGCCTCGACCTGGAACACGGTCAGCGTGTCGCCCGGCCCGCCTTGGGTCATCGCATAGATGATGTCGAACTGCTGGATGGAATCGAGCAAGCGAAACAGCGTCGCGGTCAGGATGTAAGGCGTCAGCATCGGCAGGGTGATGCGGAAGAAGACGAAGCTGCGCGGCACGCCATCAAGCGCCGCTGCCTCAAAGGGCTGCGTCGGCAGGCTGCGCAGGCCGGCGAGCAGCAGGATCATGATGAAGGGGGTGTAGACCCAGATGTCGACGAGCACGACGGTGAACAGCGCTGTTGACGGCGACGAGGCCCAGCGGAAATCCTGCAGCCCGATCAGGCTGGCGAGATAGCTCAGCACACCGAAGCCGGGATTTGTCATCAGCTTCCACATCAATGCCGCGAGCGCCGGCGCCGTCATCAGCGGCATCAACAGCATGATCGAGATGAAATTGTTCAGCGTCGAGCGCTTCTGCAGCAGCAAGGCGATGGCGAGGCCGAGAAGCAGTTCCAGCACGACGGTGGTGCCGGCATAGAGCAGCGACACCTTGAGCGTGTTCCAGAATTTCGGGTCGGTGAAGAACGAGATATAGTTGTCGCCCCAGTTGAACTGCCGCGCCCAGGGCTGGCTCAGCCGGTAGCGCTGGAAGGAATAGACGACCGAGGTCAGGAACGGGATCAGGATGCCGATGCAGACGAGCAAGGCCGGCAGGCTGAGCACATAGGGCAGCACCCTCTTGCTGATCCTGAAGCCGGATGGCTTGGGCCTTTGCGATACCACCGCAGTCATCGAGCTGCTCCGTTGTTGCTGTCGCTTCGCCCTGCCGGCCGCCTAAGGGAGCAAGGCGACCGGTCGGGCGAAATAGCGGCCACCTTCCGGCACCGCATCGCAAACGTCAAAAGGTGTAATGAGGGCCGGTCCGCCAGGCAGGCCGGCCCTCGTTTCGACTCAACCGAGACCGGCTTCCTTGAGCTGGCCGTTGATGCTTTCGGCGAGCTTGTCGAGGCCTTCGTCGACCGGCACTTCCTTGGCCACCATCTTCTGCAGCGTCGCCGCCCATTCGGTGGTGAGGTCGAAGAACAGCGGCTGCGCCGTGAACTTGATCGAGGCGCCGGCCGCCGAGGCGTCGAACATCTCGACATAGCCCGGATAGCTCTTGTTCAGCTTCTCGCGGAACATCTCATCCTTCCAGACCGACTGGCGGACAGGATCGACGAAATCCATCTTCGTGGCGCCGAACAGGCCGTGTTCGGGACCCGAAGCCCATTGCAGGAAGTACCAGGTCGCATCCTTGTCCTTCGAGAAGTTGGACATCGCCAGCGACCAGATCCAGATGTTGGGCGTCGAGGCCTTGGCCTCAGGGTTGGCGGTGAAGGCGGCATAGGCAAGCTTGCCGGCCATCTTGTTGTCGCCGCCATTCATGAAGTAGCCGAGGCAGTCGGCGTCGAAGATCATCGCCGAGGCGCCGGCGCCAAGATCGGTGCCGACCTGATACCAGGTGTAGGTCGACCAGTCCTTGGGGCCGCTCTCCTGGATCATCTGCACCCATTTGGCGTGGAACGCCTTGGAGCCGGCCGTGTTCATCGCCGCCGCCAGCTTGCCGTCGGCGGAGACAGTCAGGTCCTTCTCATTGAAGTTTGCATAGGCCGACAGGAAGCCCGGATGGATCGTCGCCCAGGAGCGCGAACCGCGGACGCCGATGCCGTAAACGCCGCCGCCAATGTCCTTCTGCAGCTTGGCCGCCGTGGCGATCATCTCGTCCATGTTGCCGGGAACGCCGACGCCGGCCTTGTCGAACATGCCCTTGTTGTAGGTGATGTTGTTCTGCTCGAAAGCCCACGGAATGCACCACTGCTTGGCGTCTTCCGAACCCAGCGCCCCGCCCGGCTTGCCGTTCCAGGCACAGGACGATTTCACGCCCGGCAGGATGTCGTCCCAGGCGTATTTCGGGTTGGTCTTGGCCGGATCCTTGATCCATTCGTTGAGGTCGGTGATCCAGCCGGCCGGGCCGTAGGTCCAGGTCATGTAGGCGCCGGTCATGAAGGCGTCGTATTCAGGCGAGCTTGCCGAAAGTGCTGCCGTGACCTTGTCGAAATAGACGTCTTCAGGGAATACGTCGTAGACGACTTCCATGCCGGTCAGTTTCTTGAAGTTCTCGAGATCGGCGATCATCGCATCGGCATAGGGATGCTTGTTGAGCAGCAGCTTGATGGTCTTGCCCTTGTGCGCCTGCCAGTCGAAATCCGCGGCCAGCGCCCGGGTCTGCCCGAGATTGAGCAGTGTACCGGCGGTGCCGGCGGCAAGGCCCATCGCACCCAGGCCCTTGATCAGTCCACGACGGTCGACCTGTCCGCGCAGGAAGGCGTCAATGAGGTCTTTCTCTTTCTCATGCATTTCGTCTTCTCCTCCACAGGGTAGTTTCAACTAAATGGTTGCCGGCTACCCGACCGGCGTCTCTCCCACGAGCGATCGCGCCGTCCGCTCGTCTGTTATCAGGCCCTTGAGATAGCGGCCCTCCAGCACCGACTTGATGGCGCGAACCTTGATCTTGCCGCCGGCGACGGCGACGATGCGGCGGCTGGCAATGTCCTCACGCGTCAGCGCCAGCGCCCGGTTGGAAACGGTCGTCGCCACCGCCTTGCCGGCCTCGTCGAAGAAATGGCCGAGCAATTCGCCGACGCCGCCATTGCGGCGGATCTCCTCCATCTCGCCCTTTTCGATCATGCCGGTGGCAACCAGCGACGCCTCGCGTTCCGCGGTGCCGATACCGGCGAACAACAGATCTGCGGATTTGGCGAGATCGAAGACCTCGCTGATGCCCTTCTGCCCGAGCAGGACTGTCCGGTCCTCCGCCGTGTTGGCGAACATCGGCACCGGCATGACATAGGCCTCGGCGCCGGTGCGTTCGGCCAGGCGATGAATGACATCGTGCGGGTTGGCCGAGAATTTGCGCGTCAGGCCGCCAAGCAGGGAGACGAAGCGGATCTTGTCGGTCGAGGTGCGCGGCAGATATTCCACGCAAGCCGCGAGTGTGCGGCCATGACCGACACCGATCAGCGCCTCCTCGCCGCGCTCGATCTCGCGCTTCAGAAACTGCGCGCCGGCAATGCCGAGCGCCTTGAGCGGCAGATCCTCGGAATCGAAGTCCGGAACCACCTCGCAATAGTCGAGGCCGTAGCGGCGGGACAATTCGTCTTCAAGCTCGACGCATTCCGACACTTCGCCGTCGATATAGACCTTCACCAGCCCTTCCTGGTTGGCCTTGGTGATGAGGCGATGGGCCTTGAGGCTGGTCAGTCCCAGCCGCTTGGCGACCTCGGACTGGGTCAGGCCGCCGGCATAGTGAAGCCACGCGGCACGTGTTGCCATGCTGGTTTCATCGTCGCGCAGGAGACCGTTGCCGAACCCTACCATTTCCACCCTATGATATTTTTATCAGTTGCTGCAAAATTTTTCACAAGGCGAGATCAGAGTCAAGCGATCGATTGGTGCAAATCACGACATGACGGCCGAAGCAGGCTTCGGCCGTTCGTCTGGCGATGTCATTGAGTGGGATACGAGCAAGCCCTCCGGCGTGCGTTTCAGCACTGCGGGCTTTCGAACTTGCTTTTGGATTGCCGCTTTTGATGACGCCGGGTCGAGTGCGCCTTACGCGTCGGCCGCCGGACTGTCGTCCTCGGCGCGAACCAGCTTGATGTCGGCGCCTGCCGCCCATGCGCCGACATCTTCCCGTCTCAAGGCCGCCGCCATCATGTCGGGAAACAGATCCGGCGTGCAGGCGAAGACCGGAATGCCGAGCGCTGCCACCGAACCGGCCATCTTCGGGTCATAGCCCGGCCTGCCCTGGTCGGTCAGCGCCAACAGCACCACCACATTGACGCCGGAGCGAACCAATGCTGCCAGCCGCTGCAGCAATTCCTGGCCATTGCCGCCTTCATAGAGGTCGGTGATCAGCACCATATGCGACTTGGTCGGCCGTTCGATGCGATCGGCGCAATAGGCGACGGCCTGGTTGATGTCGGTGCCGCCGCCGAGCTGTACGCCGAACAGCACTTCGACCGGATCGCTGAGTTCCTCGGTCAAGTCGACGATCGCCGTATCGAAGCAGACGAGCTTAGTGCGCACCACCGGCAAGGAGGCCATCACCGCGGCGAAGATCGAGGCGTAGATCACCGAACTTGCCATCGAACCCGACTGGTCGACGCACAGCACGACCTCATCCAGATCGACCAGCCTGCGCTGCTTGCGCATGAAGCCGACAAGCTTCTCCGGAACGATGGTTTTGTGCTCGGGCTGGTAATGGCGAAGGTTGGCCGAGATGGTGCGCGGCCAGTCGATGTCGCGCTGGCGTGGGCGGTTGGTCCGCTGCGACCGGTCGAGCGCGCCACGGATCGCCTCGGCTGTCTTCTGCTCCAGCCGCTGCATCAGCTTGGCGACGATTTCGGCGATGATGGTGCGCGCAATATCCTTGGTCTTGGCCGGCATGACCGAGCGCAGCGAGATCAGGTCGGCGACGAGATTGACGTCGGCCTCGATCGCCTTGAGGAATTCCGGCTCCATCAGCATCTGCTTCAAATTGAGCCGCTCGAAGGCATCCTTCTGGACGATCTGCACGACCTGCGCGGGAAAGAACGACCTGATATCGCCCATCCACTGCGCCACCTTCGGCGCCGAGCGACCAAGCCCGCCGCGCCGCTTGCGCGGATAGGCAGCCGCATCGCCGGCGCCATCGCCGTAAAGCGCATCGAGCGCTGCCGACAGCCGCTTGTCATTGTCGGACAGCGCTGAAGACGTCTCGTCATCGGCGCCGATCGCCAGGCGCCAGCGGCGCTCCCGTCCGTCGCCGGCCGGCTCGGTTTCGCTGATATCGGCCTCGTCATCCATTGCCGTTCCCGCTCATCAGCAGAGGTCCAAGCCGTTCCAGATGCCGGCGCCAGGCCTCGTCGCCGTTGGGTGTTGGCGTCAGCCCGGCCGGCAGGCGCCTGGCGCGGCCAAGCACCGCTTCGATCAACCGCCGCCGCTCCATCGAGTCCAGATGCGAAAAGACCCGGCGCAGCAACGGCAGATGCGCGATGAAGGCGTCTTCGTCGAGCGATTTGAGCCAGGCATCGACGGCTCCACGCAGGCCCTCGTCATAGATCAGCCGTTGACCGGCTGTGCTGAAGAAGCCCTCGAAAAATCCGGCGGCCTCGGCGACCGGCGTGCCCGGCGACAGGCGCCGCGCAATCAGGCCCGCCGCGGCTTCGGCGGACAGATGGCCGGCCTCGTAATGCAGATGCGCGGCGCAGCCGGCCACCAGCGCCGTCGACCGCGATCCATCGAGCACGGCCGCCAGTCCATTGCGCCAGGCGTCCAGAACGTCCTGTTCGGGCTCGACCAGCTTGATCGCCTTGTCGGCCTTGCGCATGGCGCCGACCAGCGCCGTTGAAGCCTGGGCATCGAGGTCGCGCGCGGCGTAAGGGAGCGCGATGCCGCCTTCGACGATCAGCCGCTCCAGCAGGCCGGACAGGCGTGTGGTTTCCGTCTTGCGGGCTTCGCCATAGCGGATGATGTCGGCGAGCGGCGGCACCGATGCCAGGATTTCCAGGCACTCGCTGCTGTGCGCCGCGCGTTCCTCCAGGGTCGTCAGACCCGCGGTCGAGGCCTCCGACAAATTGGCCGTGATGGCGCCCTGAACCAGGGCCGCCAACGCATCGAGAGAGGTCGCCGCGCCGATCATCTGGATCAGCCGGCCATTGGCCGCCTTTTCGATAGTCGGCCCGTGGACCAGGTTCTCGACCAGGCGAACGGCATATTCCGGCTCCCACGCCAGCGTCCAGCGCTCGCGAAACGTGCCGCGGCTGCGGCCGCTGTCGGTCAGTCTGCCCCAATGCACGCCAAGCACGTTCAGCCGGTGCAGCAAGGTCGACCGGAACAGCCCGCTTTCGCTGCGCAGGTCGACCGACAATTCGCGCTCCAGCGCCTCGGGCTTCAGCCGCGCCACCTTCTGGTTGCGTTGCAGATCTTCGATCAGCGGCGCCAGCGGAGTGTCGGGCGGAATTTCACCGACATCGGCGCCGAGCAGCAGTTCGGCTTCGACGAGTGCCCACAATATGGCTTCGCCGTTGAACAGAGCGGCGATCGCGGCATCGCGCAATTCCTCGAAACCGGGCTTCGGCCGCTCGCGGATCACGGCCAGCGTGCGGGCCAGCCGTTCGGCTTCGATCAGCGAGGCGGTCGAGACCATGTGCCCCTTCGCCCGCAGTACCGATGCGATACGCGCGAGCCACAGGACCGAGGCGTCGCCTTGCCCACGCGTCTGCCACAGATGCTTGCACCAGCCGGGCGCGACGACACCGGCGCCATAGCCAAAGCCGAGCGCCAGGCGCGGCCCGGTCCATGGCGCCCAGGTCATCGTACTCTTGCGCCGGGCAAGCCCCTTGAGCACCGCCTGATCCTCCTTTTGCGGTCGTGCCGCCTGCAGCGCCGGCACATGGAAGGCGCCGCAGACGACAGCAACCGGCCCGTCGAATTCCTTGCGCGCGGCGGCGATCTCCAGCCGCATATGCGCTTCGCGTTTTGCCTCGAATTCGGCAAGCGGGCCTTCGCCCTCGCGCAGCGTCGTCATCGCGTCGGCTATCGCCGCGAAAATGGGGCCGGGTTGCGGGTTCTGCTCGATGATGTCGGCCCACCAGCTCTCGCCATCCTCATAGCCGGCGGCCTGCGCCAGCGTTCCGATCGGGTCGCGCAGATGCGGCGCCATCTCGGTCTCAACCTTGGCTTCCGCTCCGTCGGCATCGGCTCTTTCCGTGGCCTCAACCGGTGCGACCCGGGCCGAAGACGGCAAGTCGATGAAGCGCACTGTCGCGTTGTTGGCGACGGCCCACAGCGTCGCCTGGTACTCCGGCGAGAACTCGGCAAACGGCCAGAAGCTCGTCGAGGCCGGATCGTCTTCGGGATAGCACAGCAGCGCCACCGGCGGCTGCATTTCGGGGCGGGCGAGCAAGGGCAGCAGCGCCGAGGCATCGGCCGGCCCTTCGATCAGTACGGCGACCGGTTTCAACTCCTGCAACGCCTGCACCAGGCTGGCGGCGGAGCCAGGTCCGTGATGGCGTATGCCGAAATAGGAAACGTCGCCTGATGCCATGGCGTCAGATCGCTGCGTTCAAAGCCGCGTAGTAGCCGGCATAGTCGGGCCGCTTCTTGAGCACGGTTTCAAGATACTCCTCCAGCACCAGCTTGTCCTGCACGGGATCCTTGACGATCGCGCCGACGAGGCTGGCGGCCAGACCTTCGGCGCCGAGCTTGCCGCTGTCGAACCAGGCCGCCTGGCTGAGGCCGCCGACCATGGTGGCGATCGCTTCGGCCGTGGACAGCGAACCGGATGGCGTCTTCAACGTCACCTTGCCATCCGCCGTTGCACCGGAGCGCAACTCGCGGAAAATGGTCAGAACGCGGGCGATCTCCTCGCCGACGTTCTTCGGCACCGGCAGGTCGAGACCGCCGGCCATCTCGCCCACGCGCTTGGAGACGATCGCCACTTCCTCTGCCATGTCTTCGGGCAAAGGCAGCACGACGACATTGAAGCGGCGCTTCAACGCCGAGGACAGTTCATTGACGCCCTTGTCGCGGTTGTTGGCGGTGGCGATGATGTTGAAGCCGCGCTGGGCGTAGATCGAAGTGTTGAGTTCGGGGATCGGCATCATCTTTTCGGACAGCACGGTGATCAGCGTATCCTGCACGTCCGAGCCCATGCGCGTCAGTTCCTCGAGGCGGCAGAGCTTGCCGTCCTGCATGGCGCGGTAGAGCGGCGTCGGCACCAGCGCGTCCTGGCTCGGGCCTTTGGCCAGAAGCTGCGCGTAGTTCCAGCCATAGCGGATCTGGTTTTCGTCGGTGCCGGCCGTGCACTGCACGATCAGCGTCGAGTCACCCATGATGGCGGCGGCGAGATGCTCCGACACCCAGGATTTGGCAGTGCCGGGAACGCCGAGCAGCAACAGCGCGCGATCGGTGGCAAGGGTCGCCACCGCAGTTTCCATCAGCCGGCGGCGGCCGACATATTTGGGCGTTATCAGCGTCCCGTCGTCAGCCTTTCCGCCGAGCAGATAGGTCAGCACCGCCTTTGGCGACAGGCTCCAGCCGGCAGGCCTTTGCCGGTCGTCATTGCGCGCGAGCGCCTGTAGCTCAGTGGCGTAGGCCTGCTCGACCGGAAGACGGATGGCTGCGTTCATTTGCTGTTCTCCGCATGGATCATGTGTTGGTTCAAGGCCCGGTCAGGGATGCGTTGAGGCGCAGAAGACCGAGCGAAGGTGCTGCCGGCGCCATGCCGGCCGCGACGACATCGCCGATCAGTTTTTCCGCCGTCGCCGCGGTGGCGAGAAAGCCCAGCGTTTCCAGAAGCTGGTCGACGCCGCGCTTCACGGCGTCATCGTTTCCCGCGACAGCGGAGCGCAGCGCCGGCAGCGTCTTGCCGTTTGTCAGGTCGGCCCAGTCCAGCCAGCCTGCTTCGACGCCCTCGGCCAGGCTGAGCGCACCAAGATATTGCGTGTCCTTCAGGATCAGCCTGACCAGGACACGCTGCCGGCGACTGTCCAGACGCGGCATCAAATGGAGGACGAAAAGCGCCGGCTTGCCGCCTTCAGCGACAAGCGTATCGGCCATATGCGTGACCGCGGCGTCGCTGCCCGACGCGGCGACCATGCGGGCGACAAGCATATCGACATTGTCGTCGGCGCCGAACTGCCAGGCGCCGATGAAGTCGAATTCGGAGACACCGAAACGGGCGGCAAGATCGACCAGGTTGCAGGTCTCGAACAATTCGGCGCGGCGCCGTTCCTGCGCCGGCGATTTCAGCTTTGCCGGCGTGTAGGTGGTGCGGCGGCGGATGAAGCCGGATTTGCCTTCCGTGATGAAGGCTGCGAGTTCGGCTATCGGGTTTTCCGACCCGCTATCGCCTGGCTGGCCATGCTGCCCTAACCGCGCCAGCAGCCGGCCGGCCAATTCGCGCACCTTGCCGGAACGATCGGCGGACAGGCTCTTCAGGAAGGGCACGTCATCAGCGCCCAGGCCGAAGTGCATGAGTGCGATGAGCGTAAGCCTGATCTCCGCCGGCTCGGCCGATCCCTTAGTCTCGATCAGTTGCCGGGCCACAGCCGGCGCGGTGCGGCGCATATCGGCCAGCGCACTGCGGCGCGCGGCGGGATAGAAATCGTCCCAATTCTCAGCCGTCAGTTGCTCACGTCTCGTGTGTTTTTCGCCGTCCACGCCGGCCTGCCAATCGATCCAGGGCGCATAGACATCCGGGCTGGTCTGATCCGACGCGGCCGGCATCCAGTCCATCGGATGCAGCACGAAACCACGGCTGGCGACGAGAGCCACCACACGCGACTTGGCTCTTGCGTCGGCGGCCTGTTTCAGCGCTGCCCGCAAAAGCGGCCGCAACCGCTCAGGCAGCATGGGCAAGGCAAGCTCCGGCAGCGGCGGGCGACGCTTCAGCGTCTTGGGTGCTGCTGGCCGCAACGCGATTTCGAGGGCTTGCGCAGCGATTGCCAAAAGCCGGCGCTCACGCTCGTCGGGGTTTGCGCCGGCGGCGATGTCCTTCCACGTGGCCGGAGCCAGGTCAAAGCTGGTTCCGCCGGTAATCCAGCAATCGCGCATGGTCGCCAAACCGGTCTGCTCGATCTCGTTCACGACAGATCAAGCCTCCCGAAGCCGCTTTGCGCCGCCAGCAGATGAAGCCGGCTGCCGCTCCAGAGCGCTGCCGTTGCCGCGAGGTCCAGCCCAAGCAGCGTCGGGTTCACGGTATCCGCGATCGGCAAGGCGATGCCGTGCGGATTGTCAGTGGACTGCCACCAGGCATCGCCGCGATCGTCAAGCAGGATCGCGCCGGGCGGCAGCATGACGGGGCAGTCGGTGAGCCAGGGCGCCGTGTCCTGGTGAGCGACATGGGCGGCGAGCGGATCGGCTGCGTCAAAGCCGAAATCCGGCCATTCCCTCGACGAGACATCGCCCTTGCGCTCGACCACCAACGCCCGCAGCGGCTGGCGTGCCGGATAAAACACCAGCCTTGCATCGAAGCGATCGCCCGGCGTGAAAGCGTTGGAGCGGCGGCCGGCAGAGGCCGGGAAATAGTCGAGCAGCAGGGCGAATCGCGGATTGGCGCTGTTCAGGTCGAGCAGCCAGGTCGAATGGCTGACAAGACCGTCGCGGCGCGTCTCGATCTTCTCGCCGAGCACCTCCCAGATGCTGTCGACCTGGATCGCATCCGCATTGGCCAGAACCTGCTCACGGCTTTCCGAAGTCGATACCAGCCGCCGCAGCTCGGCATCGTCTGGTGTCGATCGCCAGGCCTTGGCCAGCAGTACGAGCTTGCCGAGCTCGCGGATCGCAGCGTCCGGCCGCTCTTCGCTGCGCAGCCCCATGAGCCGGGATGGAATCTCATCGATGCGGCCGGCAAGCGCTGTCGCCTTCATGTCGACCAGTCGCGCGGCAATCCGGCGGCAACGATCGCTGCTGTTGTCGACAAAGCCGGCAAGGCCGAGCCGCAGCTGATCCGATATCCATTGATCGAGCTCATCCAGAGCCGCTGAGACCGCGGACCGCGTATCCTCGGCGCGCTTGCGCTGGGCTGCCGCGCGACGTTCGATCGCGGCGGCGTCCTCGACGTCTGCGCTTTCGTCGTCGCGCGAGGCCTCGCCAATGCTCTTGCCTCCCGCACCGGGCGCCGGTGCAGCCGGCTGCGAGGTGGTTTTCCGGCGACGCCCGAGCCAGTCATTCACCCATTCCGGCGTCGAGGCGGCGGCGGTGAAATTGGCTGGTGTGGTGGCGGCGATCCACATCAGCGCCAATGTGTGCTTGCAGGGAAACTTTCGCGACGGACAGGTGCATTTGTAGCCGTGGTCGCCGGTGTCGACGACCACGCGATAGGGATTGGAGCCGGAGCCCTGGCATTCTCCCCAGATGAGCGCCAGCTGTTCGTTCTTTTCGAGCCGGGGCCAGTTCGATTGCTTGGTCAACTTGGAAGCGGAGCTCAGCGACGCCTGATCAGGCGCGAGCGCTTCGATGGTTTTCAAGTCAAATTCCAAGCCGCGCCTCTCGTCGCTCGAACGATACGGACTGCCAGTATAGAGGACCGTCTATGACGGATTCTTGTAGCAGCAGCGGCACAGAGATCGATACAGCTGACCGCGATCGTTGCGCCAGCCAACCTACGGCTTACTGCAGCGTGCGCAATGGCGACTGGGCGGCGCGGTCGTGCGCGATGCCGGCATCGGCGTCGCCCATGCCGAGCGCACGGTCGAGACCGGTCGCCACCACCGAGACCCTGAAGCGGCCTTCCATGCTCTTGTCGAAGATGGCGCCGACGATGATGTCGGCGTCCTCATAGACCTCTTCGCGGATGCGGGTGGCTGCCTCGTCGACCTCGAACAGCGTCATGTCGCGGCCGCCCGATATCGAGACCAGGACGCCCTTGGCGCCCTTCATCGACACTTCGTCGAGCAGCGGGTTGGCGATCGCGGCTTCCGCCGCCTTCATCGCCCGGCTTTCGCCCGAAGCCTCGCCGGTTCCCATCATGGCGCGGCCCATGCCGCGCATGACCGATTTGACGTCGGCGAAGTCGAGATTGATCAGGCCTTCCTTGACGATCAGGTCGGTGATGCAGCTGACGCCGGAATAAAGCACCCGATCAGCGATGACGAAGGCATCAGCGAAGGTGGTCTTGGCATCGGCGATGCGGAAGAGGTTCTGGTTGGGGATGACGATCACCGTGTCGGCGGCTTCGCGCAGCCGCTCGATGCCCTCCTCGGCCATCTGCATGCGGCGCCTGCCCTCGAAGGTGAACGGCTTGGTGACGACGCCCACCGTCAATATGCCGGCCTTGCGCGCCGCTTGCGCAATGATCGGCGCAGCGCCGGTGCCGGTACCGCCGCCCATGCCGGCGGTGACGAAGCACATATGAGTGCCGGCCAGATGATCCATAATCTCGTCGAGCGATTCCTCGGCCGCGGCGCGGCCGATCTCCGGCAGCGAGCCGGCGCCCAATCCTTCCGTGACGTGGGCGCCAAGCTGGATCAGCCGCGTCGCCTTCGACATGGTCAGCGCCTGCGCATCGGTGTTGGCGGCGATGAATTCGGTTCCCTGAAGCTCCTCCGTGATCATGTTGTTGATGGCGTTGCCGCCACCGCCGCCGACGCCGATAACGGTGATCTTGGGTCTCATCTCGGAGATTTCCGGCTTCTTGAACTCGGCCATGCCTGCTTCTCCTTCGCCAATTGCGCGCGCTTCACGACCCATAAGCAGACTGCCTCTAGGACATTGCAATCGAGCGGCATGACGCGAATCAGTCCGTTCGGATGGGTGCCCCAAAAAGCCAGAGAGCGGCCGGACGTGCAAGTGCGCGACAGTCAAGATTTGTGATGAAGGGTAGAGCTTGTGCGACCGGCGGTCTGCTCCCGGGCAATCGCGCGCGATCCGGTGGCTTTTCAGGACGCCTTGCGCTCGGGAACCTGGCTGGTCGCCCGCTCCAGGATCGGCATCATAAGGGCGAACAGCTCCGCCTGCGATGACAGGCTGCATTTGTTGTAAAGCTGCTTGCGAAAGACCTTCACCGTCTGCGGGCTGACCCCAAGGTTCAAACCGATCGATGGCGAGGAGTGCCCCTGCAGGATGAGGAGCGCCACTTCAGCCTGGCGTTTGCTCAACAGGACATCGTGGTGCTTGCGCATCGCCGCGATCAGGCTGTCGGTGATCGACATCGAGCGCGGGGCAACCGCGGGCGGCGCCTCGGATGCGACCCAGTGGGCGCGCAGCAGCGACATGATCGCCGGCTCATGCGCGCGCAGGCATTGCTCGGCCTTGGCCGCGAAGGCCTGGCCGGATGAACCGTCCTTGCCCATCGAGATGGTGATGGTGGCGTTCTCGTCGATCGGCAGCACGACCGATATCTCGTCGGTGATGCCGATCCGGCCGTAATACCACTTGAAGTAGCGGCTGCGGCGAAACTGGTCGGGCGCCACGTCGAGAAGACGATAAAGCCCCGGCGCGCCGCGCCGCAGATGGAAATGATATATCGGGTCAAGCAGATAGGCCGCCGGCAGATATTGTTCGGCGAGATAGCGAAACACGTCCGGGCCGTAGATCTTCTTGTAGAGCACGCTCGGCACCGCAGTGCCCGAGAAAACGATGACGATGACATTGTCGTAGCTGAGGCAGCGCCGCAGATACTCGGTGATAGCCGGATAGAACTCGCGCTTGCCGATCGCGTCGATGGCCAGCGCCAGACCTTCAAAAACGGACTTTGTCACCAATCATACCCCGATGGGGGTATATACCCCCAAGAAACGATGCCCGTAGTGTAAATCAAAAAAGAAAGGGGTACGAGAGAATTGTCCAGCTTGCCATTCAAGAGCGCACACAGGCCCGGATCGCGGCGCGGATTTTTGCCGCGATGAAACGTCCCGTCGATCATGGCGCCATGGCCGTTTTAGGCTACACTGTTCCCTGGCACACAGCGGCCGGTGCGCCCGTCGCGCTTCATGTCTCGTCGTCGCGGCCGGTGCGCACTGTGCGGATCGTACGGCTCGACACGCCCTCGGCCGAATTCATGGACTGGCATGTCGAACCGACCGGAAATGACGTGTCGCACCGCGACTTCGATCATGGGTCCTTCCTGAGGATCGCGGCGACGGAACTGGCCAAGGCCGCCGACATCAGCGGCGTTTCCTTCGAAGTCTATTTGACCCGCAATGACGGCGCGCGCGTGCTCTTCGACTGCGGAAACTTTCGTCTTGGGCTGCAGGGCGGTCGGCTGACATCAGGCCATGACGGCAAGCCGCTGGAACCGGGCGAGACCTTGCCGGCAAGCACCTGGCTCACGGTCGAGATTTTATCCGATGGCGACGGGACGGTCCTGAACATCGCCTCCGACGATCTCCTGTCGCCGTTTCGCCTGCGGCGTCAGTTCGATCGGCCCTGGTCTCTGTCCGGTGACATGGTCTTCGGCGCCAGCGCGGCAAACGATGTCAGGTCGCTCAATGCCAAGTTCTCGGCAATCGCCCTGCAAACCGCGACCGGACGCATCGCCTGGACCTTCCCCACCTTGCTGCAGGGCGGTCCAATCGCCTCGACCGGTGGAGATGGCGTTCTCCTTCTGGAGACGGTCAACCAGCCGGCATTCTGCATGACTTCGCGCCGTTGGGATGGGTCGAGCTTCGATCCGCGCCTGGTGCCGTCGCATTACGACGCGGTGCATTGCCATGACGACGACATGGGCGCGTTGCAGTGGCCCGCCTCATATCATTTGCAAATCCCCGCCGAGGCTGCAGCCGGCGTCTATGCCTTCGAGGTCGGCCATGACGAGGGATCGGAGCGCGTCGTCTTCTTCATCACCTCGACCGCACGCCAGGCGCCGCTGTTGTTCCTGGTGCCGACGGCCACCTATCTCGCCTACGCCGATGAATTCCTGCCGGCGCATCTCTATGAATGGATATGCGAAGATCGCGGCCATCGCTTCGCCATCGATAACAATCTGAAGTCGCTCTACGACTACCACAGCGACCTCAGCGGTGTGTCGATCGCATCCACCAGGAAGCCGAAGGCGACGCTGCGCGACGACTACAATTACCCGCTCTGCGGCTGCCCGCACAATCTGCCGGTCGACCTGCATTTCCTGCGCTTCTGCCACAATAACGGCATCGCCTTCGATCTCATCACTGACCGCGACCTGCATGAGCGGGGGGTTGCCGGCTTGCAGGGCTACCAGGCGGTCGTCACCGGCAGCCATCCCGAATACATGTCGGTCGAGATGGAGCATGCGCTGCGCCAGTTCGCGGCGACGGGCGGCAGCATCGCCTATCTCGGTGGCAATGGCTTTGCCGGCAAGGTGGCGTTCCAGGGCGATCTGATGGAACTGCGCCGTTCGCCGCTCGAGGCAGGCCGCACCTGGGACGGCCCCATTGCCGAACAGTCGCTGTCGATCACCAACCAGCCGGGCGGCCATCTGCGCGCCAGCGGGCGCGGCGAATTCTCGCTGACCGGCGTTGCCATCTCGCTGATGGGTTTCGACCGCTCGCGGCCTTTTACGCGCACGCCAGAAAGCCATGGAGCTTCCGCTGCATGGCTGTTCGACGGCGTCGCCAACGAAACCTTCGGCGACGAGGGCATCGTGCTGGGCGGCGCGGCAGGCTACGAGGTCGATGCCACCGATCCGCATCTTGGCACCTCCCCAGATACAACAGTCATTGCCCGCGCAACCGGCTTTCCCGACAGCTTCGTCCACGACGCGACGCGCTGGTATGAGGGCGGCGCGGAGGAACGCGCATCGCGACGCTGCGCGGAGATGACGCTGCGCCACCTGCCTTCAGGCGGTTTGATCTTTTGCGCGAGTTCGGTCGCCTGGTGCGGCGCTTTGCCGACCGGCGACGCCATGAACGACGTCGGCAGGATCACCAAGAATTTGCTGACGCATCTGGCGTCGGCAAAGAGCCGGCCGGCCCGGGATCGACAGCAACAGAGCGGGAGCCAACCCGCCGCCCCGTCGGCTTCAACGGCATAGCGACAGTTCAACATCACACTTCGGGAACAAGGACCAGGATCATGGGATTGAGAAAACATTTCGTCGGGGCGGTCGCCCTGTTGGCACTCGCCACCGCACTGCCGTTCGCCGCACCGCCGGCGAAAGCACAGGACCTGCCGGTCGAACCGGGCGTGTTCAAGCTCGCAATATCGCCCTGGCTCGGCTACGGCATGTGGTACATCGCCCAGGAAAAAGGCTTCTTCAAAGCCAATGGCCTTGAAGGCGTCGAACTGACCAATTTCGTTGAAGACAAGGACATGGGTGCGGCGGTTGCCGCCGGCCAGGTCGACGGCGACAATGAATCCATCCAGCAACTGCTGGCCAAGGTGCAGGCCGGCATTCCGATCAAGGGCGTGCTGCTGCTCGATGCCAGCACCAAGGCCGATGCCATCCTTGTCAATGGCGACATCAAGACGGTGGCCGATCTCAAGGGCAAGCAGGTTGCCTTCGAACGCGGCTCTACCAGCGACCTGCTGCTTAACTATGTGCTGCAGAAGAACGGCATGACCATCGACGACGTCAATGTCCTGCCGATGCCGGCGGCAAGCGCCGGCACCGCGATCATTTCCGGCACCGTGCCGGCTGCTGTGACCTATGAGCCCTACATTTCGGCCGCCATCGGCGCCGACAAGAACATCAAGGTGCTGGCCGAGGCCGGCGAGGCGCCCGGCCTGATCAGCGACGTGCTTTCCGTACCGGAAGAGACGCTGAAGAAGAAGCCGGGCCAGGTGCAGGCCATGCTGAAGAGCTGGGACCAGGCGCTGGAATATTATCGCGCCCACACCGAAGAAGGTCGCGCGATCATCGCCAAGGGCGTCGGCGCCGAGCCGGCGGACCTCGTCACGGCGTTCGACGGCGTGTCGTATTATTCGGTCAGTGAAAGCCAGAAGGCGCTCAACGGCGTGTTCAAGTCCGACACCTATCCCGGCATCGTCAAGGCGGCGATCGCGGCCAAGCTGATCGACAAGGACATCGCCTACGACGCGGCCATCGACTCGAGCGTGGCGCATTCCAAGTAGTCGTCCGCGAACCGGGAGGCAGGGCCATCACAGTCCTGCCTCCCCATCGCAATGGCGGGAAAACATCCAGACATGACCAGCACCGACGTTCAAGTCGCCTTGACGTTCGATTTCGATGGCTATTCGACATGGATCGGCAGCCATCAGGCGACGTCGCCGAGCATGCTTTCGCGTGGCGAGCTCGATCCGATCGGCGCGCGCCGCATTCTCAACGTGCTGGAGCACGCCGGCATCCCGGCAACCTTCTTCGTGCCCGGCCATTCGGCGCTCGCCTTCCCTCCGGTCGTGCGCGCCTTTCACGATGGCGGCCACGAGATCGGTCATCATGGCTGGGTTCATGAGAACCCGGTGCTGCTGACACGCGAGGAAGAGCGCACCGTCCTGCTGAGGGGCCTGGAGGCGCTGGACAAGGTCGCGGGCATCCGGCCATCCGGATACCGCTCGCCGGCCTGGGACAACAGCCCGTCCACTATCGAATTGCTGCTCGAACTCGGCTTCGAATATGAAAGCTCGATGATGGGCAACGACCACGAGCCCTATTGGTGCCGGATCGGTGATGCGTGGTCGACGACAGAAGAATTCCGCTTCGGCCTGCCGGTCGATCTCATCGAAATGCCCGTCGCCTGGCATCTCGATGATTTTCCGCATTTCGAGTTTCTGGCGACCGACAAGGGCTATTTGCCCGGCGGCCGCGCGCCGTCGACAGTGCTGGAGATCTGGAAGGCCGAGTTCGACTTCCTCTATCAGCGCATCGGCAGCGGCGTTATGGTGGTGACCATGCATCCGCAGATCATGGGCCGAGGCCACAGGCTGCTGATGCTCGAGGAATTCATCCGCCATGTCGCCGCGCATGAGCGCGCCGGCTTCACGACATGCCAGGACTATGTGCGGCAGTGGCGCAAGGGCCGTTCGCCATCCCTGCCCGCGGATGCCGGCGACAACAGGCTGACCAGATGAAAACGGCAATCGTCACCGGTGCCGCCGGCGGGATCGGCGCGGCGATCGCGACGCTGTTCGCGTCGACAGGCGCCACCGTGATCGCGCTCGACCGGTCGTTCACCGGCGTGAGCGAACAGGCCGCGGGCGCCGGCCAGATCCTGTCGGCCGCCTTCGATGTCGCTGATGAAGCCGATTGGGTGGGGATTTCGGACATGATTGCCCAGCGGTTCGGCCCTATCGATGCGCTGGTCAACAACGCCGCCATCTTCAATCCGGTGGCATTCCTGGAAGAAAGCGTCGCCGGTTTCCAGGCCGTCACCGACGTCAACCAGTTGGGCACGTTCCTCGGCATGCGCACTGCTGCGGCGCTGATGCCGGCGCAGGGCGGTTCGATCGTCAACGTCTGCTCGACCGGCGGTTTGAGAGGCTTCAGCGGCGCCTTCGCCTATTCGACCTCGAAATGGGCGATCCGCGGCATGACCAAGGTCGCGGCGCGCGAACTTGCCGGCCGCAACATCCGTGTCAATGCGGTGCATCCAGGCCTGGTCGACACGCCGATGCTTGACGAGAACACCGCCGAAAACCTGGCTGCGATGGCAGCCTCCGTGCCGCTCAACCGGCTGGCCAGCCCGCAGGAGGTCGCCCATCTCGTGGCGTTCCTCGTGTCGCCCGGCAGCGAATACATCACCGGGTCGGAATTCACGATCGACGGCGGGCAGACGATCTAGAAACTCAGGAAAAAGAGCTGACGATGGAAAGGCGATTTCAAGGGAAGACCGCCGTGGTGACCGGCGCCGGCAACGGCATTGGCCTGGCCACCGCCAGGCGGTTGCAAGCCGAAGGCGCAGAGGTGCTTTCAGTCGACTGGAACGCGGACTATCTGGCGGACTGCGCGGAACCGAAACTGACGATTGATCTCGCCGATGACGATGCCCCGGCGCGGATCATAGCTGCTGCCAAGGCACAGTTCGGGACCATCGATATCCTCATCAACAATGCCGGCGTCGCCGGTCCCAAGGCGCTTGCCGACAGCAGCGACGAACTGATCGACCATGTCATGGGCATCAACGTGCGCGCGGCGATGCGGCTGACCCGCGACATGCTTCCACATCTGGCGAGGCCGGGCGGCTCTATCGTCAATGTCTGTTCGGTGTTCGGCGAGGTCGGTTTTCCCAACACCGCACCCTATGCCGCGTCCAAGGGCGCGCTGTCGCAACTGACGCGCCAGCTGGCCGCCGACCTGTCGGCCGACGGGATCCGCGTCAACGCCGTAGCGCCCGGCGTCATCAACACGCCGATCGTCGCCGAACGGATCGCGTCGGACGACTGGTACCGGCGCGCGATGATCGAAACCACGCCGATCCGGCGTCTCGGCACGGCCGAGGATGTCGCCGGCGGCATCCTGTTCCTGTGCGGCCCCGACGCCCAGTTCATCACCGGCCATATCCTCAATATCGACGGCGGCTGGCTTGCCGCGCGTGTCGCCCCTTGAGGGCGTTTCGACAGTACGAAGGAAAGAGAATGTCATCTGTTGCAATCCACGACCTGGCCACGATGTCGTCCGAGGCGCGCACGCGCCTCTTGGAGCGGACCGAGGCCGATCTCACCGACACGATCCGCAAGGTCGAACCGATCATCGCCGCTGTGCGGGCCAGGGGCGACGATGCCCTGATCGAGCTTGCCGCCCGGTTTGACGGCGTGACGATGGACCACGCGGCGTTGAAAGTGTCCGCGAGCCAGATCGCCAACGCCGAGAAGGAACTCGACCCCGAGATCGTCGCGGCGATCCGGCTTTCGGTGGCGCAGGTCAGGCGTTTCCATGAGGCGCAGATGCCCGACAATCTCTGGCTGAGCGAGGCAACTGAAGGGGCGCTGATCGGCGACCGTTGGACGTCGATCGATTCCGTCGCCTGCTACGTGCCGCGCGGCAAGGGTTTCTTCCCGTCGAGCGCGATCATGACCGCGGTGCCCGCCAAGGTGGCCGGCGTGGCAAGGGTGGTGATCGTGACACCGCCGGGGCCGGACGGCACGGCCGATGCCGCCACGCGTTTCATCGCCTCGCTGATCGGTATCGAGGACATCTATCTCTGCGGCGGCGCCCAGGCGGTGGCGGCGGTTGCCTACGGCACCGAGACCGTGCCGAAATGCGCAAAGATCGTCGGCCCCGGCAGTCCGTGGGTCAGCGCGGCGCGCCAGCTTCTGTCGAACCGGATCGACCCGGGCAGCCCGGCGGGCCCAAGCGAATTGCTGGTCTATGCCGACAACTCGGTCCCCGCCGCACTCGCCGCATTGGAACTGACGGTCGAATCGGAGCACGGCCCAGACTCGTCAGCCTTCGTCGTCACCACCGACCGGGCGCTGGCGGAAGCCATCGCCGCCGCGGTGCCTGAGTTCTGGGAGGCGATGGGAGACTATCGCGCGGATTTTTCGCGCACCGTGCTCAACGGCAGGAATGGCGGCATCGTGCTGGCGCCTTCGATCGACGCGGCGTTCGACTTCATCAACGATTATGCGGCCGAGCATCTCGCCGTACTGTCGACATCGGCCTTCGAGCTGCTGCCGAAGATCAGGAATGCCGGCGAGATCCTGCTCGGTCCGCATTCGGCAATCCCGATTGCAAACTTCGTGCTGGGACCGAGCCACGTCCTGCCGACGGGCGGGCGGGCCAACACGGCCTCGCCGCTGTCCGTCTTCGATTTCATGAAGCGCTCCTCGATCGCCTATCTGTCGCAGGCGGCCTATCAACGGTTGGCGCCCGCCGCCCGCACCTTCGCCCGCTATGAAGGCTTCATGGCGCACGCGAATTCGGTTTCGGAAATCCGCGACCGCATCCTGTCGAACAGCAGACCTTTCACCAACCTGGGGGCGAGATCGCAATGACGATACAGACCGACATAGCGGCCCCGAAGCAGACCACGCAACGTCCCCAGCGCAAGCCGTTGCTGAGCATGGCGGCGGAGATCTCCGGCTCGACCTATCTGTTCATCACCGTCTGCGCCTTCCTGCTCTTCATCGCGGCGTGGTTCCTGGCGACTGGGCTCGGCGTGACCAAGCCCATCTTCCTGCCCTCGCCCCTTGCCGTCGTCGCCAAGCTGACAAAGCTGGCAATGGATGGAACGCTGGCCAGCGATGTCGGCAACAGCGTCTACCGCATCATGATCGGCTTCCTCCTCGCCTCGGTGATGGCGCTGGCGACAGCCATCCTGATCGGCGCCTACCGCTTCTGGGAGGCGGCGATCGAGCCTTTCCTGGACTTTGTCCGCTACATGCCGGTCGTCGCCTTCGTGCCGCTGACCATCCTGTGGAGCGGCACCGGCGACATCCAGAAATTCCTGATCATCTGGATCGGCACCTATTTCCAGCAGGCGCTGATGTTCAAGGACAACATCAAGCGTGTTCCCACGGACTTCATCGGCTTCGGACGGACACTGGGGATGAGCGATTTGCGCGTTTTGATGCGCATTGTCGTGCCTTCGGCGATGCCGCAGATCTGGGACACGCTGCGCATCTCGCTGGGCTGGGCCTGGACCTGGGTGACGCTGGCCGAGCTGGTCGCCGCCAATTCTGGGCTTGGCTACCGGATCACGGTCGCCCAACGCTACCTGCAAACCGACATGGCGATCGGCTACATACTTGTGCTCGGCATACTGGGCCTGGCGACGGACCAGATCATGCGGTTCCTGGGTCGGCATTTCTTCAAATATGAGAGGAAGTCCTGACATGGAGGCGTATCCCAAGCTGAAGATCTCGCATCTGCAAAAATCGTTCATCAACGGACGGTCGGCAATCAAGGTGCTCGACGACATCAACCTCGAAGTCGGCGACAACGAATTCGTTTCGCTGGTCGGCGCATCGGGTTGCGGCAAGAGCACGCTGCTGTCGATCATCGCCGGCCTGCAGGACTATGAGCAAGGCGAGATGCTGGTCGACGGCAGCCCGATCAACGGACCGGGCCGCGACCGTGGCGTCGTCTTCCAGTCCTACACCTTGCTGCCATGGCTGACGGCGCTGCAGAATGTCGAGTTCGCGCTGCGCGAAACCGGGCATGATGCCAAGGACATTCCCGAGGTGGCGCGCCAGCATCTCGACCTTGTGAAGCTTTCGCGCTTTGCCGACAGCTTTCCGAGCCAGCTTTCCGGCGGCATGAAGCAGCGGGTCGCCATTGCGCGCGCCTTGTCCTACCGGCCGAAGATGCTTCTGATGGACGAACCCTTCGGTGCGCTGGACGCGCTGACCCGCGGCCAGATGCAGGAGCTCTTGATGCAGATCTGGCAGGAGCATCGCCTGACCGTGATCTTCGTCACCCACGATGTCGAGGAGGCGGTCTATCTCTCCGACCGCATCTTCGTCATGGGCCTCAATCCGGGTCGCATCAAGGAATGCATTGCGGTGCCTGCCGTCAGGCCAAGACCGACCGGCATCCAGCATGATCGCGACGTCCTGGAACTTCAGGCGCAAGTGCTGAAGTCCATTCGCGAAGAGACCCGCCGCGCCGAGTTCGATTGAGCATCAGGCTACACGGCTTGCCGCGCGACGATTGAGGCGTCTATTATGCGCCGATAAATCGCTGGCTTCGGCTTCCCGCCATGCTCGGCCCGATGGGATTGTCCGCGGCTGTTGTCGTCAGGGTAGATTTCAGAACGAATGAAGTAGCGCCCCCGCCAATGGCCGACAGAACACAATTCGGGTTGAGCGCCGTCGACAGCGTGCCCCTGCATGAGAAGGTCTATCTGGAGCTTGTGCGGGCTCTGATGTCCGGCCAGTTCACGCCCGGGCAGAAGCTGACCTCGCGCAAGCTCGCCAAGGAACTCGGCACCAGCGACATGCCAGTGCGCAGCGCCTTCATGCGGCTGCAGGCGCTGCGGGCGCTGAGCCCGATGCCGAACGGCAGCGTCGAAGTGCCTGTCATTTCCGCCGACCGGTTCTCGCAATTGACCGCCGTGCGCACGATCCTCGAAGGCTCGGCGACAGAGCTCGCGATAAAACGCATCAACGGCAACAATCTGCGGACGATCCGACGCCACAGCAGCGAATTGACCCTGGCGGCGCGCGAGGGCGATATCGACGACTATCTGAGGAAAAATTACGCCTTCAAATTCTCGATCTATCGCCATTGCGGCAATGAGCAGATGATCTTCCTGATCGAAACGGTGTGGATGCAGGTGGGCCCCTTCCTCAGGAATCTCGCCATGGGCTTCGAGGACGACCTCTCCTCCATCCTCGACATCGACTATCACGAGGAAGTCGTCGCCGCGATCGAGGCGCAGGACGCGGCGCGCGCCCGCGCAGCCATCGTCCGCGACATCGACGAAGGTGCTGCACACATCTTACGGCAGGCCAGATTTCCGGACGCAAGAAGCTAGGATTGGAGGGCGACAGTCGTTCTACCCTGAGGCCGGTCGCACCTGCCCTGCGGCGAGCCGGCACGCCGAATGCCCCTTGGCTTTCCGCATTCTTACCTCTATGTTGCGATCGCAGATCGCGCAATTGGTTTTGAAAATGCCTCCCGACATCCCGCTTAGTGATTTGAAAAAATAAGGAAAACTCTCCGGCAATGGCCGGATAGGCTTCCCGAAAACTCACAAGCATTTTTTACCAGGGACAGTGCAGCCGATCAGGCTGAGGCACTTTCGAAAACCAGAGGTTTTAAATTGAGCGATGCAATTGCGGACGTTTTGAGCTGGCTTGAAAGCAGAAGCGACATCCAGAGCCTGAGGGCGGCGGTGTGCGACCTCAACGGCGTCATGCGGGGAAAACGCATTCCTGTCGAGCAGGCCCGCAAGGCGCTGGAAGGCAAGCTGCGCATGCCCTACTCGCTGATCGGGCTCGACATCTGGGGCGAGGATATCGAAGGCAATACGCTGGTTTTCTCGACCGGCGATGCCGATGGCCTCTGCCAATGGACGGGACGCGGCATTCTGCCGGTGGACTGGACGGCGCATCCGACGGCACTCGTCCCGCTCTGGCTCGCTGATGAAAGCGGCGCGCCGTATCTCGGCGATCCCCGGCGGGCGCTGGCGCGCATCCTCGATCGCTACAAGGCGCTCGGCCTGACCCCGGTCGCGGCGACCGAACTTGAATTTTATCTGGTCGATCCACAATCGCAGCGGCCGGTCGGGCCGGTCTCACCGGTGACCGGGCGCCGTCTCGATTCTGATGCGGCGCTGTCGATCGACGAGATCGACGATTTCGAATCCTTCATCCATGACGTCTACGAGGCCTGCCGGGCACAAGGCATTCCGGTCGACACGGCCATTGCCGAAAATGGCGTCGGCCAGTTCGAGATCAATCTGAACCATGTCGCCGACGCCTTGCGAGCGGCCGACGATGCCGTGCTGTTCAAGCGCACGGTGAAGGGCATTGCCCGCAAGCACGGCTTTGCCGCCTGCTTCATGGCAAAGCCCTATGGCGACCGCGCCGGCAACGGCTTTCACGTCCATTTCAGCCTTATCGACGCCGAAGGGCGCAACGTGTTCGACGACGGCACCGATCAGGGCTCCGAACTCATGCGCCATGCGGTCGGTGGCCTGCTGGCGGCGATGGCCGAGAGCACGCTGGTGTTCGCGCCGCATTTCAATTCCTACCGCAGGCTTCGCCCGCGCTCCTACGCGCCGACCGCGGTCGCCTGGGGCTACGAGAACCGCATGGTCGCGATCCGTATTCCCGGCGGCCCGACCGGGGCGCGCCGCATCGAGCATCGCGTGTCGGGAGCGGACGCCAATCCCTATCTGGTGCTTGCCGCCATACTGGGCGCGGCTTTGATCGGCATCGAAAGGCAGATGTCGCCGGGCGACCCGACCGGCAGCGACGGACAAGGCGTCGTCCCGGCCAAGCTGCCGCCGGACTGGGCCTCGGCGATCGCCACCTTCGAAAGCGGGACGCATGTGGCGGAGATTTTTCCGGCGATCCTGCGCGACTCCTTCGTCGCCTGCAAACGCCAGGAGCTGAACACCTTCGCCCTCAATGTCAGCGACTTCGAGATCGAGACCTATCTCGAAAGTGTTTAGGCTCCGCTGATCGATCGCATTGGTGCGGACGACCTTCGAACAGCCGTGACGCAAGGGGCTTGCGGCGCAGTCGGCAACCGGGCATAAACATGATAGTTTTTATCATGTATTATGTCAGGAGACAGACAGGACTTGACCTTCGTTGCGCGCATGGAAAGCCGGATCGAGGGCTTTTCCGTCATCGGCGACCTGAAATGGCACCTGTGGGACGGCGTGGTTGCCGACCTCTGGGATGTCTCGTGCGGCGACAGGGCCGAGGGTTACTATGTCTCCCCCGATCCCCGTCTGTTTGTCGCACTCGACGTGGATGGCGACGGCGCCTTCTTCGTCGAAGGCGCCAAAGGCGAACCGTGCCGCCACGACAGGGCCCTCTCCATGGCCTACATTCCGGCCGGCGTGCCGATCCGCGGCCGGGTCGAGGGGCTGCGCCGCATCCGGCATCTCGACCTGCATTTCGACGTGGCGACGCTGATGCGCCGCTTCGGCCGCAGCCTTGACGGCGAAGCCTTGCAGATGTCGCGCTTCCAGTTTCGCGATGACCGGATCGCCATGCTGGCCGGCCTGATCGCCGCCGAATGCGACAGCGACCTGCCTCTGCACGATCTCTATGGCGAGGGCCTGCTCAACGCCCTGTTCGCCAGCCTGTTCCAGATCGACCAGCCCAGTACCGCCAGGCGCCGGTCGCCGCTGTCGCGCCGCAAGCTGCGCCTGGTCACCGACTATATAGACGCGCACTGCCTGGACCGGATCCGGCTTGCCGATCTCGCCACGCTGACCGGCCTGTCCGAAACCGCGATGAGCCATGGCTTCAAGGCGGCGACGGGCATACCGCCCCACCGCTGGCAGATGCAGGCGCGCATCGACAGGGCCAAGGCGATGATGGCGCATGACGCCGCCTCGCTTGCCGACATTGCCGAGGCGACCGGCTTCTTCGACCAGGCGCATTTGACGCGCGTGTTCAAGGCGGTGGTCGGCGTGACGCCCGGCGCCTGGATGAAGAGCACCGAAAGCCCGTGACATTTCCGCAACATGAAGCCGCGATGTCCCCCGTTTGGACAAGAATGGACAAGCCGCCCAAATCCGTCCAATGACCCGCAGATAAGTTGACGTAAACGATCAAGTATCTCAACGACGACAGGCGGGGACTTTCCTGATGAGCAGACTTTACCGGATGAAGGCGCTTCTGGCGGGCGGCGTCGCCGCTGTCGCGATGATCCCGCCGATGGCCGCCTTCGCGCAGACAGTGCCTGCGAGCACCCAGCTTGAACCTGTCGTGGTCGAGGGCGAGGCTGGCGGCAGCGCCACCGGCCCGGTCGGAGGTGTCGTAGCCAAGAAGACCACGACCGGTTCGAAGACGGCAACCGATATCAAGGATATCCCGCAATCGGTCTCGGTGGTCGGCAGGCAGGAAATCGACGCCCAGGGCGCGCAGAAGGTGGATGAGGCCTTGCGCTATACGGCCGGCGTCTTCGCCCAGCCGTTCGGCCCGGACAGCGACACCAACTGGCTGTACATCCGCGGCTTCGATGCGACGGCCACCGGCACCTACATGGATGGCTTGCAACTGTTCAGTTATGCCTTTGGCGGCTTTTACGTCGATAGCTTCGGCCTTGAACGCATCGAAGTGCTGAAGGGGCCGGCTTCCGTGCTCTATGGCGGCAGCAATCCGGGCGGTGTGGTCAACTATGTGAGCAAGCGGCCGGACTTCGAACGCAAGCGCTATGTCGAAACCGGCGTCAACGATGCCGGCAATGTCTATCTCGGCTTCGACATTGGCGACGTGGCCAACAACGGCACGGTCAGCTACCGCATCAACGGCAAGGTCGCCGGCGGCGACACTTACAGCGACTTCCAGAATGGCTGGCGCGGCTTCATCTCGCCCAGCATCAGCTGGAAGCCGGACGAAGCGACCACGCTGACCATCCTGGCCAATTACAGCCACATCGACGAGAACCACAATGGCGGCAGCTTCTTGCCTTATGACGGCACGGTGACGGACCGGATCGTCGGCGGGGTGAACTACGGCCGCATCGACCCCGATGCCAATTTCACCGAACCGAGCATCGATCTCTACAAGCGTGAACAGGGCTCGATCGGTTATGAGTTCGAACACGATTTCGACAATGACTGGACCGTGCGTTCCAACGCCCGCTTCACCGCCGCCGATATCAATGAGGTCAGTGTCTATCCGAACGGCTGGTCGCTCACCGGCGGGCCGACCGACCTGGCGCGAATAAATTTTGACCACGACACCACGGCAAAGACCTTCCTTCTCGACAACCAGATCGAAGGCAAGGTGACGACCGGTCCAATTGAGCACACGATCCTCGCCGGTCTGGATTTCAAGTACTACAACATCGATCAGGTACAGTCCTCTGGCCTCTACGATCCCAACTACGACAATCCCATTGATGCCTTCCATCCGGTATACGGATCGCCGCTGACGCCGCGCGTCAGCTACCTCAACCAGAACCTGACGCAGAAGCAGCTTGGCTTCTATGCGCAGGATCAGCTGCGTTTTGGCGATGGCTGGCTGGTGACGCTGAATGGCCGCTACGACCGTGGCTGGCTCGACGCCGATAATCGTCCGACCTTCTACTCGGCGAGCTCCAGCACGCAGAGCAGCACGGTAGGCGATTTCTCCGGCCGTGCCGGCCTCGCCTATGAGTTCGCCAACGGCGTAACCCCCTATGCCAGCATCGCAACCTTCTTCAATCCGATCATCGGCACCGACGCGACGGGCAATCTGTTCAAGCCCGAAGAGGGTACGCAATATGAAGTCGGCGTGAAGTATGTGCCGACCTTTGTCGATGGCCTGTTCACCTTGTCGCTGTTTGACCTGACGCGTCAGAACGTGCCGTCGAATGTCACCTTGTTCACGCAGATGCAGACCGGCGAAATGCGCTCGCGCGGCGTCGAACTGGAAGGCAAGGTAAACATTACCGATGATTTCCGGGTGACGGGCGCCTTCACCGCTTACGATATCGACATCACCAAGGACGCCAACTCGGCGCTCATCGGCAAGACGCCCTTTATCGTCCCGGAAGTGATGGCCTCGGCCTCCGCCGACTACACATTCCGTGGTGACTGGTATGACGGTATCTCGATTGGCGGCGGTCTGCGCTATATCGGCTCGTCATGGGCCGACAATGCAAACACGGCGAAGGTGCCGGCCGTGACACTGGCCGACCTGAAACTCGGCTACGAGAAGGAGAACTGGGGCGTCGACCTCAACGTCACCAATCTGTTCAACAAGACCTATGTCGCCAGCTGCCAGACGACGCTGACCTGCTCCTACGGCGAAGGCCGTTCGTTCAAGCTGAAGGTGCACACGACTTGGTAGCGCTTACGAAGAGCGCTCGGCCTTCAGCACGGAGACCGCCGCCTCGCTGTTGTGGACATAGTCGTTGGCGTCCGGCTGCCTCTGCACCAGAAGGATGAACAACAGATCGGTCAGCGTCAGCTGTGCGTCGCGCGCGGTGATGGAGGAGGAGCGCGCGCGCTCCTCGTCGGCGATGGTGTAGAGGCGGATGTCGGCGACACGGCTCAGCGGATTGTCGTGCAGGCCGGTGACGGCGATCACCGTCGTGCCGCGCTTGCGGGCAAGCTCGGCGATGCGCAAGGTTTCGATGCTGGCGCCGGAATAGGACAGCGCGAACAGCACGTCGCCCGGCCCCAGCGTCGCGGCATTGGCCATCTGGATGTGGCTGTCGCTGTCGTGCAGCACGTTGCGGCCGAGCTTCGTCAGCTTGTAGGAGAAATCACGCGCCACCAGCGAGGAGGCGCCGACGCCGACCAGATGGATGCGGCGCGCGCCATCCAGCAGTTCCAGCGTCCGGGAGATGATGCGCTCGCTGTTGGTGGCGACGGTCTGCTGCATCGACAGCAGCTTGCTGCCGATCAGCTTCTTCAGGATGACCGGGTAGGTGTCGCCGACCTCGATCGAACCATGGATGACGCCGGCCGGCACCTGCCAGTCCTGCGCCTTGGCCTCGCTGACGGCGAGCTTGAGCTCCTGATAGCTGGCATAACCGAGTTTTTGGCTGAACTTGACGACACTCGACTGGCTGCGGCCGATCTCGGCCGCAAGCGCTGCCGTCGACAGCCGCAGCATCCGGTCGGGATTGTCGACGATGTACTGGCCGATCTCACGATCGCCGGCCGCCATGCCGTCGAGCTTCGCATTGATCGTCTTCAGGACGGACATGAACCCTCTACAGCGCTTCGGTGCTCGTCAGAGGAATAAATTATTCCAATTTCGATTGACAGCCAAGAACGCAGAATTAATTCTCGATTGGACCGGCGAAAGCCCAGGATTCGAGGCAGGTCTTCCGAGCGAAACCGCGCCACCACCCGTTTCGCCATACAAGGGTTCAACCATGGACAGATTGCGGATCGTCGGCGGACGAAGACTGGAAGGCGCGGTCACCATTTCCGGCGCCAAGAACGCTGCGCTGCCGCAGATCGCCGCCGCCCTGCTCAGCCCCTACCAGCTCGAACTGACCAACCTGCCCGCCGTCACCGACGTCGAAAACATGCTTGGCGTGGTGCGTCTTCACGGCGCCGAGGTGACGCGGTCGGCGCATGCCGCGACGATCGATACCAGCGCCGCTGTTTCCAAGGAGACGTCCTACGACACGGTGCGCAAGATGCGCGCGACAGTGCTGGTGCTGGCGCCGCTGCTCGCCCGGTTCGGCCATGCCCGGGTTTCACTGCCGGGCGGCTGCGCGATCGGTGCGCGGCCGGTCGACATGCATGTCGCGGCACTCGCGGCACTGGGTGCAAGGATTGCGATCGAGAACGGCTCGATCGTCGCCTCAGCGCCCAATGGACTCACCGGCACGCGCATCGTCTTGAGCTCACCATCGGTCGGAGCAACGGAAACCGCGATGATGGCGGCGACCACGGCCAAGGGCGAAACCGAAATCCTCAACGCGGCGCGCGAGCCGGAAGTGGCCGATCTCGCCGCTTGCCTCAGCGCCATGGGCGCGCGCATCGAGGGCGCCGGCACGCATCGCATCCTGATCGCCGGCGACACCGGCTGGCATGCGGCACGGCACGACATCATCCCGGATCGCATCGAGGCCGGCACCTATGCCATTGCCGCGGCGATCACCGGCGGCCAGCTCGAACTGACCCACGCCCGACTCGAGCACATGGCATCGGTGGTGCAATTGCTTGAGGCCACCGGCGTCAGCGTCTGGCCCGGCGATCGCGGGCTGATCGTGTCGCGCGAGCGGCCGCTCAAGGCAGTGGACCTGACGACCGAACCCTATCCGGGTTTTCCGACCGACCTGCAGGCGCAGTTCATGGCGCTGATGTGTTGCGCCGAGGGCGCATCGCTGCTGCGCGAAACCATCTTCGAAAACCGCTTCATGCATGTGCCGGAGTTGATGCGGCTCGGCGCCAACATCAAGTTGCAAGGCACCACGGCGCTGGTGCGGGGTGGTGAAAAACTGCATGGCGCACAGGTGATGGCGACCGATTTGCGCGCCTCGGTGTCGCTGGTGCTGGCGGCGCTGGTCAGCCAGGGCGAGACCATCATCAACCGCGTCTATCACCTCGATCGCGGCTATGAGCAGTTGGACCGCAAGCTGCGCCTTTGCGGCGCCGACATCGAGCGGCTGAGCGCATGAGCGGCGTGGACTATTTTCTCGGCGTCGACGGTGGCGGCACCGGCTGCCGGGCCCGCATCGAGGATGCGGCGGGAACCGTACTGGGGCAAGGCCTGTCCGGCCCGGCAACGACGCGGCTCGGCATCGACGCGGCCTGGGCTTCCATTGCCAAAGCCTTTGGCGCGGCGCTCGAGGAGACGGGGTTCGGGCCAGCCGAGATCGCTGGGATTCGCGCCGGCATCGGCCTTGCCGGCATCGGCCGCAAGGGCGCGCTGGAGGCGTTGCGGACGATCGCGCATCCCTTTGCCAGCATCGACTTCGTCAGCGACGGCGTCGGCGCCTGCCTCGGCGCTCATTCCGGTCAGGACGGCGCCATCGTCATTGCCGGCACCGGTTCGATCGGCCTCGGCTTCGTCGAGGGCCGCGATCTGCGCGTCGGCGGCTACGGCTTTCCGATCTCCGACGAAGGCAGCGGCGCCGATCTTGGCCTGAAGGCGGTACAGCTGGCGCTGCGCGGCCATGACGGCCGGCACGAGCGGACGGCGCTGCTGGCGGAAGTGATGCAGCGCTTCGAAGGCGACCCGATGGAAGCGGTTGCCTGGATGGACCGCGCCAGCGCCACCGACTACGCGGCGCTGGCGCCAATGGTGATGCGCCATGCCGACCAGGGCGATCCGGCCGGACGGCGCATCGTGCAGAGTGCCGCCGAGCAGATCGACACGCTGGTGCGGGTGCTGTTCGAAAAAGGCGCGCCGCGCGTCACCTTGCTGGGCGGCCTCGCCAGCCCGCTTGAACCCTGGCTTTCGCCCGATGTGCGGCGCCGTCTGAAGCCCGCCGACGGCGACGCCGTGTCCGGCGCGATCATCCTTGCCAAAAGGTCGCTCTGCGCACGGCAGCCTTCGCGAGAGAAGGAATAAAATATTCCAAATTCTTGTTGACGATGTGAATATCCAATTCTAAAAAGTTAACAAAAGAAAACCCGCGATAACGGACCCAAGGTCCGTTTGCACTGGTGCCCGTTGAGCTATGCCGGGCAGCATGATTTTGAAAGCACTGGAATGACCGAACAAGGATTGATGTCCGAGCTGGGTCGGCTGGTTTCCGAAGGCCGCAACCCGAGGACTGTCGACATCGACCTGCTGCCGACCATCGATGTGCTGCGCAAGATCAATGACGAGGACAGGCTTGTTCCGGCGGCTGTCGAAAAGGTGCTGCCGGACATTGCTACCGCCGTCGACCGCATCGTGCTTGCCTTCCAGAAAGGCGCGCGGCTGATCTATATGGGCGCTGGCACCAGTGGGCGGCTTGGGGTTCTCGATGCTTCGGAATGTCCGCCCACTTTCGGCGTGCCTGAAGGCATGGTCGTCGGCCTGATCGCCGGTGGTCCCGATGCCCTGGTGCGGTCGCTGGAAGGCGCCGAAGACGATCCGAAAATGGGCGCACGGGCGTTGCAGGAGATCGGGCTCACAGCGGACGACGTGGTGGTCGGCATCGCGGTCAGCGGGCGCACACCCTATGTCATCGGCGGGTTGAACTATGCCAGGCAGGTCGGCGCGGCGACGGTCGCCCTGTCCTGCAATCCGGCGTCGACCATTGCCGGCATCGCCGACATCGCCATCTCGCCCGTCGTCGGCCCCGAAGTGCTCACCGGCTCGACCCGGCTGAAATCGGGAACCGCGCAGAAGCTGGTGCTCAACATGCTGAGCACGGCCTCGATGATCCGCATCGGCAAGAGTTTTCAGAATCTGATGGTCGACCTCAACCCATCCAACACGAAGCTGGTGGCGAGGGCGACAAGGATCGTCATGCAGACCACCGGCTGCACGGCCCAGCAGGCCAAGCAGGCGCTCGCCCAGACCGGCAATGATGTGAAGCTGGCGATCCTGGTGACGATCACCGGCCTTGATGTCGAGGCGGCGCGAACTGCCCTCGGCAAGGCCGGAGGCTTCCTGCGCAAGGCAATCAGCGACAAGACGGCGTGAAGCCGCATAGACTGGGCCGATACTCCAAAGCATGTGTGTCTTGGAAGCGGTCGGCAGAAACGGCAAGGCATCAAGTCAAATCATAATGGGAGACGGGAATGATCCATCTTACAAGAAAGCTGCTGTCGGGCATCACGCTGGCAGCAATCCTCGGTATCGCGACGGTTTCGACGCAGGCGGCAACGCTGCATATGGCCTGGTCGCAGGACGCCACCGGGCTTGACCCGCACAAGCAGACGGCGTTTTCGTCGCTGCGGCTGCTGGAACTGATCTACGAGCCGCTGGTGCGGGTCGATGCCAGCCTGCAGATCATCCCGGCCATCGCCACCTCCTGGGAATTCTCGAAAGACGGCAAGGAACTGACCTTCAAGCTCGACCCCAAGGCGAAATTCCAGGACGGCGCGGCCGTCACCTCGGCCGACGTCAAGGCCTCGTTCGAGCGCATCCTCGACGAGAAGACGGGCGCTGCCGCCCGTGCCAATTTCCTGTCGATCGCCAGCATCGACACGCCCGATGCGGCAACCGTCGTGTTCCACCTGTCGCAGCCCGACGTGCCGATCCTGACCGCGATGAGCGACGTCAACGCGGCGATCGTCCCGGCGGCTGAAATCAAGGCCGGCTCGATCGGCACCAAGGCGCTTGGTTCCGGCCCGTTCAAGCTCGACAAATGGGACCCCAACGCCAAGGAAGTCTTGAGCGCCAACAAGGACTGGGCCGGCGGTGCCACCGGTGTCGACGGCATCGAGATCAGCGTGCTGCCCGACGAAGCGGCGATCCTGGCCGCCATGCGCACCAAGCAGATCGATTTCGCCCTGCTCAACGACCCGCTGGTCGCCACGCTGGTGCCGAAAGAGGCCAGCCTGCAGCTGAACCGCGTGCCGGTGCTCTCCTACCACGTGCTGCAGCTCAATCCATCGCGCAAGCCGATGACCGAGCTCAAGGTGCGCCAGGCGATCTCCTGCGCCATCGACCGGCAGGAGGTGCTGGACACCGCCTCGCTTGGCGAAGGCAAGGTCACCGGACCGCTGACCATCCCGGCGCTGGCGACCGATCCGAGCCAGTTGTTCTGCTACAAGCGCGATGTCGAAAAGGCCAAGAAGCTGATGGCGGAAGCCGGCTTTGCCGATGGCTTTTCGGCGACCGTGATCGGCGCCACCGGCGAGCCGCCGACGGCGGCAGCGGAAGCCCAGGTGATCCAGTCGCAACTCGCCGAAATCGGCGTCAAGCTCGACATCAAGATGATGGAGCTCAACGTCTATGTCGACGCCTGGCTGAAGGGCGATTTCGACATGGCGATCGCGCTCAATGGCGGCCGTGCCGACCCCTACACCATGTACAACCGCTACTGGACCAAGGCGGGCAATCTGCAGAAGGTGGCGAACTACATCGACGACACGCTGGATAGCCAGATGCAGCAGGGCCGCGCCGAGACCGACCCGGCCAAGCGCAAGGCGATCTTCGCCGAGTTCGAAAAGCACCTCGCCGAGGTATCGCCGTGGATCTGGCTCTACACGTCCTACAGCTACACCGCCCAGCAGAAGAACATCGCCGGCTTCGTGCCGACGCCGACGGGCACGCTGTTCAGCCTGAGCAAGGTTACCATCCAGCAGTAGCCACAGCGGGCATTGGACGAGAGGACTTCTTCGCGTGAACTATCTGATGCGACGACTGGCGACGTTTCCTCTCGTCCTGCTTGGCGTGTCCATCCTGGTCTTCGTGGCGATCCGGATGGTGCCGGGCGATTCGATCACGGCTATGCTGGGCACCGAAGCCGGGCTGCTGACGCCGGCGCAGCGTGACTCGCTCGCCGCCTATTTCGGCATCGACCAACCCTGGTTCGTCCAGTACTGGCGCTGGATCGGTGGCATCCTGCACGGCAATTTGGGCATTTCCGTCACTTATGGCAGGCCGGTTCTCGACGTCATTCTCGAGCGCTTCCCGCTGACGCTGGAGCTGGCAATCCTGTCGATGATCATTGCACTTCTGGTCGGACTGCCGGCCGGGATCTTCGCCGCCACGCACAATGAAAAACTGTCCGATCTGGGAGTGCGCATCGCCGCCATGATCGGCCAGTCGACGCCGAGCTTCGTGCTTGGCCTGCTGATCATCTACACGCTGTCGGCCGGTTTCGGCGTGCTGCCGGCGATGGGCGAATTCGCGCCGCTCTGGCAGGATCCCTTGCGCAATCTCAGCCAGCTGATCCTGCCCGCCATCACGCTCGGCTTCGCCTTCGCCGCGTCGGTCACCCGCATATCGCGTTCGGCCATGCTCGACGTTTTGAGCGATGATTATGTGCGCACCGCGCGCAGCAAGGGTGCGTCGGCGCGCAGCGTCATCTGGCGCCATGCTTTGCCCAACGCGCTGATCCCGGTGGTAACGCTGAGCGGCATCGAGTTCGGCTATCTCCTGGGCGGCGCCGTCATCGTCGAGCAGATCTACGCCCTGCCCGGTCTCGGACGCATGGTGCTCGACGCCATCCTGCAGCGAGACTACGCGCTGGTGCAGGGAGCCGTGCTGTTCATCGCCTTCAACTTCATGATCGTCAATCTCCTGGTCGACCTCGCCTATGTCGCGCTCGATCCGCGCATCCGGCTGGGAGAACAGTGATGCGCATTCTGCGCGCCATCTTCAGCCACGGCAGCGGCCGCATCGGCGGCGTCATCGTCGGCATCTATTTGCTGATCGCCATCCTCGGCCTGGTCGGGCTGACGCCACACAACCCGATCACGCAGTTCCGTGTCGACCGGCTGCACGCGCCCAATGGCGCCTACTGGATGGGCACCGACCTGTTCGGCCGCGACGTTGCCAGCCGGCTGATGGCGGGCATCGGCCAATCCTTCACGGTGGCCTTCTTCTCGGTGGCTTTCGCCACCCTTGCCGGCACCGTGCTGGGGCTGGCCGCCGCCTGGCTTGGACGCCGCTGGGACGGGGTGGTGATGCGGATCATGGATGTGCTGCTGGCCTTCCCGGCGATCCTGCTGGCGCTGCTTATCGTCACCGTTGCCGGGCCTGGCACATGGACCAGCGTCGTTGCCATCGGCATCGTCTACACACCGATCTTCACCCGCGTGGTGCGCGGCCCTGCCCTTTCGCTCAAGGCCCGCGAATTCGTCGACGCCGCGCGCACCTTCGGCAGCAGTTCGTTTTACATCGTCACGCGGCATTTGCTGCTCAATTTGGTGGCGCCGTTGACCGTGCAGGTGACACTGGCGCTGGCTTGGGCGCTGCTGACGGAAGCCGGCCTGAGCTTCCTCGGCCTCGGTACGCAGCCGCCTGCCGCCTCGCTCGGCCTGATGCTGAGCGACAGCCGCAATCTGATGGAGACCGCGCCCTGGCTGATGATCTTCCCGGGCCTGGCGATCATGATCAGCATCCTCGGCTTCAACCTGCTGGGTGACGCCTTGCGCGATATCCTCGACCCCAGGATGCGGAGAGCGCCGGCATGATCCCGCTTCTGTCGGTCAGCGACCTTCGCGTCGGCTTCGGCCGCAATCCTCAAGCCAACGAAGTGGTGCGCGGCGTCAGCTTCGACCTGGCGGATGGCGAAACACTGGCCATCGTCGGTGAAAGCGGCTCGGGCAAATCCGTCACCGCGCTGTCGATCAACCGGCTCATCGATTTCGGCGGCGGCCGCATCACCGGCGGCGCCATGAAACTGAAGCGCGCCGACGGCAGCCTCTTCGACCTGATGACTGCCACCGAACCGCAGCTGACCGGCATTCGCGGCGCCGAGATCGGCATGATCTTCCAGGAGCCGATGACCTCGCTCAATCCGGTACTGACCATCGGCACGCAGATCGAGGAATCGTTTCGGCTGCACCGCGGCCTGACCGGCCGACAAGCCACTGCAGCGGCCAGGGATGCGCTCGACCGGGTGCGCATCCCTGATGCCGCGCGGCGGCTGAAATACACGCCCAACCAGCTATCGGGCGGCATGCTGCAAAGGGTGATGATCGCCATTGCGCTCGCCTGCAATCCGCGCCTGCTGATCGCCGACGAGCCGACGACGGCGCTCGACGTCACCGTGCAGGCGCAGATCATGGCGCTGCTGGCCGAGTTGAAGCGCGAGACCGGCATGTCTGTCATCTTCATCACCCACGATATCGGCCTGGTTGCCGGCATCGCCGACAAGGTGATGGTGATGCAGAACGGGCAGGCTGTCGAACAGGGCGAGCTGAATCAGATCCTCGACAGGCCGCGGCATCCCTACACGCAGCATCTGTTGCAGGACGTGCCGCATTTCGCCAACGGTCGTGCGACGCGCGCGGACGGACAGCGCGACAAGGACACACAAGCAGAGCCGGCCTTGAAGGTCGACGGCCTCGTCGTGCGGTTTCCTCTCAAGAGCAATCTCTTCAGCCGCGCCACCGGCGCGGTGCATGCCGTCGACGGCGTCGACTTCGACCTGATGCCAGGCGAGACCCTGGCGATCGTCGGCGAGAGCGGTTCGGGCAAATCGACCACCGCGAAGGCGGTGCTCGGACTGGTGCGCTCGACGCGCGGCAGCTTCTCAGTTGGCGCCCGAAAGGCCTCAACCGAGCAAAGCGCCAAGCCCGTGCAGATGGTGTTCCAGAACCCCTATGCCTCGCTCAATCCAAGGCTCAGCATCGAAAGCATCCTGGCCGAACCGGTGATCGCCACCGGTGGCCGCGTGGATGCCGAGACGCGGGCCAGGATGGCGAGCCTGCTGGAACGTGTCGGCCTGCCTGCGAATAGCTTGCAGCGTTATCCCCACGAATTCTCCGGCGGCCAGCGGCAAAGGCTGTGCATTGCCCGTGCGCTGATGCTCAACCCGTCCGTGGTCGTGCTCGATGAGGCGGTGTCGGCGCTCGACGTCTCGGTGCAGGCCAAGGTGCTGGAGCTGCTGGTCGATCTGCAGCGCGACTTTGGGCTGGCCTATCTGTTCATCTCGCATGACATGGCGGTGGTCGAGCGCATCGCCCATCGTATCGCCGTCATCTATGCCGGCCAGATCGTCGAGATCGGCGACGCGGCTTCTGTGCTGTCGAAGCCGCAGCATTCCTATACGAAGAAGCTGATCGCCGCCGTTCCGACTATCGACCGGCGGCGTGAGCATTTCGAGATCGACACATGGCAAGTGCCCTCGCTGGTGCGCCCGCAGGGGTTTGAGCCGGCGCCGGCGCGCTGGGAGCAGTTTGGGCCTGATCATCGAGCGAGGGTTGAGGCGTGATGGGTGGCGCGCGGGGATATGCGAGGTTGGCGGGACAGCACCCCCCTCTGCCCTGCCGGGCATCTCCCCCGCAAGGGGGGAGATCGGATGTCACGCCGGCTTTCGCCAATCTCCAACGTTGGAAGGTTTGCGGAACATCAACGCTGCCAATCTCCCCCCTTGCGGGGGAGATGCCCGGCAGGGCAGAGGGGGGTGTGACGGATCTCGGCCTCTCCAATGGAGGCCATCCTTGAGCGACCTCGCCCCACTCTTCGACCGCGCGTTCGCACCACTGGAAGCCGCAGTAGCCACCAAGCGCATTCCCGGCGGCGTGCTCGGCATTGTCGACAGCAATGGCCACCGCATAACCAGGGCAATCGGCTCCGCGCAACTCGTACCCAAGCAGCGGCCGATGACCGCCGAAACCTGGTTCGACCTGGCGTCCCTGACCAAAATCATCTTCACCACCCCGCGCATCCTGGCGTTGGCGGAGAGCGGCGTCATCGATCTAGACGCACCGCTGATCTCGGTGCTGCCCGACCTGCGCCAATATGATGTCGAGGCCTGGGAGCGGCAGGTGACGTTTCGCCAGTGCCTCGGCCACCAGACACCGTTTCCCGCCGTCGAGCCGATCTATACCTATGGGCGGGACCCTGACCTGCTGCGCGCCTTCATCCTGCAGCGCGAATGGCGCGCCCGCGACCCGGTCTATTCCGACATCAACTTCATCCTGCTCGGCTTTGCGCTCGAGCGGCTCTCGGGCAAGACCATCCGCGACATGGATCCCGGCCCAGGCTTTGCCTGGTCAACAGAGCCGGATGCCGCCGCGGCGACCGAGGACTGCACCTGGCGTCATCGTGTGCTCTCCGGTGAAGTGCACGACGACAATTGCTCGGCGCTGCAAGGCGCCGGTCATGCCGGCCTGTTCGGCACAGCCACTTCGGTGCTGGGTTTCGCGCAGGGGCTGCTGGACGGTACAGGTGCCACCGAACGTTCGATCGCACTGATGCGCACGCCCCTGTCCGCCACCCGCACCCATGGCTGGGAACGTCCTTACGACGGCTGGTCCGGCGGCTCATTGTGCAGCCCCGAAACCATCGGCCATACCGGCTTTACCGGCACCGGCTTGTGGATCGACTTCGACAGCGGCAAGGCCTGGACCTTGCTCACCAACCGGATCCATCCGACACGCCATTTCGACAGCGGAATCGTTTCGCTGCGGCAGACGGTCGGCGATCTCGTCAATGGACTTTAGGAGCTCAATGATGGAACCAATCTGGGCCGTCGGCCTGATGACCGGCACCGTGCTTGACGGCAATATCGACGTCGCGCTGATCAAGACCGATGGCGAGCGCATCGACGATTTCGGCACCTATCGGCTGATGCCTTATCCCCAATCGATCCGCTCCCTGCTGGAAGAGACGCTGACGGCGGCGCGGGCCTGGAATTTTGTCGGGCCGGAACCGGCGATCTTCCGCAAGGCCGAGGAAGCATTGACGCGCGCCCAGTCGGCGGCGGTCAAGGAATTGGTCGAGGGCTATGGCATGACAATGGCCGATATCGGCGTCGTCGGTTTCCATGGCCAGACGGTGCTGCATCGCGCGCCGCAGGTCGGACGGCTCGGCCAGACGCGGCAGCTCGGCGACGGCGAGCTGATGCACTCCCTATTGGGCACCAAGGTCGCGTATGATTTCCGCTCGGCCGACATGCGCGCCGGCGGGCAAGGCGCGCCCCTGGCCGCAGCCTATCACACCGCGCTGATGCGCAGCGCCGGCGCCAGCGGCGAGGTGGCCGTGCTCAATCTTGGCGGCGTCGCCAACGTCACCTGGTGGGATGGCGCCGACAATGTCGTCGCCTTCGATACCGGACCGGCCAACGCGCCGCTCAACGATTTCATCAAGTCGAAAGGGCTCGGCGAAATGGACCGCGACGGCGCGCTTGGTCGCGCGGGTACGGTCGACGAGGCTAGGCTCGCCAAGCTGTTGCAGCATCCTTATCTGACCAAGCCTTTCCCCAAATCGCTTGATCGCTTCGACTTCGGTGCTGCCATGGCCGATGGCCTCAACGCCGAGGATGGCGCGGCCCTGCTCACCGCCTTCACCGCCGGCGCCGTCGGCAAGGCGCTCGATCTCTTGCCGAGCCGGCCGAAGAGGCTGGTGGTCAGCGGTGGCGGCCGCCACAATCCGACGATGATGGCCATGCTCGCCAGCCGCGCCGGCGTCGAGGTGGTGCAGGCCGAAAGCCTTGGCTGGAGCGGCGACGCGGTCGAGGCGGAGTGTTTTGCCTTCCTCGCGGTTCGCGTGCTGCGCGGCCTGCCGATCAGTTTTCCAAGCACCACAGGCGCGCCGCAGCCGATGCGCGGCGGAAAACTCGCTGGTTAAGCGAGTTCCTTCTGCAGGAAGATGCGGCTGCGACCGACCGGAAAATCGGCCAGCGTGCCGAAGGGCCGATAGCCCTGGCGCTGGTAGACCTTTTCGGCGTTCGGATTGAAGGTGTCGATCAACGCGCCGTGGCAGCCGCGTGCCATGGCCTCCTGTTCGGCCGCGGCCAGCATCTGGCCTGCCATGTGCTGGCCGCGCAGCCTTTCATCGACCCACAGCCACTGCACGTAGAGCCAGCCCCAGGCGGTGTAGCCCGAAATGCCGGCAACGACCGCACCGTCCTCGTCACGCACGAACACCGCCAGCGCCTTTCTTTCGGAAGCCCCGACATCGCCGTCGTTGAACGCCGTCAGCCGTTCGCTCAGAAAGGCGAGGTCTTCGGGCAAGGGATTTGCCGTCGTTTCGAGTGTCGTCTTCATGGCTCTTTCCGGAATGCATGGCTGGATGGGATGAAGGGGTTATGAAGCGTGAGGCCCGCGCACTCTATGTCTGCTCTCGAACAGGCTGCGGATCGCCGCCATTGCGAAATTCGGACGCGGCGATGCCGTAGCGCTTGAGCTTGTCATAAAACGTCTTGCGCGGCACGCCGAGCGCGTCGATGGCGCCGCGCACATCACCGCCATGATCGCGCAGCGCGTCGCGGATGAGTTGCGCCTCGTAGTGGCCCACGCGTTCGGGCAGCGAGGCGGCAGGCTCCGCCGATTGCGAGGGAACCGCTTTCGCCTCGTCGTCCGGGCCGAGACCTAGTGCTACGCGATCAGCGAAATGCGCGAGCTCGCGCACATTGCCCGGCCAGGCATGCGACTGGAGATGATCGCTGACCGCGGCGTTCACCTTGGCGACAGGCCGGCCGAACCGTTCCGCGGCCTTGCCGAGGAAATGGCCGAACAGCATCGGAATGTCGCCGCGCCGCTCGCGTAAGGGCGGTATGCGCAGCGTCACCACGTTGAGGCGGAAATACAGATCCTCGCGAAAATCGCCGCGCTGGTCGGGCCGGCCGAGATCGACCTTGGTTGCCGCCACGACCCTCAGATCGATGCGCCGGATCTCGTTGGAACCAAGCGGAGTGAGACTGCGCGTCTCCAGCACCCGCAGCAGCTTGACCTGTAGGGCCGGCGGCATGGATTCGATCTCGTCGAGGAACAGCGTACCGCCGCTGGAATGCTCGACGCGGCCGATCCGCCGCCGCTGCGCACCGGTGAACGCGCCGGCCTCGTGGCCGAACAGCTCGCTTTCGATGACCGTCTCCGGCAAGGCGCCGCAATTCAGCGCCACGAAGGGTTTGGCACGGCGCCGGCCCCAGCGGTGCAAGAGGTCCGCCACCACTTCCTTGCCGGTTCCGGTCTCCCCTTCGACCAGCACGTCGACATCCATGTCGGCGATCTGGCGCAAGGTTTCGCGAAGGCGCCGGATCGCGGGCGCTTCGCCGATCAGCGGCAGGCCGTCGGCGGCCAGAGCGGCTGCTTCGCGCAGCCGCCGGTTCTCCATCACCAGCCGCCGCTTCTCGCTCGCCCGTTTCAGCGCCTCGACAAGGCGATCGCCGGCATAGGGCTTTGGGATGAAATCGTAGACGCCGTCCTTGAGTGCGGCCACCGCGAGATCGACATCCCCGTGCCCGGTGACCAGAATGACAGGTATATCGGCGTCGATCGCCTTGATGCGGTCGAACAGCTGCAGGCCGTTCATGCCCGGCATGCGGATGTCGCTGACGACCACGCCGTCGAAATCCCTGTCGACGACGGCAAGTGCGGCTTCGGCGGCATCGCGCGCGACCACCGTGAAGCCGGCAAGTTCGAGCAATTGCGTGGTGGCGTGCAGCAGGTCGGCATCGTCGTCGACAAGCGTCACCAGCCCTGATCCCTGCGTCATTCAATTCGCCTCAAATCGATGGTGAAGGACGCGCCGCCGGCACTGTCGGGATCGAGCTGCAAGGTGCCGCCCAATTCCTGGGCGATCTCCTGCGAGATCACCAGTCCGAGCCCGAGCCCCTTCTCCTTGGTGGTCTGGAACGGCATGAACAGATTGCCGGCCGCTTCTGGCCCGAGACCCGGGCCGTTGTCGCGTACTGAGATCAACACCCGGTCGTCGCGCTCGGCGAGTTCGATCTCGATACGGGGATCGGACTGGTCCTTCATGGCATCCAGCGCGTTCTGCAACAGATTGACGAGGATCTGCTCCAGCCGGATGCGGCTGGCCATCACCAATGGCGAGGCGTTGCCGCGCGGCTTGACGATGGTCACGCCGGAATCGCGGATGCGGCCGGACAGCAGCGACAGCGCGCCGTCGATCGCCTCGCGCACCGGCAGTGGCGAAGCGGCGACACCGGGCCGGCGGGCGAAGGTGCGCAGCGTATTGGTGATGGCGCCGATGCGCTCAGTCATAGAGACGATCGAGGTCAGATTGCCGCTTGCCGGTTCGGTCTTGCCGGTTTCGAGGAAGCGGCCGGCATTCTCGGCATAGGTGCGGATGGCGGCGACCGGCTGGTTGATCTCATGCGCCACGCCGGCGGCGATCTGGCCGAGGATGGAAAGCCGGTTGGCCTGGGCGAGATCGTCGCGCAGCCGGCGGACCTTGGCTTCGGCACTCTCACGTTCGGCGATTTCGCCGGCAAGTGCGGTGTTGGAGCGCGTCAGTTCGGCGGTCCGAGTGCTGACCCGGCTTTCGAGCTCGGCGTTCATGCGCGCCAGCGCTTCCTGCCGCAGCCGGCGTGTGCGGCGGCGCCTTGTCAGCACATAGGCAAGCAGGCCCGTCAGCAGCAGCCCGAGCAGCGTCGTCAGGCGCGCCGTGTTGGCGGCGGACGAGAGGGCGGCGTCGGCAGGCGTCAAAAGCCAGAGGCGCCAGCCAGGGACCGCACCGGGCAGGTCCTGCACCACTTCGACGAACTGGCGCGGCTTGCCCGAACTGTCGATCGTCGCCAGGCCGTCACCCGCGCCGCGCCGTATCGGCAAGGGCTCGAAGGCGGCGTCCGTCAATTGCAGTTGCTCAAGGGCAGCGGCGGCGGCTTCGGCGGAGAGCGGCGCCAGTGCGTGAAACCGCCATTCGGGCTGGCTGGTGGCCAGCACGACGCCGCGTTCGTCGGTGACGAAAACGAGGAAGCCGCTGGAGCGCCAATTGGCTTCGACACCGTCGAGTTCGACCTTCAACACCGCAACGCCCAGCGGCTTGCCGTTGTCATCGACGCGGCTCGAAAGATAGAGCCCCGGTCGGCCGCTGATCGTGCCGAGGCCGTACTGGCTGGCAGCGCCCTTCGCCATCGCCTCGTTGAAGTAATGGCGAAAATTATAGTCGATGCCGACAAAGCTCGTCGGCTCGCCGGCATTGCTGGCCGATATCGCGATGCCCGCCGTGTCGATGACATAGATGGCGGATGCCGAGGCATCGCCGGCGATCGCCTTGAGCTTGTCGTTGAGGGCCGCCTCCTGCATCTTCCCGGCCCGACGCAGCGCCCCGCGCACCGCATCGTCGCGGGCCAGCACCAAGGGAACCAGGCGCTGCTTTTCGATTTCGCCGGTCAGCGTTCCCGCAGCCAGCGGCAAGGCGGCAAGCGCTGTGTCGCGGAGATCATCGGCTGCCTGGCCGGTGGCGATGCGCCCGGCGATGGCGATCGCGCCGGCCAGGACCGCCAGGGCGATGACGACGACAAGCCAGCGGCCATCGCGCAGCCGGGCCACCGCCTCACGCAGCAGTTCGCGGCCGGTCGCGGAGCCGCTATCGGTGCCTGCCTGCGACGTCTGCCCTCTCCCTTTGCTAGGGCCTCAAGGTCACTGTAATGCGAAATTCCGCCCAGGCAAAATGTTTCGCGTGCGGAAATCCGCACACACCTCCACCAAAGGCCGCTGAAGAATGCCCGGAATCCCGGGATTCCGGGCTTTCCCGGATCTGGCACAGCGCTTGCAAAACTCCTTGCAGCGGCGGGCGACCGGAACGCCGCGATGGGAGAAGTCACGCAGGGCGGTTTCCGTCCATCCGGCCAGGGAGAGATCGATGCACATCGCAGACCAATCAGGCGCGCCCGCCGCGCAGCGCAAGCCCCTCTATGCCCAACTCTACGTGCAGGTGCTGGTGGCGATCACCGTCGGCATCCTGCTCGGCCATTACTATCCCTCTGTCGGCGAGAGCATGAAGCCGCTCGGCGACGCCTTCATCAAGCTGGTCAAGATGATCATCGCCCCGGTCATCTTCCTGACGGTCGCGACCGGCATTGCCGGCATGAGCGACCTGCAGAAGGTCGGCCGCGTCGCCGGCAAGGCGATGCTTTATTTCCTCACCTTCTCGACGCTGGCGCTGATCATCGGTCTCATCGTCGCCAATGTCGTGCAGCCGGGTGCCGGCTTCAACATCGACCCGGCGACGCTCGATGCCTCGACCGTCAACACCTATGCCGCCAAGGCGCATGACCAGTCGGTCACCGGCTTCCTGATGAACATCATCCCCGGCACGATCGTCGGCGCCTTCGCCGATGGCGACATATTGCAGGTGCTGTTCTTCTCGGTGCTGTTCGGCATCGCGCTGGCGCTGGTCGGCGACAGGGGTGCACCGGTGCTCAACTTCCTGCAGGCGCTGATGGCGCCGATGTTCAAGCTGGTCAGCGTGCTGATGAAGGCAGCCCCCATCGGCGCTTTCGGCGCCATGGCCTTCACCATCGGCAAATACGGCATCGGCTCGGTCATCAACCTCGCCATGCTGGTCGGCACCTTCTACGCGACATCGCTGCTGTTCGTGTTCGTCGTGTTGGGTGCCGTCTGCCGCTACAACGGCTTCTCCATCCTGTCGCTGCTGCGCTACATCAAGGAAGAGTTGCTTCTGGTGCTGGGCACCTCCTCGTCGGAAGCCGCCCTGCCCTCGCTGATGGAAAAGATGGAAAAGGCCGGCGCCAAGCGCTCGGTGGTTGGCCTGGTCATCCCGACCGGCTATTCCTTCAACCTCGACGGCACCAACATCTACATGACACTGGCCGCGCTGTTCATCGCGCAGGCGACGAACATCCACCTGTCGATCGGCGACCAGATCCTGCTGCTGCTGGTGGCGATGCTCTCGTCCAAGGGTGCTGCCGGCATCACCGGCGCCGGCTTCATCACCCTTGCCGCGACGCTTTCGGTCGTGCCTTCGGTGCCGGTCGCCGGCATGGCGCTGATCCTCGGTGTCGACCGCTTCATGTCGGAGTGCCGGGCGCTGACCAACTTCGTCGGCAACGCCGTCGCCACGCTGGTTGTTGCACGCTGGGAAGGCGAACTCGACGAGGCCAAGCTCGCCAGGGCCTTGGCCGGTACTGCCGACGACAGCCTGCCGGCGGATGTCGTTCCCGCCGAGTAATTCGCGCGGTCGCATGGCAATGCAAATGGCCGGAGGCATCGCTGCCTCCGGCCACTTTTTTACCTTGACGTGTCAGCCATTGAAGTCCCTCCGCGCTTCCGGAAACGTGCTTGGACCGACAGGCATGCGGGCCGCCAGGCTGCCATCGTCGAACAGGACAAGGCTGGCAGCGCCGACCAGCCCGGCATGGCGGCCAAGCTGCGCCTGGACGACAGGCACGTCGCGATAGGCGCGCATGGCGCGCTGCCGGATGGTCGCCTCGATGACCGGATGCATCAGGTCGAGGCCATTGGCGATGCCGCCGCCGACGACCAGCACGTCGGGCGAATAGAGATGCAGCAAATTGGTGAAACCGACGCCGAGCCAGCGCGCCTCCTCCTCGAGCAGGGCGGCGGCGAGGTCATCCTGCAGCCGCGCGGCCTCGACCACGTGACGACCCGTGACCTCGCCATTGGCCGAGAGACGCCGCAGCGTCGAGCCGTCAAAGGCCGATGTCGCGGCATTGGCACGGCGGCCAAGTGCGGTGCCCGAGGCGATGGCCTCGAAGCAGCCGACGACGCCGCAGACGCAGCGCTCGCCTTCGTTGGTGATGGTCATATGGCCGATCTCGGCGGCCAGCCCACGGCGGCCATGCAGGATGCGTCCGTCGGCAACGACACCGCCGCCAATGCCGGTGGACACCGTGACAAAGACCAACGAGCGGGCGCCATGGCCGGCGCCGAAGCGCCATTCGCCGAGTGCCGCCGCATTGGCGTCGTTTTCCAGCCGCACCGGCAGGCCGAGCCGCCGCTCGAGGATATCGGCCAGCGGGACATCCTGCCAGCCGGCCAGCGTCGGCGGCCCGACGGCAATGCCGGCCAGCGGATCGAGCGGCCCCGGCGCGCCGACGCCGACGCCGACAATGGCGAGCCCCGGCGCCTCGGCATGCACGGTCGCGGCCAGCGCCTCGATCTGGTCGATCACCACGTCAGGCCCGGCCTGCGCTTGCGTCGGCACCGCGGCGAAGGCCAGTATCTTGCCGTCACGGTCGACCAGCGCGGCACGAAGCTCGGTGCCGCCAAGATCGATCGCAAGGGCGGCTTCAGTGGTCATGCCGCAACCTTCAGCCCATGCAGCCAGCCGATGCGGCCGGCGAGATCCTTGTCGCCAAAGGCGAGCGAGCCCAGAACCACGGTTTCGGCGCCGGCGGCACGCAACAACGGCACGGTCTCGTGGCGGATGCCGCCGTCGGCCGCAAGCACGACCGCAGCCTCGCGGCCGGCCTTTCTCAGGATCGCACGAGTGGCGCCCAGCCTGTCGCAGGCCTTCTCCGACAGGCTCTGGCCCTTGACGCCGATCGCGGTGCCCAGCAGCGTGACGAAGGCGACCTCGGAGACGAAAGGCGTCACCGCCTCGACGGGCGTCTCCAGCCTCAACACAACGCCAGCTTCGGCGCCGAGTTCGCGGGCCAGCCGCACGGCGCGCAAACCCGCCTCGCCGTTCTCGGCATGGACGCTGATCATGTCGGCGCCGGCCTCGATGAACTGGCGCGTCTGCGCCTCGACGATTGCCGCATCGACCATCAGATGGACATGGATGGGTTTGGCCGTCAGGCCAGCGATGCGGGCGACGAGATCGGGGAAGAACAGGAAGGACGGCGCGAAATGGCCGTCCGCGACATCGATATGATGCAGATCGACATAGGGTTCGATCCGTTTCAGATCGCTCTCGAAATTGGCGAGATTGGCCGACCACAGCGAAAATTCGGCGATCAAGCGATCGCGCGGCAATGCGGCGATGGCGGCGGGGCCTGACAGGGGCTTTGAAGTCATGATGGATCCTGGTTGTTGAAATTCGTGTCGAGAAAGCTGCTGATGGCGGCGCGGATTTCGGCGAAATGGCGATCCTTGTCGGTGGCTTTTGGCGTCACCTCGGTGAAGGTCGTGTTGGGGATGGTCGCGGCGAGTTCGCGCGCGGTCGCCAGGGGATGGACGAGATCGATGGCGCTGCCGATGACCAGCGTGGGTGTTGCGAAACCCGCGGCTTCGGCCTGCGTCACACCGGGTCCGTCGGCCGCGATCGCCTGCATCACCTCGGCGAAGACGGTGGCGTTTTCACGCGCGAAGAAGCCGAGCAGCGAAGCGAGATTGTCCGGCGCCTCTGTGCGAAAGCGGGCCGATGTTGCGGAGGACGCGAAGGTTTCGCGCGCTTCAGCCAGCGGAAGCCGGCGGATGAGTTCGGCCACTTCGACATAGGGGCGCATGTTCTGCGGCGCTGCATCGAAGGCCCAGGCAGGGCGCACCAGCACCAAACCAAGCACACGGTCCGGGTGGCGAGAAGCGAGGTGCAGCGCGATGGCGGCGCCCATTGAAATGCCGCCGGCAACGAAGCGGTCGAGCCCAGCCGCATCCGCAGCGGCCAGCACATCGTCGGCGAACATGGCGATCGAAAACGGACGCTTGCTGCCGGCACCGGAGCCACCCTGAGCGCGGCATTCGACGGTCAGCCGGCGGCGTGACGGGCCATCGGGAAAATTCTGCGCCACCTGGACGGCATCACCGCCGAGACCATGCTGGAAGATAACGGGAAGCCCGCCCTGCCCGGTGTCGAAGACATGAAGAGCGGCATCGTCGCGCAGCAGGATCGTTGGCGCCGCACTCATCGGAGCAGCCCTCGCAGGAAGGCGGCAACGCTAGGCGCCTCATCGGCGGACAGCCCGTGGGTGACGAGCGCGCCGTCGAAACCGACGGCCTTCAGCCGCGCGACGAAATCCGGGAAGTCGACGATGCCTTGCCCTGATGTGGCGAAGCGGCCGTCGCCATGCCGGTCCTTGGCGTGCGCCATGGCGATGTGGCCGGCGGCTTGGTCGATCGCGGCGGCGACGATGGCACGTGCTTCGTCCGGCGTCGCGTGCTCGAACAGGTTTGCCGGGTCGAGCACGATCTTCAGGTGCTTCGAGCCCATATCGGCGATCAGGCGTGTCGCGTCGCTTGCCGAGGTGACGATGTTGGCCTGCTCGGGCTCTATGCCGAGATCGACGCCGGCGTCCTCGGCCAGCGCCAGGGCCTTCGCCATCTCGACGGCCATGTCGGACCATGCGGCCGGCGTGGCATTGTCAGGATGAAATGCCCACTGGTCGGCGGCATTGCGTGAGCCGGTGCAAAGCGTGACCAGCGGAATGCCGAGGGATGCTGCCGTCTCGATGACGACGGCAAGACGGCGAAGGCCATCGTCGCGCACGGTCTTGTCGGGATGCGCCATGTTGTAGGTGCCCGATAGTGCGGCCAGCGAAACGCCAGTCGACTGCGCGGCAGCGCGGATCGCCGCGACGGCATCCGCCGGAACGGCATCCGGCATCGACGGCAGGCCGGCGCAAGCGAGATTGAACTGCGTCGTCTCATAGCCGGCCTGTTTCACGGCAGCCAGCACGGTGGCCGGCTCGGTGCCCGAAAAAGTCTTGGCGAAGATGCCGAGACGCATCAGACCGCACCTGAAACCGAGGTTAGCTCAACACGCTCACCGGTCTCGACGGAACGGGCAATCGCCACCATGGCACGGATCGAGGCGATGCCGTCCTCGACATTGGCGCCGCGCATCGGCGTGCCGTTCAGCACCGTGTCGGCGAGGCCTTCCAACTGGCGGCGGAAGAAATGGCCGTCGGCGCCGAGCGGTTTGCGCGAGGTCGCGTCCTTCTCATGGAAAATGTCGACCTCGCTGGCGCGGAAGTACCAGGGGTTGAAGGTTTTGGCGATGACCGAACCGTTCTCGCCATAAAGCTGGAAGCCTTCATGCCAGTCCATGCGCACAGCGACTGTCAGATCGAGATGGCCGAGCGCGCCGCTGGCGAACTCGGTTTCGACGAACCAGCAATAGGCGCCGAAGCGTTCGTTGAGGCGCGCGTGCACGGCGGTGATTTCGCCGCAGAGGAAGCGGGCGGTATCGACGAGATGCGAGCCATGCGCCAGCATGAAATATTGCCTGAGATCGGCCTTCGGATTGCCTGCGGGTTTCCTCGCCAATTTGCTGGTGACGGGCAGCGGCTGAATGGCGTCGGTGTTAGTGTAGCGGTGGGTGGAATCGCAATACCAGGCCTTGAGCGCCAGCACCTCGCCCATCTCGTCGCGGACGAAGTCGTGGGCCGCCTCCAGCGCCGGGTCGAAGCGCTTCATGTGGCCGACCTGCAGCACCTTGCCGGAGCGCTTGACCGCCGCTGCCAGCGCCTCGCCTTCCTCGACAGAGGTGCCGATCGGCTTTTCGCAGAGAACATGCTTGCCGGCGTCGAGCGCCTTGATCGACATCGGCACGTGGTAGGCGTCCGAGGTGGCGACGATCACCGCCTCCAACTCGGGATCGGCGAGCATGGCGTCATAGTCGGCATACATCTTTTGCGGTTCGTAGGTGGCGCCCATGCGGGCGAGCAAATCGGGCGCCGTGTCGCAGATGGCGTAGAGGTCGGCATTGGCGGCCTTGGTGCAGGATTGCAGATGCGCGAACTGCGCGATGGGACCGCAACCGAGCACGCCGACCCTGAGGCGTCTGTCTTGTTTCTTGATCATCGTCTCGTTCTTCAGGCGCCGTAGCTGCGCATTGTCTGGCGGTTGGTCTTGACCGCGCCGGCGGGGTCGGCGGCGGCCGTGTCGGATTCCTCTTCCAGCACCAGCCAGCCGTTGAAGCGCGGCGCGGTGTTTGCGATCTCGATAACCGCTGATGTGTCGCAGACGCCCTTGCCCAACATCGCCCAGGTGCCGTTGGCGTCGACGTCCTTCAAATGGATGTAGCGGATGCGGTCGCGATAGGTGCGCAACGTGTCGGACATGTCCTTGTGGCCGCGCAGGATGTGGCCGGTATCCGGCACCCAGCCGACCAGATCCGGGTCGAGCAAGGCAAAGATCTTGTCGTAGTCAGCGCGGTCGAGCAGCAGCGTGTTGTGGTGCGAACTCGGATGCACCGCCACCTGGACACCGGCCTTGCGGCCGAGCTCGCCGGCCTTGTTGTAAACCTCGGCGGCGATGGCGAACTTGTCGTCGCGCGGCCCGTCGGACACCACGGTTGCCGAACCCATCGAGACCAGCGCGCCGGGAAAGGCGGCGGCGAAATCGATCCAGCGCTGTGCCGCCTTGAGATCGGCGCCGATCTGATCCTTGAGCGTAAAACCACTGTCCGACCCGAAGGCGAAGGAAACGAGCGTCAGGCCGGACGACTTCAGCGCGGCGGCGAATTCCGGTGGCCGGTCGGCGTAGCGGCCGATCATGGTGTCGGTGATCTCGATGCCGGAATAGCCGCCATCGGCGATGGCCTTCAACAGATCGTCGGGACCGCCGGTAAAACGGTCGCCGAGCATTTCCCAGGTAAAGGTCTGGCAGCCGACTTTGAGGTCTTTCACGTTCATCCTTTCAATCCTTGATACCGCTTATTGCTTGATGCCACTCTGCGTCGCCGTGGGAAGGACATCCTATTTGACCGAGCCCGCGGTCATGCCGGCGAGGAAATACCTCTGGGCAACGAGGTAGATGATCAAGAGCGGCAGCGAGCCGAGCACGCTCATCGCCATCATCTGGTTCCATTCGAAGGCGTGCTGCCCCATCAACAGCTGGATGCCGATCGGGACGGTGCGCATGGACGTTGACTTCGTCAGCGTCAGCGCAAAGAGAAATTCGTTCCAGCACAACAGGAAGGTGTAGACCGACGTCGCCACGATACCAGGCAGTGAAATCGGGACGACCACCCGCCAAAGCGCTGTCCAACTGGTGCCGCCATCGACAGCCACGGCCTCGTCGAGATCGCGGGGCAAGGTGTTCAGATACCCCGTCATCAGCAGGATCGCGTAGGGCAGCGTAAACACCAGGTAAGTCAGGATCAGTGCGACGTAGGTATCGAAGATACCGTATGAGACGACAAGCCCGAAGAAGGGGATCAAAAGTGTGATCGGCGGAATCGTCTGCGTGCTGATGATGAGTGTGTTCAGGCTGCCCTTGCCGCGGAAGTTGAAGCGGCTGAACCCGTAGGCCGCCAGCAAGGCGATCAGCACCGTCAGCACGGTCACCGATCCCGCCACGAAATAGCTGTTGAAGAAGAAGCGCAGCTTTACCGGGTCGCCAAGGATGGCCGCATACGCTTCCAGCGTGAAGGCCTTTGGCAGGATGGTCGGTGGCAAGGCAAAGATTTCGGTGTTCGATTTGAACGAACTGCTGAGCATCCAGTAGATCGGGAAGGCCGCGAAAAAGAGCCCCGCTGCAAGCGCTACATGCAGCGCGACGGTGATCAGTTTGTCTTTGCCAGAGTTTCGTTTCCTCATGGTGACTACCGAGCCTTTTGATAGCGGATGTAGAACAGCGTCAGGCCGAGAGAGATCAACAAGATGACCACGGCGCTCGCCGAAGCCTGCGACAGGTTGTAGCTCGAAAACGCCAGCTTGTACGTGTAGGTGCTCAGCACCTCGGTCGAGTAGATCGGGCCACCGCCCGTCGTTATCCAGATCAACGGGAAGACCTGCATGGTCCAGATGAAGTCGAGCAGCGAGATGCTGATGATGATCGGCATCAGTTGCGGGATGGTGATGAAAATCAGCTTCTGGTAGGCCTTCGCCCCGTCGATATCGGCGGCCTCGTAGAAATCCTTGGGAATGCCCTGCAAACCCGCGAGCAGGCTGACCATGAAGAGCGGATAGCCCGCCCAGATATTGGCGAAGGTGACGGCGTGCAACGCGGTCTGAGGCGAGGAAAACCATTCGACCTTGGAACCGATGATGCCCAATTGCAGGAGAATGCTGTTGACGACACCGTTCGGCTCGAGCAGCAGGCGCCAGATCACGGCGATGATCACCGCGGTGAACAGCCAGGGCAGTATGTAGAGCACGCGCAGAATATTGCGCAGCGTCGGATTGATGCGGTCGCTGTTCAGCATGAGCGCGAAGATCATGCCGATGGTCATGTGGAAAATGACACTCATGCAGGTGAAGTAGAGCGTGTGCCACAGCGAAGCCCAGAACACCGGATCGTTGAAGATCGCCTGGTAGTGTTTCAGCCCGGCAAAGGACGGGTCGCGACGCAGCACCGCGCTGTTCTGGAACGAATAGCCAATCACCGTCACCATCGGCAGCAGCATCAGAAGCCCGATTATGAGCAGCGAGGGCGACAGATAGAGGTAGGGTGCGACCGCTCGTCTCAGCTTGTAGTGGGAGCGCTTCTGCCGGGTCATGTGCCAACCTTGGGATACGCCTTCAAGAGAAGGTAAGCTTCTAAAACAGGTCCATCTCAATTTGCCGATCCGTGGTTGCCGGGTGGCCCGAAGTCAGGCCACCCGGTCGAAGATAGCAAACGGGAACGGGCCGATCAGAATTTCGCCATCCAGCCCTTCTGAGCGGCGGCGGCGGCTTGTTCGGGAGACTGCTCGCCGGCGAGCATCTTCTGGGCTTGCACGTCGAACTGGGTCATCAGGTCTTCAGCCACCGGCAGGCCCGTGAACTCATTGGCGAGATAACCGGTCTTGAAGATTTCAAAAGCCTTGGCGAAAGCCTTGTCCGAGGTCACGAAATCGGGCTTGGCGTTGACGTTGCCCGGGAAGGCGTTTGCAAGCGACACGAGCTTGGCGTTCACCTTTTCACTCATCAGATATTGGACGAGTTTCCAGGCCTCTTCCTGATGTTTCGAGGCAGCAGAGATGCCGATGCCCCAGGAGGCATAGGGAAGGCCGCGCTTGCCCGTATAGCCCTCCACGACCGGGACCGGGATGAGGTCGAAGTTCAGATTGGGATTGCGCTTGCGGATGAGGTTCACATGCGCGAGCGAGTCGATCATCATCCCGACGCGGTTATTGACGAATTCCTCGACCTTTTCCTGCTCGGTCTTGGTGGCGATGCCGGGCGAGATGGTGCCGGCGTCATTAAGCGATTTGACGAAGGTGAGCATGTCCACCACTGGCTTGCCCTCGAGAGCGGGCTTGCCGTCCGCCATCATCGACTGACCGGAAGCCCAAACCCACGACATCATGTCGTTCTGGACGCCGGATGGCGTTTGCAGCGACAGCGGCAGCACCCAGCCATACTGGTTCTTGTCGGCGTGCGTCATCTTCTTGGCGGCTTCGAGAAACTCCGCGCGGGTCGACGGCAGCTTGGTCACGCCTGCCTGGGCGGCGAGGTCCAAATTGACGAAGACCGGATAGACGAAGGAAGCCACCGGAAACATCACCGCCTTGCCGTCCACCTTGATGATGTCGGCGACTTGGGCTTTGTCGAACTTGCTCGCATCCATCATCGGGTTCATGTCGGCGAGCGCACCCTGCGCGTTCAGGTTGTTCACCCAGGCACCGTCGAGACCGACGACGTCGCTGAGCGTCCCGGTTGCGGCACCAACCGAGATCTGGTCTCGCGTGGTCGCGTAGGGGCCGCTGACCAGCGTCACCTTCACTCCGGGGTTTGCGGCCTCGAAGTCATCCATGATTGCCCTGAGCGAGCCAGCCGGCAGTTCGGGCTCCCACCATTGGGTGAATTCCAGCGTCGTGTCCGCCATGGCGCCGGTTGCGCCAAGCAACCATGCGGCCGCGGCTATTTTCAGCATCGCGGGTTTTATACGAAACATCATTTTCTCCTCCTTCTCTGGGATCGGCCGCACAATGCGGTCGATCGTCTGCTTCATTCAGAAGTCTTCTTACGAGTACTTCGCAGGCGCCTCGCCCTCGCCTGCGGGCCTTGCCGCGGATATTCAGATCGCCAGATGCGTCTCGGGATCGAAGAAATGGAGCTTGGCGTCATCCAGGGCCACCCGGATTTCCGAGCCGGAGCGGACTGTGCTGACCGGTTCGAATTTCGCCACCGCATTCGACGCCAAGCCGAAATCCTGCACTGCGTCCGGGTCGCCGGAGTCCACCCGGACCGCGTCGATGTTGAGATGGACGATTTGTTCGGATCCAAGTTCTTCGATCGAGGTCACCTTTGCCGGTATCGTCTGATACTTGCGGCCGGATTCGAGGCTGCTGTCATAGAGATCCTCCGGTCGGATCCCGAACACGATTTTGCGCCCCGCATACGACCTCAAGCCCGGCCTGCGCACGAAGGCTGCATCCTGCAGCCGGATGGCAAAGGCGCCAGACATCAGTTCGTCGCCCGTCAGGGTCGCCTCGAACAGGTTCATCGAAGGAGACCCGATGAAGCCGGCAACGAAGGCGTTCACCGGCGATTCATAGAGCCTCTTCGGTGTGTCGACCTGCTGCAGCACGCCGCCTTTCAACACCGCGACCCGGTCGCCCATCGTCATGGCTTCGGTCTGGTCGTGGGTCACATATATGGTCGTGACGCCGAGTTGCTTTTGCAGGCTGGTGATTTCGGCGCGCATTTGAACACGCAGTTTCGCGTCCAGATTGGAAAGGGGTTCGTCCATGAGAAAGGCTGCCGGCTCGCGCACCATGGCGCGGCCCATGGCAACCCTTTGACGCTGTCCGCCGGAAAGGTTGGCGGGTTTGCTGTCCAGCAAAGACGTCAGTTGAAGGGTTTTGGCGATCTCGTCCACGCGCTTCTTGCGCTCGGCCTTCGACTTGCCTGCCAGCCGCATCGAAAAGCCGATGTTTTCGAACACCGTCATATGCGGGTAGAGGGCGTAGCTCTGGAAGACCATCGCGATGTCGCGGTCCTTGGGCGGCATGTCGACGACGTCGACGCCGCCGATCCGAAGGCTGCCGCTGGTGACGTCCTCCAATCCCGCGATCATCCGCAACGCGGTGGATTTGCCACAGCCGGACGGCCCGACGAGAATCAAGAACTCGCCGTCCTTGACCGACAGGTTCAATTGGTCGATTGCGTGAAAATTGTTCCCGTATGTCTTGCAGATATTCTCAAGAACGACTTCTGCCATATTCCTCCCTCCACAAGTCTAAGCCACTGATTTTTATTACTCTTCTTGGCCCTTTCGCCTGTGAAATTTATCCTCGGATAGTTTCAAGCTACGTTCCGGTATCGAGTTGCGCATATCTGAGTTCGACTGCCGACGGCGCGTTCGTCGATGCCAGGAGTTCCGTGACCCGGTCGGCGGTTGGAAGCGCCTCGCGCCCGCCCCGCCCCGTTATCGAAAGGGCCGCCGCCGCGGCCGCGAATGCGACCCGGCCTGCGGTGTCGGCCCCGCGCGTCAATGCATGGGCATAGGCGCCGTGAAAGCAGTCGCCGGCGCCGGTCGAGTCGACGACGGCAACCCGGTGCGGAGGCAGGTGCCAGAGCCCTGTCTCTTCACGCCCTCGATAGTACACGCCCCTACCGCCATCGGTCAGAACCACGGCGGATCGCGACGGCGACCACAATGCATCGAGCATCTCGGCCGGCAATCGGCAGCCCGTAGCGGTCCGCGCAAAGCCCAGGGGAAGAATAAGGTGGTCGCAGAGCGCGATCAGCCGCTCCGTGGCTGGGCCGCTGCTCCATTCGATATCGCCGAGGATCGCAAGGCCGAGATCCCGAGCCCGAGCCACGACATCCAGCGACCCGGTCCCGTAACTATCGACGATCAGGACGGTCGCGCGGCTGAGGACCTCGTCCGGAAAGTCCGGCGTGGTGCCCAGCATCGCGTCGTCGTCGTATGCGATGAACCGCTCCCCATCCGAACCGACGGTGATGCGCGAGCGCACCGGGCGCGCGTCGGCGTGGCGCGGCGCGAACGCGGTTTCAACGCCGCTCTCAATTAGATCACACAGCACGGCGTCATCGGCGGCACTGCCCAGCCATCCGACGAACCCGGCGCTTCCGCCGAGCCGCGCGACGGCGGCAAGTGCCGTCGCGACATTTCCCCCGAAAGCACGGGCACTTTGCAGAACCTTCCCCTTGCCCGCCGACAACGGCTGATCGACATAGACGATGTCGTCGATCGCAATAGCTCCGAAGCCGAGGATTGAAGGGACGGTGGGCATCGTTCAGGCACCCGCCTTCGCCAAGGCGTCTTGCGCCGAAAGGCCGTCATGGATGACGCCTCGAAAGGCAATCGCTGCCTTTTCCGGATCGCCATGCCCCCAGAGATTACGGCCCACCACGGCACCGCGCGCGCCGGCACGGATGGCATCCGCCGTCTGCTGAAGGGCGCCGAGCAGCGTGTCGGTCTTCGGCCCACCGGCGATCACAACCGGCACCGGGCAGGTCCGAACGGTCTCTCGAAACGAGTCGAAATCGCCGGTGTAACCGATCTTGATCACGTCGACGCCGGACTCGTAGCCGATGCGCGCCGCATAGGCGATCTCGTCGGGGGTGAAGACGATTTTTGCCCCGTCGGTGAAATCGCGAGGGTAGATATGCGCCACCACCGGCATGCCGTAACGGGCCGCCGCATTCACCGAATCGGTCAGCCAGCGTATGTATTTGCCCTCGGTCGCGCCGCGCACCGGAATGGCCACGGCCAACGCATCGGCGCCAGCGCGCACCGCATCCTCGGGCGTTGCAATCAGTTCACTGATGCGATCGTCCGGGGTGAAGCAGCCGGCCTGGATCACCAGGGCAGCCTTGCCCGCATATTGCGGCCACAGATGGCGCGCGGTGCCAGGCTGGATGCTGACGTAGTCGGGTTTGCCCATCATGACGCGCGCAAGCGCGCCCGGCAGGTCGGCAAGACCTCCTTTGCGCACGTCGCCATAGCCGACAAAGTGGTCGACCGCGCCGCCAAAAAGATTCCCCGATGGATGTGAGAAGAGGCGCGCCAGGCGCACCTTGGTTCCGAGGCTCATGAGTCCAAAACTCTCCAATCGATTGATATAAAAACCCTGAACCCAGTGTTTGCGAAAGAAAGGATAAATGCAATCTTTCGAAACCTTTCGAATTCGCGTATTTTTGGTAGAGTGAACCGAAGCCAGGGCGATCGCCTGGCGCATGGAGGCAAGGACAGGGCAATGTTGTCAGAGCAGAGACGCCAATCGATCCTGGGTGAAGTGCAACGCAGCGGACAGGTTCGCATCAAGGACCTGTCAGACGATTTTGGCGTGTCGGAAGTCACGGTGCGCTCCGACCTCGAGATACTGGATCGCAAGGGACTGCTGACCAAGACCCGTGGCGGGGCGGTGACCCGGACCACGGATTCGACCACGGCCGCGTTCGCCCGGCGGATGCAAACGAACCTCGATGCAAAGAAACGCATCGCCCGGGCAGCGGTAGACCTGTTCGAGGACAACCAATCGGTCATCTTCGACGGCGGCTCGACATTGATGCAGGTTGCCATGCTGTTACCGCCGCTCAGCAATGTCGTGGTCGCGGCCACGGCGATGAATATCGTGCAGCATCTGATGCATCGGCCAGGCCTCGACGTTCACATGATCGGTGGCCGGGTCTATCCAGACACGGTGAGCACGCTGATCACCGATGCCGACACGGCTCTCGGCGGCTTGGTGGCGCATCAGGTCTTTGTTGGAGCGCATGCGATTGACTCGTCACTGGATGTGGTCGACGTGAACGAAGACATGGCGCGAACGAAGCGAAACCTCTTGCGCATGGCCCGGCGCGTTGTCCTGCTCGCGGATTCGAGCAAGTGGGGCGTCAGCGGGACCTCCAAGGCTTTTTCGCTGTCGAGCGTCGATGTTGTGATCACCGACGATGGCCTGTCCGGCCCGATACGCAGCCAGCTTGATAGGACGGGGGCCAAGGTGATCTATGCCTGACCCCGTCGCGGTCCCTGGCTGCCACGGGAATATCCAATGCACGCATGACCCACGGGATTCGCATCGGCAGTCGGCCGTTTTTTCATGTCGGTCATTTTCTCCTCCCAAGGGCTGGCAGCCTCCCGATATCGCGCCAGCATTTTCGCATGTTCTATAAAAATTTTACGCGCGTCAAGATTTAAAATGTTGTATAGCGCGTTCCCAGAATGATCCGTTGCCGGCGCAGCGGATCCAGCAGAGCATGACGAAGTTGGGAGGTACGGCCAAAAATGCAGGGAAAATCAACGGCGAAGCTCGGAATCGGTGTCATCGGATGCGGCAACATCTCGATGACCTATTTGCGCAATGCCGCCCTCTTCGGGGGCATAGAGTTGCGCGCATGCGCCGATATTTCGGCCGACATGGCGGCGCTGCGGGCCAAGGAATATGGCATCCGGGCGCTCGGCGTCGATGCGCTGCTGGCCGACCCCGAGATCGATCTCGTCCTCAACCTGACCATTCCCGCGGCGCATTTCGACATTTCGTTTTCCGCGCTTTCGGCGGGAAAACACGTCTTCACCGAAAAGCCGCTGGCAACGTCCGCCAGCGACGGGCGTCGCCTGGTAGCCGAGGCCGCCAAGCGCGGCGTGCTGCTCGGCTCGGCGCCGGATACGTTCCTTGGCGCCGCCGGACGCCGGGCGCGCCGCCTGATGGACGATGGCGCCATTGGCCGCCCGGTCACCGGCACCGCCTTCATGATGGGGCGCGGCATGGAGCACTGGCACCCCAACCCGCAATTCTACTACCAGCCGGGCGGCGGCCCGGTGTTCGACATGGGTCCTTACTACCTGACCATGCTGGTCAATCTGCTCGGCCCTGTCGCGCGGGTGATGGCAATGGCGACCAAGGGCCAGGAGGAAAGGCGGATCACTGCCGAAGGGCCGTTCAAGAACACGACCTTCAAGGTCGGCACGCCGACCAATGTGCTGTCGCTGCTCGAATTCCGCTCGGGCGCCACCGTCACCTTCGGCGCCTCGTGGGATGTCTTCAAGCATTCCAACCATCCGATCGAACTGCACGGCACCGAAGGCTCGTTGCGCCTGCCCGATCCCGACACGTTCGGCGGCACGGTGTCGCTGTCCGAACGCGGCGCGGACTGGAAGGATTTCGCCAGCGAAGGCGAACTCTACGGCGCCCGCAACTGGCCTTACGCGGCACCTGACCGCGCCAATTATCGCATGCTCGGCGTCGCCGATCTGGTGCGCTCACTGAAGACGGGTGCAACACCGCGCGCGTCCGGCAATCTGGCGCTGCATGTGCTGGAGATCATGGAGGCGATCCTGAATTCGGGCGAAACGAAGAGCTCGGTCGCCATTGCCGGCGATGTCGTCCAGCCGGCGCTGCTGACCGAGGACGAAGCAAGCAGCCTGCTCGCCTAGGCGCAGTGACGGCGGAGATGGTAATGACGCTCGACCCTGATGCTTTGCGCATCCTCGAAATCGGCCGTGCGGGCGGTGGCGAGCCGTTCGAAAACGGCAGCGTAGCGGCGGCCCGGGCCGCCCATAACGCGTGGTTCCCGACACAGCAGGGCGAGCACGAGCCGGTGGCAGTGACCTCGCAGCAAGAGATCGACGGGCCGAACGGCCCGCTCACGATCCGCATCCATCGCGGCATCGGCGCGCCACGGACCGGGGCACGCGCCGTGCTCTATCTGCATGGTGGCGGCTGGGTCATCGGCAATCTCTCCTCGCATGACGAGATCTGCCGCTGGCTGGCCAATCTGGGCAACACCGTCGTGGTCTGCGTCGATTACCGGCTGGCGCCGGAGCACAAATTTCCGGATGGGCTCGAAGACTGCGCGGCAGCGTTGCGCTTCATGGCGGAAAACGCCGGGGAACTGGGCATCGACCCGGCCCGCATCTGCGTTGGCGGCGACAGCGCCGGCGGCAACCTTGCCGCCGTTCTGGCTTTGCTTGCCCGTGACGGGCTGGCGCCGCCGCTTGCCGCCCAGATCCTGATCTATCCCAACACCGATGCCCGCCAGACCGCGGACAGCTATCGGCGCTTCGGCGACGGCTTCGGGCTCACCGCCGCGACCATGGCGTGGTTCCGCGATCACTATGTGCGAACACCAGACGACATCACGGATTGGCGCGTCTCGCCGCTGCTGGCGTCAAGCCTCGCCGGCGCCGCACCGACATTTGTCGTGATCGCCGGTCACGACATCCTTGCCGACGAAGGCATGGCCTATGCCGAACGCCTGCGCGCCGAAGGCGTGCCAACGGTCCTGCGGCACTGGCCGGGTCAGATCCACGGCTTCGTCTCGATGGGCCGCCATATACCGGCTGCGCGACCGGCGGTGAGCGAGGCGGCTGCCTGGCTCAAATTGCAGACGCCCGCTCAGGCCGACTGACGCATCACCAGCGTCGCACCGAGCTTGACGTTGCGCGCCAGGCCCTGGCCAGGCGGATCGGCCTCGTCGAGCAAGGCCAGCAGCATCTCGACGCTGCGGCCGGCCATGGCGGCGAAATCCTGCGCCATGGTGGTCAGCGCCGGACAGGTGTAGCGGCTCAGCGGATGGTCGTCGTGGGCCGCGACACGGAAGTCGCAATCGGCCCGGCGGCCGATCTTCAGCCCGCGCGAAAAAGCCGCCGCCATGACGCCGAAGGCGAGACGGTCGTTGGCGCACAGCAGCGTGCGCGCCGGCAAGCCGCCTTTCTCGAGCGTCCGCTCCATCCATTCATGGCCGATGCGCTCGAAGTCCCAGTTGTAGCCGCCCGCCGCCTCGAGAACGACAGGCTCCAGGCCGGCGGCTCGCATCGTCTCGATATAGCTCTGCAGGCGCTCGCCTGAATTGTGATTGACGTGCGGAATGTCGACATAGACCGGCGGCTCGCCCGACCGGCAGAGATAGTCGACGATTGTCGACGTGCTCTGGTGGTTGTCGTTGCCGACGAAAGGCGTGTCGCCCTCGATATAGGTGTCGAAATAGACGATCGGAATCTCTTCGCTCATCCGCTCGAAGACGCCGGGTTCGGAGACCGACCCCAGCGGCGCTACGATGGCGCCGGCGACCTTCAGCGACATCAGCGTCCTGACCGATTCCGCCTCCAGCTTCGGCGAACCGTGCGAGGAGATGACGATCGGCCAGAACCCCTCGTCGCGGCAGCGCAGTTCGATGCGGCTGACCATCTCGGCATAGAACGGATCGGCAATCGTCGGCACGACGATGCCGACATTGCGGGTGCGTTTGCGGTTGAGATTGCGCGCGAAAACGTTGGGCTGATAATCCGAGGAGCGCAGCGCCGCCTCGATACGCGCCCGCGTCGCCGGCTTCACGCTGGCCGGATCGTCGAAATATTTCGACAGGGTCGGCCGCGAAACGCCGGACGCCCTGGCGAAATCATCCATCGTGCGGTGGGTCTTCTCCGCCATCGATATTCCTTTGCCCGCGCCCGCCAACTTTCCGGTCCGGCCAGAATCAGTCTTGCGGCCGTTGTCGTGAGGCAGCATTGCTTGACGAATTTTTTCCGTCAAATTTTCGCGTTTCCACTACAACGCAAAAGAGTTTCGCGCGTCAAATTATTTGTTGGCGTTCTGAAAATGAAAACCTGGGCTTCGAGCCTGCACGGACACGCTCAGCGTGCTGCCGCCGCTTATCCTGTTCGTCTTCCTGCAGCGCTTCTTCGTCGATCCCATCGTCGGCTCGGCGATCAAGGGATAGCTGCCCTCAATAGGGCAACCCAACATAGTTCTCGGCGAGCGCGGTCGATGCGGCCTGCGACTGCACGAGGTAGTCCAGTTCTGCTTCCTGGATGCGCTGGCCGAAGTCGCCGGTGTCGGGAAAACGGTGCAGCATGGTCGTCATCCACCAGGAGAAGCGCACCGCCTTCCAGACGCGCGCCAATGCCTTGGCTGAATAGGCGTCGATGCCAACCATGGATTTGTCGCGGTAGTAATCGCGCAAACCGGCGAAGAGATAGCGCACATCGCTGGCGGCGAGGTTGAGGCCCTTGGCGCCGGTCGGCGGCACGATGTGGGCGGCGTCGCCAACCAGGAACAGCCGGCCGAAGCGCATCGGCTCGGCAACGAAGGAGCGCAAAGGCGCGATCGACTTTTCGAAGGACGGCCCGGTGGTGACGCTTGCGGCCGTCTGTTCGGGCAAGCGGCGGCGCAACTCGTCCCAGAAGCGATCGTCGGACCATGCCTCGACGCGATCGTCCTGCGGGCACTGAACATAGTAGCGGCTGCGGTGCGTCGAGCGCATCGAGCACAACGCAAAACCCCGCTCGTGATTGGCGTAGACCAGTTCGTGATCGGCCGGCGGCACCTCGGCCAGCACGCCGAGCCAGCCGAACGGATACTGCCACTCGAAGGTTTTCAGCGCGCGCTCCGGCACCGATTTGCGGCTGACGCCATGATAGCCATCGCAGCCGGCGATGAAGTCGCAATCGATGCGATGGCTGACGCCGTCCTTGTCGTAGGTGACGAAAGGCGCTTCGCCGTCGAAATCCTGCAGCGCAACATTGGCGGCCTCGTAGACGGTGACGAGGCCGGCCGCCTCGCGCTTGTCCATCAAATCATGCGTCACTTCGGTCTGGCCGTAGACGGTGACGTGCTTGCCGCCGGTGAGCGCCGCGAGATCGATGCGATGCAGGCGCCCGTCGAAAGCCAGCGAAATGCCGGAATGCGGCAAACCTTCGGCATGCAGCCTTGCGGCAGCACCAGCCTCCTCCAGCAATTCGACCGTGCCTTGTTCGAGCACCCCTGCCCGCACGCGGCCGAGCACGTGGTCGCGGCTCGAGCGCTCCAGAATGACGGTCTCGACGCCGATGCCAGCCAGAAGCTGCCCAAGCAGCAGGCCGGAGGGTCCGGACCCGATTATGGCGACCTGGGTGCGCATCAGTGGCCGAGGCTTTCGATCTGCGCGGTCAGTTCGGCGGCGAGGCGCAGCGACGCGGCGGTGGCGACGACCATCTGCGGCAGCAGCAGCCATTCCAGCGTCCAGGCGGCACCCGAGCGCTCCTGTTCATGCACCAGCGCCTGATGCATGCCGGAAAGCTGCGTGGCGTTGAAGCGGGCGAGCGCCAGCAGCGCTTCGGCCTTCACCGGGTTCTGCTTGTGCGGCATGGCTGACGAACCGCCACCCCCGGACAGTTCTATGTCGGTTCCACCCTGCGCCATCAGTGCAATGTCCTGGCCGAACTTGCCGAGGCTGCCACTCACCAGCGACAGCCAGCCGGCGAAGTCGGCGAGCGCGTCGCGCTGGCTATGCCATTGCGGCGCGTCGCCAAGATCGAGTTTTGCCGCGAGGGTCGCTCGCACGGCCTGCCCCTTGTCGCCAAGCTTTTCCAGCGTGCCGGCGGCACCGCCGAACTGCACCACCAGCAGACGTCTGGACTGCTTCGACAGTCTTTCCTGATGCCGTTGCAGCGGCGCCCGCCAGGCGTTCACGCGATCCGCCACCTTGATCGGAATTGCTGGCTGCATGCGGGTCATTCCGGTCAGCGCCCTGCCCCCGAAGCGTTCTTCCAGCGAGGTGAGCCGTATGATGGTCTCGGTCAGCAGCAGGCCGAGATGCTCGGCGACGGATTTCAGCCGGAGCACCAGGCTCGTGTCGATGACGTCCTGGCTGGTCGCACCGAAATGCACCTTGTCGCCATGCGGTTCGCCGACCGCAGCCCTGATCTGGCGCACCAATTCCGGCATCATGACGCCGTCCTTGGCGATGCCTGCCCTGAGCAAGGCGGTGTCCGGGCGGAAGGTACCAAGCGCCGCCACGATCGCCGCCGCGGCATCCCTGGCGATGATCCCGTTTTCGGCCTCCGCTTCCGCCAGCGCGCTCTCGAACGCCAGCGCCGCCTCGATTTCCGCGTCGACGGAAAAATGCCTCGATGCTTCCTCGTCACCGAGGAGAGCTGACAGCAATGGATGGTCGAAGGGCGATACGGTCATGTCCTGCTCCTCCTGACCATCAGCTGTCGAAGAAGACCGTTTCCTTCTCCCCCTGGAGATGGACGTCGAAGACGTAGGTGTCGCCCTGGCGCTCGGCGATCAGCGTCGGCACGCGGATACGGTGCTCGATGCGCGTCAGGATCGGATCCCCGGCATTGGCCTTTTCCTCATCGGAAAAATAGAGCCGCGTGTGCAGGCCGAGATTGATGCCGCGCGCGACGATCCAGAGCGTGATGTGCGGCGCCATCAGGCGACCATCCCTGAACGGCACGCGACCCGGCTTGATCGTCTCGAAGGCGCAGACGCCTGTTTCCATATCGGTCGGGCAACGGCCCCAGCCGAAAAAGTTCGGATCGGCGGCGCCGCGCAATTCGGCCGGGGAATTGTAAAGCCCGTCGGCGTCCGCCTGCCAGATCTCGATCAACGCGTCCTTGAGCGGCGTGCCGGTGCCGTCCAGCACCCGGATCTTGAGACCGACGCGCTCGCCCTTGGTCTTGTCGTTGACCATGGTCGCGCCGAGATCGGTCGCATAGACGCCGCTAATGCCGCAGAAATTCGGTGTCAGCCCGATATGGACGTAGGGTCCCGCGGTCTGCGAGGGGCTTTCCCTGAGCCGGTCGAGCGATTGCGCCATCAATTGCCCTCCAGCCGGTTTTCGAACAGCGACGAACGGCGGCCGCGCAGCACGATGTCGAACCTGTAGGCGAGCGCGTCCATCGGGATCGTCGCCTGCGTGTCGAGAATGGCCGTCAGGGCCTCGATGGCCGCCTTGTCAGCGATGCCGCGCACGATCGGGCATTTCCAGATCAGCGGATCACCCTCGAAATACATCTGGGTGATCAGGCGCTGGGCAAAGCCATGGCCGAAGACCGAGAAATGGATGTGGGCCGGGCGCCAGTCATTGGGCCCGTTCGGCCAGGGATAGGGACCGGGTTTGACGGTGCGGAAGGCGTAGCCACCATCGTCGCCTGATATGGTGCGGCCGCAGCCGCCGAAATTCGGGTCGAGTGGCGCGAGATAGCCATCCTTCTTGTGGCGGTAGCGGCCACCGGCATTGGCCTGCCAGAATTCGATGAGCACGCCGGGAACGCCAACGCCGCGCTCATCGAACACGCGGCCATGGACGATGATGCGCTCGCCGATGGCGCTCTCGCCCGGCCTAGCGAAATTGTGGATGAGGTCGGCGTCGAGTTCACCGAGCATGGCGTGGCCGAAGACCGGTCCGGCTATTTCCGACAGCGTGTTGTCGAAGGACAAAAGCGCCTTCTGCGGCGAGCGCAGCACCGAACTCTTGTAGCCCGGCGTCAGCGCCGGCGGGTGCCATGTCCGGTCGCGCTGGAAGAAGGCACCGGTCTCGGGCCTCCGGTTCGAGCCGGACTCAGCTGGCATTGTCGGCTCCGTCCATTTCCGAGAACACGTCCTTGGCTATTCTGAAGGCACGGTTGGCGGCCGGCACGCCGGCATAGATGGCCACATGCAGGAACGCTTCGCAAATATCCTCGCGCGTCGCACCGGTGTTGGCGGTGGCGCGCACATGCAGGGCGACCTCCTCATCATGGCCGAGTGCGGCGAGCAGCGCCAGCGTGACGATCGAGCGCTCGCGCTTGCTGAGACCCGGCCGCGCCCACACCGTTCCCCAGGCGGCCTCGGTGATCAGCTCCTGGAAAGGCTGGTCGAAATCGGTGGCGGTGACCTCGGCCCGGTCGACATGGCGGTCGCCGAGCACTGACCGCCGCACCGCGAGGCCGGTGCGATATCTGGCTGCGTTGGCGGGGACTTCATCCATGGGTTTCTGCTCCAGAGGCAAGCGAAGCGACAAAATCGCGGATCAGCGCGACCAGTGCCTTGGGTTGTTCGACGCAAGGAATGTGTCCGGCGTCGCGGATGATCTCGAAACGCGCGCCGGGAATCAGAGCAGCCAGCGACCGGACGAGATCGGGCGGTGTTGAGCCGTCCTGGTCTCCGGCGATGCAAAGCGTCGGTACGGCGATGTGGCGCGCGGCTTCGGTAAAATCCGCGTCGCGAACTGCCGCGCAAGTGCCGAGATAACCGGCGACAGCTTGCCGGGTCATCATGTTCCAGTAGCCGTCCAACTCGGCCACCCGGTTCGCGTGGAAGGCGGGGGTGAACCACACTTTGAACACGCCGTCGGCAATGGCCTGGATGCCCTTGCTTTTGACGGTTGCGATGCGGGTGTTCCAGCTGTCCGTCGTGCCGATCTTGTGGGCCGTGTCGCACAGGATCATGGCCTCGACGATCTCCGGCCGCCTGGCATAGAGCCCTTGCGCGACCATGCCGCCGACCGACAGGCCGCACAGCACCACCTTCTCCAACCCGAAATGATCGATGAGCGCCGAGAGATCGTCGACATGATCGTCGATCGACCTGATATCACCGATGTCGGACAGCCCGTGGCCGCGCTTGTCATAGACCAGCAAGGGCATTTCGCCATCCAGTGCGGCGACGATCTCGTCCCAGATGCGGAAGTCGGTGCCCAGCGAATTGATGAATATGATCGGGGGCGCATTGCCGGCCGCCTTGACGTGGCGATGATGCAGCGTGATGCCGCCGATGGTGACGAATGGCACGATTTCGATCCTCCACCCCCACATTGCACAAGGCATTTGGTTCGGTAAAATGATATTTTGCGCCGTTTCATTAACTCAGGGGTTATCAAATCCATGTCCGAGAGCCGCATCCGCTTCCGTCACCTACAGGCTTTCCTGGAAGTCGCGCGGCAGGGCAGCGTGGCCCGCGCCGCCGACTTCCTGCATGTCAGCGCGCCGGCGGTGACCAAGACGTTGCGTGAACTGGAAGAGGCGCTCGGTGTCGCCGTTGTCGAACGTGACGGGCGCGGCATCCGGGTCACAAGGCTCGGCGAAATCTTCCTTGGCCATGCCGGCTCGGCGATTACGGCCTTGAAGCGCGGCGTCGATTCCGTTCGCCAGGATGGCGCCGTCAATCGCCATCCGATCCGCATCGGCGCGCTGCCGACAGTGTCGGCCAAAGTCATGCCGCGGGCCATGAGCCTGTTCCTCGGGGAAAACACCGGCGCCGCGATCAAGATCGTCACCGGCGAGAACGCCGTGCTGCTCGAACAATTGCGCACCGGCGCGCTCGATCTCGTCGTCGGACGGCTGGCCGCGCCCGAAAACATGACCGGCTTCTTCTTCGAGCACCTCTATTCCGAACAGGTGCTGTTCGTGGTGCGGGCCGGACATCCGCTGTTGGAGCCGGAGGCTGACATCTTCGCCAGGCTCGACGAATTCCCGGTGCTGATGCCGACCCGGGAATCCGTCATCCGTCCCTTTGTCGATCGCCTGTTCATCACCAACGGCATGACCGCGCCGGCCACCGAGATCGAGACGGTCTCGGATTCGTTTGGCCGCTCTTTCATGCGGCAGAGCAATGCGGTTTGGATCATTTCGGCCGGCGTGGTAGCCAACGAGATCGCCAGCGGCGCCTTTGTCGCCTTGCCGGTCGACACCGACGAAACCAAGGGACCGGTCGGCCTGACGATGCGCACCGATACTGCCCCCTCGCCGGCTTTCACCATCCTGCTGCAGACCATTCGCGAGGCGGCCAGACCGGTCAAATGAGGCGTCGGACTGTTCGGACCGGGTTCCGTCTTGGTCGGGACTCTCCTAACCCTGGGGTTAATGAAACACCGCAAAATATCATTTTACCGAACCAAAACGCTGGTGCACTGTGCCGATGGAGGAGCACAGAGGGAGGAACGCATGACCTATTCTATCGGCAGCAAATCCAGCATTCGCGGCATTTCGCGGCGCCAGTTCGTCGCCACCTCGATTGCCGGCGGCGCGGCGCTCACGCTTGGCGGCCGCAAGGCCTTCGCCCAGGCAGGCGACACGCTCAAGGTCGGCTTCGTCAGTCCGCGCACCGGGCCGCTGGCCGGTTTCGGCCAGACCGACGGCTATGTGCTCGATCTGGCGCGCAAGGCGCTGGCCGGCGGTCTTGAGATCGGCGGCAAGAAATACAGCGTCGAAATCCTCGACCAGGACACGCAATCGGATCCGTCGCGCGCGGGCCAGCTCGCCAAGGACCTGATCAACAACCAGGCCATCGACCTGATGCTGGCGGTGTCGACGCCGGAGGTGATCAATCCGGTGGCCGACGCCTGCGAGGCCGCCGGCGTGCCCTGCCTTTCGACGGTCATGCCGTGGGAGGCCTGGTATTTCGGCCGTGGCGCCAAGCCCGGCGCGCCCTCGCCGTTCAAATGGACCTATCATTTCGGCTTCGGCGTCGGCGAGTTCTTCAAGACCTACATCTCGCAGTGGAACCTGATCGAGACCAACAAGAAGGTCGGCGTCATGTATCCCAACGACGCCGACGGCAACGCCATCCGCGCCAATCTGGCGCCGCTGCTGGCCAAGCAAGGTTTTACGATCGTCGATCCGGGCGCCTACGAGACCGGAACCACCGACTATTCCTCGCAGATCGCGCTGTTCAAGCAGGAAGGCGTCGAGATCTTCAACTCCTTCCCGATCCCGCCGGACTTCGCCGCGTTCTGGCGCCAGGCGGCGCAGCAAGGATTGATCAAGCAGATCAAGATCTGCCAGGTCGCCAAGACCGGGCTGTTCCCATCGGACATCGAGGCGCTTGGCGATCTCGGCATGAAGATTTCGAGCGCCGCCTATTGGCACAAGGCCTTCCCCTACAAGTCGCCGCTGACCGGCGTTTCGGGCACCGAGCTGGCCGACGGCTATGAGGCGGCGAGCGGCAAGCAGTGGACGCAGCAGCTCGGCGCCTCGATGTCGCTGCTCGACGCCGGCTTCGAAGCGCTGAAGGCCAGCACCGACGCCAAGGACAAGGCGGCGGTGGCCAAGGCGCTGAGCACGCTGAAGACCGAGACCATGATCGGCAAGGTCGATTTCACCAGCGGCCCGGTGGCCAATGTGTCGCCCGGTCCGATCATCGGCACGCAGTGGGTCGCGGCCAAGGAAGGCAGCAAATTCCCGCTCGATTATGTGGTGACTGAGAACGCCACCGATCCGAAGGTGCCCGTCGAAGCCAAGCTTCTGCCTTACAACGGCTGATGGACCGCTGACGAGGATCGCCTGGTGACCCATCCGCAACAACAGGCTGTTCTCACTGCCGCCCGCATCCACAAGCGCTTCGGCGCGCTTGTGGTGCTGGATGCCGTCGACTTTGCGATGGGTGCCGACGATGCAGTCGGCATTGTCGGCCCGAACGGTGCCGGCAAGACGACGCTGCTCAGCGTGCTTTCGGGCGCCTTTCCGCCGAGCTCGGGTACGGTCCGCTTCAAAGGCGATGAAGTGACGGCGCTGCCGGCGACGCAGCGCTGCCGGCTCGGGCTGGTGCGCACGCATCAGGTGCCCAAACCGTTCAGTGGCATGACCACCTTCGAAAATGTCTTCGTTGCCGCCTCGCATGGCGCCGGACTTGGCCGTGACGAGGCCTATGAGGAGGCGCTCGGCTCGCTGAAACTGTGCGGCATGCTGGGCGTTGCCAACCGGCGCGCCGAGACGCTCGGCCTGCTCGACCGCAAGCGGCTGGAACTGGCACGGGCGCTTGCCGCGCGACCAACGCTGCTGCTGCTGGACGAGATCGGCGGCGGGCTGACCGACGGCGAAGCCAGTGAGCTTGTCGACACGATCAAGGAATTGCGCCGGCGCAAGATCGGCATCGTCTGGATCGAGCACATCGTCCACATCCTGCTGCAGGTGGCCGAACGGCTGATCTGCATGGATGCGGGAAAAATCATCGCCGACGGCGAGCCGCAAGCCGTGATGACCGATCCCGAGGTCGTGCGCGCCTATCTCGGCGGAGGCCCGAAATGAGCCTGCTGTCGGTCGAGAACCTGGTTGTCCGGCATGGCCTGTTTCAGGCGGTGCGCGGCGTGAGCTTCGCCATCGAACGCAGCGAGACGCTGGCGCTGGTCGGCGCCAATGGCGCCGGCAAGACGACGCTGCTCAGAGCAATCGCCGGCGCGCACCAGCCGGCGGCCGGCCGCGTGCTGTTGAACGGCGCTGATATGACCGATGTGCCGTCGCACAGGCGCGTCGGCATGGGCATCGCGCTGGTGCCGGAAGGGCGAAAGCTGTTCGTGCAGATGACGGTGGAAGAAAACCTACTGCTCGGCAAGACCGCCGGCCGGGCGGGCGATTGGAGCGTCGACAGAGTGCTCGAAATGTTCCCCAATCTGAAGCCGCGCCGTCATGCCAAGACTGGCCATCTTTCAGGCGGCGAGCAACAGGCGACGGCGATCGGCCGGGCGCTGATGAGCAATCCCGACGTGCTGCTGCTCGACGAGGTTTCGCTTGGCCTGTCGCCGCTGATCGTCGACCGCGTCTATGCAGCCCTTCAGGGATTGATCGCTTCCGGAACGACGATCATCCTCGTCGAACAGGACCTCAACCGCGCACTCTCAGTATCCGACAGGGTCATCTGCATGCTCGAAGGGCGCGTCGCGCTGGAAGGCCCGAGCAAGACGGTTTCGCGTGACGATGTGACAAAGGCCTATTTCGGCCTGCACCGGAAAAGCTCCGGGAGCGTTCCGGCATGAGCAACCAGATCATCCAGGGCATTCTGCTTGGCGGCTACTACGCGCTGATCGCCTGCGGCCTGTCCTTCATGTTTTCGGTGATGCGCATCATCAACCTCGCCCATGGCAGCCTGGCCGTGTTCGCTGCCTTTGCGCTGTGGTGGCTCGCCTCGCGGTTCCATATCTCGCCGTTCCTCGGCCTGCTTATCGTGCTGCCTCTGATGGCGGCGATCGGCTGGGCGTTGCAGCGCTTCCTGCTCGACCGCAGCGCGCGCGGCGGGGCGCTGCTGCCGATCCTAACCACGTTTGGGCTGGCCATCGTCATCGACAACATGCTGTTCGAGCAGTTCGGCGCCGATACGCGTTCGCTGGCGCCCTATATCGGCAGCCTGTCCTATGATTCCTGGGAATGGCCGGGCAGCATCTATGTCGGCAAGCTCGCCGTGATCATGTTTGCCACCGCCGTGATCCTGCTTGGCGGGCTGCAGCTGTTCCTCACCCGCACCAGGCTCGGCCGCTCGATCCGCGCCACGTCGGAAGACCCTGACACAGCCGGACTGGTCGGCGTCGACGCACGCCGCGCCAACGCTATCGCCGCTGCCATCGCCATGGTCACCGTCGGCCTTGCCGGCGCCTTCCTCGGCATGCGCGCCACCTTCGATCCCTATGCCGGCGCACCGCAATTGCTGTTCGCCTTCGAGGCCGCGGTCATCGGCGGCGCCGGTTCGCTGTGGGGAACGCTGATCGGCGGCATCGTGCTGGCGCTTGCGCAGACACTTGGCGCGCAAGTGCATCCGCAGGGCTTTCTGATCGGCGGCCATGCCGTCTTCCTTGTCGTGCTGTTCGTGCGGCTTTCGACATCAGGCCTTGGCCTGCGCGGCCTGCTGCGCCTGCCGTCCCGGAGCGCGTCATGAGCGCTGTCTCGACCTCGCCGGTTATCGAACGCGGCACGGCGGCATCGCGGATCGCGACGATTGCGGTCGCCGTCATCATCGCACTGCTTGCGATCGCACCGCAGTTCCTGTCGGCCGGCGCGGTCGACCGCATGACCGCGCTGTTCATCTACGTGATCCTGGCGGCGATGTGGAACGCTCTCGCCGGCTTCGGCGGCCTGGTCTCGGTCGGCCAGCAGGTGTTCTTCGGGCTCGGCGCCTATTTCGCCATCCGGTTGGCCAATGCCGGGCTCAACCCTTTCGCCTCGCTTTTCGTTTCGGCTGTTGTCGTCGGCGCGATCTCCTGGCCGCTGTCGCTGTTCATGCTGAGGCTGAGGAATGGCGAGTTCGCCATCGGCATGTGGGTGATCGCGGCGCTGACGCATCTGCTCGTCAATCTCGACCGGCTGGTGCAGGGCGAAACCGGCACGTCGCTGATCTCGCTCAACGTCTACGACGCCGGCACCAGGCGGGCGACGATCTATTGGCTGGCGCTGGCCTCCATGACGGCGCTGCTCGCCATCCTGTTCGGCGTGCTGCGCGGCAGCACCGGTGCGGCAATCCGCGCCATCCGCGACAATGAGGACGCCGCCGCCTCGGTCGGCGTGCGTGTCACCGGCACCAAGCGGCTGCTGTTCGTGCTTGCCGCCTTCGGCATCGGCATTGCCGGCGCGCTGTGGCTGGCGACCTCCATTACCTTCCAGCCGAAGACCTACTTCAACGTGCAGTGGACCGCCTACATGATCTTCATGGTGCTGGTCGGCGGCATCGGCACGTTCGAGGGCGCCATTTTGGGCGCGCTGGTGTTCTTCCTTATCGAGACGTGGTTCGGCGGCACAGGCGTCTGGTACCTGGTCGGCCTTGGCGCCACGGCCGTACTGTTCTCGCTCTTCCTGCCGCGCGGCCTGTGGGGGACGATCGAGGAGCGCTTTGGCCTGCGCCTGCTGCCGGTGGGCTACCGCGTCAGGCTTCCTGGAAATGCGCCGGCCGATGACGGCATCACGCCCTCGCCGGAGCGAACCCCACAGCATCAGGAGAAGGCATGACCATGCTTTTCGGCAAGACGATCCTCATCACCGGTGTCGCCTCCGGCATCGGCGCCCGCACGGCGGAGCTCGCCGGCCAGCTCGGCGCCGATGTGATCGGTGTCGATGTGCGTGAACCAGCTGCAACGGTGGGCAGTTTCGTCAAGGCCGACATCTCGTCGAAGGCCGGCGTCGACGACCTCATAGCTAGCCTGCCGCAGCGCATCGACGCGCTCTGCAATGTCGCCGGGCTTTCGGGCAACACGGGCGCGGCGGCGACGCTGGCCGTCAATTTCTTCGGCCTCAGGGCACTCTCGGAAGGCCTCGTGCCAAGACTTCGCGAAGGCGGTGCTATCATCAACGTCGCCTCGATCGCCGGCTATGGCTGGCGCGCCAATCTCAACCGCGCCGCCTCGATGGTCGCCATCGAAGGCTTTCCCGATGTCGCCGACGTGGTCTGCACGCATGCGGTCCGGAATGAGGAAGGCTATCCCGTCTCCAAGGAGTTGCTGCTGCTATGGACCTTCCGCGCGGCGCATCAGGACCTGTTCAAACGCCGTGGCATCCGCGTCAATGCGGTGAGCCCCGGTCCGGTCGAGACGCCGATCCTGAAACAGTTCCGCACCGTGCTTGGCGATGCCCGCGTCGACAGCGACATTGCCAGGGTCGGACGCGCCGGCACGTCAGGCGACATCGCGCCGGTCGTGCTGTTCCTGTGCTCAGACGGCGCGCGCTGGATCAACGGCGCCAACGTGCCGGTTGACGGTGGCCTCGAAGCATCGATCAATGCCGAGATGTTCGGCTTCTAACCAATGAGGACGCTCCGATGGAGCGAGGGAGACAGTCATGGATATCGGACTTCTGATCGACGGCGACAAAAGGGATGCGTCCGGTTCGGCCTCCTACGAGCGCATGGACCCGTTCACCGGCAAACTGGCAACGCGCGCCGCCGCGGCCAGTGTTGCCGACGCCAACGCCGCCGTCGAAGCCGCAGCGGCCGCCTTTCCAGCATGGTCGAAGACCGGGCCTGGCGAGCGCCGGGCTCTGCTGTCCAAGGCAGCTGACGTGATGGCCTCGAAGGTCGGCGAATTCACCAAGCTGATGATGGAAGAAACCGGTGCCACAGGTCCCTGGGCCGGTTTCAATGTCATGCTGGCGGCCAACATGCTGCGTGAGGCAGCCGCGATGACGACGCAGATCTCGGGGGAAATCATCCCCTCGGACAAGCCGGGCACGCTGGCGATGGCCATCCGCCAGCCGGCCGGTGTCTGCCTCGGCATCGCGCCGTGGAACGCGCCGGTCATTCTCGGCACCCGCGCCATCGCCATGCCGATCGCCTGCGGCAACACAGTGGTGCTGAAGGCCTCCGAAATGTGCCCAGGCACGCAACGGCTGATCGGCCAAGTCCTGGTCGAGGCGGGGCTGCCCAAGGGCGTCATCAATGTCGTCACCAATGACCCTAGGGATGCCGCTGCAATCGTCGAGGCGCTGGTTGCGCACCCCTCGGTCAAGCGCGTCAACTTCACCGGCTCGACCAAGGTCGGCAGGATCATCGCCGAACTCGCTGGCCGGCACCTGAAGCCGGCGCTGCTCGAACTCGGTGGCAAAGCGCCGCTGCTGGTGCTGGACGACGCCGACATCGACGCCGCGGTCAACGCCGCGACCTTCGGCGCCTTCATGCATCAGGGCCAGATCTGCATGTCGACCGAGCGGCTGATTGTCGACGACAAGATCGCCGACGAGTTCGTTTCCAAGCTGGCCGCCCGCGCCTCGCAACTACCAGCGGGCGACCCGCGCGGCCATGTCGTGCTGGGCTCGCTGATCAGCAGCCAGGCCGCGGACAAGATGGAAGAACTCGTCGCCGACGCTGTCGCCAAGGGCGCCAAGTTGGTGGCCGGCGGCAAGCGCACCGGTACCGTCGTTGAGGCGACGCTGCTCGACCACGTCACGCCGGCCATGCGCGTCTATTCGGAAGAATCCTTCGGGCCGGTCAAGCCGGTGATCCGGGTGAAGGGCGAGGACGAAGCCGTGCGTGTTGCCAACGACACCGAGTATGGCCTGTCGTCAGCCGTGTTCAGCCGTGACATCAAGCGGGCGATGGCAGTCGCCGCCCGTATCGAGGCCGGCATCTGCCATATCAACGGCCCGACCGTCGGCGACGAAGCGCAAATGCCGTTCGGCGGCGTCAAGGGCTCGGGCTATGGCCGCTTCGGCGGCAAGGCCTCGATCGCCGAATTCACCGATCTGCGCTGGGTGACGATCGAGGATCCGGGCCAGCACTACCCGTTCTGATCCCGCTTCGGGCAACCGATAACGAAGGTCAAACAGCCAATGACGGCGTGAAGCGAACGCTGGCGGATCGCATCTGCCCGGGCGCCAGTACGATGCAGCCGGTGTTGATGTCCTCGCCCGTCCGGTTGAAGGCATCGGTGATGTTGCTGACCGGCTCGGCGCAAAAGAACGGCTCGCCTGGCGGCGTATAGAGGACGAGGAAATCGAGCGGCGCTTCGGCCTCGATGTCCAGCTGCCGCCCCTGCTCCGGCCAAGTGATCCGGGCGCGGCGCGCCCAACCGGTGAAGACCGTGTCGAAGTCCACTTCCGATACGTCAAAGCCGATGGACGGATCGACGCCCGCCGGCGGCAGGACATGGCGGGTGGGCAGGACCTCCGTATCCGTCTCCCACATGCCTGACACCGGCGCCTGGACATGTGTCCACAGCGTCGACGGAAAATAGGGATGGAGACCGAAGCCAATCGGCATCGGTGCGTCCGACAGGTTGCGCACCGAAACAGTGATGCAAAGCCCGCCGTTGGCCAGCGATATCTCCTGCTGGGCTTCATAGCTCCATGGCCAGGAATCGGCGGCGTGGCGATAGCGCAGGACGATCGTGCCAGCTTCGTGCCTCACGACCGCCCAAGGCCGACGCCAGCCATGGCCATGCTCGTGATGAGGGTCGTCGCCAGTCGTGGGAAGCTGGATGGTGCGACCGGCGAATTCGAACCGGCCGCCCCTTATGCGGTTGGAATAGGGAACGAGCGGGAAGCAGGCCATGGCGCCGGCATCGCGACGGCCGACCGCAGCCAGATCGGCTGGCCGTAGCCAATCCACGGCAGAGCCATTGTGCCACCAGCGATAGGACGCCAAGGCGCCGCCGGTGGCCGGAGCAAGCTCGACCGTCGCGATGCCGTCGCTGATCGAAACTAGCTCCGTGTGCTGCGCGGCAACGGCAGCGGAATTCTTTGTCATCGGCGCTCCCCTATCCCTTGACTCCAATCGCCATGGTTATAAGACATATCATATGAATAGTATGAAGAATAAGAAATCTTTCAGCACGGCGCGCACATCAAGAGTTGCGGTGGCGGTTTCCAGCGGCTCGACCGCGCTGCACGCAACCGTCGTCGAGCAGATCGGTTTGCGCATCGTGCAGGGCGACTTCCTGCCCGGTGAGGCACTGCCCAATGCCGACGATTCCAGCGAGATGCTGGGGGTCAGCCGCACGGTGCTGCGCGAGGCGATCAAGGTGCTGGCCGGCAAGGGGCTGGTCGAATCGCGGCCGAAGACCGGCACACGGGTGCGTCCGCGCTCCGACTGGAATTTCCTCGATCCGGACGTGCTGTCATGGCGCTATGCCGGAGGCGTCAGCGCCGACGATGTCCGGGCGCTGTTCGAACTGCGCCGCGCCATCGAGCCGATGTCGGCAGCACTTGCCGCCCAGCGCGCGACGCCGGCACAGATCGCCGAGATCCATGTCGCACTCGCTGAAATGGAAGCGCTGAGCGATGACGGCGACCGTTTCGCCAAGCCCGATTTGGTGTTCCACCAAACCATCCTGCGCATGACCGGCAACGAGCTGATCGGCTCGCTGGCGGCGCTGGTCGAGACCGCATTGGTGATGAGCTTTCGCCTCTCCAACGACAATCCGGGCGGGCAGCGCCACTCCTTGCCGTTGCATCGCGAAGTGGCCGAGAAGATCGCCGCCGGTGATGCCGCCGGCGCGCAAAAGGCGCTGCTGGTGCTCATCGACAATGCCGAAGACGACGTGCGCCGCAGCGTCGATAACCGCAACAAGCGCCGCCAGGATCGGGAACAGACATCGTGACCGAGACCAGACGCAAACTGCGGTCCGAAGCCTGGTTCGGCGGTGAAGGCAAGAACGCCTTCATGCACCGCAGCTGGATGAAGAACCAGGGCATTCCGGCCGACGCCTTCGACGGCCGCCCGGTGATCGGCATCTGCAACACCTGGTCGGAGCTGACGCCGTGCAATGCGCATCTCCGCGCCTTGGCCGATCACGTCAAGCGCGGCGTCTATGAAGCCGGTGGCCTGCCGCTGGAGTTCCCGGTGATGTCTCTGGGCGAAAGCAACATGCGCCCGACAGCCATGCTGTTTCGCAACCTGGTCAGCATGGATGTCGAGGAATCCATTCGCGGCAATCCGATCGACGGCGTTATCCTCCTGGTCGGCTGCGACAAGACCACACCGGCGCTGCTGATGGGGGCTGCCTCGTGCAATCTGCCGACCATCACCGTCTCCGGCGGACCGATGCTCAACGGCAAGTTCCGCGGCCAGGATATCGGCTCGGGCACCCATGTCTGGAAATTCGCCGAAGAGGTGAAGGCCGGCCGCATGCCGGTCGCCGACTTCCTCGCGGCCGAACAGGGCCAGAGCCGGTCGGCCGGCAGTTGCATGACGATGGGGACGGCCTCGACCATGGCCAGCATGGTGGAAGCGCTCGGCATCGGCATGCCCGACAATGCCGCGATCCCGGCCGTGGATTCGCGCCGTGGCGTGCTGGCCCAGATGGCCGGACGCCAGATCGTCGAGCTGGTCCGCAGGGATGTGAAAATTTCGGACATTCTCACCAGAGAGGCGTTTGAGAACGCCATTCGCGTCAACGGGGCGATCGGTGGCTCGACCAACGCGGTGCTGCATCTGATCGCCATCGCCAATCGGATCGGCGTCGATCTCAGCCTCGAGGATTGGGACCGCCTTGGCCGCGACGTGCCGACCATTGTCGACCTGATGCCGTCGGGCCGATTCCTGATGGAAGATTTCTACTACGCCGGGGGGCTAGCTGCGGTCATGGCGTCGCTTGATGAAGTGGGGCTTCTTCATCGCGACGTCATGACCGTCAGCGACAAGACCATCGGGGAACTGATCGACGGCGCGCCCAACTACAACAGCGAGGTCATCCGGCCGATGAGCGCGCCGTTGACCGAGCAAGGCGGCATCTCGATCCTGCGTGGCAATCTGGCGCCCAACGGGGCGGTCATCAAGCCGTCGGCGGCAACGCCCGAGCTGATGCAGCATCGCGGCAAGGCGGTCGTGTTCGAAAACATCGAGCATTACTACGCCCGCATCGACGATCCGGAGCTCGATATCGACGCCTCCTCGGTGATGGTGCTGAAGAATTGCGGACCGCGCGGCTATCCAGGGATGGCCGAGGTCGGCAACATGCCGCTGCCGGCCAAGCTGCTCAAGCAGGGTGTCTCCGACATGGTGCGCATCTCGGACGCGCGCATGAGCGGCACGGCCTACGGCACGGTGGTGCTGCATGTCGCGCCGGAGGCTGCTGCAGGTGGCACGCTGGCGCTGGTGCGCGACGGCGATCTCATTGAACTCGACGTCGCTGGCCGCCGCCTGGAGTTGCTGGTATCGGACGAAGAACTGGCGATCCGCCGCCGCGACTGGCAGCCGCCGGCGCCGCCCGAGGGTGGCTACCAGAGCCTCTATGTCGAGCGCGTGCTGCAGGCCGACAAGGGCTGCGATTTCGACTTTCTCGTCGGCCGGCGCGATGCCGGCATTCCCCGGCATTCCCATTAGAGGCGCGCAATGACGGATGAGATCGGCAGCTACGCGACCTATCCCAGCCTCAAGGGCCGCAGCGTGTTCATCACCGGTGGCGGCAGCGGCATCGGTGAAAGCCTGGTGCGCCATTTCTGCGCGCAGGGCAGCCGCGTCGCCTTCGTCGATCTGGCAGAAGAACCCTCGAAGCGTCTGGTCGATGCGATTGCGGCCGAGGGACATCGTGCGCCGCTGTTCATTCCTTGCGACCTGCGCAATGTCGAGGAGCTGCAGGCAGCAACTGTCCAGGCCATGCTGCACAACGGTGCAATCCAGGTGCTGTGCAACAATGCCGGCAATGATGACCGTCATCAGACCAAGGACGTGACGGTCGCATACTGGGACGACCGCATGGCGGTCAATCTGCGCCACCAGTTCTTTGCAGCGCAGGCGGTGCGCCCGCAGATGGGCTCGCTGGGCGGCGGCTCGATCATCAATTTCGGCTCCATCACCTGGATGGTCGGCGATCCCGATTGCCCGGCCTATGTCACGGCGAAAGCCGCTGTCTACGGCATGACGCGGGCTCTGGCCCGCGAACTCGGCCCCGAGCGCATCCGCGTCAACTGCATGGTGCCGGGTTGGGTGATGACTGAGCGCCAGATGCGGCTGTGGCTGAACCCGGCCGGCGAGCGCCAGATCGCCGAAAGGCAATGCCTGCCCGACCGGCTGCAGCCCTCCGATATCGCACGCATGGCGCTGTTCCTCGCCGCCGACGACAGCCTGATGTGCACGAGCCAGCAGTTCATCGTCGATGCGGGCTGGGTGTGACCCGAACCGTACCAAAAGGGAAGAAGGTTAGTCATGCGTCTTGTTCAGTACAGAATGCCGGATGGCAGCAGGCGGGTCGGCCGCGTCTCCGATGACGGCAATCACCTGCATCCGCTCGACAAGACCGGCAGCGTGCTGGAGCTTGCCGAAGCGGCAATCGCCGAGGGCGTGTCCATCGCATCACTGGTCGAGAAGCGGACGGGCACCGCGTCAGTCGACTATGACGCGCTGTTGCGCGATGGCCGCGTGCTGGCCCCTGTCGACCATCCGGAGCCGGCGCGCTTCCTGGTCACCGGCACCGGCCTAACGCACACCGGAAGTGCCGCTGCGCGCAACCAGATGCACTTGCTGACACATGGCGAGGACGCCGAAGAATCGGATTCGCTGAAGATCTTCAAGATGGGCCTGGAAGGCGGCAAGCCCGGCGTCGGCAAGATCGGAATCCAACCGGAATGGTTCTTCAAGGGTGTCGGCACCTGCGTCGTGCCGCCTGGTGCCGATCTGCCCATGCCGGCCTTCGCACGTGCCGGCGCCGAGGAAGCCGAGATCGTCGGGCTTTACCTCAATGGGCCGGATGGCCGCCCTTACCGCATCGGCTACGCGCTCGGCAACGAATATTCCGACCATGTGACGGAAGGCGAAAACTATCTCTATCTCGCCCATTCCAAGCTGCGCTCCTGCTCGATCGGGCCGGAGCTTCTGGTCGGCGAGTTGCCCGAAGAAGTGCGCGGCCATTCCCGCATCCTGCGCGACGGCGCCGTGGTCTGGGAACAGGAGTTTCTGTCGGGCGAGACGCACATGTCGCACTCGATCGCCAATCTCGAACATTTCCATTTCCGCTACCCGATGCACCGCAGGGCGGGCGATTTGCATGCCTATTTCTTCGGCGCGGCGGTGATGAGCTACGCCTCCGGCGTCAAGACGGCTTCCGGCGACGAGTATGAAATCCAGGCAAAGACATTCGGCAAGCCATTGCGCAACCGGATGGTCTCGGTGCCGGACGAGGGACTGGTCACCGTCACCCCGCTGTGACGGCGCAGGCCCGAAAATTACGGTCCACCAGAACGACAATGGGAGATTGAAAATGGGACTGAAGAAAGCGTTTCTGAGATTAGCGACCATCGGGCTCGGCATCGGCCTGATGACATCGGCGGCGCTGGCCGCGAACCTGCGCGTGCTGGCCTGGGACGGCTACGCCGATCCGGACTGGGTGAAGGATTTCACCGCCGCCACCGGCATCGGTGTCGATGTCGTCTTCATCGGCAGCGACGATGAGATCTGGGCCAAGATCAAGGGCAGCGAAGGGCAGGACTTCGACGTCTTCGCCGTCAACACCGCCCAGCTGCAGCGCTACATCAAGGCCGATCTGGTGTCGCCGATCGACATCACCAAACTGCCCAACCAGAAGGAGGTGCTGCCGCGCTTCCGCGATCTGTCGCAGGTCAGCGGCGACACCAAGGACGGCAAGGTCTACGGCATTCCGTTCTGCTTCGACTCCATCGGCCTGATCTACGACACCGACAAGGTCAAGCCGGCGCCAACCTCGATGTCCGTGCTATGGGATCCGGCCTACAAGGGCAAGATCCTGGCCTATGACAATGGCGAGCACAATTTCTCGTTCACCGCGCTGACGCTGGGCTACAAGGATCCGTTCAACCTCGACGCCGAGCAGATGGCGGCGGTCAAGGCCAAGCTGGTCGAGCTCAAGCGCAACGTGCTGAGCTTCTACACCACCGCCGACGAGGCGCAGCAGATCTACCAGAACAATGACGTCGCCCTGATCTGGGCCAATTACGGCCAGCAGCAGGTCAAGGCGCTGCAGAAGATCGGCGCCCATGTCGCCTACGTCAATCCAAGCGAAGGCGCGCTGGCCTGGCTCGACAACTGGGTCATCTCCAAGGGCGTCCGCGATAATGCGGCGGCCGAGAAGTGGATCGACTTCATGCTGACGAAAAAGGTCAGCGGCGAGCTTTCCGAGCGCACCGGCTTCGGCAACACGGTGGTCGAGTCGAGCAGCGCCGGCGGCAATGACAAGCTGGTCTGGCTCAACAATGTCGAGGATCCGCTCAAGCGTTCGGATCTGTGGAACGAGATCAAGGCGACGCCCTGATCCTTTCCGCAACCTGACCTCGAAGGACCCGGCGGTCCGGACGTTCCGGACCGCCGCAGCGTATGCGAGAATAGCTTATGAACCAGAACGCCGACCTGCTGACGCTGCGGTCCGTCTCGAAATCCTACGGCACGGTTCCCGTGCTGCACGACATCGACCTGTCGATCCAGGACGGCGAGTTCCTGACGGTGCTTGGACCGTCGGGCTCGGGCAAGACCACGGTGCTGCGGCTGATCGGCGGGCTGGAACCGCTGACCGCGGGCGAGATCCGGCTGGACGGTCAGGACATCAGCCGCATGCCGATCAACAAGCGGCCGTTCAACACCGTTTTCCAGGACTATGCGCTGTTCCCGCATATGACCGTTTCCGGCAATGTCGGCTATGGACTTTCGGTGCGCCATATCAAGCGCAAGGAGATCGCGCGCCGTGTCGCGGAAGCCCTCGAACTGGTGCAGCTCGGGCGTTTCGCCGACCGTTTTCCTGCGCAACTTTCCGGCGGCCAGCGCCAGCGCGTCGCACTCGCCCGGGCGCTGATCTGCCAGCCGCGCCTGATTCTGCTCGACGAGCCGCTGGCAGCACTCGATCTGGAGCTGCGCCGGCAGATGCAGGAGTTCCTGAAATCCATCCAGCGCGAGATCAAGACCACCTTCCTGTTCGTCACCCACGACCAGGAGGAAGCGATCGGCATGGCCGACCGGATCTGTGTCATGCAGGCCGGCCATATCCGCCAGCTCGGCACGCCGCACGACCTCTACTACAAGCCGAATTGCGAGTTCGTGGCGCGCTTCTTCGGCGAGAACAATCTGGTGGCCGGAAAGCTCGGCCCCGTCCAGGGCGAGCAGCGATCGATCGAGACCGCGCTTGGGCGTCTGGTCTGTTCGATCAGCGACCAGCCGCATCTGAAGGCCGCGATCCATGGCGCCAGCGCCTTCGCGGCGTTCCGTCCCGAGGCCTTGCGTCTTGCGGATGCAACGGACAGCGGCAACCGCTTTTCCGGCGTAATAGCCGATCTGGCCTTTGCCGGTTCGTCGACCGTCGCCACCATCACGGCTGGCGGCGATGCCGGGCAACGGCTGCGGCTGCGCATGCCGAGCCGGATCGACGGCAGCGCGCTCAAGTCAGGCGAGACGGTCTCGCTTTCGTTTGCGCCGCATGAAGGCCATCTGGTGCTGGCATGAGCGCCCGCTCGACACATCCCGCGGAAAGGCGATTGTCGCTGCTGGTGACGGTGCTGGCTTTCGCCTTGCCGGTGGTCTTTGTCCTCGTGCCGCTGGCGATCTTCCTCGGCTACAGCTTCTTCAGCGTCGACCAGGGCACGATCGTCTACGGACTGTCGCCGGGCAACTATATCAGGTTCTTCACCGATCCGATCTTCCTGCCGGTGTTCTGGAACACCATCGTGCTGTGCGTGTCGGTGGCCGTCATCTGCATCCTGCTCGCCTATCCCGCCGCCTATTTCCTGACGACGCTCAAGGGGCGCTGGCGCTATGCCTTACTGATGCTGCTTCTGGTGCCACTGCTGATGAGCTACGTCATCAAGATCTACGCCATCCGCAGCATCCTCGGCCTCAACGGCTTCCTCAACAAGGCACTGGTGGCGGTCGGCATCCTGGATCAGCCGTCGACGCTTTTCGTCTTCAACATGAATGCCATCCTGTTGACGCTGAGCCTGCTCTTGATCCCCTTCGCCATCCTGCCGATCTTCCTGTCGCTGGAGCGCATCCCGCAGACCTTGCTGCGCGCTTCGGATGACCTTGGCGCCAGCGGCTGGCAGACCTTCCTGCGCATCACCTTGCCGCTCAGCCTTCCCGGCGTCGCCTCGGCGGCGAGCTTCGTCTTCGTGCTGGCGATCGGCGATTTCCTGACACCGCAGATGGTCGGCGGGATCAGCGGCTTCACCTTCGGCCGCATCCTCTACAGCCAGTTCGGCACGGCCTATAACTGGCCGTTCGGCGCTGCACTCTCGGTGGCGCTGGCGATCGTGGTGATCTGCGCCATCCTCATCGGCGAACGCTTCGGACGCAACCGGGGGACGTCGATATGAACGCCCTGCCCCGGCCCTCCACCATCTTCCTGGCCGCGATCACGACACTGGTCGCGGTGCTGCTCTACAGCCCGCTGTTCGTGCCGATCGTGTCGTCGTTCTTCACCATTTCGCATGGCAATGTCGACTGGTCGTCACCGACGCTTTCGACCTATGTGGCGCTGGCCGAAAACCACGACATCCTGGCTGCCTTGCGTACCACGCTGATCGTCGGCGTCTGCACCGTCGTGCTCTCGGTGGTCAGCGGAACGCTGCTGGCGCTCTACTATCACGGCCGCCGGTCCGGACGCTCGTTCCTGCAGTTCATCATCTTCCTGCCCTTCCTGATGCCGCCGATCATCAGCGGCCTGGCGCTGCTGATTTTCTTCCGCGAAATCCACCTCGAACGCTCGCTGCTGACGGTCGTCATCGGCCACACCGTTTTCGTGCTGGCGATCGTCTACCGCACCGTGCTGATGCGGCTGCAGTCGATGAGCCGCACGCTGGTCGAAGCCTCCTACGATCTCGGCGCCACTGGCTGGCAGACCTTCTGGCGCATCATCCTGCCGAACCTGTCGAGCGCGATGGTCGGCGGCGCCATCCTAGCCTTCGCGCTGTCGTTCGACGAAACGATGATCACCATCCTGGTCACCGGCACGCAAAGCACACTGCCGGTCAGGCTATGGGCGATGATGCGGCTTGGCTTTTCGCCCGACATCAATGCGCTGGTGGCGCTGATCCTGATGTTCACGGTGCTGCTCTGCGTGCTCGCCGCCCGTTTCCTGATCCCCAGGCAGATGGCGACGGAACGGACCTGAGTTATCGAAGAATTGGATCGAGGTCGAAGACCCGTCCTCGATTGAGGATGTTCTTCGGGTCGAGCGCCGTCTTCAGCCGCCGCATCGCAGCGATTTCGGCGTCGCTGCGCACCAGATGCAACCACTGTTTCTTGTCGAGGCCGATGCCATGCTCGGCCGAAACGCCGCCTCCCGCCGCCGCCACGCCGCGATAGACTATGCCGTAAGCCGCCGCCGGATCTGCCGTCAGCACCTGATAATGCAGATTGCCGTCGCCGAGATGGCCGAAGACGTAGATGTCGGCGGCGGGGTCGACGGCATGGATGGCGGCGTCGGCTTCTTGCAGGAATGTTCCCATGTGCGCCAAGGGAATGCTGATGTCGACGCCGATCAGACCCTTTATCGAAAACAGGATGCGGTTGGCGTCCTCGCGCACGTCCCACAGCGCGCGGAATTCGCGCGGCGACTGCGAGACGACGACATCGTCGACCACGCCGTCCTCGACCGCCTGCATCAGAACCTCGGCGAAGCGCTCGCCGTCGCGTTCGGGCTCGCTGCCCTGGATCTCGGCCAGCACATAGACGGGTGAGCCCGCCGGCAACGGCGCCGGCATGGCCATGCTGGCAACCATGACGTCATAAAGCGGCGTGAAATTCACCTCATAGGCTGACAGCAACGGGCCGAGCTTTTGCCTGAGCAGCCCGAGCAAGGCGATCGCCGCATCGAGCGAAGCGAGCGCACAGAAGGCGTTCACCTCGGATGCCGGTTTCGGATGCAGCCGGAGCGCGGCGCGGGTGACAACGCCGAGCGTCCCTTCCGCGCCGATGAAGAGCTGGCTGAGGTCGTAGCCGGAATTGTCCTTGGGCAGGCCTTTTAGCGAGGACAGCACGCTGCCGTCGGCAAGCACCGCTTCCAGCCCCATCACCTGCGCGCGGTACATGCCGTAGCGCAGCACGCGGATGCCGCCGGCATTGGTGGCGATGTTGCCGCCGACCGTGGCCGAACCGCGCGCGCCGATATCGACGCCGAACATCAGCCCGGCGCCATCGGCGGCCTCCTGCACCGCCTGCAGCGTCGCACCGGCTTCGGCAACGATGCTGGCGGCTTGACTGTCCGGCACGGCGAGGCCGGTCATGCGCTCCAGCGACAGCACGATCTCGCCCGGCTGCACGCGTGCGCCCCCGGCCAGCCCGGTGCGTCCGCCCTGGACGACGACCGGCTGGCCGAGAGCGTTGCACCCGGCGAGGGCGGCCGCGACACCAACGGTATCGCGCGGACGCAGCACCACTTCGGGCAGCACGCCAAGCTTGCCGTCGGGATCATCGCGATAGCGCTGGTCGACATCGGAGCCGGCGAGCACACCGCCGGCGCCCAGCCGATCGCCAAGGGCTGACAGAAGTCGTTGCGTTTCAGGCGACATCGGGCTCAGGCGCCTGTGTGGCGAAGCGCATCGTCGGCATCCGCCGACCGGATGGCCCGATGAGTATTTCCGTCCGACACGCTCGCCATCCCTCAATTGCAGCCGGCCGATCCTATTCGGGATCGCCTGCCGTGCAAGCGATATCGGCCTGCCCTAGGCGATGCCGGCATCAATCGCGATGTGACGCGATTGATGCCGGAAGAAGGTTGCCGGCCTTACTGAAGCTTGGCCTGCAGCGCGTTGACGTCGTCGGTGGTCATTTCACCGTCCGTGGTCACCTTGCCGTCGACGATCTTCCACAGCCGGAACGGGCCGGTGATGTCGCCATACTTGTCGAAGGCGACCGGGCCGATGACGCCTTCGTAGCGGATCGGCTTGCCGTCCTTGATCAGGCCGAGCGCCTTGGCGAACTCGTCCTTGCCGGCGAAGATCGGCGTGCCGGCCGGATCGACGGCCTTGTACATGGCATCCTTGATCTTGGCCGGATCCTCGGAGCCGGCAATGGCGATGGCGAGGCCAACGATGGCACCAGCATCATAGGAACGGTCGGCTGCCGGATTGGACGGCTCGATGCCGGAGAATTCCTTGTAGTTCTTCATGAAGTAGTCGGTGGAAGCCGTCGGGCTGGTGCCCGATGAGGTGCCATAGGCTTCCTTCAGATAGTCGGCGCCGACCGACTCGATGAAGTCCGGGCTGTTCATGCCGTCATTGAGCAGGAATTTCTGCACGCCGCCTTGCGAAATCCAGGTGCGGGCGACGGTTGCGCCGTCGACCGGCGTGCTGACCAGGTACAGCCCGTCCGGCTCGCCTCCCATCGCCGCGGTGACTTCCGAGGCATAGCTCGACTGCTTTTCATTGTAGGGCGTGTCGTAGACGATGGTGCCGCCGAGCGCTTTGTAGGCGCGCGAGAATTCGGCCACCATGTTGACGCCGAAGTCGTTGTTGACGTGGATGATCGACAGCTTCTTGAAGCCCTTGTCGATGGCGTATTTGGCGGCGGCGACGCCCTGCAGCGCATCGGAGGTGATGGTGCGGAAGAAGATGCCGTTGGTCTTGCCGTCGCGGCCGAGCGCGGTCAGCGTCGGCGAGGACGAAGCCGGCGAGACCTGGACGATCTTGGCCGGGGCGGTGACCGACGTCAGGATCGGGATCGACACCGAGGAGATGATGCCGCCGATGATAACCGGCACTTTCTTGACCTGAACCAGCTGGGTTGCGGCATCGACAGCGATGTTGCCCTGGCTCTGGCTGTCGCGTGTGTCGGTGGCGAGATCACAGCCGCGCACGCCGCCGGCTGCGTTGATATCGCGGAAGGCCATTTCGACCGACTTGGCGCCGGCCTGGCCATATTCGCCGGCGGGGCCGGTCAGTTCCATGACGAGGCCGACGGTGATCTTGCAATCGGCGGCCTGCGCCGCACCGGCCATCGTCACGAGGGCAAGTGCCGTGGTGAGTTGGAGTATCGTCTTTGTCATTGTTGTTCCCCTTTCGTTACTCGACTCTAATTTGATCTCTGGAGCCTGTTCAGCGTTCCGGCACCTGCAGCCAGGTTTCATGCAGATGTCGCCATTCGACGCCGTTGGGCGCCGATGAACTGGTGGTGAAGACGGCGCTCGACTGGCGGCGGCTGCGCTTGCCGCCGCGCAACTGCGCCTCGACGTAGAAGACAACGATCGTATCGGCGCTTTGCCAGCCCGGCCGGATGTCCTCGATCGAGATGGCGAAGCCGTCGTCGCACGAAGCCCGGCTCGAGCGGACATGGTCGACGACAGCAGCGCGATCGAGCACCTTGCCGTCCGGCGCGACCATGGTGACGCCATCACCCATGGCGCGTTCGAAGCGGCTGAAATCCACCGTGTCGGCGCGCGCGGCGACGAACCAGTCGACGAAGAAGCGATGCAGGTCGATGACCTCGACGCTGGCACGCGAGAACAGGGAGGGCTCGCCGCTCATTTCTTCCCCGCATTGAGGTTGTAATGCATGATCGAGCCATGGCGGCCATGGCGGTCGCGCTCCAGCGTGTAGACATCGCCCTCAAGGCCGGCGCCTTGCGCGATGACGGCAGCAATGCGGGTGCGGTCGTCGGCATCGAGTACGACATCCATGATTTTCGCATTGGCAAGCGCATGCGCCTGGTTGCGGGCACCGACGATGACGGCCGCTACTTGGCGCTGTTCCAGAACCCAGGCACTAGCGATGGTGGCGATGTCGACGCCGTGGCGGTCGCCGACGGCCTGCAGCGCCTGAAGCAGTTGCTGGAACAGGTCCCAGCCGCCAAAATCATCGATGATCAGCTTGTATTTGACCAGTGAGCGGTTTTCGAGCGGCGTGGCGGGTTCGGCCACGCCAAGCCATTTGTCGCTGAGGAAGCCGCCGGCGACGGAGCCATAGCAGAGGAAGCTGACGCCGTTTTTCTCAGCAAGTGCGGCGAGCCTGTTGCCCGGCCGCTGATCGAGCACGGAATATTGCAGCTGCTGGCTGACCAGCGGAATACCGGCGGCGAGGATTTCGGCAAGCCGCGGCGTGTCGAAATTGGTGGTACCGAGATTGCGCACCTTGCCTTCCAGCCGAAGCTCGTTGAGCCAGCCCATCGCCTCGACATAACGAGGCTGATCATAGTCCCACCAATGGAACTGCACGAGATCGAGCCGCTCGGTCTTCAGCCTACGCAGCGACTGGTCGACGATGCCCCTTATGTAGTCGCGGCTGATGCCGGCCAGCCGTTCGAGGTCGGGCACCAGCTTGGTGTGCACCTTCATCCTGGCGGCGACATCGAGGCCGCGCTCGCTGGCCAGCCTGAGGCGCGCGGCGCCAATCAGCTCCTCGACGCCGGTATAGATGTCGGCGCAATCATAGGTCCAGATGCCAGCATCGAAGGCTGCGATCAGGTCGCTCACCGCCTGTTGGCGCTCGACGGCGCCGTGCCCCCCGGCCAGCTGCCAGCCGCCGCGAATGACGCGCGAGATGCTGTAGCCGGGACCGAGTTCGAAGGTCTTGGCGGTCATGTCAGGTCGTTCTCCTTCGGCAGCGGTACGGCCGTGGTTTCGGCATGGCTGAACCGCCGCTTGGCCAGCCTGACGATCCGCAACCGGCTGGCGCAATTGGGATCGGGACAAGCGATCTCGGCGTCCGAGGTCATCCAGTCATTGCGGTCGGTCGGGCGCTGCTTTGCCGCGAGAAACGGCAATACGGAGGCAAGCGAATAGATCGAAAAACTCTGCCCTGCCGGCATCGACAGCATCTCGCCCTTGAGTTCGAAATAGTCGCCGGGCTTAGCGCCGCAATAGATCGGCTTGCCCTCGGGGATGACCGCCTCGACGCGAAGATCGAAGAGCTCGAAACTGTCGTCCGCCATGTCAGGCCTCCACCAGGCTGAAGGTGATGTCGCAGGCGCCGTTGCGGCGGATGATGCCGCAGGCAGCGGCGAAATGGTCGCGCTGATCGGCGCGCACCTGCGCCACCACGCTGCCGGCCAGCCAGCCGATCGGGAACAGAAGCCGTGCCCCTTGCCCGTAGTACAGGCCGATGTCGAAGATGGCATTGGGATTGCCGCCCCACATGCGCGGCGGCACGTAGGACAGCACGATGTCTCCCGGCTGCGGCGTCAGCGTTGCGTTCTCCGCCGGTAGAGGCCGGGCATAGGACTGGCCATCGAGATCGGCTGACGGAACCGGGCAGGAAATCTCAGGTCCCGTCCACATCGCATGGATACCGGGAACGACACGTGGCGTAGCGAGATACGCCTGGAGAAAGGCGGCATTTTCCGGCGCCTTTTCGGGCAGCAACAGCGCTGTCACGGAAAGCTTCGAGCGCGGCTCGGTGATGCTGATGGCTGGCTTCGTCATGTCTGGTCTTTCCCTGCGGATTGCAGCTTGTCGCGCAGGAAAGCAAAGGGCCGGCTGATATCGGCCACCAGTGCTTCGCGCGCCGCCTGCGCATCCTGTTTGACGAGAGCCGCGACGATGCTGCGGTGGTAGTGCGCGGTGTCGACCTCGCCGGCTTCGGAAAAGGCGTAGATGGCAACGCGGATGCAAGGTCCCGATTGCAGCCACAGGCTTTCGATCATCGGGATCAGCACGGCCGAGCCGCAGCAGCGGTAGATCTCGAAATGGAAGCTCTGGTTGAGCGTCGCTTCGCGGTCGATATCCTTCTTGTGCTTCAGGGCCCGCATCTCGTCCCACTCGCCGAGCATGGCTTCTATGGAAGCGATCTGGCGCGGGCTCATGCGCGTGGCGGCAAGTGCAATCGCTTCGCCTTCGATGAGCGAGCGGGCGCGCAGAAGGTCGTCGATCCTCTCTAGCGTGATCGGCGGCACGCGCACCGATCGGTTGGGCAGTGCCTCCAGCGCTTTTTCCGTAATCAGCCGCCCGAGCGCTTCGCGCACTGGCATGGTCGAGGTGACCAGCGCATCGGCCAGGCCACGGATGGTCAGCACCTGGTTCGGCTCGAACAGGCCGCCGATCAAGGCCCGGCGCAACTCGGAATAGACGCGATCCTGCACTGTCTCGCGACCGACCGGCGTAAGCTGGGCTGCGATCGTCTCGTTGTTTCGCTCGATGGCAGCCTTTTGCATGGCATTCCCGGTCTTGGCCCGTTTTCGGCTTGCGGATGAAATTAAAGCCGAATAGCGTGATCAAAGCAAGTGTGATCACAAATCAAAAATCAGGAGGCGACGACGATCGTCTTCGGCCAGAGGGTTTGATGAGCGAGGCAGCGGAGCGCCAAGGGCAGGAGACCCGGGCACCGGTTCTGACGGCAAGCCATGTCGTCAGGCGGTTCGGCGGCCTTGTCGCGGTCAATGACGTCTCGTTTGATGTCAAAGCGGGCGAGATCCTCGGCCTGATCGGACCGAACGGTGCCGGCAAGACGACGATGTTCGATCTGCTTGCCGGCAGCATATTGCCGACCAGCGGCGATATTCTCCTCAACGGCACGCGGGTCTCTGGCGAAGCCGCTCACCTGCGTATCGGCCGTGGGCTTGGCCGCACCTTCCAGATTCCGCGCCCGCTGCCCAATCTGACGCTGATCGAAAACATCATGCTGGCGGCACAGGGCCAGGCCGGCGAGAAATTGCTCGCCAATTTCGTCACGCCGTGGCGGGTGGCGGCACAGGAAAAAGCGGCCAGGGCAAAGGCACTCGACCTGTTGGAGCTCGTCACCCTCACCCATCTCGCGCATGAACCGGCGCGCGTGCTGTCCGGCGGCCAGCGCAAGCTGCTGGAACTTGCCCGCGTCATGATGGCCGACCCGGCGATCATCCTGCTCGACGAGCCGGCTGCCGGCGTCAACGCAACGCTTTTGGAAGTCATCATCGACCGCATCCGCGACATCAATGCGCGCGGCATCACCTTCCTGTTGATCGAGCACAACATCGACATGGTGACGCGGCTTTGCCATCGCGTGCTTGTCATGGCGAGCGGGCAGTTGCTGAGCGAAGGCACGGCGGAAGAGGTCGCCCGCGACCCGCGCGTCATCGAGGCCTATCTCGGAGGTGCCGCATGAGCGAGATCGTCCTCGACGTGCGCGACCTCGAAGCCGGCTACGAGCCCGGCGTGCCGATCGTGCGAGGCGCCTCGATTACCGTCAGCAAGGGTGAGATCGTCGTCGTGCTCGGCCCCAACGGCGCCGGCAAATCGAGCTTCATCAAGGCGATCGCCGGCCTGGTCCCGATCACCGGCGGCACGGTGTTTCTGGACGGCAAGGACATCACCGCCGCACCCGCCCACACCATGGTACGGCTTGGCCTGGCCTTCGTGCCGCAGACCGAAAACATCTTTCCGTTGATGTCGGTCGAGGACAATCTCAAGGTCGCCTGTGGCATTCTCGAACGGCGCGACATCCCCGGCCGCATCGAAGAAATGTACGCGGCCTTTCCCGACCTCGTGCGCCAGCGCCGCACCGCCGCCGGCAATCTGTCGGGCGGACAGCGGCAGATGCTCGCCGTCGCCCGCGCCCTGATCGTCCATCCCAAGGTGCTGGTGCTCGACGAACCGTCGGCCGGCCTGTCGCCGAAATTCGTCTCGATGGTGTTCGAGATGCTGGCCGGCATCCGCAAATCCGGCGTCACCATCCTCTTGGTCGAACAGAATGCCAAGGCGGCACTGGCCATCGGCGACCGTGCCTATGTGCTGGTCGAGGGCAAGGACCGGCACGAAGGCATCGCCTCGGAGCTGTGGAACGACCCGGTCGTTGCCGAACTCTATCTCGGCCAGCGCCCTTCTCACGCCAGCAAGGAAGGCGCGGCATGAGCCTGCAATTTGTCGTCGATGGGTTGCTGACCGGCTCGATGATCGGCCTCGGCGCCATTGGTGTGACGCTGACCTATTCAATCCTGCGCTTCTCCAATTTCGCCCATGGCGACTTCATGGCCTGGGGCACCTATGCAACGCTGGCCGTGGTCAGCGCCATCGGTGCGACATTCGGCAAGGTGGCGCCCATCGCACCCTTGTCCTTCGGCTGGCCGCTCCTGGTTGCGTTGGTCGTCGGCATGGCGTTCACCGCTCTGCTGGCGCTGCTGCTCGACAGAGTGCTGTTTTCGCGGCTGCGCTCGCAGGGCCAGGCGATCATCGTGGTGATGGCGAGCTTTGGTGCCTCGATGGCGCTGCGCAGCCTGCTCGAATTCACCTTCAGCTCGCGGCCGACCTATTTCAGCCGGGCGATCCAGATCGCCATGCCGGTCGGCTTCGGCATCCGCATCACCCCCGACCAGATCGCGCTGCTGCTGCTGACCGCCGTGCTGGTGCTCGGCGTGCACCTGTTGATGACGCGCACGCAGACCGGCCGTTCGATGCAGGCGCTCAGCCAGAATGCGGCGTTGGCCCGTATCGTCGGCATCGACGTCGCCAGCGTGGTGCGCGTCACCTGGATCATCGGCGGGGCGCTGGCCTGCGTCGCCGGCGTGATGATCGGCATTCTGGTGCAGATCCGCCCGTTCATGGGCTTCGACATGCTGCTGCCGATGTTCGCCGCCGCCATTCTCGGCGGCATCGGCAGCATCCCGGGCGCGGTGCTCGGCGGCCTGATCATCGGGCTCGCCGAAGCCGGCGCGGTGCAGCTGATCGGTGCCGAATGGCGCGCCGCCGTCTCCTTCATCATTCTGATGGCTGTGTTGTTCGTGCGGCCGGTCGGCCTGTTTGGTGTGAGGGAACGCTGATGGACCTGCTCGGCTACGGCGCCTTTTTCCTGACCACCGCGCTGATCTTTTCGCTGGTCACTCTGGGGCTCAATCTGCAGTGGGGCCTGACCGGCCTGTTCAATGTCGGCCTCGCCGGCTTCGTCGCCATCGGCGCCTATACATCCGCGCTGCTGACGACACCGGACGATGCTGCACGGCTGGGTGGCTTCGGCCTGCCAATTCTTGTCGGCTGGCTCGGCGCTATGATCGTCGGCGGTATCGCGGCGGCGCTGACCGGCATGGCGACGCTGCGGCTGCGATCCGACTATCTGGCGATCACCACCTTCGGCGTCGCCGTGGTCGTGCAACTGGTCGCGCTCAACGCGCAGAAGCTGACCGGCGGGCCGTTCGGCATCGGCTTCATCCCGCGCCCCTTCGGCAGTCTTGCCGAGACGCCGCTGCTGTTCAACCTGTCGAACCTTGCCGTGGTCGCGGCGGTGACCTTGATTGCCTATCTCGCCTTGGAGCATTTGTCGCGCAGCCCGTGGGGGCGCGTGCTGAAGGCCTTGCGAGAGGATGAGCGAGCGGCGATTTCGCTCGGCAAGAGCGCACGCTTCTACCGCGTCCAGGCTTTTGCCGTCGGTGGCGCCATCATGGCGCTGGCCGGCGCGCTGCAGGCGCATTTCACCGGCTTCATCGCGCCGGACAATTATCTGCCGATCCTGACCTTCCAGGTGTGGGTGATGCTGATCGTCGGCGGCTCGGGCAGCAATCTCGGCGCCGTCATCGGCAGCATTCTGGTCTGGGGGATATGGGCCGGGTCAGGCACGCTGACCAGCGTGCTGTTTGCGCCCGAGCAACAGGCACGCGCGGCCTCGCTGCAGATCGTCGCCATCGGCGTCATGCTCTGCGTCATCCTGTTGATCCGGCCGAACGGATTGTTCGGCGACAGACTGCGGCGGCCACGTCTGGGCAAGCAGGCGAAGGTGACTACGGCCAAGAGCAGTTCCGGATCATGAACGCCGTGGTTCGGCGGGAAGCGCATGGCGCTTCACTTTGGCATGCCGTCAGCCGCAACCGCCGCGACCGGCCGGCGCTGCACGGCGAGGTCAATGTCGACCTCGCCATTGTCGGCGGCGGTTTTTCCGGCCTGTCGACCGCGCTGCACGCGGCGGGGAAAGGGCTGTCCGTCGCCGTCCTCGAAGCCGAAATCATTGCCTGGGGCGCGACCGGCAGGAATGCCGGTTTCGTCGTGCCCAACTTTGCCAAGATGGACCCGGACAACATCCTTGCGCATCTCGGCCCCGAGCGCGGCGAGAGGCTGATCGATTTCGCCGCCGGCAGCGCCGATCTGGTCTTCGGCCTTATCAAACGGCACGGCATCGACTGCGACGCCGTGCAGAACGGATGGATCCAGCCGGCGCACTCGCCCGCCGCCTTCGAGAAGGTCAAATCGCGGGCCGGGCAATGGGCACGGCGCGGCCGGCCGGCTGTCACGCTGGATCGGCAGGGCGTCGAAGCGCTGACGGGCATTCGCGGCTATATCGGTGGCTGGATGGACCGTTCGGGCGGCGTGCTCAATCCGGTCGGCTACGCGAACGGACTGGCCGATGCGGCGGAGAAGGCTGGCGCTGAGATTTTCGAGCACACACCTGTCACCTCGGTCGATCGGGTGGCCGATGGCTGGGCACTGAAAACGCCATCGGGCTCGGTGCGTGCCGGCAAGGTGCTGATCGCCACCAACGCCTATGGCGGATCGCTCAATCCGCCGCTGCAGCGAAGCTATATTCCGCTGAAGGTTTTTCAGATCGCGACCGAGCCGCTGCCGCGTGACATCCGCACGCGGCTGCTTCCCGGCGGACAAGGCGCCGGCGACACCAGGCGCAATCTGTTCACCTTCCGCTTCGATGCCGACAACCGGCTGATCAGCGGCGGCATGCATATTCTGAGTGCCGGCGCCGACACACGCGTGCCGCAAACAATCTGGCGGCGCCTCGCCAGGCATCTCGATTTGCCTGACCTGCCGCCGCTTGCCTATGGCTGGTCAGGAATGGCCGCGGTCGAACCGGATTTCCTGCCGCACCTCCTGGACCTCGGACCGGGACTGATCGCCGGCCGCGCCTGCAACGGGCGCGGCATTGCCATGACGACGGCGATGGGCAAGGTGCTGGCCGACTGGGCCACGGGAATCGAGGCGCGCGATTTGCCGCTGCCGTTCGCGCCGCCGGCGCCGATCCCGTTCCACGCGCTGCTGCGGCACGCGCCGAACATGCTGCTCGGCTGGAGCATGCTGCGCGACCGGCTGGACGAGGCGAGATAGGCGATCGCGTCTGGCGTGCGAACAATCAGTCAGTGGTGCGAAGATTTTCGGAGAGAACCGCGGCGGCCACGGCGATGTCTTGCTCAAGAGAGACCCGGACAGCAGGACCATTGCGCTGCTCCAGCGCGGCAACAATCCGGCGATGTGCGTCGTTCGACTGTGGGATGTAACGATCGGCCTGCATCAAAAGCTTGAGATAGGGTCCGACCCGGCCCCAGAGATCGCGGATCATGTTCAACAGGATCGGCGCGCCGGCATGCTGGTAGATGGCAAAGTGAAACGCCTCGTTCAGCGAGAGATAGGCCCTGGCGTCGCCGGCCTCGATGGCGCGCTGCATGCCGGCCAGCGTCGCCTGGATGTCGACCAGCCCGTTTTCGCTCATGCGCGACGCGGCCATCTCGCCCGCCAACCCTTCGACGGCGATGCGGATATGAGTCAGTTCCTCGAAGGCCGGGGCGGACAGCAAGGGCACGATGATCGAACGATTGTTCTGCATCTCGAGCAGCCGCTCGGCTACCAGCCTTTGCAGCGCTTCGCGGATCGGCGTCGTCGAGATGCCGAACGTCTCGGCGAGCTTGCGGATGACAAGCGTCTGGCCCGGGCTGAAGCCGCCTGAAATCAGTTCCTGCTTGAGCGCGCCATAGGCGCGGTCGTTGAGGGTTTGATGTTCGAGCTTCAGCATGCGCGCCCCGCTCCGATCACCAGTTCGATAAAGCGCGATCGAGCGTCTCGGCCAGTTGCTCGGCATTGTCCCTGGCAAAGGGCAGAGGCGGCCTGATCTTCAGCACATTGCCACGCGGACCGCAGGACGAGATCAGCACACCATCCTCGCGCATGGCTTCGACAACCGCGGATGTCTTGCTGGCGGCCAGCGCCTCGTCGCCATCGGCCGTCAACTCGACGCCGAAATAGAGGCCGTTGTGCCTGACATCACCGACCATGCCGTGCCGGTTCTGCAGCGCGCGCAACAGGTCAGCTGTATAGGCGCCGACATTGCGTGCGTTCTCGATCAGCCCCTCGCCTTCGATCACCTCGAGCACAGCGATGCCGACAGCGGCCGCGACCGGGTTGCCGCCGAATGTGTTGAAATAGCCGGTGTTCGAGCCGAAGGATGAAACAAGCTGCGGCCGCACCAGCACCGCGCCCATCGGATGCCCGTCGCCGATCGGCTTGCCCATGGTGACGATATCCGGCTCGAGGCCATAATTGGCAAAGCCCCACATGCCCTGGCCAAGCCGGCCGAAGCCGGACTGGACCTCATCGGCGATGACGATACCGCCGGCCTTTCTGACGTGATCGGCCGCCTCGCGCATGACCGCCGCATCGGGGAAGAAAATGCCGTCGCTGGAAAAGGCCGAGTCGAGCAGCAGCGCCGCCGGACGGATGTTTTGCGCACGCATGTCGTCGATGGCGGCGGCGACATTTCCGGCGAAATCGCGCGCGGCGCGGCCATGGTCGCGGAACGTGTCGGGTGCTGCCACGGTGCGATGATGCGTGGGCACGCCCTTGGCGCCAACAGCCGCCGGCGACAGTTGCGCGGTGGCGATCGTGGCGCCGTGATAGGCGAAGTCGGTGATGATCACGCCGGTGCCGCCGCTCGAATGCTGGGCGATGCGGATGGCGAGGTCGTTGGCCTCGCTGCCGGTGCAGGTGAACATGGCGTGGCCGAGATGGGCCGGAACGGTGCCAAGCAGTTTTTCCGCATAGTCGAGGATGATCTCGCTCAAGTAGCGTGTGTGCGTGTTGAGCGTGGCTGCCTGCCGTGACAACGCCTCGACGACGCGCGGATGGCAGTGCCCGACCGAGGCGACATTGTTGTAGGCGTCGAGGAATTTGCGGCCCTGCGCATCGTAGAGCCAGACGCCGCTGCCGCGCACCAGATGGATCGGGTTGCGGTAGAAGGCACGGTAGGTCGGCCCAAGCAGCCTGGCGCGGCGTTCGAGCAGGGCTTGCTCGGAAGGCGCCGAGTCGGCATTTGCGGGATATGACGAAGACTGGGACACGAGCATCTACTCCGGATTGGAATGGTCGAGAAAATAGCGGCGGGCATCCGCGGACGACAGCTCGTCCAGCCGTTCGAGCGAGGCCCAGACCTCGGTGATGAGGCGCAGCACGTAGTCGCGCTTGGCCGGGAAGCGTTCCGCTTGCCAGCTGGCGATGTTGGCGATGAGCGCAAGGCGGGCACGGATCAAGTCGAAAAGAATGCCGATCTCTTCGGCCTCCAACGGCTGCACCGATTGATAGCCGGCGACGAAGCGCGCGGCTGAAGCCAGCGGATGACCTTCAGCCGGCCAGCGGTAGACGGCACCGATGGCGAGATCGCAGATCAATGGCGAATGGATCATGTCGCCGAAATCGAGGATGCCGGTCACCACCTCCGGCCGCGAAGCGTCCATCACCACATTGTAGGAGTTCATGTCGTTGTGGACGATCTGCGCGCGCAGGCTCGGGATGACCGGCGCCGCATGCTCCTCGAAAGCGTCCATCACACGCTCGACCATTGCACGGTGACCGGCATCGGCGATATGTGCAAGCATCGGCCGCGTCTTGGCGACCTTGCGGATATCCCAGAGCAGGTCGCTGCCGGCGGCCGGATGGAAGAAGCCGCGCAGCGCCCGGCCAAGCCGGGCGAGGAAGATGCCGAGATTGCGATCCTGTGTGGCTGACGTGGGCGAGCGCGACAGCAAGTGGCCAGGCAGATAGGTCACCAGCCGGATGATGCGCGGCGCCGATCCACCGACGCTGACCGTGAATTGCGCTTCGCCCTCGAGGCTTTTGCGCACCGAAGGGACCGGCAGGGTCGGGTCGACCGCAAGGATATGGTCCAGCGCCTTGTTCTGGAAATCGGTGAAGCCGGCTTCTTCCGCCGGGTGCGAGACCTTTAGGACGAACTCGCCCTCGCCTTCGGTCTGGATATGGAAATTGTGGTCGCGTTCGCCCGGCAACGGGCGCGCGCTGCCGGTGAGCCCATAGTGCCGGTGCAAGATATCCAACGCGTCGGCGATCGAAACGTCAGGCGCGTCCTCGGCGAGCGTTTCGCCGAAACCGTCAGGCACGGCTGCGCTCATGAACTCGCCTTCGGATCAAGCGGCTCAAGACCGCACCAGTCGGCGATGAACAGCGCGATGGTCTGGGTAACCTTGCGCACAGAATCCAGATCGACGGCCTCGTCATAGCCATGCGGCATGCGGCAGATCGGGCCATAGACGATCGCCGGCGTGTCGGCATAGAGGCCGAAGAAGCGCGCATCCGTCGTCGCCGAGGTGACGTGCTCCGTCAGCGGCTCGCCCCACACGGCTGTATGGCTGCGCCGCAGCACGGCTTCCATCTCGTCGGCACCCTCCAGCACATAGCCCTCGGCCATGAAGCCATTATAGGTCATTGTGGGCGGGCGATTGGCGAGGAACGGATCGGAACGGGCTGCGTCGGCGATGCAGGCTTCGAGTTCGGCTCTCGCATCCTCCAGCTTCTGGCCGGGATAGGTGGCGACACGCATCTCGAAAACGCAGCGCGCCGGAACGCTCGATGTCCATTCGCCGCCTTCGATCTTGCCGAGGTTGAAGCGGATCGGATGCGGATGATCGTGAAAATGCGGATCATCCACCTTTCGCGCGTTCCATACGATTTCGAGCTGCTTCAGCGCCTGGATGATGACGAAGGCCTTTTCGATGGCATTGGCGCCGGCCGAGAAAGCCCCCGACGCATGCTGAGGGTCCCCATCGACCTCGACCTTGAACCAGATCGGACCGACCTGCGCCCGCATCAGCCTTGGCTCCAGCGGCTCGGGGATGAAAGCCGCATCGGCGCGGTAGCCGCGTTGCAGGCAAGCGAGCGCGCCATTGCCGGTGCATTCCTCCTCGACCACCGACTGCAGATAGACGTTCGCGGCCGGCTGATAGCCGAGGCCGCGCAAGGCGGCCAGCGCGTAGAGACAGGCCGACAGACCGGCCTTCATGTCGCCGGCGCCACGGCCATGCATCCAGCCATCCTCGATCGCCGGATCGTAGGGATCGCGCACCCAGCGATCGACAGGTCCCGTCGGCACCACGTCGATATGGCCGTTGAGGATCAGCGAGCGGCCGGTGGCGTTTCGCGGCGTGTGGGTGGCAACGACGTTGAAGGCATCATCATAGGAAACCGCAACCGGCGAAAAACCCGGAAGGTCGCGGATGGCGTCGACATCAACGCGCCACATGTCGACCGCGTAGCCGTCGGCCTGATAGGCAGCCGCCATGAAGGATTGCGCGGCGTGCTCCTCGCCACGCTGGGAAGGAAAGCGCACGAGATCCGCCAGGAATGCGACTTGCCGCGCGAAGCCGTCATCGACCGCGCTTAAAATGGCTTCGTCGGCAATTCGCTCAGGCATGATATTCCGCTTTCCCTTGAATGGTGTATCATATCTCATATGCCATTTCCTGGAAAGGCAAAGAGACAGGTCAGGCCAAAACGATGGCCCAACCCGCGAACCTCTTGGCAGGCGGGCGCAGAGTTGGCATCAGCTTCTTGCATGCCAGCAAAGCTGCATGGCAGAGATCGAGGACAGATGCTGGTCACCCAAGGCGCATTGCCGGATGAAATCACCGATCTCTCGTCCGGCTACCGGCGCGTGCCGGCCGGCAAGATCATCAATGCGGTAACGTGGATGGAAGCGCGCGCCCCTATGCCTGACCTCGCGCAGCCGCTGGCAATGACCCGGATCACCAAGCCCGACAGTGCCGACTACCGCGCGATCTTCCTCGAGATCGGCGCTCCCTGGCTGTGGGATGGCGCCGCCGAAATGTCGGATGCCGAAATATCAGCGCATTTCGCCGACCCTCACCAGCATGTCTATTACGGCCATGATGAAAGCGGCGACCATGTCGGCATGGTCGAATTCTGCGTGGCCGACGACAACGAGGTCGAGATCACCTATTTCGGCCTGTTCCCCACCTTGCCCGGCAGGGGCCTTGGCAAGCGGCTGATGGCCGGCGCGCTTGATCAGGCATGGCGTCTCAGCCCCCGCCGCATCTGGCTGCACACCAGCAGCATCGATCATCACAGCGTCATCGGGTTCTACAGGGCTTGCGGGTTCGAGCCCTATGCGGCCGGTTTCGAAATCACGGACGACCCCCGGATCAAGGGAACCCTGCCGCGCGATGCGGCCCCGCAGATCCCGTTGATCGAGACGGAATGGGTGCCCGGCGCCAGATGAGACCGTCTTCGCAACCCGCCAGCCAGGCATCGCCGCACCATCGCCGGTGGGTGCGGCGCGAAAGCATCCTGTCGAGGCTGGGGCGGCATGTCGATACGCGCATCGTGCTGTTCGCCGCGCCCGCCGGCTTCGGCAAGTCGACGACGATGGCGCAGTGGGCCGCGGAAGTCGCGCGCCATGGCCGGTTGACCGCATGGCTCTCCTGCGAGGCGACGGACAATGACGAAGGCACCTTCCTGTCGCATCTGGTGGGGGCGCTGCGCCATCTCGTCCAGAACCCGGCCGAACTCGACCTTGCCTTCCAGTCGAGCCCGATCCCGCAGCTCGATGTCGTGCTGGCAGCACTGGTGGCGGGTTTTGCGGCGCGTGATGCCGAGATCACCCTGTTCTTCGACGACTACCACGCCATCGAAGCGCCGGCGGTGAAGCGCTTCATGGAGCGCCTGACCCGGCAGGCACCAGCCAACGTCGCCTTCGTCATCGGCTCGCGCAACCTGCCTGATCTGCAGCTCGGCAAGCTCAGGGTGCTGGGCGACGTTTTCGAAATCGGCCCGGACGATCTGCGCTTCGCCTCGTCCGAAGCGGAATCCTTCTTCAACGACAAGCTGGGCCTCAGCGTCAGCAGCGGCACTGTGGAGGCCTTGTGCTCGCGGACCGAGGGCTGGGCCGCCGGCCTGCAACTCGCTTCGCTGTCGCTCAGTGCCGCGCACGCACCGGAAACCGTCATCGGAAATTTCACCGGCGCCAACCGCAACGTCGCCGACTTCCTGATGGGCGAAGTCTTCCTCGGGCTGCCGCCGGCGCTGGCGAAATTCCTGCTCTACAGTTCGATTTTCGAGCGCTTCAGCGCCGAGGCGTGCCGGGCCGTCTTGCGCGCGGCGGACGCCGAGGCTGATATCACCGAGATCGAGACCCGCAATCTGTTCCTCGTGCCGCTCGACGAGGAGCGGCGCTGGTTCCGCTATCATCATCTGTTCCACGACTTCCTCAGCCGTGAAATGGAGCGGCGCGAACCGGAGATGATCGCACCGCTGCATCTGGCCGCAGCCGAATGGTTTGGCGAACGCAAGATGCTGACCGAAGCGATCGGACATGCGCTCGCCGCCGGCGACCAGGCCCGCGCGGCGGTGTTCGTCGAGAACAATGCGCTCGAACTGATCGCCCAGTGCCAGCTGCTATACGTACGCCAATTGCTGGCACTGCTGCCCCGGAAACTGGTCGACCAGCGCATTCGGCTGCAACTCGTCGTGTTGTGGCTGGCGGTGCACTCAAGCCAGCCCGAGATCGCCCAGCAGACGCTCGCCAATGCGCGCAAGCTCGTCGAGACCGGGCCGGCCGACGGCAAGGATCCGGGTACGCTGACCGGCACCACGATCGAGGCCGAAATCGTGGTCCTCGATGCCGCTGTGTACAGCACGCTGGAGCAGTTCGAGGACGCGCGCGACACAGCATTGGCCGCGCTGCGCATCATCGCTCCCGATGCCTGGTTCATGGAAGGTGCGACCGCCAATGTCATCGGCTACAATCTCTACGCGCTGGGCGACCTCGAGGGCGCCTGGGCGGCGGTCGACGCGGCGCGCAAGGCGCATGAGCGAAGCGGCAGCCTGCTCGGCGTCACCATCGCCAATTGCTATATGGCGGTCATCGAGCGCTCGGCCGGCCGCCTGCCCGCCGCCGAAAAGCTGCTGCGCAACACGATCATCGAGGCCAGGACGCGGATCGGCGCGAACTCCTACGCCGAGGCGCTTGCCGGAACGCTGCTGGCCGAACTCGCCTACGAGACCAACGCATCCGGCGAGGCGCTGACGCTGGTCGAGAATCTCGGGCCGCTGATCGAGGGCGCCGCGGTCATCGTCTATCCCTTGGCCAGCGTGCCGACCTATGCCCGTGTGCTGCAGCTGACCGGTCGCGGCGACGTGGCATTGGATATGCTGGAACGCGTCTACCAGCGTGTGCGCGGCTCCGTCTACCGCCGCCTCGCTTCGGTGCTGGTGCATGATCGCATCCGGCTGCTGCTCGACCAGAACCGCGTCGCCGAGGCGCGCGCGCTGCTGAGCGAGCATCGCCGTGAAAGCGCTGAAACCGCCCCTACAGTCGCCAACGAGTTCGAGTTCTTCGCCGAAGGCCGGCTGCTGACGGCGGAGAAATCCTACGCGGCGGCCGCAGAACTTTTCGACACGTTGCTGGAGCGAACGAAAAGCAGCGGGCGCATGCGCCGCCACATACTGGCGCTGATCCTGCGCGCCAAGAATGCCGGCCAGGACCAGCGCGAAGCCGATCGCCATCTTCTCGAAGCCTTGCGCCTTGCCCAGCCTTCCGGCTTCATCCGCTCCTTCGTCGATGAGGGCAGGCCTGTTGTCGAGGGGTTGATGCGGCTGCGTGCGGCGCAGGCAAAGACCGACCCTGCGCTGTCGGCCTATGCCACGCGCATCATCGATGCCGCGCAGACCATGCCCGTGGCGACGCGCAAGACCGCCGCCCCAGCCGAGAAGGAACAGCTCACCCGGCGCGAGTCCGAACTGCTGCGCTGCCTGTCGGAAGGCATGTCCAACAGGGATATCGCGGTTGCGCTGTCGGTGAGCGAGACCACGGTGAAATGGCATTTGAAGAACATTTTCGGCAAGCTCTCGGTATCGAACCGCGTCCAGGCCGTGCGCGCCGCGCAGGCCGCCGCAGACCTCCGTCCCCCTCCGAAAGGAGGGGTGTAGACATCCGGCACAGCCCCTTCTTTAGGGTCGGGCCGTGGGATCGTTAGCCTGCTAGCCTCCTCCGGATTGTAGAGGACGCTGCTTATGGCGACAGGTTACGTTTTTCACGAACAGCTGATGTGGCATGACACCGGCTCCAGCGCCGACATGATGCCTCCCGGCCGTTTCGTGGAACCCGGACGGCACCTGGAATCGCCGGGATCGAAGCGCCGGCTGAACAACCTCATCCAGGTCAGCGGCCTGTCGCGCCATCTGGTGCCGATTCTTGCCGAGCCGGTGACGGTCGAGGACCTGCTGCGCGTGCACACGCAGCGCCATGTCGACGACATCCGCATGCTCAGCGAACGCGGCTCCGGTTTCGCCGGACCGCAGGCGCCGATCGGCCTCAACAGCTTCGACATCGCGCTGTTGTCCGCCGGCACCACCTATGCGGCGATGCGCGCGGTGCTAACCGGCCGCGTCGACAATGCCTATGCGCTGGCGCGCCCGCCCGGGCACCATGCCGAGCCCGACCAGGCGATGGGCAACTGCCTGTTCTCCAACATCGGCGTCTCCGTGCGCCGGCTGCAGCATGAAGGCCTGCTCGGCCGCGCGGCGATAGTCGACTGGGACGTGCATCACGGCAATGGCACCGAGACGGTGTTTTATTCCGACCCCTCGGTGCTGACCATTTCCCTGCATCAGGACAATCTCTATCCGACCGGGCGCGGCGCGCTGGCCGACAATGGCAAGGGCGACGGCGAAGGCTACAACATCAACATCCCGCTGCCGGCCGGCAGCGGCACCGGCGCTTACGAGGCAACCTTCGACCGCGTCGTCGCCCCGGCGCTGCGCGCCTTCAAGCCGGACCTCGTCATCGTCGCGTCGGGTTTCGATGCCTCGGGCTTTGATCCGCTCGGCCGCATGATGCTCAACAGCGAATGCTTCCGGCGCCTTGCCGCGCGCCTGGTGGCGCTGGCCGCCGAGACATCGAACGGCCGCCTGATGATGAGCCATGAAGGCGGCTACTCCGAAGGTTATGTGCCGTTCTGCGGCCACGCCGTCATCGAGACGCTGGCCAATCACCGCACCGAAGTGGTCGACCCGCTGTCGGACCATATCGACGAATGGGCCGGGCAGGACTTGCAGCCGCATCAGGCTCAAGTGATCGACGCCGCCGAAGGCCTGCTCACCGGCCTGCGCCAACGCCTCGCAAGCGCTGCCTGACGCGATGGATTTTCTGATCACCACGCTCCTCAACGCGCTGACGCTGATCAGCATCCTGATGCTGGTCGGGCTCGGGCTGGCGATCAGCTTCGGCCTGATGAACGTGACCAATCTGGCGCATGGCGAGTTCGTCACGGTCGGCGCCTTCGCGGTCTATTTCGTCCAGAGCATCGGCGGGTCGTTCTGGCTGGGGCTGGCCGCCGCGCCCATCGCCGGCGCCGTGGTCGGCTGCATCCTGGAATTCGCCATCATCCGCCATCTCTATTCGCGGCCGGTTTCGACGGTGCTTGCCACCTGGGGCGTCAGCCTGATCCTGCAGCAAGGGCTGGAACTGACCTTCGGGCTCGGCGCCAAGCCGGTGACACCACCGATCGAGGGCACGCTCGACCTGTTCTTCACCGTCTATCCCGCCTACCGGCTGATCCTGATCGCCATTGCCATGCTGACCTTGTTCGGCGTCGTCCTGCTGATCAACCGGACATCGTTCGGGCTCGATATCCGCACCGTCATCCAGAACCGCGAGATGGCCGAGGGCGTCGGCATCAACACGCGGCGCACCTACGCCATCGCCTTCACCTTCGGCGCGGCCATCGCCGGGCTCGCCGGCGGGCTGGTCGCGCCGCTGGCGATCGTGCTGCCGCAGATGGGAGTGAACTACCTCGCCAACGCCTTCTTCGTCGTCATTGTCGGCGGCGTCGGTTCGATCGGTGGCCTTGTTGCCGGCAGCGTCTTCGTCGGCGGGCTGACCAGTGTGCTCAACTACCAGATCTCGCCGTCGCTGGCGCAAGCGATCGTGTTGCTCGCGGCCATCGTCGCTGTGCGGCTACGGCCCAACGGCCTGTTCAACGGGGCGTCACGATGATCGCCCGCGACCGCAACTGGCTGCTGATCTTCGCCGTCTGCGCAGCACTCGCTGTCATCTATCCCCTTTTCGCCGATGGCTATCAGCTGACGGTGATCCGCGACGCGCTGATCTTCGGCCTGTTCGCGGCGAGCCTCGACTTCTTCTGGGGCCGCACCGGCATTCTGTGTTTCGGCCACGCCGCCTTCTTCGGCATTGGCGGCTACATCATGGCGCTGGTCACGCTCAACGACGCGATCCCCTTCGGCAGCCTGCTCGGCATCATGGGCGCGGTGGCCGGTGCGGCCTTCGTCGCCGCCATCATCGGCTACTTCCTGTTCTTCGGCGGCATTCGCGGCAGCTATTTCACCATCGTCACGCTGGCGATGGGCGTCATCTGCCAGCAAGCCGCCGTCTCCTGGAGTTCGGTCACCGGCGGCGACAGCGGCCTGATCGGCATCCCGCCGATCGAATTCGATGTTGGCGGCACGCATGTCGATCTCAGCCAGGATCTGCCCTCCTACATCTTCGTCGCGGCCATCGTCGCGGTGGTCGTGCTGGCGCTGTGGTCGATCAGCCGTGGCCGCTGGGGCACGGTGCTGACCGCCATCCAGGACAATGAAGTCCGGGCGGCGGCGCTCGGCCACAACGCCCCACTGCGGCTGCTCGTCACCTTCGTCGTTTCGGCGGCGATCGCCGGGCTTGCCGGCGCGCTCTATGTCTGCATGGCCGGGCTGGTGGCGCCCGACCTCTCCGGACTGCTGCTGTCGACGGAAGTCATCGTCTGGGTGGCGGTCGGCGGGCGCGGTACGCTGCTCGGTCCGGTGCTCGGCGCGATCTTCATCCAGCGTGCGCAGCAGACGATCTCAAGCTTCAACCCGAGCCTGTGGCCGCTGCTGCTCGGCTGTGTCTTCGTGATCATCGTCTTCGTGCTGCCCGACGGCATCCTGTCGATCTACGCGCGGCTGAAGAGCCTGTTCAAAGGCCGGAGACACGCGCAATGAGCGATGTCCTGCTCCAGGCCGAGAATGTCGGCATCCGCTTTGGCGGGCTGCAGGCGCTGGAAGGGTTGAACCTGACCGTGCGCGACAAGGAGCTCTGCTGCATCATCGGGCCGAACGGCGCCGGCAAGAGCACCTTTCTCAACGTGCTGACCGGCACGCTGCGCCCGACCAGCGGCAGCGTGCGCTTCCTCGGCCATGACATTGCCGGTCTGCCGCTGCACCGCATCGCCCGGCTCGGCATAGCCCGAAAATTCCAGATCCCGTCGGTCTTTCCGAGCCTCTCGGTGGAGGACAACCTCAAGGTGGCACGGTGGGGCGTGGCGTCTCCGGTTCGGCCGGTCGGTGAGTTGCTGGAACTGGTCGCGCTTGGTAACCGCGCGACCACGTTGGCCGGCGAACTCGCGCATGGCCAGAAGCAATGGCTGGAGATCGGCATGGCGCTGGCGATCGAGCCGAGGCTGTTGCTGCTCGACGAGCCGACCGCCGGCATGACGCCGCAGGAGACACTGGCGACCGCCGAGATGCTGCTGCGGCTCAAGGGCGAATTCTCGATCGTCGCCGTCGAACACGACATCCGTTTCGTGCGGGCGCTGAATTGCGAGACGCTGGTGCTGCATCAGGGGCGCCGGCTGCGCAGTGGTCCTTTCCATGACATCGAGACCGACGAAATGGTCCGCGACGTCTATCTGGGGAGGCGCTGACCATGCTGCGGACATTGGCGGTCTCGGCCGGCTACGGCCTGCTCCCGGTGCTGAACGGCATCGACCTCAGCGTGGCATCAGGCGAAGTCGTCGGCCTGCTCGGCCGCAACGGCGCCGGCAAGACGACGCTGCTGCGGGTCATCGCCGGCGGCTTGAAGGCAAGCGGCGGCGCGGTGGTTCTGGGCGACCAGGACCTTACCAATGCGCCGGCCTTCCGCCGCGCGCGGGCGGGGATCGCCCATGTGCCGCAGGGGCGCGGCATCTTCAACCAGCTGACCGTGAGGCAGAACCTGGAAGTCGGCACGCGTGCCGCAAGGGATCGCGGCGACGGCGGCATTCCTGACGACATCTTCGGCTATTTTCCGATTCTGCGCGAACGCGAGGCGCAAATCGCCGGCACGCTCTCGGGCGGCCAGCAGCAGATGCTGGCGATCGGCCGCGCGCTGTGCGGCCTGCCATTGGTGCTGCTGCTCGACGAGCCCTCGGAAGGCATCCAGCCGAACATCGTGCAGTCGATCGCCGAATTGGTGCCGCGCATCGCCCGCGAGCGCGGCATCGCGATCGTTCTGGTCGAGCAGAATCTCGATCTCGTTCTCAAGGCGGCGGACCGCTGCCTGGTGATGGAGAAGGGCAGGATCGTGCACGAAGGCACGCCGGAGGCGTTCGCCGACGAGAGCCTGCTCAAGGATTTGTTGGCCCTATAAGGCGCGCTGAAGCGCGCCTGGGACCTCTTGGCTTTGTAAGGCGTGCATGGGGCGCGCCTGAACTGGAAGGGAACATAACAATGATAAGCAGAAGAACGATCCTCAAATCCGGCGGCGCTGCCGCTGCCTTCGCCATGGTCGGCGCGCCGTCAATCCTGCGCGCCGCCGACACCGTCAAGGTCGGCCTGTCGATCCCGATCACCGGGTTGCAGGCGATCCTCGGCGAGACGCTGCTCAATTGCTACAAGCTCGCCGCCGCCGAACTCAACGCCGCCAACGGCATTGGCGGCCGCCAGGTCGAATTGTTCATCGAGGACAACCAGACCACGACCAAGGGCGCCATCGACAAGGCGCGCAAGCTCCTCAACGAAGACAAGGTCGACGTGGTCATGGGCACGATCATTTCGCCCGAGCGCAGCGCGACGCTGTCGGTGACGTCGAAGGCCAAGAAGCTGTTTTTCTACCCGACCAATTTCGAGGGCGGCGAATGCAACCGCTACTTCGTCGCCACCGGCCCGATCCCGATGCAGCAGGTCGACCCGATGATGCCGTGGGTGGCCGAAAACCTCGGCAAGACGATCTATGTCATGGCTTCGGACTATGCCTGGCCGCAGAAGATGACAGAGGCGATCACGGCGGCCTATGAGAAGGCCGGCGGCAAGATCATCGGCGCCGACTATTATCCGTTCGGCACCACGGATTTCGGCCCGGCCTTCCAGAAGATCAAGTCGCTGAAGCCTGATGTCGTGTGGTCGATGGTGGTCGGCAATGACGCCGTCACGCAGCTCAAGCAGTATCGCTCTTTCGACATCAAGCAGCCGCTGATCGCGCCGCTCGACGAGGTCTTCAACAAGGACGCGCTGCCGCCCGGCGTCGCCGCCGGCACCTACGCGCCGCAGCCCTACTGGATGGCACTCGACAATCCGGTCAACAAGAAGTTCATCGCGAGCTTCCGCGAAAAATTCGGCCAGGAGAAGATGGTCAACGGCATCGGCGAAGCCGGCTATAACGGCCTGCATCTCTACGCGCTGGCCGCCGAGAAGGCCGGATCGCTGAAAGACGACGATGTGCTCAAGGCGCTGCCGACGATCGAGTTCGACGCGCCGCAAGGCAAGATCCGTGTCGATGCCACAAACAACCACACGCTCTGCCATTCCTATGTCGGCAAGGCGGCGGCGGACGGCATCAGCTACGAGATCGTCAAGGATTTCGGCACCATCGCGCCGGTCACGCCTTACTGCAAGGTGTAGGCCTGCGCACTCAACCAATCCTGACGGCGGCGTTGCCGCTGCCGTCAGGGCGTCTGCGGCGCCGGCAACCGCTCACGCAATTCGTCGACAAGCACCCTGGTGTTTTCGGAATAGTCGATGGGCACGACGACGAGATGGACGCCGCCGCCGGTGAACGCCTGTTCCAGCGCCGGCCGCAACTCGGCGATCGCATCAACCCTCGTCCCTTTGGCACCGTACGCCTCGGCGTATTTGACGAAATCGGGATTGCCGAAGGTCATGCCGAAATCCGGGAATTCGTCGACCGCCTGCTTCCAGCGGATCATGCCATAGGCGTGGTCTTCGAGCAGCAATACGACGAGGTTGAGCTTGAGCCTGACGGCGGTTTCCAGTTCCTGGCTGTTCATCATGAAGCCGCCATCGCCGCAGATCGCCATGACACGGCGCTGCGGATAAAGCAGTGCCGCCATCATCGCCGATGGCAGGCCGGCACCCATGGTGGCCAGTGCATTGTCGAGCAGCAGCGTGTTTGCCATGCGTGTGCGGTAGTTGCGCGCGAACCAGATCTTGTACATGCCGTTGTCGAGGGCGAGGATTCCGTCCGCCGGCATAACGGCGCGCACGTCATGCACGATGCGCTGCGGCGTGAAACGATCTTCGGTGGCGCGCGCTGCGATCCGGCTCAAAATGCCTTCGCGCAGCGGCAGCAGGGCCTGCGCGTTGGGGATCTTGCCCTCGATGCGGTCGGCCAGCAGCGCCAGCGAAGGGCCGAGGTCGCCGACGATTTCGGCTTGCGGGAAATAGACCTGCTCCACATCGGCTGTTTGATAGCCGACATGGATGACCTTCGGCCCGTTGGCGCCCATGATGAAGGGCGGCTTCTCGACCGTGTCGTGGCCGATGGTGATGATCAGATCGGCCTGTTCTATCGCCTCGTGCACATAGTCGCGCTCCGAAAGGGCTGCCGTTCCCATGTAGAGCTCGGTGCCGCCGGGCACGGTACCCTTGCCCATCTGCGTGGTGAAATAGGGAATTTGCGTGCGCAGCACGAACTGGGCGACATCGGGGGTCACGCGCGGCCGCGACGCCGCCGCGCCGAACATCAGCAGCGGACGCTTCGCCTCTAGGATCATACGGGCGGCGCGATCGAGCGCGCCGGGGCTGGCCAGCGGCAGTTCGACCGGATGCGTCGGCACCAGTGCGATCGGCTCGCACTCCGCAGCCGCGATATCTTCCGGCAGTTCCAGATGCACGGGGCCGGGACGCTCTTCCTGGGCGACACGGAAAGCTTCGCGCACCAGCGAGGGGATCATCTTCGGCGAGACGATCTGGCGCGACAGCTTGGTCAGCGGCTTCATCGCCGCGACGATGTCGACGATCTGGAAGCGCGCCTGCCGCGATGACAGGATGCCTTTCTGGCCGGTGATCATGATCATCGGCATCGCGCCGAGCAGCGCATAGGCCGAACCGGTCGTCAGGTTGAGCGCGCCGGGGCCAAGCGTGGTGATGCACACGCCTGCCTTGCCGGTGAGCCTGCCATAGGTGGCGGCCATGAAGGCCGCCGCCTGTTCGTGGCGGGTCAGGATCAGCTGGATCGACGAGCGGCGGATGGATTCGACGATGTCGAGATTTTCCTCGCCCGGAATGCCGAAAATCCGGTCGACCCCTTCATTCTCGAGGGCCGCAACGAACAGATCCGAACCTTTGGTCATGAACCGCCTCTCCTGCAATGCGCATATTCCGCCTTCATATGGCATTGGAAAGTGGCGCCTCAAAGAGCGCAAGCTTGCTCTGTTGGCAATCAGGCCTTCAATTTCGGCAAGGCGGCCGCCAGAGCGTCGACGGCGAGCCGCACCTTGAGCGGCAGATGCGGCGTCTGCAGCCAAAGGGCGTGGCAGTCGTAGGGATAGCGCGGCTGGTCCGGCAACAGCGTCACCAGCGCGCCGGCTCGAATGCGCTCGCGAACCAGCCACCAGGGCAGCCACGCCAGACCCATACCTTCGACCGCTGCGTCGGCGATGGCATCGAGATCGTCGAGCCGCAGCCTGCCGCTGGGCATGATCTCCTGTGTAGGTTGCCCGTCGCGCGGGAAGAGCCACGGCTGAACCACCTGACCGAGCCGGCGATAGACAATGGCGTGATGGTCGACGAGATCTTCGATCCGCCGCGGTTCACCATGAATTCTGAGATAGGAGGGCGCGGCGCAGACAACCATGTCCTGGCGCGCAACGCGGCGCGCGATCACGCCAGCCTTGTCGATGAGATCGCCGGTCCGGATAGCAAGGTCAAAGCCATCCTCGGCGAGATCGGCGAAGCGGTCGCTGAGCGACAGGTCGAGTTCCAGCATCGGATATTGCCGCGCCAGGTGCAGCAGCACGGGGGCGACGCAGTGGCGGCCGAAATGCGCCGGCATGGTGAGGCGCAGTTTCCCGCGCGGTTCGGAAAACTGGTCGGCAGCGAGCGCATCGGCGGCTTCGGCCTCGGCCAGCACCACCCGGCAGCGTTCATAATAGGCGCGGCCGAAGTCTGTCAGGCTCTGGCGGCGCGTGGTGCGGTTGATGAGACGCACGCCGAGCCGCTCCTCGAGAAAGCGGACATGCTTGCCAACCATCGGTCCGGACAGGTCGAGCGCGAGGGCCGCAGCCGCAAACGAGCCGAGGTCGACCGCCCTGACGAACACCGCCATGCTCTCGAGCCGATCCAAATTCGGAACTCCTGGTTTCTACTGCTTTATCTGAACAGCCATTTATCCCGGAGATCCTTGGCTGCATAGGTCATTCGGTTGAAATGATTTGGAGTATCCCGAATGACCCGTATCGTCCGCTTCCACCAGCATGGTGGTCCCGAGGTTCTGCGCATCGAGGACGTTGACCCCCCTCTACCCGGTCCGGGCGAGGTTCAAATCCGGGTCAAGGCACTCGGCCTCAATCGCGCCGAGGCGCTGCTGCGTTCGGGCGCTTACATTGAAACACCCGCCCTGCCCTCAGGGCTTGGTCTCGAGGCAGCGGGCGTTGTCGAGGCGGTGGGCGACGGCGTGAAGGATTTCGCACCGGGCGATGCGGTCAGTGTCATTCCGCCGCAATCGATGATCCGCTGGCCGGCTTACGGCGAGTTGGTCACCTATCCGGCCGGGCTCATCGTCAAGCATCCGCCATCGCTCGACTGGCAGACGGCGGCAGCCATCTGGATGCAGTATCTCACCGCCTATGGCGCGCTGATCGACATCGCCAAACTGAGCAGTGGAGATGCCGTCGTCATTACGGCGGCCTCAAGCAGCGTCGGGCTTGCGGCGATCCAGATCGCCAACAGCATCGGCGCGACGGCGATCGCGGTGACGCGGACACCAGCCAAGAAGCAGGCCCTGCTCGACGCCGGAGCGGCACATGTCGTGGTCTTGGCCGAAGAGGATCTGGCGGCGCGGCTGAACGAGATCTCTGGATCGCAAGGCGTGCGCGTCGTGTTCGATGCAGTCGGCGGCCCGATCTTCGGGCCACTGACGGCTGCGATGTCAAAGGGCGGCATTCTGATCGAATATGGCGGCCTCAGCAGCGAGCCGACACCATTCCCTTTGGCTGCTGTGTTGGGCAAGACGCTGACGCTGCGTGGCTACCTTGTCCACGAGATCACCGGCGATCCGGCGAAGCTGGAAGCCGCCAAGGCGTCCATCCTCGAAGGCCTGGAGATGGGCACGCTGAGGCCGATCATCGACCGGAGCTTTGGCTTCGACCAGATCGTCGAGGCGCACCGCTATCTCGAATCGAACGAACAGTTCGGCAAGATCGTCGTGACGGTCTGAGATCGTGGTGAAGGTCTGAGATCGTGGTGACGGTCTGAGATCGTGGTGACGGTCTGAGCGACGGCGAACTAATCATCCTTGCCGGCACTATCGCCCTTGAAGGTCCGGCTCCGCATTCCTACCTGTCTGATGCGGGCCGGGCCCCTCTGACGATCGCTTCTGTGATTGTGATGTCGGACCGCTTTAACGGGCCCGTTTTCCATCCTTTTCGGTCAAGCGGGCTCATTCCTTTCGGTTGGAGCCCCGTATGACAACTTCTCTCCTTGGTCTGGTTTGCCCCTCCTGCCGCGTCGCGCTCACAATGAGCGAACGCCAGGGTATCGAGATCGATTATTGTCCACAGTGCCGCGGCGTCTGGCTTGATCGAGGCGAACTCGACAAGATCATCGAGCGCTCCGGCAAGGAGGCGTCGCCCGCGCCGCAGCCGACAGCGTTTTCCCAGCCGCAGCAAGGCCAGGGCCGCGACGACGATTATTCCCGCTCGCACGGCCACCGCTATCCGAAGCGGAAGAAATCATTCTTCGAAGAATTGTTCGATTGACCGCATGACGCCCGGTAACCCGGGCCGGCATTGCTGAAAATTTCCAAGAAACACACCGATAAAGGCCAACCCCGATGATGTCTCGCACAAGCCGATTTGCCACCATCTTTGCAGGACTGTTCCTGGCATTCTCCATGGTCGCGATCGATCATGCCGAGGCTCGGCGCGGCGGCAGCTTCGGCAGTCGCGGCACGCGCACGTTCCAGTCGGCGCCGCCGACCAGGACCGCACCAGCGCCGACCGCTCCGGTCGAGCGTTCGATGACGCCCAACACCGGTGTGAACTCTGCCGCCCGGCAGCCGCAGGCCGGCCCGCAAAGACCCGGCTTCATGAGCGGCTTCGGCGGAACGATGATGCGCGGTCTGCTGATCGGTGGCCTGATCGGGCTGCTCTTGGGCCAGGGTTTTGGCGGCCTGGCCGGCATGTTCGGTTTCCTGCTTCAGGCCCTGCTCATCGGCGGCGCGATCATGCTGGCCATCCGCTTCTTCCGGTCGCAATCGGCGCGAGGCCCTGCGCCTGCGCTCGCCGGTGCCGGCAACGCCCAGGCGTCGATATTTGAGAACCGCACTGCGGCACAGCAGCAAACTACGGGCTCGTTCGCAATTCCCGGCTTTGGCGGTGGTTCGGGCGGAGGCTCTGCGACCGCCGGTTCCGAGGAGATCACGCTGGCCCAGACCGATCTCGATGCCTTCCAGCAACTGTTGACCGACGTCCAGGAAGCCTTCGGGCGCGAAGACCATGCTGCGCTCCGCCGGGCGACGACGCCCGAGATGGTGTCCTATCTCTCGGAAGAGCTAGCCGACAACGCCCAGAAAGGTCTCAAGAACGAGGTCTCCGATATCAGTTTGCTGCAGGCCGACGTCGCGGAAAGCTGGCGCGAGGATGACCGCGACTACGCCACGGCCGCGTTGCGCTACGAGTCTCGTGACGTGATGCGCGAACGGGCCACCAACAAGGTCGTCGAAGGCGACGAAGATCAGCCGACGGAGACGACCGAGCTGTGGACATTCATGCGTGAGAATGGCTCGAACTGGAAGCTCTCGGCCATACAGCAGGCTTGAGACCCGGCCAGTTTGTCCGAGGATAGCTGCTGGCGGTTCAGCGCACGATCCTGACGCACATTGGCGTGCCGATCTCGATGGCGCTTCCGGTGTCGGTCAGCATGCCGCTCGCCGCGTCGCGCGCGAAGATCGAGATGCGATCGGCGTTCTGGTTGGCCGAGAACAGATGACCGCCCGACGGCGTCAGCGCCAGATTGCGCGGCGTCGCACCACCGCATGGGGCATAGCCGACGAGGCTTAGCGCACCGGTCTGCTGGTCGACCGCCATGATGACGACGCTGTCATGGCCACGGTTGGAGCCGTAGACAAAACGGCCATCCGGCGAAATCTGGATGTCTGCGCAATGATTGCTGTCGCGCGCCTCGGCCGGCACCGCCGGCTTGGCGTCGATGATCGACAGCTTGCCGGAGGCTTCGTCCAGCGCCAACGACACGACGGTCGAATCCAGTTCGTTCATGACAAAGACGAAGCGCCCGTTCGGATGCAGTGCAAGATGGCGCGGACCCGCACCTGGCGTCAGTGCGGATTCTGCAACCTTTGTCAGGCTGCCATCCTTCTCGATCCGGTACGACACTAGCCGGTCGATGCCGAGATCGGCGACGACAGCCATTCCACCGCCAATGGTTTCGGTGACGCTGTGCGCATGCGAGCGCTCCTGCCGCGCCGCGTTCGGGCCCGTGCCCATGTGAGAAACGCTGGCCAGCGGCGCCGACAAGGCACCATCCTTCTCGAAACCATACACGGCCACGGCGCGGTCCGGACCACCCTCGCCCATGCCGTAATTGGCAACCAGCAGTTTCGTCCCATCGCGGGTGATGGTGTTGTGGGCGGTGATACTGCCAAGTGATGGCTGTTTGTTCAGATAGGTGAGCATGCTCGAACCACGATCGAAGCTGTAAGCCGAGACTGTGCCCTCGCGCCAGGCAAACACTTCCGAATTGGCGTAGATACGCGAACCATCCGATGTCACCGACAGGAAGGTCGGATTGTCGACGTCATTGGTCTCGGCCAATTTCCGGGTTTCGAGCGTTGCTTCGTCAAAACTGTAGACGCTGAGGCCTACGCCGCGCGCGCCCTGAAAATAAGGCGCCTCCCGGTTCAGGCTGCCGACAAACACCAGACAATCCTTGCTCATCATTTCCTCCCCTGCCCGCTTGCGCCTGAGCGCACGGGACCGGCCAAAATTTCGCCTGTCCTCGCTTGCAACGCAACCCCATATGTGAAAATACTATTTACAAAAGAAGATTGACGGGAGGAGACGTCGTGCAATCAGGCGCCTTGACGCGCGTTCTAACGGCTGCCCGGACCCTCCCGCGAGAGCGACAGAACCAGCCATGAACGACTTCGCACCCACTGTCGGCGTCGCCTCGACGTATCCCAGGAACATGCCAGCCGATCACGCCGCGCTGCCGGTTTGGAATGCCGAGAACTGGTTCTACGAGGACTGGCCGGTCGGCCAGAAAATCCGCTCGTTGCGGCGCACGATGGCGGAAGGCGATAGCCACCTTTTCAACACGCTGGTGCTCGACATCCACCCCTATGTGCAGGACCAGATGTTTGCCGAGAGCGAAGGCATTTTCGGCAAGCGGCTGATCGCCGGAGCCTTTGTCTTTTCGGCGGGCCTCGGGCTGGTCGCCACCAACTGCGTCAACGCCTTTTCCTATGGCTATGACAAGCTGCGCTTCATAAAGCCTGTCTTCATTGGCGACACGATCTATTCGATCCGCTCCAACCTCGACAAGAAGCCGCGCTACAAGGAAATGGGGCTGATCCGCGCCAGCTACGAAGTGTTCAAGGGCGAAGGCGAGCTCGTCCTCTATTGCGAGCATCTGCAGACGGTGAAGTACCGCAACCCGGCCGATTTCGTCGGCAAGACGGAGAAATAGAGATGCCGGCGCCAGCCGAATTGCCGCTTGCCGGTCTTGTCGTCGTCGACATGAGCCAGTTCCTGTCCGGGCCTTATTGCTCACTCAGGCTGCTCGATCTCGGCGCCCGTGTCATCAAGATCGAACGCCCAGATGGCGGCGACCTGTCGCGCCGGCTCTATCTCAGCGACACCGAGATCGGCGGCGATTCCACGATTTTCCACGCCATCAACCGCGCCAAGGAAAGCTTTGCCATCGACCTCAAGAACGAGGCCGATCTCCAGGCGCTGCGCGGCCTGTTGGTCAAGGCCGACGTGCTGATCCAGAATTTTCGGCCCGGCGTCATCGAACGGCTGGGCCTCGACTATGAGGCCGTGCGCAAGATCAACCCGCGGCTCGTCTATGCCTCGATCAGCGGCTATGGCGAAGACGGCCCGTGGGTCAAGCGGCCTGGGCAGGATCTGTTGGCGCAATCGCGCTCCGGCGTGATGTGGCTGAACGGCGATGAGGACCAGGGACCGGTGCCATTCGGGCTCGCCATTGGCGACATGCTGGCGGGTGCGGCCTGCGCGCAAGGCATTCTGGCGGCGCTCGTCCGGCGCGGCATTACCGGCCGGGGCAGCCATATCGAAACCAGCCTGCTGGAGGCGCTGGTCGACTTCCAGTTCGAGGTGCTGACCACCCATCTCAATGATGGCCGTCGCTTGCCCAGGCGCTCCAATTTCCGCAGCGCGCATGCCTATCTCTCCGCGCCTTACGGCGTCTATCCGGCCAAGGATGGCTACCTCGCCATCGCCATGACGCCGATCCCCAAACTTGCCGACCTGCTCTCGCTGAGCGAGTTGGCACCCTATCGCGACAAGCCTGCATCGTGGTTCACCGCGCGCGACGATATCAAGGCGATCATCGCGCAGAGGATTGCGACGAAGACCATCGATGAATGGCTGGCCATACTGGAACCCGCCGACATCTGGTGCGCCAAGGTGCTGACCTGGCCGGAAATGCTGGCCAGCGAGGGTTTTCAGTCGCTCGACATGCTGCAGACAGTGACGCGGGAGGACGACGTCTCGATCCTCACCACCAGTTCGCCGCTCCGGGTCGATGGGATCAGGGCCAAGGTCGATCGCGCTGCACCACGGATCGGCGAGCACAGTGCCGCGATCCGCGCGGAGTTCGGCTTGTGACCACGCTCAAGGGCATGACCTGGAGCCATCCGCGCGGCTACGATCCGATGGTCGCCTGCTCGGCGCTGTGGCAGCAGAAAGCCGGTGTCGCCATCGCATGGGACAAGCGCTCGCTGCAGGATTTCGAATCGTTCCCCGTCGAGGAACTGGCGCGCGCCTATGATTTGATCGTTATCGATCATCCGCATGTCGGGCAGATCACTGCGGAAAGCTGTCTTGCGCCACTGGATATCGCCGGCCGCGAGGCGGAACGTACCGCGCTCGCCTCGGGCAGCGTCGGCCAATCCTATCCGAGCTACAACTGGCAGGGACGGCAATGGGCCTTCCCGATCGATGCGGCCAGCCAAGTTTTGGCGTGGCGCCCGGATGCGCTAGAGACACCGCCGGCGCGTTGGAGCGATGTGCTCGATCTCGCCCGGCAAGGCCGCGTGCTGTTGCCGCTGCGGCCGCCGCATGTGTTGATGGTGTTCTACACGCTTGCCGGCAATCTCGGTTATCCCTGCGCCACCGAACCGTCCCGCGATCTCATCGATGTCCAGACCGGCAGCCAAGTCTTCGAAGCGATGCGCGAGATCGCAGCACTGGTCGACCCGGCCTGCTTCGAGATGGATCCGATCGCTGTTTCCGAACGGATGGCGGAGGCTGGCTCCCAGATCGTCTGCGCGCCGCTGATCTATGGCTATGTCTCCTATGCGATATCAGGGTTTCGCGCGCACCGCCTAGCCTTTGCCGACATTCCGACCATCGGCTCCAACGGTCCAATCGGCTCGGCGCTTGGCGGCACCGGCATAGCCGTGTCGGCTTTTTCCGGGGCAAAAGATGCCGCGATCGATTTTGCCTATTGGGTCGCCAGCGGCGATGTCCAGCGCGGTCCCTATGCCGCTGCCGGCGGACAGCCCGGCCACGCGGCTGCCTGGGAAGACCAGAGCGTCAACGCCGCGACCGGCAATTTCTATCGTGACACGCGCGCGACGCTGCAGGGCGCATGGGTGCGGCCGCGCCATGACGGCTACATGGCGTTCCAGCAGGCGGCGTCCGACCGCATCCTTTCCGGCATGACCTCCGGGCACAAAGCCGCCCAGGTCGTTGCCGATCTCATCAGCCTGTTACGGGAGAGTTCTCCGGTGCAGGTGTCCGGCGCTGCCGGTGGAGGAGCCTGAACGAAACCGAACGGAGGAGATCAAGATGACAAGAATGATAAGCGGCCTTATGGCCGCAACCGCCTTTGTATCCATCACGACAATTGCCTATGCCCAGGATGTGCAAGGCGTCATCGGCGGGCTGCCGACCGAACTCAAGGCGCAGTATGACGGCGCGCCGCAAAAGGTGCTGCCTTCTGCCTGGGACAATTTCACCCCGCCGCCGAAGCCTTGGAAATGGTGCCACTCGGAATCCTACCAGGGCAATCCGTGGCGCGTGACGGTCACCAAGGAGTTGAAACGTCTGGTCGACGGATTGATCGCCGACGGCACGGTGTCCAGCTTCGAAGTGTCTGACTCCAACAACGATGCCAGCCAGCAGATCAACCAGATCCGCGCCTTCATCGACAAGAAATGCTCGATCATCACCTCGATCCCTGGCTCGGCGACGGCGCTCGACGATGCGATCGATGCCGCCGCCAAGGCCGGCATTCCCTTCATCACCGCGGCCGGCTCGGTGACCAGCCCGAACGCCATCAATGTCGATTCCAACTATGCGCGCTGGGGCTATGACATGATGACAGCGATCGGCAAGGCACAGCCGGACGGCGCCAGCATCCTGCTGGTCGAAGGCATTGCCGGTCATCCAATCGTGGTGCAGGAACGCCAGGGTGCGGACAAGGCGTTGGTTGAAAATCCCAAGCTGAAGATTTCGCGCAACGTCAATGGCAACTGGACCGCGAACGTCACCAAGACCGTCGTGCTGCAGGCGATCGCCACCAATCCGGCGCCGATCGATGCGGTGTGGACGACCGGCAGTGAGAGCCGCGTCGTCGCCGAGGCCTTCGCCGAAGCCGGCCGGCCGGCGCCGCTGATCACCGGCTCGATCACCGGTGACGCGCTCGGCTATTGGAAGGCCAACCCCGACAAATACCGCTTCGAAGGCCACGCCGTGCTGCCGCACTGGACCGCCGAGACACTGTTCCGCGTCGGCGAGCGCATGCTTGACGGCCAGAAGCCAAAGCTGAACACGCTGCTGATCCCGATCCCACCGGTGCACAGCGCCGATCTCGGCCAATGGTACAAGGACTGCATGACGACGGATGCCGTCTCGATCTTCCCCATCCCGCCCAAGGATCCGATGCCGGAGGAATGGCTCGACGCCTATTTCTCCAATCCGGCGCCGACCAAGGGCTGGGATTATGCGAAGGTACCGGACGCCTGCGCGAAGTGACACCATCGACAGACCCAGCAAGCCGGCTCCTTTCGGGGAGCCGGCTTGCCAGCTTCGAAACACGGCATGCTTGAAATCAAAGACATATCCAAACGCTATGGCGAGACGGTCGCGCTTGCCGACGCTTCGATCGCGTTCCGGGCTGGCACCATCCACACCATCCTGGGCGAAAACGGTTCGGGCAAGAGCACGATGGTCAAGCTGCTGTCCGGCATCGTCCAGCCGGACAGTGGCGCGATCCTGCTGCAGGACCAGCGGTTTTCGGGGGCCAACCCGTCGGCCTTCCAGGCGCAAGGTTTTGCCACGGTGTTCCAGGAGGTGCTGATCGCGCCGGACCGCAGCGTGACGGACAACATCCTGCTAGGCCTCGATGGGTTGATCCGCCGCACCGTGCCGCGCAATGAGCGCCGCGACCGAGCGGCAGCCGCACTGAAGCGGTTCGCCGTAACCAACGTTCCGCTCGACACGCCCGCCGGCCTGTTGCCGCTGGCCGCGCAGCAACTGGTGGTTCTCGCCCGCGCGATCGTGCGCAATCCCAAAATCCTGATCCTCGACGAGGTCACCGCGGCACTCGATTTCGCCGACCGCGAATCCGTCTTTTCGCTGATGCGCGCGCTGGCCGGCGAAGGTTGCCTCATCCTGTTTATCACGCACCGCATGGATGAGGTGATGTCGCTGTCGGATCGCATCTCGATCCTGCGCGGCGGCAGTGTGGTGCGCACCGAGGAACGCGGCGCCTCGACACCAGCGGAATTGCTGAAGGCGATGGCGCCCCGTACCGCGGCGGAGTTGGCGCATGGTTGATCACCCGGCTCCTGGTCTAGCCGTCCGCGACCTCGTCATCGCGCCGGGCGCCAGCGCAATAACGCAGACCATCGCTCCCGGCGAAATCGTCGGCCTTGCCGGCCTCGACGGCCACGGCCAGGAACTGTTCCTGAAAATGCTCGCCGGCTTGGCGTCGCCACTTGCCGGCTCGATCGAGTTGGCCCTGTCCGGCCCATCCCGCAAGATCACCGGGTTCCGCAAGGCCGTCGCCAGCGGCATCGCCTATCTGCCGCGCGACCGGCGTGCCAACGGCATTTTTCCGACGCAGTCGGTGCTGGACAATTTCGCCGTTTCGACCTTGTCGCGCGACACCCGTCTCGGCCTGATCAGTCCAACGGCGCGCAAGGCGCGCTACGACATCTACCGCGAAAAACTGTCGATCGTGGCACCCCGGCCGGATGCGCCGATCACCACTCTGTCGGGCGGCAACCAGCAGAAGGTGCTTTTGGCGCGGGCGTTGGCGTTGGAGCCCGCCATCCTGCTGCTCAACGACCCGACGCGCGGCGTCGACGTAGCGACGCGGCATGTGCTCTATGACGTCTTTCGCGGGCTGGCGGCCGACGGCATGGGGCTGGTCATCCTGTCCAGCGAGATCGAGGAGATTCTTCTGCTGTGCCAGCGCGTGCTGGTGTTCCGGGAAAACGAGGTCGCGGCGGAAATCTCCGGCGAAGCGCTGACCACCGACGGCGTGATCTCCGCTATGTTCGGACGTGCGGCATGAGCCCCGTCACGCGCCTCCTCTCTCTTGGACGAAACATCGGCTTTGCGGTGGTGCTGCTGGTCGTCCTGCTTGCGGTCAATCTCATTCTCAGCCCGGGGCGGTTCCAGCCGGGATCATGGGGCGCGCTGGTCGGACTGGCCGCGCCGTTGATCGGCGCGGCCATCGCCTCGACACCGGTGATCCTCGCCGGGCGCGGCGGCATCGACATCTCGGTCGGGCCGTTGATGGGCTTCGTCAACGCAATGGTGATCCAGATGCTTTTCCTCAAAGCCGGCATCTCGTCACCGCTGCTGCTCGTGCCGGCGGCCCTGCTCATCGGCGCGCTGGTCGGCGCGGCGAATGGTTTCCTGGCAACGATCGTGCGCATTCAGCCGATCGTCGCCACGCTCGGCACCTATCTGATCCTCACCGGCATCACGCTGACGATCCTGCCGGCGCCGATCGGCCCGGCGCCGGCGTGGCTCAAGGCCTTGGCTGGTCCTTGGTCGATGCTGCCGCTGGCCTTGATGTTCATCGCCTGGTGGCTGGTGCGGCGCCTTCCCTACTACGACCAGCTGATGGCGGTCGGCAGCGACGACCGCGCCGCCTACACCGCCGGTGTCGATGTCACACGCGTGCGCTTCATCGCCTATGTCATGACCGGCATCTTTGGCGGATGTGCCGGGCTGATGCAGACGGCGCTGATTGGCTCGGCCGACCCCAATATCGGGCCAACCTACACGCTGATCGCGATTGCCGCCGTGGCGCTGGGCGGCGTCAGCCTGGCCGGCGGGCGTGGCGGTGTCGCGGGTGCCGCCATCGGCGCCATCGACATCTTCCTGCTGCAAAGCGTGCTGACGACGTTCAACGTCTCGACCTTCGTGCTGCAGATCGCCTATGGCGCCATACTGGTGCTGGCGGTGATGCTGACCGCGCTGCAGGAACGTCTTGCCACGAGGGGGACGCTGACATGACTGGGCGAAACCTGTTTGCGACAACCAATGCCCGCGTCATCGGCGCTTTCTGCGTCGCCGCCCTTCTGCACCTTGCCGGCACGGTTCTGATTCCCGGCTACTCCGCGCCGTTTGCGATACGCGCCATGCTGGTGCTCGCTTCGCTGCTCGCAGTCGCCTCGATCGGACAGACGCTGGTCGTCATCATGGGCGGCATCGACCTGTCGATCCCCTTCGTCATCGGCTTCGCCAATGTCGTCGCCGCACAGCTCTATGGCGATGGCTGGAATTTTGTCCTGGTCTGCGGCCTCGTCGGCGTTCTGGCGCTTCTCATCGGTGGGCTGAACGGGCTGATCTCGCGCAGCCTCGACATCCAGCCACTCATCGTCACGCTCGGTATCGGCATGGTGGTGCAAGGGTTGGTGTTGCTGTGGACGGCAGGCTTCCCGTCAGGCTCCGCACCGCAGGCGGTTTCCAGCTTCGTGTCGATCGGCGGATCGGCCGGGCCGCTGCCGGTGCCGTGGCTGGTGCCCAGTCTCGTCGTGCTGGCCGCACTCGTCGTGCTGGTGCTGGAGCGGACGCCCTATGGCCGCCGGCTCTATGCGCTGGGCAGCAATCCGGGGGCGGCGCCGCTGGCGCTGATCGATCCGGTTCGCATGTGGGTTATCACCTATGCCGCGAGCGCTTTCTTCGCCGCCGTGGCCGGCGTGCTGTTGCTTGGCTTCACCGGCTCGGCCTATGGCGATGTCGGCCAGCCCTATCTGTTCCAGACGATTGCAGCCGTGGTCGTCGGCGGCGCGGCTTTGGTCGGTGGCCGCGGCAGCTATCTCGGCACGATCGCTGGCGTGCTGGTGCTGACCGAGATTAACACGCTGCTGATCGGCCTCGGCTTCCAGCCGTCGGCGGTGCAGGCGGCACTGGGCTTCATCATCGTGCTGCTGGTCTCGCTCTACGGCCGCGAGCGGCACGTCTCGACGACGATCTGACGGCGGCTACTTCAACCGCCAGAGCTTGCGGGCATTCCCCGACAACAATCCCTCGCGCTCAGAAGCGCTGCAGCCGGAAAGTAGCGCATGGGTCGCGGCAACCCAGGTCGAAAGGCCACCGCCAAGCGTGCAGACCGGCCAGTCACTGCCCCAGACGACACGGTGCCAGCCGAACGAACCGATGGTGTGCTCGACATAGGGCCGTAGTGTCTCTACCGTCCAGGCAGGACCGGCATAGGCAACGACGCCGGAAATCTTGGCCATGACATTCGGACGCTTCGCGATCTCGCTCATGTGCTCGCGCCAAGGATGCTCGGCATTGCCGTTGATGTCGGGCACGCCGCAATGGTCGAGGACGAACTGGACGTCGGGCGCCAGGTCGGCCAGCGCGATCGCCTTGGGGATCTGGTGCGGCAGCACGACGAGGTCGAAGGTCAGGCCGGTGCCGCCAAGCCGCTTGATGTTTTCCCGGAAAAGCGCGCCTTCCGAGAGATCGTCGGGCACGACGTGGAGGACGCGGCGGAAACCCTTGACGAAAGGATTTGTCTGCTGGCGTTCGAGATAGGTGGCAAAGTCAGCCTCTTCCGGCCGGCACGATGCGATCACTCCGGTGAGCATGCTGCCGGGCTGCCGTGACAGATTTTCGACACGTGCGGTCTCTGCTTCGATGTCAGCTGGATCGACATCGACCTCCATGTGCAGCACGCGTTCGACGCCAACACGCTGCGCCTCCGCGGCGTACTCCTCGTAAGAGAAATCGCGGTTGAGCGCCGGCACGCCGGCAAGCCAGGGATAGCGTAAGGCCGAGCGATCGATGAGATGCAAATGGGTGTCGATGATCATGGCAAGGCTCCTCCTCTTGGCTGTTCAAATCATCTCACGGAGGAATTCTTCATTCAAATAAGAATTTATGCCGATGAACCGACAGTCGAGCCTGCCAGGTGCGACAGGTTCTCGCATGTTGCCAGCAACAGCTCGATGGTCCGGGTGATGTCCGGCGCGGCAGGCGTGTTGATGACGGTGATGTAGGGGATCGACAAAGCGGCGATCGCCCTGCCATCGGAACTGCGCACCGGTGCCGAGAGATTGAAGACGCCTGCCGTCTGCATCGAGGCCATCATCTCGTAGCCGCGGTCGCGGATCTGGTCGAGCCGGGTGAAGAACTCCGCCGATTGCGGTGTCTTGTCTGTGCTGCGGACGTATTCCGAAATCATCATCTGCCGCTCTTCCTGCGAGCGGAAGGCGAGCAGCACATGGCCAGATCCGGTGTCGAAGAGGCTGATGTGGGAGCCGACCCGGATCGAGATGCCCCAGTAGTCCGGCGCTTCCTGCTGAGCGATGACCACAGCGGAACCGCGATCAAAAACAACGAGTTGATTGGCCTGCTGCGAGGTCTCGGCCAGCTCGCGCATGAGCGGCGTGGCGTAGGAAACCAGCCGCCGCACCGGGGCGTGCAGTTGCGCCAGGCCGAACAGTTTCAGCGTCAGCGAATAGCGGTCGCCATCGAGCCGAGTGACATAGCCGCGCCGCACCAGCCGATCGAGCATGCGGTAGAACTCATTGGGGCTGCGGTCGAGTTTCTTGGCGATTTCCGCCTGCGTCAGGCCGCCGTCGACGCCAGCCAGCAGCTCAAGGATGTCGAGCCCCTTGTCGAGCGCCGGCGCGCGATAGCGCTCGTCTTCGCTGTCGTCCATGGGTCATCTCTCCAGTGAATTGTTCCCTTCATATACGCAGGAACGCAGCCGGCGGAAACAAATTTCGCCTTGACGTATCCATGAATGTTTTGTTTGTATATGAATGTAGCACTTCTTGTCATCAGACGAGTTGCGGTCGCCTGCCAAGGCGCACCAAGGGAGGATACCAATGAACAGACTGCTTTCCGGCGTGTCCGCCGGCGCATTGTTGCTTGCATTCGGTGCAGGCACGGCCCTTGCCGGCGACCTGCCCGGCAAGTTCGAAGGCGTGACCGTCGACGTGAAACTGATCGGCGGCCAGCAATATGAAAAGCTCTACGAGCGCATTCCCGAATGGGAGAAGGCAACCGGCGCCAAGGTCAACATCCTGACCAAGAAGAACGGTTTCGACATCGACAAGGAACTTAAGTCGGACATCGCCTCGGGCAGCACCAACTGGTGCGTCGGCTGGAACCATTCGTCGTTCGCGCCGCAATATACCGGCCTCTACACCGACCTCAGCAAATTGCTGCCCAAGTCGGAGATCGATGCCTTCGTGCCGTCGACGATCAAGTCGGCGACCATCGACGGCAAGCTGGAAATGCTGCCGCGCGCGCAGTTCGACGTTTCGGCGCTCTACTACCAGAAGAGCCTCTACGACAACGCCGACAACAAGACCAAGTTCAAGGCCAAATACGGCTATGATTTGGTGCCGCCGGACACCTGGAAGGAGGTCACCGACCAGGCCGAGTTCTTCGCCAACCCGCCCAATTTCTACGGCACGCAATTTGCGGGCAAGGAAGAGGCGATCAATGGCCGCTTCTACGAGATGGTCGTCGCCGAGGGCGGCGAATATCTCGACAAGGACGGCAAACCGGTCTTCAATTCCGAGGCTGGCATCCGGGCGCTCGACTGGTTCGTCAATCTCTACAAGGCCAAGGCCGTGCCGGCCGGCACGACCAACTACCTCTGGGACGATCTCGGCCAGGGCTTTGCCTCGGGCACCGTCGCCATCAACCTCGACTGGCCGGGCTGGGCCGGTTTCTTCAACGATCCGAAATCGTCGAAGGTGGCGGGCAATGTCGGCGTGAAGGTCGCGCCGAAAGGGTCTTCCGGCAAGCGCACCGGCTGGTCCGGCTTCCACGGCTTCTCGGTGACCGAAAACTGCCCGCACAAAGAGGCCGCGGCTTCACTGGTGTGGTGGCTGACCAACGAGGACAGCCAGAAGCTCGAAGCCGCCGCCGGCCCGCTGCCGACCCGCACAGCGGTCTGGGATTGGGACCTGAAGCAGGCCGAGAACGATCCTTACAAGAAGGAGGTTCTTTCCGCCTTCCAGGAAGAAGCCAAGCACGCCTTCGCCGTGCCGCAGACGCCTGAATGGATCGAAATCTCGAACGCAGTCTATCCGGAACTGCAAGCGGCGATCCTTGGCGACAAGACCTCGAAGCAGGCACTGGACGAAGCCGCCGCCAAGGCGACGCAGATCCTGCAGGACGCCGGCAAGCTGTAGAAACGACTTCGACGGCTGCCTCCCCCATCGTGATGGGGGAGGCGATCGCGTCTTGGCGTATGCTCGGCGATACATGGCCCTTTCGTCGCGTCCGCCTCGGCGCCAGTCCAATGCAACATTTCAGGAATTCTGATGAAGGGCTTCAAGCCATCCGCGCCATTCCTGCTGCTGCTTCCGGCGTTCATCGTGCTGGCGGCGGTCGTCGTCGTGCCGCTGCTGCTCTCGCTCTATTCCAGCTTCACACCCTTCCGGCTGACCAAGCCCGAGACGTTCTATGTCTTCATCGGCTTCCGGAATTATCTGTCGATCCTGGCCAACACCGATTTCTGGTGGGCGTTCGGCCGCACGGTGCTGCTGCTGACGATCGCGCTCAATCTCGAAATGCTGCTTGGCCTCGGCCTTGCCATGCTGGTCGAGAAGGCGACGCGCGGCCAGCGCATCCTGCGCACGTTGATGATGTTTCCGATGATGTTCTCGCCGATCCTCGTCGGCTTCCAGTTCAAGTTCATGTTCAACGACAATATCGGCTTGGTGAACAACGCTCTGCAGTCGCTCGGCATCACGCAGGACGCCATTCCGTGGCTTATCGAAGGGCACCTCGCCTTCATCGCCATTTCGATCGCCGAGATCTGGTCGTCAACGGCGATCTTCGCCATCCTGATCCTGGCAGGCCTGCTCGCCATGCCCAAGGAGCCGATCGAGGCGGCGCGCGTCGACGGCTGCACACCGTGGCAGACATTCCGCTATGTGACGTGGCCCTTCGTCATGCCCTTCGCCTACATCGCCATGACCATCCGCTCGCTCGACGTCGCGCGCGCTTATGACATCGTCAAGATCATGACCGATGGCGGACCGGCGGGCCGCACCGAACTGTTGTGGACGCTGGTGGCGCGCACCGCCTACAGCGACGGGCGCATGGGCATGGCCAACGCCATGGCCTATTTCTCGATCCTGCTGTCGATCGCCTTCACCGTCTATTTCTTCAACAAGCTCGCCGCGGCGCGCACGCAGATCGGTGCGGAGTGGTGATGGACGAGAATTCTTCCGCCCGCCTGAAGCGCCGGCTGCTCGGCATCGTCTATCGCATCGGCCTGTTCCTGGCGATGCTGACGATCTGCCTGCCTGGCCTGTGGATCGTCATCTCGTCGCTGCGGCCGACCGTCGAGATCATGGCCAAGCCGCCGGTATGGATCCCGCAAGAGGTTTCGTTCGACGCCTATGTTTCGATGTTCTCAGGCATCGGCAAGGGTGGCATCCCGGTCATCGAATATTTCCGCAACTCGCTGATCATCTCGGTGACCTCGACTGTCATTGCGGTCGCCATCGGCATGGCCGGCGGCTACGCCTTCGCGCGCTACCGCTTCCGCGGCAAATCAAGCGTCTTTCTCGGCCTGATGCTGACGCGCACGGTGCCGGGCATCGCGCTGTCGCTGCCGCTGTTCTTCCTCTATGTGCGGCTCGGCATCATCGACACGCATTTCGGACTGATCCTTGCCTATGTCGCGCTCAATGTGCCGTTCACCATCTGGCTGATCGACGGCTTTTTCCGCCAGGTTCCCAAGGATCTCGCCGAAGCGGCGCAGATCGATGGCTGCACGCGCTGGCAGGCGTTCTGGCAGGTCGAGTTCCCGCTCGCCGGGCCGGGCATCGCGTCGGCCGCTATCTTTGCCTTCCTGACCTGCTGGAACGAGTTCGCGCTGGCCTCGCAATTAACCCGCTCGGTCAGCGCCAAGACACTCCCGGTCGGCCTGCTCGACTATACCGCCGAATTCACCATCGACTGGCGCGGCATGTGCGCGCTTGCCGTGGTGATGATCATCCCGGCGCTCACCCTCACCTACATCGTCCAGAAACACCTTGTCGGCGGCCTGACCTCCGGCGCGGTGAAAGGCTGATCCCATGGCAACGGTTTCCCTCAAAAAGCTGACCAAGCGCTACGGCAATATCGGGATCGTGCATGGCATCGATCTCGATATCACCGACCGCGAATTCATCGCCCTGGTCGGCCCCTCCGGTTGCGGCAAGTCGACGACGCTGCGGATGATCGCCGGACTGGAAGAAATCAGCGCCGGCTCGATCGAAATCGGCGGGCGCGTCGTCAACGATCTGCCGCCGCGCTCGCGCAACATCTCGATGGTGTTCCAGTCCTACGCGCTCTATCCGCACATGACAGTGCGCGAGAATCTCGGCTTCTCCTTGAAGATCGCCGGTGCGGCCAAGGAAGACATGGAGCGGCGTGTTGCCGAAGCCTCGGCCATTCTCGGTCTCGACACGCTGCTCGACCGCCGCCCGTCGCAACTGTCCGGCGGCCAGCGCCAGCGCGTCGCCATGGGCCGCGCCATCGTGCGCGATCCCGACGTGTTCCTGTTCGACGAGCCGCTTTCCAATCTCGACGCCAAGCTCAGGACGCAGATGCGCACCGAGATCAAGAAGCTGCATGCCAAGGTGCAGTCGACGGTGATCTATGTCACCCACGATCAGGTCGAGGCGATGACGCTGGCCGACCGCATCGTCATCATGCGCGACGGCCATATCGAACAGGTCGGCACGCCCGACGAAGTCTTCAGGCGGCCGGCGACACGCTTCGTTGCCGGCTTCATCGGCTCGCCGCCGATGAATTTGCATGAGGCAACGATCGAGGACGGCCAGATGGTTTTCGCCAGTGGCGAGAAGCTGCCCCTGCCCGGCCAGTTCAAGGCCAATGTCGCGACCGGCGACAAGGTCGTGTTCGGGCTGCGTCCCGACGACATCTATCCGGCTGGCCATGGCATCAGTTCCGGCGGAGCTGCCGACGTCCACCAGATCGAGCTGCCGGTCACGGTCACCGAGCCGCTCGGCAACGAGACGCTGGTGTTCGTCGAATTCAACGGTACCGACTGGGTCTCACGCATGCTGAACCCGAGGCCGCTTAGGCCGGGCGAGCGGGTGGCCATGAGCCTCGACCTGTCGCAGGCGCATCTGTTCGCCACCGACACCGGAAAGACATTGCGGAGCTGACGGACATGGCCAGAATCGAGAAAGTCGAACTGCGGATGGTGGACCTTGTGCCCAAGGTCAAGCGCACCGACGCCATCCAGAGTTTCGTCAGCCAGGAAACGCCGATCGTCACCATCACCGATTCCGACGGCGCGGTCGGCACTGGCTACAGCTACACGATTGGCACTGGTGGTTCGTCGGTGATGCGGCTTTTGTCCGACCATCTGGTGCCGCGCTTGATCGGCCGCGACCCCGACATGATCGAGGCGATCTGGCACGATCTCGAATTCGCCACGCACGCCACCACGATCGGCGCGATCACCGCAATCGCCATCGCGGCGATCGATACCGCACTTTGGGACCTGCGAGCGAAGAAGCAGAACCTGCCGCTGTGGAAACTGGCGGGCGGCGCCAAAGATCGCTGCCCGCTCTACACGACAGAGGGCGGCTGGCTGCATATCGAGACGGCCGCACTTGTCGACGATGCGCTGGCGGCCAAGGCCAAGGGATTTCGCGGTTCGAAGGTGAAGATCGGCAGGCCGCACGGGTCTGAGGATCTCGCCCGCCTGTCGGCGGTGCGCAAGGCGGTGGGCGACGGCTACGAGATCATGACCGACGCCAATCAGGGCTTTTCGGTTGACGAGGCGATCCGGCGCGCGGCGAGATTGCGCGAACTCGACCTTGCCTGGATCGAGGAGCCGCTGCCGGCCGACGACATTGACGGGCATATCAGGCTGTCGAACTCGACACCGACGCCGATTGCCATTGGCGAGTCGCTCTATTCCATCCGCCATTTCCGCGAATACATGCAGAAAGGCGCCTGCTCGATCGTGCAGGTCGATGTCGGCCGCATCGGCGGCATCACGCCTTGGCTCAAGATCGCGCATGCGGCGGAGGCCTTCGACATTCCGGTCTGCCCACATTTCCTGATGGAACTGCATGTCAGCCTGACCTGCGCTGTTCAGAACGGCCGATATGTCGAGTACATTCCGCAACTCGATGAGTTGACCGGCAAGCATATGCGCATCGAGGATGGCCACGCGTTGGCGCCCGACGAGCCCGGCATCGGCATCGACTGGGACTGGGACGCGGTCAAGGCCATGAGCATCGCCGAATTCACCACGGCGATCACGAAATAGGGGAACGGATATGCAGCGGATGGGGATGGTGTTGGGGCTGAAGCCGGAAAAGGCCGAGGAGTATGTTCGCCTGCATGCCGCCGTCTGGCCTGACGTGCTGACCATGATCTCGGCCTGCAACATCAGGAATTATTCGATCTACCTGAAGCGGCCGGAGAACCTGTTGTTTTCCACTTTCGAATATCACGGCATCGACTATGCGGCCGACATGGCCAGAATGGCCGCCGATCCAAGGACGCAGGAATGGTGGGCTGTCTGCATGCCATGCCAGGAGCCGCTGACGACCCGCAAGGAGGGCGAATGGTGGGCAGATATGGACGAGGTCTTCCATCATGACTGAAGGCGGTTTCGACCCTGCCTCGCTCATCCAGTCCTGGCCCAAACCCTCAAAACCCCGGCCGATCGTCACCTTCGGCGCCGGATCGATCGTCGGCGACGCGCATTTTCCTGCCTACCGAAAGGCGGGGTTCCCGATTGCCGGCCTCTATGATCCGGATCAGGTCAAGGCGCAGAGCCTGGCCGGGAAATGGGGCGTGACGGCGTTCCGTTCAGTCGATGAAGCTGCTGATGTCAAGGATGCGATCTTCGATCTGGCGACGCCGCCGGGACGGCATGCCGATATCCTGAAGGCTCTCCCCGACGGGGCGGTCGCATTGATCCAGAAGCCGATGGGCAACTATCTCGGCGAGGCGACCGAAATCCTCGAAATCTGCCGCGCCAAGGACCTCAAGGCGGCGGTGAATTTCCAGCTCCGCTTCGCGCCGATGATGCTGGCGCTCAAGGACGCCATCGCCAAGGGCTGGCTCGGCGAGGTTGTCGATTTCGACGCCTGGCTGGCGCTGGCCACGCCGTGGGAATTGTGGGAATTCCTGCTCAAGGCGCCGCGCGTCGAGATCGCCATGCATTCGATCCACTATCTCGACCTCATCAGGCAATTACTCGGCGACCCCAAGGGCGTGCACGCCAAGACACTCGGCCATCCCAACCACAAGGTGGCGCAGACGCGCACCAGTGCCATTCTCGACTATGGCGACACCGTGCGCTGCGCACTGTCGATCAACCACGACCACAAATTCGGCCGCCGGCACCAGGCCTGCGAATTCCGCATCTGCGGCACAGAGGGTGCCGCCTATCTCAAGCTCGGCCTCAACCTCGACTATCCCCGGGGCGAACCGGATATTCTGGAGATCTATCCGAAGGGTGGAACGGACTGGGTTGCCGTGCCCTTGGCCGGTGAATGGTTCCCCGACGCCTTCGTCGGCCGGATGGCCAATATGCAGCGCTTTGCCACGGGCGAGGACGACGCGTTGGTCAGTTCGGTCGAGGACGCCTGGAACACCATGGCGCTGGTGGAAGCCGCCTATCGTTCAAGTGCGGCGCCGGCGACGCCGATCGCGGAAAGACCCTGATGGAACAGATCACCTATTTCGAGGACTACGAGATCGGCTCGTCGCGGCTGACCAGCGGCCGCACCATCACCGAGACCGACTTCATCGTCCATGCCGGCCACACCGGCGACTTCTTCCCGCACCACATGGACGCCGAGTACATGAAGACGACACCGTTCGGCCAGCGCATCGCGCATGGCACGCTGGTGTTCTCGGTCGGCATCGGGCTGACGGCCAGCATCGTCAATCCCGTCGCCTTCTCCTATGGCTACGACCGGCTGCGCTTCACCAAGCCGGTGTTCATCGGCGACACGATCCGCACGCGCACCACCATCACCACCAAGGAGGACGATCCCAAGCGACCGGGTTCAGGACGGGTGATCGAGCGCTGCGAGGTGATCAACCAGCGCAATGAAGTGGTGCTAGCGGCCGACCACATCTACATCGTCGAGCGCAAGCCGGCCTGACGAAGTCCGCGCTATGCACCGGTGGCGCGCTTGGTGATGCGCTCCAGGCCGAGCAGCAGGACCAGCGTTGCCGCCACCAGGATCATGGTGAGCGCTGCTCCGGCAAAGATGTCGCCGCGATCGGTGAGGCTGAAGATCGACACCGGCAGCGTCACCCAGCCTGGCGGATAGACCATGACGGTGGCGCCGAGTTCGCCCATCGACAGCGCGAAGCTCAAGCCGAATGCGGCGACCAGATAGGGCGCCAGCAGCGGCAGCGTGACGTGCCACAGCCGGTAGGCCGGCCGCGCGCCGAGGCTTGAGGCCACCTGTTCGAAGTCGGGGGAAAGCCGCGCGAGGCCGGCCGAGACATTGCCGAAGGTGAAGGCCGAGATCAGCACGAAATGCGCGATCATGACGATCGCCACCGTGCCGTTGAGCAGCAGCGGCGGATGGCTGAACGCGACCAGCAAGCCAAGGCCGACGGAGACCGAAGGCACCGCGCTTGGGATAAAGAACAGCAGGCCGAGCAGCCGCTTCAAGGAAGGCCCTTGGAGGCGAAGCGACAGGGCTGCCCAGGTGCCGCTGACCAGCGCCAGTGCGCTGGCCAGGAAGCCGGTGATCAGGCTGGCCTTGACCGAATTCCACGCCGACCCCCTGATGACATCGGTGTAGTGCTCCGTCGTCAGGCCATTGGGCAGCACCCCGTTCCACTGGTCGGCAAGGCTGGACAGGAGAATGACCGCCAGCGGTGCCAAAAAGAGCACGCCGAAGATCAGCGCGAAAAGCACCCACAAAACGATGCGACCGGGGCGCGACCAGACCAGCATGGCTAGACTCCCAACCGGCCGGCTGCGAAGCGGTAGAGGCCGAACAGGCCGAGCGACAGCGCGATGTTGACCACGGCGATGATGCAGGCGACCTGATAGGCCGATTCCTGGATCGCCTTGCCGTAGATCAGCAGCGGCAGCGTGATGACGCCCTTGGCGCCGATGAACAGCACGATGCCGAATTCATTGACGGTCAACAGCAGGCACAGGCTGCCGCCGGCGATGAGCGCGGGAACTGCCGCCGGCAGGATTACCTGGCGAACGATGCGGAACGGGCGTGCGCCAAGCACGCTCGCCGCTTCGATCTGGCCACGATCTACGAGTGAAAAGGCGGCGAGCAGCGGCCGCAGGATGAAGGGCGTGTAGACAGTGACCTCGGCCAGCACCACGCCCCAGGTCGAATAGAGGAAATCGACCGGTGGCAGCGGCAGGGAGAAGGTCTCCATCAGCCCGGCGTTGAGCATGCCGGCGGAGCCGTAGAGGAAGGTGAAGGCGAGCGTCACCAGGAAGGTCGGCAGCGCGATGAACGTGTCAATCAGCCGGGCGATGAAGCCCGAGCCGGGGAACGGCACGAAGGCGAGGATCAGCGCCAGCACGAGGCCGACGATCAGGCATCCGGCCGTCGCCGTCACAGAGATCGTCACCGTGTTGATCAGCGCGTTGAGGAAGAAGCGCGAATGCAGCACGCGAAAAATCTCGGCGGCATTGGCGACACCGCTGTCGTCGAGGAAGGCCTGCCGGGCGATCAGCGCCAGCGGATAGAAGAACAGCAGCGCCAGCAGGGCGGCCGGCGGCACGATCCAGAATTTGCCGGGTTCCCTGCGGATCGCCGGCGCACGAAAAGCGATCGCGTCAGACACCGGCGTCTTCCGGAAGCAGCGAGGTGTCGGCGGGCGCGAAGAACAGCGGCACTTTGGCGCCGGGTTCTGGCAGCGCAATCGGCAGCTTGGTTGCAGAAACGCGCACCGGTGTGCCGTCGACATCGAGCACGAGATGGGTGAGTTCGCCCTGCCAGTGCACTTCCCTCAGCGTGCCGACGATGCGGTTGCTGTGCTCGCTGTCGGCCGTCAGGCTGAGATGCTGCGGCCTTATGCAGAGCAGGCTCTTGTCGCCGGCCTTCTCGTCACGCCCAGCGCCTGTCAGCACTACGTCGCCATGCCTTGCCGTGGCAAAACCCTTCGCACCAACGCCCTCGGCAACGGTCACCGGCAAGAGGTTGGCGCGGCCGAGGAACTCGGCGGTAAACCGGTTCGGCGGGCGGCGGTAGAGTTCCGTCGTCGGCCCGTGCGAACAGACCCGGCCGTCGCGCATGATGGCGATCTTGTCGGCAAGCGTCAGCGCCTCGGTCTGGTCGTGGGTGACATAGAGGATGGTAAGGCCCGGCAAGCTGCGGTGCAGGCGAGCGATCTCCTCGACCATGTTGCGGCGGATCTGCGCGTCGAGTGCCGACAGCGGCTCGTCGAGCAGCAGCACGCGCGGCCGCACGGCCAGAGCGCGGGCAATCGCGACACGTTGCTGCTGGCCGCCCGAAAGTTCGCGGGGATAACGCCGGGCGAAAGTCGCCATGCCGACCGTGGCGAGCGCATCTTTCACCCGTTCGCCGATCAGCGCCTTGTCGGCGCCTTGTGCCCTAAGGCCGAAGGCAACATTGTCCTCGACCCGCATATGCGGAAACAGCGCGTAGTTCTGCACCACCATGCCGAGACCGCGCTCGTAAGGCGGAAGATCAGTGACATCGGTGGCGCCGATGCGGATGCGACCGCTTGCCGGCCGCACGAAGCCGGCAACAGCGCGCAAGGCGGTGGTCTTGCCGGAGCCGGACGGGCCGATCATCGCCAGGATTTCGCCCGGCGCGATATCCAGGGTCAGTGGATGCAGGACGACATGCGCGCCATAGGCGACGCTGACCTTGTCGAAGTGGACATTGGAACCGGCGCCGCGAACTTTCGCGGCGTCGATGTCCATGACACTGGTACCAGTAAAGGCGACAGCCGACATGGCGAAGCTCTCCGGATGGTTTCCTTTGGAGGTCAACTTCCGGTCGCTTCGTTCCACTTCTTGACGTAGTCGGGCAGCTTGCTCAGCGCCTCGTCCCAATTCGGCGACCAGATGGTAACGCCCTTCATCGCTTCCTGCGCCTTGGCGAAGTTGGCGTCATCGGGCTTGACGTCCTTGCGGGCGGGCATGCCGAGCGCCACCGAGCTTATGGTCGACTGGGCTTCCTTGGCGAGCAGGAAGTCGATCAGCTTCTTGCCGTTGTCGGCATTGGGCGCACCGGTGACAAGGCCGATTTCGTAAGGCAGCGCGAAGGTGGAGCGCACGCCGTCGGGACCGGCCGGCCAGAACACCTTGATGTTCGGGTTGTCGGCCATTTGCGACATGTTCATCTGCAGGTCGCCATTGGCGACATGCAGTTCGCCCTTGTTGACCAGCGCGGTCAGCTTGCCGGTCGAAGCGGACGGGCCAACATTGTTGTCCTGCAGCTTCTTCATGAATGCGAAGCCGGCGTCCTCGCCACCGAAAGCATGGATGACCTGCAGCATGACGGCGGTGCCGTCACCGGCCTGGCCGGGGGTCGAATACTGGATCTTGCCCTTGAACTTGGGATCGAGCAGGTCGTTGTAGCTCTTCGGCGCTTCCGAGAGCACGGCGCTGTTGTAGATGAAGTTCATGTAGTTGTTGACGACAGGCCGGTACTTGTCAGCGCCGCCGTCGATCTGGTCGGCGCCTGCCGGCTTGTAGTCCTGCAGCAGGCCGTCAGCGGCTGCGCGCTGGACGAAGGGCGGCAAGGTCACCAGCACGTCGGCCTGGGGGTTCGATTTTTCCTTGGCGACACGCTCGACGACACCGCCGGAGCCGGCCTCGATATACTGTACGGTGATGCCGGTGGCCTTGGTGAAGGCGGCGAATTCGGTCTCGTACCAGCTGCCATTGCCGTCATGCAGGCCGTCGGCGGAATAGATGGTGACGACGCCGTCGGCGAGTGCCGGTGCGACGAGAGCCGACGACGCCAGCAGCGACGCGGCGAAGGTCATGGCGATGGTTGCGTTTCGCGATTTCATGGATCAGTTCCCCTGTGATTGTTGGCACATTCTGCGATGCACTAGGACCGATCGGCTTCGTGTCTCTGGCGGACGTTGAGCCGATTGGATGTCGTCGTTGTGACAACTTTGGGGATCGGCGATCGATAAGTAAAATCTATTTATTTTATGACAGACAAGCTTCTACTGATACTTGTCATAGAACTGTCGCATCCCTGTCGCGGGCCGCGATCGTGGCTACGCGGAAAGCGCCTATCCCTTTGAAAGATATATTTTATCAGCTGAACAGAACGCCTGACGTCTGCGCCCGCAAACGCGGGTCATGCGAGCGGATGGTCACCGACCGGCCGTCGAGGATCTCGAAACAACGCGCGAGCGTGTCGTCCTCGAGCCGGCGCATCGCTTCGTGCGTGAAGAAAGTGAGATGCGGAAACAGGATCACGTTGTCGCGATCGAAAAGCGCACGCATCGGATGGGCCGACCTGGAGAGCGGCTCCACCGAATAGACGTCGAGCCCGACGCCGCCGATGCGCCCGGCAATGATCGCCTCGACAAGGGCCGCCTCATCGATGAGTGCGCCGCGTGAGACGTTGACGATGATGGCGGAAGGCTTCAGGCAGGCGAGTTCCGCCTTGCCGATCAGGCCGCGCGTCCTGTCGTTCAGCACGCAATGGATCGAGACAAAATCGCAGACGCGCAGCATGGCTTGCAGGTCGTCGACCTTGTCGATGCCGGCGGCGTGCATGGTCGCGGCATCGACACCGGGATCGAAGCCGAGAACCCGGGCATGAAATCCCTGGCCGGCCATGCGTGCCATGCTGCGGCCGATCTTGCCGCAGCCGACGAGGCCAAGCGTGGCGCCGGAAATGTCGCGCCCGAGCCAGCGCTGCTCCGGCCAGACCCAGCCATCACGCGACACCGCCGCCGTTATCGCCGGCAGCCGCTTGGCCAGCGCGATCATCAGGGCGAAGGCGCCTTCGGCGACGGTTTCCTCGGCATATTCGGGCACATTGACGACAGGAATGCCGCGCCGCATCGCGGCGGGGATGTCGATGGCGTCGACGCCGACGCCATATTTGACGATGCCCTTCAATTTCCGCGCGGCGCCGATCACCCGCGCGGTAATCGGCGTGTAGCACATCAGCAGAAGATCGGCGTCGGCGACGGCCTCGATGAGATCGTCTTCGGGAATGCCGTCAGGCAGCGTTGCCAACTCGACGCCCCTCGCCCGCAGACCGGCATCGATGCCAGGGCATTCGAGCTCCTGATCGGTGCGCACAGCCTTCACGATCAGGCCGCCAGCACGGCGGCCTCGACAATGTCGAGCGCACGGTCGAGATCATTCTTCGAAATCACCAGTGGCGGTGACAGCGTCAGCACATTGCCCTGGCTGACTTTGAAACTCAGGCCCTGCTCCAGGCAGGCGTAAAAGACGCGCTCGACGAGCTCACGGGCGGGCTGCCGCGTGGCGCGATCCTCGACCAGTTCGACGCCGACCATCAGCCCCCTGCCCCTGACGTCACCGACATGGGGCGAGCGCGCCATCAGGTCTTGCATGCGTCCCAGCATATGTTGGCCAAGCTCGGCCGCACGCTCGACCAGCCCTTCCTCCAGGATGATGTCGATGGTGGTCAGCGCCGCGCGCGTCGTCACCGGGTTCTTCTCATGGGTGTAGTGACCAATGGCAAAGCCGCCGGTGACGTCGAGGTCGCGGCGGGCGATCACAGCGGCGATGGGCAAGATGCCGCCGCCGAGTGACTTGCCGAGAACGACGATGTCTGGTGTCACGCCATCATGCTCATGGGCGAAGAATTTTCCGGTCTTGCCGAGGCCGGTCGGGATCTCATCGAAGATCAGCAGCGTGCCGTGCCGATCACAGGCCTCGCGCACGCGCTTCCAGAAGCCGGGCGGCGGCGGGTTGGGCGTCGCCCGCATCGGCTCGGCGATAACAGCTGCGACATCCTGCTCGCGGCTGAGCACATAGGCAATCATGTTGGCGCAGGCGATCCCGGATGCTTCCAAGGAATCGTGGCCATAGGGGCAGCGGTAACCGTCCCAGGGCGCGACGTGCTCGGTGCCGGTCATCATCGGCCCGGCTATGTGCGAGCGGAAGGTTGCTTCGCCGCCAACGCTCGCGGCACCGAAACCGGCGCCATGGAACGCATCCCAGAACGAAACCGTCTTGAAACGGCCGGTCGCGGCGCGCGCGATCTTCAGCGCCACCTCGATGGCGTCCGAGCCGCCGGTGGTGAACAGCACCTTGCCGAGATCGCCGGGCGCAAGGGCTGCCAGCTTTTCGGCCAGCTCGACGGCGGGTTCACAAGTGAAGCGGCGTGGTGCGAAGCAGAGATCGTCGAGCTGCTTCTTGATCGCCGCCACCAATCTCGGATGGCCATAGCCAAGGTGATGCACGCTGTTGCCGTGGAAATCCATGAAGCGGCGGCCGGCGGTGTCCTCGATCCAGATGCCTTCCGCCTTGGCGATCGTCGACAGGCAGGGGCTGGACAGGCTCTGGTGCATGAAGGCGGCGGCGTCGCGGTCGAGCAGGCCGCGAATGCGGGGATCGTCCTGGCCGACATCCCAGCGGCCGCGTGCGGCTGTGGTGTTGGAATCGCCCTCGGTATGCACAAGCTCAGTTATCGCGGCCATCACCGTCTCCGAAACACGAATGAGGGAGCGTCAAAACGCCCCCTCGGTTGGTCTGCCAGTTGGTTTGACCCGGTCAGGACCAGGGCAGCGAAAATGTCTTCACATTGGTGTAGCTCTTCATCGCTTCGATGACGCCTTCCTTGTAGCCATTGCCGCTGTCCTTGATGCCGCCGAAGGGCGACATCTCGATGCGGTAGCCCGGCACTTCCCAGATGTTGACGGTGCCGACTTGCAGGCCGGCAATGTATTTCTGCATGCGCGGAAAGGAGTTGGTGCAGACGCCCGACGACAGGCCGAAAGCGGTGGAGTTGGACAGTGCTATGAGTGCGTCGTCATCGTCCGGCGCGTGCACGATCGGGATGATCGGCCCAAAGGTTTCTTCCATCACCAGCTCGGATGTGTGCGGCACGCGATCGACGACGATCGGCGGCAACAGCGCGCCTTGGCGGCCCGGATTGTAGAGGATGTCGGCGCCTTGCTCGGCGGCCATATGAACACGGGCCTCGAACAGGGCTGCCGCCTTCTCGTGCACCACGGTGCCGAGGTCGGTCGAGCGGTCCATCGGATCGCCGAAGCGGATCTTCTTCGCCCGCTCCAGCACCATCGGCACGAAGCGGTCGGCGACGCTTTCCTGGACGAGGATGCGCTTGACCGCCGTGCAGCGCTGGCCGGAGTTTTTCGTCGCTCCGGCCACCGCCAGGTCCGCCGCCTTTGCCAGATCCTCGTCCGACAAATCGTTGAGGATGATCAGCGGATCGTTGCCGCCAAGTTCCAACACCTGACGCTTGTAGCCGGCGGTGCGGGCGATCATCTTGCCGACCGGCACGCCGCCGGTGAAGGTGATCAGGTCGATATTCTCGTTGGTTATCATCTCGTTGCCGATGTCGACCGGCCAGCCGGTTACCACCGACAGCATTTCCGGCGGCAGGCCGGCTTCGTAGAGAATGTCGGCCAAAAGCAGCGCCGTCATCGGCGTCAGCTCGGTCGGCTTGACCACCACGCAATTGTTGGTGGCGATCGCCGGCGCCACCTTGTGCGAGACCATGTTGAGCGGATGGTTGAACGGCGTGATCGCCGAGATCGCCTTCAGAGGCTCGCGGGTGGTAAAAATCTTGCGCGCCTTGCCGTGCGGGGTGAGATCGCAGGAGAAGATCTGGCCGTCGTCCTGGATGCACATCTGCGCCGACAGCGTGAACACGTCATAGGCGCGGCCGACTTCGTAGAGCGAGTCGGCCTTGGAGATGCCGAGTTCCAACGTGATGAGATCGGAGATTTCCTCGCGGCGCGACGCCAGCGCTTCAGCCGTGCGAAACAGGATCTGCTGGCGCTCGTAGCGCGTCAGCTTCGACTTGTAGCCGGCGGCGATCTCGAAGGCTTGGCGCGCATGCTCAGCGCGGCCGGCCGGAACGGTGCCGATAACAGTGTCGTTCCAGGGATAGCGCACCTCGACGACGCCATCGGCATCGACTTTCCTGCCGGCAATGCGCATCGGCTCGTGGCGAACTTTGATGGCAGGGTCAAGCTTGGTCATGGGTTCTGCTCCAGCAGATTCTTTGGTACGTCGCGGCGGGAGATCGACCCCCACTCCGGCCCTTTCGGGCCACCTCTCCCCCGATCGACGGGGGAGAGGAAATCAGGCGAGGTCGGCGCTCCCAAGCTTGCGGGCAAAGCCGCTTCTAGCCCTGGCGCCCTTCCTCTCCCCCGTCGATCGGGGGAGAGGTGCCGAGCGAAGCTCGGCGGAGTGGGGGTCGACAATCACGCTCGACATCACGCCAGAGCCGCCGCCATCGTCGCGTAGTAGAACGCATCGAAGTTGCGCAGCGTCGGCTCGTTCGGCAGGTCCGGCAGCACGCGGTTGACGATGAACGGCACCTCTTGCTCGGTCAGCCCGCCATGCGAGCGCAGCGGTTCGTTGAGGGCCGCCAGATCGTGGCGGTGTTCTGAGGTGCCGATCGTCTTGTTCTCGGTCGAGATCAGCACGATGTCGCCGATGCGGTCGGCCGGCAGTTCGAAACGCTCGCAAGCCGTCGGACTGTCGACGACCAGCATGATGCCGTCAATCTCCGCCAGCCGCGCCATGATGCCGGCCTGATCCGCACCAGCTGGAAGATAGGCGGTGGCGAAGGAACCAAGCGCGCCGTGGTGCACGACATAGGGGTCGGTGATCGGCAAGATGACTCTGGCGGCGTCCTTGCCAAGCCACTCGTCGAGCAGGTCCTGGACATAGACGACGTCGGGCGAGCCATCGGCCTTGTGCTTGGGCTTCATGCCATGGTCGGCGGTGACGACGATCGCCGCGCCCAGCGCATCGAGTTCGGTCAGGTATTTGTCGAACATTTCGTAGAAGGCGTTGGCCTGCGGTACGCCCGGTGCGTATTTGTGCTGCACGTAGTCAGTGGTGGTCAGGTACATGATATCCGGGCGGAATTCCCTGAGCAACTGGACGCCGGCGGCGAAGACGAATTCCGACAGTTCGGCCGAATAGACCTCCGGCACCGGCAGGCCGAAATGCTTGGAGGCATTGTCGAGGCCGTGTTCTGCGACGGTCGTGGTGTCCGACTTTTCCGCCGAGAAGCACAGCGCACGGCCTTCGGCGAAGGCCAGTCCCTTGCCGAGCAGGGCGCGCAGCTTGTCCTTGGCGGTGACCACCGCCACCTTGGCGCCGGCATCGTAGAAGGCCTGAAAAATGGTCGGCGCGCGCAGGAAGCGCGGGTCGTTCATCATCACTTCCTTGCCGGTCTCGCGCTCGTAGAGATAGTTGCCGCAAATGCCGTGCACTGACGGCGGACGGCCGGTGGCGATCGACAGATTGTTGGGGTTGGTGAAGCTCGGAATGACCGAGTGGGCAAAGCGCACCGTGCCCTTCTGCTTGATCCTGACCAGAGCCGGCATCAGCCCGGCCTTGATCGCTTCGTCGAGATAGGCCGGTTCGCAGCCGTCAAGGCAGATGGCGATGGCCGGCACACGCGGCCAGGCGTAGGTGCGGCCGTTGACTGCGACATTGATGGGAGACATCTGGTTCATCGAAAAATCCTCGAGATCGGCCGCTTCAGGCGGCGAGTTTGGCGCGCTCGGCGAGTGCGGCTGCGGGTGGAGCGGCGGTGTCGACGCCCATTTCATGAAGCGAGAAAGCCGCCGCCTCGACGACACGGCGCATGACATGTTCGTCCATCTGGCCGATGCAGCCAACGCGGAAGCTATCCACGGCGGTCAGCTTGCCCGGATAGATGATGAAGCCCTTGTCCTTCATCAGCTCGTAGAAGCGGTCGAAGGCGAAGTTGGCGTGGGCCGGGTTGAAGAAGGTGACGATGATCGGCGACAGCCAGCGATCCCCAAGCAAGGTCTCGAAGCCGAGGTCGCGCATACCGGCCACCATGACGTCGCGGTTCCTGGTGTAGCGGGCGCCTCGGCCGGCAACACCGCCCTCGGCCTCGTGCTGGCGCAGCGCTTCGAGGAAGGCGGCGACGACATGCGTCGGCGGCGTGTAGCGCCACTGGCCTGTCTTGTTCATGTGCGCCCATTGCGCATGAACGTCGAGCGACAGTGAATGGCTGCGACCCTTGGCTGCTTCCAGCTCGCTCTTGCGGGCGATGATGAAGCCGAAGCCCGGCACGCCCTCGATGCATTTGTTGGCGGACGAGACCATAGCCTCGTAGCGGATCTCGTTGACGTCGAGCGCGACGGCGCCGAAGGCGCTCATGGAATCGACGAGCAGCTTGCGACCCTTGGCATGGACGGCTTCGGCAATCTCGGCGACCGGGTTCAAAATGCCTGAGCTGGTCTCGCAATGGATGGCGATGACATGGGTGATGGCCGGGTCGGCCTCAAGGGCCGCCGCCACCTCGTCGCCGCGCGGCGGCAGATAGTCGCCCTTGTCGATCAGCGTATAGGCGCGGCCAAGATACTGCATGGTCTGCGCGGCGCGCAGGCCGTAGGCGCCGTTGGCCAGCACCAGCACCTTGCCGTCTTTCGGGACGAATGAGCCGAGCATTGCTTCGACACAGAAGGAGCCGCTGCCTTGCATCGGCACGCAATCGAATTCGCCGCGTGTATCACCGGTCAGCGCCAGCAGGCGGCGGCGCATATCTGATGTCATGGCGCGAAAATCGCCGTCCCAGGATCCCCAGTCGCGCAGCATGGCCTGCTTGACCGAATAGGCCGTGGTCAGCGGACCCGGGGTCAGCAGATAAGGTTCGCCCAACGCCGGACTGGCCAGCGGCTCCGCGGCAAATTTGGTCTCGGCGAGCATGGTGTCCTCCGACAGATCGCTGCTTTTTGATATGGCCTTAGTCTCGGCCCGAACGACATATTTGTAAAATCGTTATTTCATATCGAAGTATCGATTTAAGCGATGGATAAGTTGGCCGGCTTCCGTCGAGCAGTTCCGCCTTGTCATGCCAGCGCGGGAGCCATCTCGTCCGCGGTCCCACCGCCCTTCGCCAGCCGGCTTTCGAGCAGATCGCCGCTTTGCGTCAGCAAGGGATAGGCGACCGAGGCCATCAGCGAATTGATTTCCTTCAGCGCCCGGACCGCCTCCAGATGGATGTCGCTGGTGTCGATGCTTTGCGGCATTCCCGATTGCAGGCGCTTGAGGTGACGGTCATGGCTCATGCGTTCCAGTTTGCGCATCCGCTCCTTCTCGACGACGAGTTGCCGCGCCGACTCGAGATCGCTCGACACCAGCACGTTGAGCGCAAGCTGCATGTTGGCCATGACACGGGTATGAAGCCCGGACAGTTCGCTCCAGCCATCGCCTGAAAAGCGCAGGTTCTTGTCGCGCAATTCCTGGGTGAGCATGAGCAGGTTCTTGGCGACGATGTCGCCGGCGCGTTCGAGATTGATGGCGAAATCGGTGAGTTCGATGCCGCGCTGGGCTTCGGCCGCGGCCATGCTGCCGCGATTGACCTCGGCGATGTAGAGCTTGATGTCGGTATGGGCGCGGTTGACCTCTTCATCGAGCTTCTGTGCCTGGCGGATCTGCTCGGCGGTGCCGGCGTCGAAGAAATCCATCACCGGACGCAGCATCACCTCGACGACCTCGCCCATGCGCAGCAACTCGCGGGTCGCGCTGGCCAAAGCGAGGCCTGGCGTGCGCATGACGCTGCGGTCGAGCGCGCTGCTGCGACGCGACATGAGGTCCGTGCCTTCCTCCGTCTTTGCCACCGGCCTGTCGGCGATCAGCAAGATGACCAGCCGCTCCATCATGCCGGTGAAAGGCAGGCAGAAGACCACCAGTACCAGATTGAAGGCGAGGTGCAGATTGACCAATTGCCGGCCTTCGGTTGTGCCGAACAAATCCGTGGGGAACGCCACAGCCTGAAGCGCGAACAGGGCGGCAAGTGCTGCCGTGCCGCGAAAGATCAGATTGCCCAGCGGGACGCGGCGCGCCTGGACGGCCTCGCCGCGCGTCAGCCAGACGGCGATCAGCGCGCCGCCGCAATTGGCGCCGAGGATGAAGAACAGGCCGACTTCGACAGGCAGGACACCCTGCGCCGCAAGCGTGACGAACAGCAGGATCGCCGCGACGCTGGAGTGGATCAGCCATGTGAACAGGGCAGCAGCGGCAAAGGCGGTGAAATAGTCGGCGCGCAGATAAGAGATCACCAGGGGCAGCAAATTGCTCTGCCGCATCGGCGCGGTGGCCTCGCCGATCATGTGCAGCGACAACAGCACGAAGGCGATGCCCATCAGGATGCGCCCACCCTGCTTGATGCCACGCGCCTCGAACTTCAGGAACATCGCTCCGCCGACCAGGATCAGCGCCGGGATCAGCCAGCTGAGGTCGAAGGACAGCACCTGCACCACCAGGGAGGAACCCAAGTCCGCGCCAAGCAGGATCGCCAGCCCGGCCGACACCGAGACCATGCCGCTGGCGGCAAAGCCGGCCGCTAGGATGGCGACGGCGGTGGAGCTTTGCAGCAGCACGGCAAGCACCGTGCCGGCGCAAGCCGACCTGATCCGGGCATTCCGGGCCTGTCTCAGCGCATCGCGCAATGCCGGGCCACAGGCGCGCTCGACACCGGTGCGCACCATGCGCACGGCCCAAAGCAGCAGCATGACGGCACCCGCCAGATGCAGCAGAATGATGGAAAATTGCATGGCCGCGCCTCCAACGGCCGGCAGGGACGTCGACCCACACTCAGGCTGATGGTCGGCTAAACATAAGTCAAATCGTTCGTTTCTATCTTTTAGTTAGCGCACCTTATGATAGACTGCGGTCGATTTCAGCGTCTCGGAGGCACAGACGATGCGCTACGTTCAGCTTCGGGCCTTTCATCAGGTGGCCATATCAGGCGGGTTTTCGCGGGCCGCCGAAGCGCTGTTCCTGACCCAGCCGGCCATATCCGACCAGGTGCGCAAGCTCGAGGAAGAGTATGATGTGCTGCTGTTCAACCGCAACAAGAAGCAGGTCACGCTGACCCATTCGGGTCAGAAGCTGCTCGAAATAACCCACCGCATGTTCGATACCGAACAGCAGGCGCTCGAACTTCTGACGGAGTCACGCGCACTGCGCTCCGGAACGCTGCGCATTGTCGCCGATGCCGCGCATCATCTGCTGCACATCCTCGGCAGTTTCCGCGCGCGTTATCCCGGCGTCCAGGTCTCGGTGCGCGCCGGCAACACCGAGACGGTGATCAGCAGCCTTTACAGCTATGATGCCGATATCGGTGTCCTGGGCGAGATACCGACGGGACGCGATTTCGAGGTGTTGAAACTCAACTCCACGCCGATCATCGCTTTCGCTTCCGTCGATCATCCGTTGGCTGGCAAAAAGTCGCTGACGCTCAAGCAGCTTTCGCAGGAATCGCTGGTCATGCGCGAGCGCGGCTCGAAGACGCGTCAGAAGCTCGAAGACCTCGCTGCGGCTTCGAAGATCGAACTGAGGCCGGTGATCGAGGCCGAAGGCCGCGAGGCGGTCCGCGAGATCGTCGCCTCGGGCGCCGGCATCGGCTTTGTCTCGGCGGCCGAGTTCGGCCAGGATTCGCGGCTGGTGCCGATCACCATCGACGCGCCCGAGACGCTGATGGACGAAGCGCTGATCTGCCTGCGCGAACGCAGCGGCGGCAAACTCGTGCGCGCCTTTCTCGACATGGCGCGTTCGATGTCGGTGGATTAAGCCGCCACCGCTCTCACCTCCAGCACATCCGCCTTCACCCGCTCGGACTTCGGGTCGTAAGGACTGCGCAGATGCGCTGTCGCGGCATGGCGTATACCGGCAAGATCGATCTCGAAACGACCGCCGCTGAGGAACGCAGCGTCGATGCCGGTTTCATTCTCGATCAGCCCGAGCGCCACCGAGCAGCCAAGCGTGTGGTCGTAGGCAGCCGAACGCACTTCGCCCACCGGTTTGCCGTCGCGCAGGATCAGTTCGCCGCCCCACAGAATCGGTTCGGCATCGTCGAGGGTGAACAGCACGACGCGCCTGGCCGGCGCCGCCGAAGTCTTTGCCTCGAGCAGCGCGTCGCGGCCGATGAAATCATCAGGTTTGTCCATGGCGACCGCGAAGCCGAGCCCAGCCTGCCAGGGGTTAATGTCGGGCGTCAACTCACGCCCCCAGGCGCGAAAACCCTTTTCGATGCGCAAGGCGTCAAGCGCGTAGTAGCCGGCATCCAGCAGTCCGAATTCACGGCCCGCCTCATGCAGCGCCTCGTAGACGCCGACGGCGAATTCGGTCGGCACGATCAGTTCCCAGCCGAGTTCGCCGACATAGGTCATGCGGTTGGCATAGGCCGTGGCGTAGCCGATATCGATCTCGCGCATGGTGGCGAAGGGGAAGCCGGCATTGGAGAGATCCGCCGAGGACAGTTTGCCCAAGAGGTCGCGCGAGCGCGGCCCCATGAGGGCCAGCACCGCATAGGACGAGGTGACGTCGGTCAGGACCGCATGGGCATCGGACGGGATGTTTTTGACGATCCAGTCGGCATCGTGGAGGGCTTGCGCCGAGCCGGTGACGATGAGGAATTTCTCCGCACCCAACCGCATCACGGTGAGGTCACTTTCGTAGCCGCCGCGCGCATTGAGCGCGCCCGTATATACCGACGTGCCTATGGGCACGTCGACATTGCCGGCGCAGATCCGGTTGAGCACGGCACAGGCGTCGCGGCCCTGGACGAGCAGTTTTGCGAAGGAGGTCTGGTCGAAGATGGCAACCGCTTCACGCGTCGCCTTCATTTCGCGCCGCACCGCCTTGTGCCAGTTCTGGCGGCCGAAGGCGTAGTCGTTCTCAGCCTTCTCGCCTGGCGCGGCAAACCAGTTGGCGCGCTCCCAACCCATTTTCGAGCCAAAGCAGGCGCCTTTTGCCGCGAGCCGGTCATAGAGCGACGAGCGGCGGAACGGCCGCGCGGTATCCAGTTCGCGGTTCGGCCACGGCATGGCGTAGTGCAGGCCGAGCGTCTCCTTGACCCGATCATGCAGCCAGCGCGGATTGTTGTTGAACGAGGCGAAGCGCCTGATGTCGACCGGCCACAGATCCATGGTCGGCGCACTGTTGACGATCCACTCGGCCAGCGCCCTGCCCGCACCGCCGGCGCTGGCGATGCCCATCGAATTGAAGCCGGCGCCGACATAGAAATTCTTCAGCTCCGGCGCCTCGCCGAGGATGAAATTGTTGTCCGGGGTAAAGCTTTCGGGACCATTGTAGAATTTCTTGACCTCGGCCTCAGCCAGCTGCGGCACGCGGACAAGCGCGTTTTCCATCAGGATCTCGAACTGATCCCAATCGTCCGGCAGCAGCGCGAACTCGAAATTCTCAGGGATGCCGTTCATGCCCCACGGCTTGGCGTGCGGCTCGAAGCCGCCCATGACCAGGCCGCCGACCTCTTCCTTAAAATAGATGAAGCCGTCGGGATCGCGCATGACAGGCAGGTCGGGATGCACACCCTCGATCCTGCCGGTGACGATGTACATGTGCTCGGCCGAATGCAGCGGCACCGAGACGCCGCACATCAGCCCGACCTTGCGCGCCCATTGACCGGCACAGTTGACGACGATCTCGGCAGCGATGCCACCACGGTCCGTCTCGACGCCACAGGCGACTCCGTTTTTCACCGTGATGCCGGTAACTTTCACCCGCTCGAATATCCTCGCGCCGCCGTTGCGCGCACCTTTGGCGAGTGACTGCGTCAGATCCGTCGGATTGGCCTTGCCATCGCCAGGCAACCAGACAGCGCCGACCAGATCGTCGGTCGCCATGACAGGCCAGAGATCGCCGGCTTCCTTCGCCGATATGACATCGATATCGACGCCTTGCGCGCGCGCCGACGCGGCCGTGCGCTTCAGCACGGTCATTCGATCGGCCGTTCGCGCCACCGACAGCGAGCCACAATTCTTCCAGCCGGTGGCGAGCCCCGTCTCGGCCTCCAGCTCGCTATAGAGCTGCGTCGAATATCGGATCAGGCTGGTCATGTTGGAATGGCTGCGCAACTGGCCGACAAGGCCGGCGGCGTGCCAGGTGGTGCCGCCGCTAAGCTGGCCCTGTTCGAGCAGCACGACATCGGTCCAGCCGAGCTTGGTCAGGTGATAGGCGACAGAGCAGCCGATAATGCCGCCGCCGACAATGACGATTCGAGCCTGGGTGGGAAATTCATGTGCCATGAGCGTTCCGCCATTTGAAGGGATGGCGGACACTAACACAGGAAAACCAAATATCAACTCAAAAAGTCACAAAATATCACATCAATGACGCAACGATGAGTTCGGGACCCTTTTGCGAAAGCGCCTCGGCAAGGGCGGGTTTGGGATTGGCGTCGACGATCACGCCCGCAGCGCGGTCGAAATTCGGAACCCTGAGCGGCGTCAGCTTGCCGAACTTGCTGCTGTCGAGCACGAAATAGGCTTTTCTGGCGAGCGCGATCATGCGGCCGCGTTGCTCGGCGCCGGCGCGGGTGAAGTCCGTGACCTCGCCGTCGGGGGATAGGGCGCCGCCACCGAGAAAGGCGATGTCGACGCGAAAGCGGGCCATGGCATCGAGCGTGTCGATGCCGGAAGCCGCCTCCTCGCCCGGATCGATTTCGCCGCCCAGCATATGCACGCGCATGCCGGGGACATGGCAAAGATGCAGTGCAATCTTCAGGCTGGCGGTGCAGATGGTGAGATCGCGCAGTCCGGCCATGGCCTGGGCGACGGCGAAAGTGGTGGTGCCGGAATCGAGAAAGACCACCATGCCATCCCTGACCAGGCCGGCGGCCGCTTTGCCGATCGCCGCCTTGCCACCGGCATTTTCCTGGCTGCGCAGGCTCATCGCCGGTTCGCTCGGTTCGAAGCGAGCGGCACCGCCATGCACGATGCCCAGCCTGCTCTGGTCCGAAAGCAGCTTCAGGTCACGACGGATGGTTTCGCGCGAGATATCGAAGAACTCGGCCAGTTCGGCAACACTGACGGACCCCTGGGCGCTCAGCCGCCTCAGGATCTCGTCGTGACGGCGCGGGGCAAGGGCGCGTGCCGGCAGGCGGCTGACGGGAGACATGGCAATCCCTTATGTCGAGCATTGATGTTGCAATATGTGGCAGTGAACCGGCGCGCATGCAACCGCGCCTTCGGCCAGGGTTAGGGCTTCCGCGACAGGCCGCCGCTTTCTATCGCATTGACGAGCGTCTTGCTGCCTTCGCGAAGATGCTGCCGCAGAACGCTCACGGCTTTCTTGCCGTCGCGCCGGCGGCAGGCGGCCAGCAGGTCGCGGTGCTCGCTCTGCGAGCGGGTGCGATAGTCGAGGTTCGACAAGAGGATGCGGACATAGCGATCGGCCGCGTTGTGATGCGCCTCGATCAGGCTGAGCAGACGCTGGTTGCCGCAGGCATGGTAGAGCGAGAGGTGAAAGGTGCGGTTCAGCGCCCCCCAGCGGCCGACATTGCGCTCGGCGTCGATCTGGTCGAGCACCTGTTCGGCCTCGTCGAGCTTGCCGTCGGACAGGGTGGCCACGGACAGCCGCAGCGCTTCGCATTCGAGCAGTTCGCGCACCGCGTAGATTTCGCTGATTTCGGCACCGTCCATCCGAGCGACATGCGCACCCTTGGTCGGGTGGATGGAGACGATGCCCTCGGCTTCCAACTGGCGAAGGGCGTCACGGATCGGCATGCGGCTGAAGCCGAACTGCTCGGCCAATTCGTCCTGGCGCAGCGCGGTGCCGGCCTTCAGGGTGCCGCTGGCAATGGCCTCGCGCAGCACGTTGGCGACCTGCTCCGCCACCGTCTGCGGCCTCTCGATCAGGCTTTCCGCAAATCCGCGCAATCGATGCTCCCCTGTCACGCGGAATCGAGCGTAGTGGAAAACCACCGGACTGGATATGAGTATCCTCGTGTACGACCTGCCGCTCCTACCGCCAGACTGAGTTGCGGATCACCGAGCAGAAATTGCCGCGGTGGAAATGCGGCTCCTTGTCGGCGATCACATCGGCCTTGACGTTGCCGAAGGTGGTGTCGGGCTTGTGCTTGATGCCGTCATAGAAGGCCTGGATGATGTCTTCCTTGAAGGCCGGCGTCCGCGGGAAGGCCTGCACCACCGTTTCGCGCTCCTCGTCGGAATATTGCGCATGGGTCAGCCCGAGCACGTCCATCTCGACGCCGGCCGTCACCAGCGCCACGACGGGATGCATGTGAACCGGCACGCCCGGCGTGGTGTGCAGCGCAATCGCGGTCCAGACCGTGTAGGCATCCTCCTCGGCAATGCCATGGCTGCGCAGAAAGTCGCGCGCGGCGTGAGCGCCATCGACCTCGAAACGTTCATGCTGGCTCGAGTGGCTCGGCATCAGCCCGATGTCGTGGAACATCGCGCCGGCGTAGAGCAGTTCGCGATCGAATTTGAGCCCGCGATGCAGGCCGGCCAGCGCGCCAAAATGATAGACGCGGCTCGAATGGTTGAAGAGCAGTTCGGTCTCGGTGTCGCGGATGAAGGCGGTGATGGCGCGCGCCAGTTTGCTGTCGGGAATGGCGCCGTTGAGGATGGTGGCCATGATGTCGTCTCCTGATGGATCTGAGGTGACAATCTAGGCGCTATCGGCTATGGCAGAAATTGTTTTATCACGATGATTTCTGCCAAAGCACTGAGAAAGCAGACTTGGGAGCTGATGGGGAGCGGACAGATGGTTTTGCGGATCGGCATCCTCGCCATGGACGGCGCGCAGTTGCTCGATGTCTCCGGGCCGCTCGATGTCTTCGCCGAGGCCAATCTGCAGGCTGGCCGACAAGCCTACGTCCTATCGGTCGTCGCAGCGGTGGACGGCCCAGTAAGCTGCTCCTCGGGAGCACGGCTGCTGCCCGATTTCGTTGTTGGACAGGCTGACATGCCGCGCCTCGACACGATGCTGGTGGCCGGCGCGCCGCATTTGGGACGATCGGCGCACAGCGCGCCTGTGCTCGACTGGCTGCGCGCCGTCAGCACGACTGCCCGACGCTATGGATCGGTCTGCACCGGCGCCTTTCTGCTGGCGGAGGCCGGACTGCTCGACGGCCGCCGCGCCACCACGCATTGGGCCGTGGCCGACCGGCTCGCCGAGCGCTTTCCCGAGGTGATCCTCGATGTCGACGCCATTCATGTGCGTGACGGCAAGATCAGGACGGCGGCCGGGGTGACCGCCGGGCTCGACCTGGCGCTGGCGCTGGTCGAGGAAGATCTCGGCGCCGAGATCGCGCGTCGTGTCGCGGCGCAGCTCGTCATGTATTTCCGCCGCAGCGGCGGCCAGCTTCAGTACAGCCGCAAGGGCGCCGGCAGCCCGACCGGACGGTCGGCGCTGCAACAAGTGCAGCGCTGGGTCATCGCCAACCCCGCTGCCGAGCACGGCGTCGACCAGCTCGCTGGCCGCGCCGGCATGAGCCCGCGCCACTTCGCCCGACTGTTTCACCAGGAGGTCGGCATCACGCCGTCAGCCTGGGTCGAGGCGATCCGGGTCGAAGCCGCGCAGCGCCTGCTGGAAACGGGTGCTGCGCCGAAGCTCGTCGCCGACCAATGCGGCTTTTCGGACGTCGACACGTTTCGACGCGCCTTCCAGCGCAAGATCGGGGTGACACCTGCCGCCTATCGGCGTGTTCAGGTCGATGAGGCACAGACCCCCGCCTTGATGGCGGCGGAGACGGCTGCGCCTAACCCTCGACTTCGACGGCAACCACCGCGGCGCAATCGCCGGCCTTGACCAGGCCGGGAAAATGCCGCGCCGCCAGCATGCCCGACATTTTTGCCCGGATCTCCTGCGGCGCGATGCCGGTGCGGCCGGTGGAATGGATGCGGGCAAGCACCGCGCCCTTTTCGACGGGTTCGCCAAGATCGACCATGGTTTCGATCATGCCGTCGTCTTCGGCAAACGAGAAGCAATCGCCGGACGGCATGTCCAGCCACTGGGTTCTGCCCTTCTCGACCGCACCAGCAACAATGCCGGCGTGGCGCAGCACATTGAGAATGCCGCGCCGCGCGACGCGCACGGTTTGCGCGCGCGAGGTGCCGCCGCCGCCAAGCTCGGTGCTGACGAAGACCTTGCCCATTTCCTCCGCCGCCGTGTCGTACATGCCGACCGAGTCGATCTCGATCATGCGCATCGAGAACGGGGCGGAGAATGCGGCCACCGCGTCGAAGGCTTTCTGCTCCAGCACCTTGTCGGGCAAAGTGTGCGCGGCGCAGAACGGCACGAAGTCCAGCGTCCTGCCGCCGGAATGGAAGTCGAAGACGATGTCGGCGCGGGGCAGCAGCTCACGCTGGAAATAGTCGGCGATCTTCTCCGTCACCGTGCCGGCCGGCCGGCCGGGAAAGCTGCGGTTCATGTTGCCCTTGTCGATCGGCGATGTTCGCGTGCCGGCGCGGAAGGCCGGATAGTTCATCGCCGGCACGATGATCACGCTGCCGCTGACGTTCCTGGGATCGAGCGTGCGGGCAAGATCGTAGAGCGCCAGCGGCCCTTCATACTCGTCGCCATGGTTGCCGCCGGAGAGCAGCGCCGTCGGCCCCTCGCCATTGTTGATGACGCAGATCGGGATCATCACCGAGCCCCAGGCCGAGTCGTCGCGGCTGTAGGGCAAGCGCAGAAAACCGTGCTGGACGCCGTCCTTGTCGAAATCGACAGTCGGCGCGATCGGCGACGGGCGGAGGCTGGACATCGGGCTCAATTCTTCACCACCAGTTTGCGCGGCACATTGGCCAGGCACTCTACACCGGATTCGGTGATCAGGATCGACTCAGTAATCTCCAACCCCATCGTCTCCAGCCACAGGCCGGTCATGAAATGGAAGGTCATGCCGGGCTTGAGTTCGGTGCGGTCGCCCGGGCGCAGGCTCATCGTGCGCTCGCCCCAGTCCGGCGGATAGGACAGGCCAATCGAATAGCCGGTGCGGTTGTCCTTGACGATGCCGTATTTCTTCAGAACGGCGAAGAAGGCATTGGCGATGTCCTCGCAGGCATTGCCGGGTTTCGCCGCCGCAAGCCCCGCCTCCATGCCTTCCAGCGTCGCTTTCTCGGCATCGAGGAATTCCTGTGTCGGCTTGCCGAGGAACACCGTACGCGACAGCGGGCAGTGGTACCTGTTATAGCAGCCGGCAATCTCGAAGAAGGTGCCCTCGCCCGACTTCATCGGCTGGTCGTCCCAGGTCAGGTGCGGCGCCGAGGCATCGGCGCCCGACGGCAGCAGCGGCACGATCGCCGGATAGTCGCCGCCAATACCGTCAACGCCGCGCGTGCCGGCATCATAGATTTCGGCGACGAGATCGCATTTGCGCATGCCGATCTCGATCTTGTCGACGATGCGCTGGTGCATCGCCTCGACGATGCGGGCGGCCTTGCGCATATAGTCGATTTCGGTCGGGCTCTTCACCGCGCGCTGCCAGTTGACCAGGGCGGTGGCGTCGACGAAGCGGGCATTGGGCAGATGTTTTTGCAGCGATGCGAAGGCGGCGGCCGAGAACCAGTAATTGTCCATCTCGACGCCGATGGTAAGCTTGCCCCAGCCGCGATCGGCAAGCACGCTGGACAAGAAATCCATCGGGTGACGCTCGGTCGACTGTACGTAATGGTCGGCATAGCCGAGGATGTTGTCATGTGCGAGATAGGCGGTGCGCTTGGCGCCGTTGGCGTCCTGGCCTCGTCCGTACCAGACCGGCTCGCCCGATGGCGGCACGATGACAGCCTGATGCACGTAGAACGACCAGCCATCGTACCCGGTCAGCCAGGCCATGTTGGAGGGATCACTGATAACAAGTAGATCGACGCCCTTCGCCTCCATGGCTCGGCGCGTCTTGGCGAGGCGATCCGCAAATTCGCCGCGCGAGAATTTCAAATTTGGTTGCATTGTTTTTGGTCCTCGTTTGTTGGGCCTGAAGCCTGTTTCAACTTTGTTGAATCCGGCTCGTCCCATTTTTCCGGATCATGCTTTGGCCAGCATCAGCTTTCAAAAATGGTTCCGGCATTGGCCGCCCGCGCCCGGTCGCGGGCGAGCGTCGCGATCGCCGTGTCCTGCACGCCGGTGCCGGTCAGGTCGGCAATGGTGATGTCGCTGACTGAGCGCCGGCCGTGTTTCGCGCCGGCGATGATCTGGCCGAGTTCGGTCACCTCTGCATCTGCGGCCAGCACACCCGCCGCGATGGCATGATGCAGCTCGCCCAGGCGCCGTGTCTGGCGGGCGCTGTCGGCGACATAGAGGTCGGCCATGCGCAGGATGGCAGGCGCGATCTCGTTCTTGTGTTCGGCATCCGAGCCCATGGCGGTGATGTGCTGGCCAGCGGCGACGAAGCCGGCCTTGATCAGCGGCTCGGTCGAAGGCGTGGTGGTGACGATGATGTCGGCACCGGCAACCGCATTTGCCGCGTCTGATACGGCGCGCACGATGATGCCGAGTTTTTCGCGCAAGCGGGCAGCAGTGGCTTCGGCCTTGGCTGCGTCGCGCGCCCAGATGCGTGCTTCCTCGATCGGCCTGACAAGGCGCAGTGCTTCCAATTGCAGACCTGCCTGCAAACCGGCGCCGAAGATCGCTGCTACGGTCGAGTCTTCGCGCGACAGATGCTTGGCCGCGACCGCGCCTGCCGCAGCGGTGCGGGCATCGGTCAGATAGCCATTGTCGAGCAGCAGCGCCTCGACCACACCGGTCTTTGCCGACAGCAGCACCATCATGCCGCCACCGCTCGGCAGGCCGAACTTCGGATTGTCGAAGAAGCCTGAGCTGATCTTGATAGCGAAGCCATCGATGCCGGGCACATAGGCGGTCTTCACATCGACCTCGCCGCGATGCTCGGGGATATCCAGCCGCAGGATCGGCGGCATCGCCACCGGCAGTGTTGCAAGCGCGCGGAAAGCATTCTCGACGCAAGCGACGGCATCGAGATCGAGCGTCACGATCTTGCGCAATTCAGCTTCAGTGAGGATCGTCATCCGGCTCATGCAGCGCGCTCCGTGATCGCGTCGCCGCAGATGATCTTGCGGTGCGCGTTCATGTCGATGTTGCGGCCGGAGAGAAGCACCACCACCGGCCCGTTCGCCTTGACCTTGCCGGCGAGCAGTGCGGCGATGCCGACGGCGCCGGCGCCTTCGACGATCTCGCGCTCCTGCGCATAGGCATGGCGGATGCCAGCAGCGATCTCGTCCTCGCTGAGCAGAATGACGTCGTCGAGCAGATCGCGGCACATGGCGAAGGTCAGCCTATTGTCGAGGCCGATGCCGCCGCCGAGCGAATCCGCCAGCGTCGGCAGTTCTTCCACGAGCACTGGCTTGCCGGCATCGAGGCTTGCCCTCATCGCCGCCCCACGCGCCATCGAGACGCCGATGATTTTTGTGCCGGGGCTGACGCCCTTGATGGCCGCTGCCACGCCGGAGGCCAGCCCGCCACCGGAAAGCTGGACCAGGACGAGACCGGCATCCGGAACCTGCTCGACCATCTCCAGCCCAAGCGTGCCTTGCCCGGCGATGATTGCGGGATGGTCGAAGGGCGGCAGCATCACCAACCCCTCGTGTGCCACCAGCCGCTCGACCTCCTGCTGCGCGTCGTCCTGGCTGTTGCCGACGATGCGGATTTCGGCGCCCAGCCGGCGGATTTCGTCGAGCTTGTTCTGAGGCACCAGACGCGACATGCAGATCACCACGCGCATGCCTTCGAGCTTCGCAGCATGCGCCAGCGCCCGGCCATGATTGCCGGTCGACGCCGCGACCAGGCCGCGTGCCTTTTCTTCCGCGCTCAATGAGGCGACGGCATTCGAGGCGCCGCGCAGCTTGAAGCTGCCGGTGGTCTGGCGGTGTTCGAGCTTGAGGTGAACGGGGATGCCCATCTGCTCGGAGAGACTTGAAGACGGCACAGTTGGCGTGCGCTCGGCCTTGCCGGCAATGCGCTCACGCGCGGCTCGAATATCGCTAAGAGTGACGGTCGCCATGATCGTCAATCGCGCGGCAAAGGCAGCGTCATCAGACGGCCGAACTCCGGACGCGGCGTCTCATCGCCACACAGCCGAAGACAGTTCCAGGCGCTGGCTTGGTTGCTGGTCACCACAGGGCGGCCGATTGTCTCCTCCATGCCGGCAACTGCGAGGGCACCGCGCAATGCCGTGCAGGACACGAACAGCGCTTCGGCGCTCGCATCGGTCGTCTGGCGCGCGAGATCGACAAGCGCTGACGGCGGAATACGCGCCATCTCGCGGTCGTCCTCGAAACCGAGGCAAGTGAAGCTGGCGATCTCGAAACCACGCGCTGCGAAATAAGCCGCCATCGGCCTGGAGGTTTCGACCGTGTAAGGGGTGAGGAGGCTGATCCTTTTCGCCCCGAGTGCCTTCAGCCCGCGCACGCCCGCCATCGGCGGGGTGACCACGGGAACGCCGGGCTTGGCCGCCTGGATCGCGGCCCCGATCTCGGCATCGCCGATCACCACCGAGGCCGAGGTGCAGGAGTAGCAGATCGCATCGAGTTTCTCGTCGGGCAGGATCAGCGCTGCTCCCGCGGTCAGCGCCGGCTGCATCTTGCGCAGGTTTTCCGGCGTCGTCGGGTTGGCATAGGGAATGCGCGCGACATAGACGCCGATGCGTTCGCTCGCCACCATGCGGCGAAAGTCCGGCTCGCTGGTGTGGTCTGTGGCCAGGATGATCAGGCCGATGCGCCGCTCGAGCGGCCGATCATCAAGCGATGGCCGTTTCGGGTGGACTTTGATGTCGGGCAAGGGTTTCACGAACTACCTCTCGATCTTGCCGTAGCGGCGTTCCAGCCAGCGCAGCAGCACGACCGAACAGAGACTGATGGCGAGGAAGAAAGCGCCGACCAGCGTGATCGGCTCGATGTAACGATAGTAGGTGTTGGCGACGCTCTTCGCCTGGTTCATCAGTTCCAGCACGGTGATTGCCGAAAGCAGCGGCGTCTCCTTGAACATGGCGATGAAATAGTTGGCCAGTGCCGGGATCATCGGCGGGATGGCCTGGGGGATGATGATGTGCGTCCAGGTCTGCGTGGCGCTGAGATTGCACGCCTTGGCGGCCTCCCACTGGCCGCGCGGCACATTGTCGATGCCGGCGCGGTAGACCTCGGCCGTATAGGTGCCGTAGTGCAGCCCGAGCCCGATGACGCCGGCGACGAGCGGCGGCAGCAGAATGCCGATGTCGGGCAGCACGTAGAAGATGAAATAGAGCTGCACCAGAAGCGGGGTGCCGCGAATGAATTCGGCCGCCCAGCCGACGGTGCGCGACAAGGCCTTGTTGGGCGAGCGGCGTGCGAGCGCAATGCCAAGCCCGACGATCGCCGCCAGCACCGAGCCGAGCAGCGTCGCCAGGATGGTGATCTTCACCCCCTGGATCAGCGTCGGCATGATCTGCCATACGAAATCCCAGTCCCACTCCATCAGGCGCGCACCCCGTCAAGGCCGCGCGCCAGCCGACGCTCCAGCGAGCGCACGCCCCACGAGATGAGCAGCGCCAGGATGAAATAGATGATCAGGATGGTGGCGAACGGCACCATGGTGTTGCCGGTCTGGGCGCGCACCACCTGGGCCTGAAAAGTGAGGTCGGCAAGGGAGATCAGCGAGACGACCGATGTCGCCTTGAGCAACTCGATGGCGTTGTTGCCGAAGGTCGGCAGCATCACCAGAAACGCTTGCGGCAGGATGACATGGCGCATGCCTTGCCAGCGGCCGAGATTGAGCGCGATGCAGGCCTCGTGCTGTTCGCGGCCGATCGACTGCACCGCGCCGCGAACCACTTCGGCTGCATAGGCGCCGACATTCAGGCCCAGCGCCAGCACGCCGGCTTGCAGCGGGGTGAGCTCAAGGCCAATCAACGGCAGCACGAAATAGGCGAAGAACAGCTGCACGAAGATCGAGGTGCCGCGAAAGAATTCGATATAGGCGGTGGCGAGCGCCCGCAGCACAAAGAAGTGCGACAGCCGCCCCATGCCGGCAAGAAAAGCCATGATCAGGGCAAGCACCGATCCCATCAGCGTCAGCTCGATGGTGACAAGCGCTCCCTGCACTATCAGGCCGAGATAGCCGGACCACTGGGTCATTCGATTAGAGGTTCCAACGTTTGGCAGATGGGGGCAGCGCAAACTTGCGAAGATACGGCGCCGCCCCTCATCCGTCACTTCGTGACACCTTCTCCCCGTAAACGGGGAGAAGGAAGGAAGAGGCGCTACTTCGCCGAACAGAGCTTGTCGCGTGTCGTCGACATCGCGGCGGCCGCCGAGAAGCCGTAGGGTTCGATAATCTTGGCGAACTCGCCGGATTTCTTCATCTTGGCCAGCTCGACGTCGAAGGCATCGCGTAGCGCCTCGTCGCCTTTCTTGAAGGCGGCGCCGTCGCAATAGACCGGGGCGCCCTGCACCGGGGCGATGACCTCGAGGTTCGGGTCCGCGGCCTTCTTCATCAGATCGTTGATCGACAGCACCGGCAGCGAATAGGCGTCGATGCGGCCGTCCTGCACCATCTTCAGGCCGCTCTGGCCATCCGGCACGACAATGACACGTTCGCGCGGCACACCGGCATTGAGCGCCAGCTTCTCCTCGGTGCCACCGCCAGGCGCGCCGATCGTGGCTGTCGTGTCCTTGGCGACATCCTCGTAGCTCTTGAAGCCTTTCGGATTGCCTTTCTTCACCAGCATCGCCTCGGCGTCGCACAGCACCGGTTCGGAATATGCGACAGCGGCGCAGCGCTCCGGCTTCATGAACAGGCCGGCGGTGACGACATCGAAACGACCGGCCTTCAGGCCGGGGATCATCGCGCCATATTCCGAGATGGAGGCGACGATGTCGGCGACGCCGAGACGCTTGAAGATCTCGCGCGCCACGTCGGGTGCCGCGCCCGAAACCTTGCCGTCGGCGGCGACGGCCGTATAGGGCGGCTCGTTGGCAATGGCGACGCGGGCAAAGCCCTGCGTCTTCAACTGTTCGAGTTTGCTGTCGTCGGCCGAACCGGCGGTCGAGGCGGCCAGCACCGCCGTCAGTGCAAGGCCGGCGACGCCGGCCAGAATGCCAAGTTTCTTCATTGTTCCCAACTCCTTGTTTCTTGTCTTGGTTTTGGCTTCTTGCCTTGGTTTGTCTGGGGCGATCCTCCGCCCCCGCAAAGCGGTCAGACGCGATGTCCGGCCGCGATGATCTTCTTCAGGAAGCCTTGCGTGCGCTCCTGCTTGGGATTGCGGAAAATCTCGTCCGGCTTGCCTTCCTCGACGATCTTGCCGCGATCGAAGAACAGCACCCGGTCGGCGAAGTCGTGGGCAAACCCCATCTCGTGGGTGACCAGCAGCATGGTCATGTCGGTCTCGGCGCAGAGCCGCCACAGGACGTTGAGCACCTCCTCGACCAGTTCCGGGTCGAGCGCCGACGTCACCTCGTCGAACAGCATGATCTTCGGCTGCAAGGCGAGCGCGCGGGCGATCGCCACGCGCTGTTTCTGGCCGCCGGACAGCTGTGCCGGCATCGCCTTGGCCTTGTCGGCCATGCCGACCATCTCGAGCAGTTCCATCGCGCGCTTCTCGGCGGCAGCGCGCGGCGTGCCCTTGGTCAGCATCGGCGCCAGCGTCACATTGTCGATGACGCTCTTGTGGGGAAACAGGTTGAACAGCTGGAAGACCATGCCGATCTTCTGCCGCATCCTGGCCAGATGCCGCTCGTCGGCCGGCAGCAGCTGGCCGTTGCGCTCCATGTGGTAGAGTTGCTCGCCTTCGATCTGGATGTGGCCGCCATCGATGCGCTCCAGCGTCATCAGGATGCGCAGGATCGTCGTCTTGCCCGAGCCGGACGGGCCGATCAGCGCCAGCTTCTCGCGTGGCATGACCTGCATCGACAGGCCGTCCAGCACCTTGAAGCTGCCGAAGCTCTTCGAGATGCCGTCGATCTTGATGATGGACGCGGTTGTGGACAAGTGAATTTCCCCTGCTGGAGAAGCCTGTGCCCTTAACGATGCGGAACGCGCCAAATCATGTCAATTGGGAAAATAATATCATGACAATATTTCCCATTCCGCACAATTTCGGAGCAATACTGGCTTAGATGGCAAGCAGCAGGTGCTCCGGATCGCCAAGCAACAGCTTGGTGACAACGCCGAGGCCGGCGCGCAGTTCCCCTTCGGTGGTCGACCCCAGCGAGATGCGAACCGCCGGATGCCAAGGTGCGTCGGAAATGCGGAAGGATGTGCCCGGCGCGATCGCCACGCCCTGCAGCCGGGCCTGGGCGACAAAGCCCTCCTCGGCACGGTCATCGGGCAGTTGCAGCCAGACATGCAGCCCGTCGCGGCGGGCGCGATAATCGATCCCGGCAAGCACCTCGGCGGCGATGTCCTGCCGCCGCCGAAGTGCGGCGCGCTGCCAGCGCACGAGTTCCATCGCCGTGCCGTCGGTCACCCATTTGGTGGCGATCTCAGCCACCAGCGGCGTTGCCATCCAGTTCGAGACCAGGTGCCGGTTGGCGACGGCGGCAACGTAGCGGTCGGGCGCCGCGAGATAGCCGATGCGCAAGCCAGGCACGGTGATCTTGGTGAAGGAGGTGACGTAGAGCGTGCGTTCCGGGGCAAAGGCGGCCACCGGCGGCGGCCGGTCCTCGACCAGCGGACCCAGCACATCGTTCTCGATGATGGCGATGTCATGCTTGCGCGCAACCGCGGCGATCTCGGCGCGGCGCCCAGCATCCATGAGGGTTGCCGTCGGATTGATCACCGAAGGCTGCACGAACACAGCGCGGATGTCGGAAAGCCGGCAGGCTTCGTCCAAGGCCTCCGGGATCAGGCCGTTGTCATCGATCGGCAGGCCTTCGAGGTTGAAGCCGAGATAGCGCGCCAGCGGCACCAGCGTGTGGTGGCCAATCGCCTCGGTGGCAACGGTCGAGCCCGGCGGCGCCACGCTCATCAGCGCCACCGTCATGCCGGCGGTGGCGCCGTTGGTCAGGCTGATGTTCTGCGCGGAGACATCGAGCCCGCACAATTTCAGCCATTCGACCGCCACGGCGCGGTGGCGCGGGAAGACCATGTTGGGCCGGAAAGACAGCGCCGAACTCGACGGCAGGTTCTCGGCCAGCCAGCCTAGCGCCTGTTTCAGCCGCTCCAGATGCATCGGCTCGCAGACCGGTTTCAGGATCGAGAGATCGATGACCTCGCCCAGGCGCTCGGGCAGATAGGGCGGCTCCGGCTCGCGGCGTTGCGTTTGCACGAAGCTGCCACGGCCGATCTCGCCTGAAATCAGGCCCCGCCGGATCAATTCCTCATAGGCGCGGCTGACCGTCTGCACCGACAGCTTGAGATCATCGGCCAGCCGGCGATGCGTCGGCAGCCGGGCGCCGTTGGCGAGGCGCCCGTCATGGATGGCGCGCGCGAACTGGTCGGCAAGCGACTGATAGGCCGGCCGCCGGATGAGCGCGGGATCGGGTTGCCACAATGTCATGACTCATTAGAGATCGAAATCAGTGCAATTGACAATCGAAATAATGCGCCATCATGGTACTGTGGACGAAAAAGTGGGCGCTGATGACTGCTGCGAAACTCGACCCGATCGACCTCAAAATCCTCGACGCCATCCAGCGTGACGGACGCATCACCAAGCTGGCGCTGGCCGAGCAGGTCGGGCTGTCGCCGACGCCTTGCTGGATGCGGCTGCGCAAGCTGGAGAAGGCCGGCATCGTCTCGGGCTATCACGCCCGCATCGCCATGCGCGTCGTGGCGCCGGTCGCCACCGTGCTGATGGAGGTGACGCTGGCCAGCCACCGCCAGGCTGATTTCGACCGCTTCGAGCGCGTCATCCGCGATATCCCCGAAATCGTCGCCTGCTGGTCGGTGGGCGGCGGCGTCGACTATGTGCTGAAGGTGATGGCGCGCGACATCGACGCCTACCAGCGGCTGGTCGACAGCTTGCTGGAGCGCGAAATCGGCATCGACCGCTACTTCACCTACATCGTCATCAAGACGGTGAAGGACGATATCGCACTGCCCATCGCCGACCTCTTGCCGGCGACGCCTTAGCGCCGGAGAGATCGCCTGCCCGATCGGTGCAATAGAGAGAGACTCTCTATCAGCGCGCTCCCAAACAGCCTCTCTGTCTGCTCGTGGTGGGTAGTCTTCCCGCATCAGACCGCACCGGGAGGCTTAGACCATGTCCGCGCATTTCGCCCGCTCGCATCGCCATGAGGCGCTCGACCGCCTCGCCGACCGCCGGCTGCTGCGCGAACTTGCCTATGTCGACGGGCACTGGACGGCGAGTGAGGCCGCCGAAAGCTTTGAAGTCACCGATCCGGCGACGGGAAGCACGGTCGCCTTCGTTGCCGCGCTGGATGCGCGGCAAACGACGAAAGCGATCGATGCCGCGGCGCGGGCCTTCCCGGCCTGGCGCGCGCTGCTGCCGCAGGAGCGGTCAAGAATTCTGCGAAAATGGTTCGAGCAGATCGTCGCTGCGAAAGACGATCTCGCTCTGCTGATGACGCTGGAGCAAGGCAAGCCGCTGCAGGAGTCGCTCGGCGAGATCGATTATGCCGCCTCCTTCGTCGAATGGTACGCGGAGGAAGCCAAGCGTTTGAACGCCGAGAGCGTCACCAGCCATCTGCCGAACGCGGAAATGATGGTGCGTCGAGAGCCGCTCGGCGTCGTCGGTGTCGTGACACCGTGGAATTTCCCCTCGGCGATGCTGACCCGCAAGGCGGCCGCCGCCCTTGCCGCCGGCTGCACCATTGTCGCGCATCCCTCCTCGGAAACGCCGCTGTCGGCGCTGGCGCTGGCTGAGCTCGGTGAGCGCGCCGGCCTGCCGGCAGGCGTTTTCAACATCGTCACCGGCAAGGCCGCGACGATCGTCGGCCGCATGTGCGAGGACCCGCGCGTCCGCGCCATGAGTTTTACGGGCTCGACCGAGATCGGCAGGCTGATCGCCGCCCAGAGCGCGCCGACGATGAAGCGGCTGGTGATGGAGCTTGGCGGCCACGCACCCCTCATCGTCTTTGGCGACGCGGATATCGACAAGGCGGTCAACATCGCCATCGATGCCAAATTCGCCACATCGGGCCAGGACTGCCTTGCCGCCAACCGCATCTATGTCCAGCGCCCGCTCTACGAGCGCTTCTGCACCGCCTTCGCCAGGCGCATCGAGGCGCTGCGGATCGGCAATGGCCTCGCCGACAAGATTGATATCGGGCCGCTGATGCATGAGCGCGCCGTGGCCAAGGTCGAGGAACAGGTCGCCGACGCCATCGCTCGGGGCGCACGTTGCGTCGCCGGCGGCAAGCGGCATCAGGCCGGGCCGCTGTTCTACCAGCCGACGCTGCTGGCCGATGTGCCCGATGAAGCGCTGATCATGCACGAGGAGACTTTTGGACCGGTCGCCGCCGTCACGCCTTTCGACAGCGAGGACGAGGTGATCGGGCGCGCCAACGCCACCGAATATGGCCTGGTCGCCTATGTCGTGACCGAGAATGGCGCCCGCCAGCAACGCATGGGCCGCGCGCTCGACTACGGCATGGTCGCCATCAACCGCGTCAAGATCACCGGCGCACCGATCCCGTTCGGCGGCGTCAAGCAGTCCGGCATCGGCCGCGAAGGCTCGCGCCACGGGCTCGAAGCCTTCACCGATCTCAAATATCTTTGCCTCGATGTAGCTTAAGCTACGCCGGAAACCGTCCCTTCGTCAGGAGTAAAAAATGCTCGACCAGTCCAACGAACTCGCCGCCTGGGATCGCGACCACTTCTTCCATCCCTCGACCCATATGGGCACGCATGCACGGGGCGAGAGCCCGACCCGCATCATGGCCGGCGGTGAAGGCGTCACCGTCTGGGATAACAATGGCAGGAAGAGCATCGACGCCTTTGCCGGCCTTTATTGCGTCAATGTCGGCTATGGCCGGCAGAAGATCGCCGATGCCATCGCCACCCAGGCAAGCAACCTCGCCTACTACCACGCCTATGTCGGCCACGGCACCGAAGCCTCGATCACGCTTGCCAAGATGATCATCGACCGCGCGCCGAAGGGCATGTCGAGGGTCTATTTCGGCCTCTCCGGCTCCGACGCCAACGAAACCAACATCAAGCTGATCTGGTACTACAACAATGTGCTGGGACGGCCGGAGAAGAAGAAGATCATTTCGCGCTGGCGCGGCTATCACGGTTCGGGCGTGATGACGGGATCTCTGACCGGGCTCGACCTTTTCCACAACGCTTTCGACCTGCCGCGCGCGCCGGTGCTGCACACCGAGGCGCCCTATTATTTCCGCCGCGCCGACCGCTCGATGAGCGAGGAGCAGTTTTCGCAACACTGCGCCGACAAGCTCGAGGAGATGATCCTGGCTGAGGGGCCCGAAACCGTCGCCGCCTTCATCGGCGAGCCGATCCTCGGCACTGGCGGCATCGTGCCGCCGCCGGCCGGCTACTGGGAAAAGATCCAGGCCGTGCTGAAGAAATATGATGTGCTGCTGGTCGCCGACGAAGTGGTCACGGGCTTCGGCCGGCTGGGCACCATGTTTGGCTCCGATCATTACGGCATCAAGCCGGATCTGATCACCATCGCCAAGGGCCTGACCTCGGCCTATGCGCCGCTGTCGGGCGTCATTGTCGCCGACAAGATGTGGCAGGTGTTGGTCGAGGGTTCCGACAAGCTCGGTTCGCTCGGCCATGGCTGGACCTATTCGGCGCATCCGATCTGCGTTGCCGCCGGCGTCGCCAATCTCGAACTGATCGACGAGATGGACCTGGTGACAAATGCTCGCGAGACCGGCGCCTATTTCCGCGCCGAACTGGCCAAGGCGGTCGGTGGCCACAAAAATGTCGGCGACGTGCGCGGCGACGGCATGCTGGCGGCGGTCGAGTTCGTCGCCGATCGGGATGACCGGGTGTTCTTCGACGCTTCGCAGAAGATCGGGCCGCAAGTGGCGACAGCGCTGGCCGCCAGCGGCGTCATCGGACGCGCCATGCCGCAGGGCGACATTCTTGGTTTCGCGCCGCCACTCTGCCTGACCCGGGAAGAAGCCGACATCGTCGTTTCGAAGACGGCCGATGCGGTGAAGAGCGTGTTTGCCAATCTCTGAGATCGACCGATGAATGCGATAACCGGCACCCTCCCCGCCACCATGGCCGCCGTGCTGCTCACCGGGCACGGCGGACCGGAAAAGCTCGTCTACCGCACTGATGTGAAAGTGCCCGCGCCTGCCCCTGGTGAGGTGCTGGTCAAGGTCAGCGCTTGCGGCCTGAACAACACCGATGTCTGGGTGCGCCAGGGCGCCTATGGCACGGAAGAGGACGCCGCCGCCGTGTCAACGTGGCGGCGGCAAGGCAACACGCTGACCTTTCCGCGCATCCAGGGCACCGACACGGTGGGGCACATCGTTGCCGTCGGCGAAGGTGTCTCACCTGAGCGCATCGGCGAACGGGTGATGGTCGACTTCTCCATCTACAATCGCGACGACGATTCACTGGCCGACATCGACTATATGGGCCATGGCCGCGATGGCGGTTACGCCGAATATCAGACCGTGCCGGCTGAGAACGCGCATGTCGTCGACACGGAGATGAGCGACGTCGAACTCGCCACTTTCTGCTGTGCCTATCTGACCGGCGAACAGATGCTGGAACGCGCCGGCTTGAAGGCTGGCGAGCGCGTGCTGGTCACCGGCGCCTCGGGCGGTGTCGGCTCCGGCATCGTGCAACTGGCGCGGGCGCGCGGCGCCATTCCCTATGCCGTTGTCGGCAAGGGCAAGGAACAGGCGGTGCTCGACATCGGCGCCGAGGCTGTCATCACCCGCGGCGTCGCCAACCTGCCGCAAGCCGTGAATGAGGCGACCGGCGGCAAGCCGATCGACGTCGTGGCCGACCTCGTCGGCGGCGCGATCTTCAACGACCTGCTGCGCATCCTGAGGCCTGAGGGGCGCTACACCACCGCAGGCGCGATCGCCGGCCCGGTCGTCCAGCTCGATCTCAGGACCATGTACCTCAAGCAACTGCAGCTGCATGGCTCGAGCCAGGGCACGCGTGCGGATTTCCGCCGCATCGTCGGCTACATCGAGGCAAAGAAAATCCGGCCGCTGGTGGGAGGCGTCTACAGGCTCTCCGATTTTCACCACGCGCAGGCCGATTTCATCGCCAAGGATTTTGTCGGCAAGCTGGTGGTGGTGCCCGACGCTGTCGCGGAGCGGTCGGCGTAGTTTCAGAAATCCAGGCATTCTCGCTTCTGCCCGCTGCCCCAATGGGAATGGCTTGCAGTCCAGCCGGCAAGCCGCCACAAACGGTGACGCCCGCCGCGCCGCTGGTCCGGGCCTCTGGTCACAGGATACAGGCGAGACATGACAGCACGGATGATATTGCTCGACGCCAAGCCACTCAGCGTGGCTGATGTCGCCGAGATCGCGCGGCGCAATGCCAGGCTGATGCTGGGCGAAGAAGCGATGCGCCGCATCCGGGCAAGCCGCGCCCTGATCGAGCATCTCACCGGGCTTGGCAAGCCGATGTACGGCGTCACCACAGGCCTCGGCGCCTGTGTCGACACCCCGCTCGCGCAGGCCGACCTGATCGCTTTCCAGCACAGCGTGCCGCTCAGCCACAGTATGGGCATCGGACCGGCGCTGCCCACCGAGGCGGTGCGGGCGATGATGACCGCGCGCATTTCAGGCATGGCCGCCGGCGGCACCGGCACCTCCGAGCGCGTGGTCATGGGCCTTGTGGCGGCACTGAACGCCGGCGTCCACCCGGTGATCCCGACCTGGGGCTCGATCGGTGCGGCCGACCTTGCCCATCTCGGTCATATGGCGAGGTCGTTACGCGGCGATGGCGAGGCGGAATTCCAGGGCCGGATCATGCCCTCCGCCGAGGCGCTTGCGCTCGCCGGGCTCGAGCCGCTCGATCTGCGCGAAAAGGACGGCCACGCCATCATCGTCGCCAACAGCCTGTCGACCGGAACGGCGTGCCTGTGCCTCGAAGATGTCGCCCATCTCATCGACTGGGCGCTGGCAGCGGTCGCTCTCAACTATGAGGCGTTCCGCTCTTCCCTCACCGCGATCGACGAACATGCGCTGGCAGCACGACCAGCCTTCGGCCAGCGCGAGATCGGCGCGCGGCTGCGCATGGAGCTGGCCGGAAGCGGCCTGTGGAAAGACAAGGCCGCGCGACGCCTGCAAGATCCGCTCAGCTATCGCTGCGTGCCCCAGGTCTGGGGTGGCCTGCTCAATGCGTTCGAACAGGCGCGGCTGGCGACCGAGATCGAACTGGCGCATTCGGGTGACAATCCCGTGATCCTGGCCAAGGGCGAACGGGTGATTTCCAATGGCAATTTCGACCTCACGGCGATGACGCTGGCCTTTGAACAACTCGGCCAGGCGCTCGCGCATTGCGCCGTCGGCACCGCCAATCGCTGCATGAAGCTGATGTCACCTGTTATCGCCGACCTGCCGCGCTTCCTGTCGGCCAGGGGCGGCAGCCGCCAGGGCTACGCGGAATTGCAGAAGCCGTTGTCGGCGTTGGAAGCCGAGATCCGGCATCTGGCCAATCCGATGTCGCTCAGCCCGCTCGCGGTTTCGGACGGCATCGAGGATCAGTCGTCGATGGCGCCCAGGGTGGTGGCCAAGACCGCCGAGATCATCGAGCGCATGCGCTATCTCGTGGCGATGGAACTGATCTTCGCGGCGACCGGCGTCGAGTTGCGCGGCGTCGTCGACAGCATGGGCGAAGGACCACAGCGCACCTTTGCCGCCGTGCGCGCACTCGTCAGCCCGCTTGACGACGACCGCGAGATGAGCACCGACATGACGCGGGTGGCGCGGATGGTGGCGGGACCAAGGGACTGAGCTGGTGCTCCCATCCGACGCTGCCGTTTTTAAATCGGCGGGAGCAGGCCGATATTATTGGTAAGGGCCTCTGAGATTCAGCTTCTCGGCCAGAAGGCAAAAACGGTCGAGCAGCCGGACGAGCTCCTCGCCCTGTTCGGCGACGATCGTGCCGCGCTCGGTGGGCGGCGTGTCAGAGAGGGCCTTCCACAACCGGCTTTGCCGATCGCAGACATCGGCCAGCTCGGAGCAGTCGCTGGCGGTCAATTTCAAAAGGTGATCCGCCGTCACCGGTCCGATGCCAGGGGGCGTTGTCGCTCCAAGCAAGAGATAGCCGGGCGGCAAGGTGCCTTTCGCATTGGTCACCAATTTGCGGCAGATGACATCGAACAGCTGATCGACAGCCTGTTTGGCGCCGGCAACGCGCGAAGGATGGTCCGTATCGGCGGCGGCGTGCGGCAGAAGTTCAAGTTTGTCGCCATGCCTCTCGACGAGGTCGAGATAGGGCAGCATCGGGCCGGAAAGTCTACCGGTCGAGGCATCCCTGAACAGGTCGGCATCTATGGCGGCATGGCGCAGATGCCCTGCATCCAGGGCGACGCCAAGGGCCGCAACGTCGACAAGCTCGCCGCGATCGTAGTTGACCAGCACCGCGCCCTTGTTCATGCGTGACAGGACCTCCGCGCCAATAAGCCCGGCATTGGCGTAGCGCCCGTTTTGCGCATCCTGCTTGCCCAATCCGACATGGACGCTGAGCACATCGGCGCCTTCAGCCGCGCCCTCGAGGTCCCCCGCAAAGGCGAAACCCTCAGCTTCCACCCAGTCCCGATGTCGCGGCCGCGCGTGAACCACCACGCGCATGCCGAAGGCGCGGGCGAGCTTGGCGACCTCGCGGCCGATATTGCCGTAGCCGATGACGGCAATCGTCTTGCCTTCGAGTTTTTCGGTCGGGAAATCGCGCAGTTCCCTGCCGGTGTCGAAGGCGCCGCGCGCCACCCGATCGTGCAGCAAGTCGACCGGGAGATCCGGCAGCACTTTCAAAATCGCCTTCATCACCATCTGCGCCGTGGCGCGGCTGTTGATGCCGGGCGTGTTCATCAGCACGGCGGTGCCACCCTCGCCGCTGCCGCCGCCCCAGGAGCGAGACCCCATATTGCCGGTACCAGCGCCGATCCGCACGCCGGCGATCGGAAAAATGGCCTCGGCCGGCAGGAAGGTCGCGGCGGCAATGACGGCGTCATAGCGTCCGTCACCCGCGGCTTCGATCAGTTCTTCGCGGGTGCTGAGGTCCGGCTGGTAGAAGAAATGCACCCGGCCCCGTTCGAGGCTCGCTTTGTCGCCAAGTGCTGCCGCGTGGAAGCGGCCGCCCTTGGCCTCGATATGGGCGCGCACTTCGCTCGGGTCAGGCTTGCCGTCGGGTCCAAAGCGCAGGCCGACCAGGTCGCAGATCAGCACGGCGTAGACGCGCTGCGGGTCGATCGGCTCCACGGCCTGTAGGCTGGTGTTTGCGGTCACGTCGTTTCCCTCATGCAAGAACGGTAGGCCCGCTGCGGCAGCAGCCTGAACAATCAGAACCTATCCGCCCGGAAGGGCGTCAGATCGATCACCGGCGGCAAACCGGCGGCGAGTTGCGACACGATCTAGAGGCTGGGTCCCAGCTCGATCGGGCTGCCGTCGCTGAACCGGGATTGACGGAACCTGTGAAGATCATGTCCGATCTCGTTTCCCTGGACGAGGTCGGACACGACGCGGCCCATCCCAGGCCCGATGCCGAAGCCGTGGCCACTCATCCCGGTGGCGATGACGAGACCTGGAATCTCGGCGGCACGATCAACGATCGGCACGACATCTGGCATCGCATCGATCATGCCCGCCCAGACCGCCTTGAGCGGCACTGTCTTGAATTGCGGGAAAAGGGCCCTGAATTCGCGGTCGATATCCCGCAGCGCCGAGGCTTTGGCGGCGGGATTGAGGATGCGCATCCGTTCGAACGGGCTTTCCTCGTCCGCGTTCCACTTGCGTGGGGTTGACCAGCCGTCCGGAAACCCTCGCGGCGCCGCCGGCAAATAGTGGGTGCCAAAAGGATTGGCCATCAGGGCGGAAACATATTTGCGCGCGTGACGAAGAGCGTCAGGCCCGACATAGAGCTGATTGGAGCCTCCCGCTGCGAGCGTGTAGCCGCCATCCTGCCGGCGCCGGAATGCGATATGGTCGTCGGCGACGGCACCCGCATGGATTTCGGGCATGGGTCCGGTCGCGGCGACAGTCGCCCTGACGCTGAGCTGCGGGATGGAGACTCCGTGTGCACGCAGAAAGAGCGACGTCCACGCACCACTGGCGACGACAGCGTTCGAGGTGGCGATACGCCCCTGCTCGGTCCAGACGCCGCTGATGCGTCCCGCCGATATGTCGAGCATACGCGCCGCACAATTCTCGATGATCGTGACGCCCTGCCGGGCGGCCAGCCGAGCCAGCGCCGGCACCGCGACCCAGGGCTCGGCGCGCATGTCCGATGGGGTGGTCATTGCGCCCTTGAAGGAGCGCGACATGGCCGGGATCAGCCTGGCTGTCTCGCCTTGGTCAAGGAGACGCGTGTCGACCCCGTGGGTCTCAGCGATCTTCAAGAACCTCGCGAAACCGGCCATCTCCTTGTCCGTCCGCGCCAGATAGGTGACGCCCGTCTGCCTCAGCTCGACGTCTTCGCCGCATTCCTCGGCCAGTTGACGCCAGAGGCGTTGCGCTTCGATCACAACAGGCAGTTCAGCGGCATCGCGACCTTGCTGTCGGATCCAGCCCCAGTTGCGCGACGATTGCTCGCCGGCGATGCGCCCCTTTTCCAGCAATGTCACCGAAATGTTGCTTCGCGCCAGGAACAGGGCCGTGGTCACGCCGATGACACCACCGCCGATGACCACAACCTCCGAAGCCTTCGGCAACGGCGCTTGGAACTGGATCGGCATGGTTTCGGTGAAGGGAAAATTTGTCAAAGAAGACTGCCCTCTTGCTATTCATGGCCGCGCCAGCCCGCGCTGCCGGACCGAACGCTTCCGTGGAATGTCGGCGCTGCGTGACAGAACTGATAGGGGGTCGAGCTGGAGAATCTGCGCGTCAATGCAATAGAATTGGTTATGCCAGCGAATGCCATTGGCGGCACCACCTTTCAGGCACAGTGCGATGCCGCCATTGGCCCCTTGAAGGGTCAAGTCGGACACGCGTAACATCGGACCATCAGAACTGAGTCTGTTTCATTCGTCCGGGCTAATGTCCGGATTGGACTGGATATTTTCCTTGGCAATGGATGCAAAAGGCGGCGCGGCGAAGCGCGGCAAATCGTTTGCCCATGTGGCGGAAGCCTCCTGGGGCAAGGGCCTCAGCACCTTGCTGCGCATTGTGCGCATGACGCTGCGCCATCCCTGGCAGGTCGCCATCACCCTGGTCTCGACCTTCATCGCCGCGACGCTGCAGCTTTTCATCCCACGCCTGCTGGGACACGCCATCGACCAGGCGCAAGGCGTGATGGCCGCAGGTGCCGGCACCGCCGCCGAACAGGCGCTGTGGCACACAGCGCTGACCTTGCTGGTGGTCAGCATCCTGCGCGGCCTCTTCACCATGGCGCAGAACTACTATGGCGAGGCCGTCGGCCACCGGACCGGCTATGAACTGCGCCTGGCTTTCTACGAGAAGATCCAGCGCCTGAGCTTTTCCTACCACGACAAGGTCCATACCGGCGACCTGATCACGCTCGGGCTGCTCGATCTCGACGGCGTGCGCATGTTCTTTTCCACCGGCATCCTGCGCGTGGTGCTGCTCGGCGTGCTGATCGGCGTCGGCGCCTATCTCCTGATCAGCACCGATCTGGTACTCGGTCTGCTCAGCCTGAGCTTCGTGCCTTTCGTCGCCTGGCGCTCCTCGGTGACCCAGTTGAAGTTGCGCAGCACCTGGCTGACGCTGCAGGAGCGGCTGTCGGTGCTCAGCCGGGTGATGGACGAGAATCTCGGCGGCATCCGTGTCGTGCGCGCCTTCGCGGCGCAGCGGCATGAGCTCAAAAAATTCGACCGTGCCAAGCAGGATGCGCTGGAGCTGGCCAACGAGCGCGTCGACATCCGCGTCTCCAACACCGGCGCCATGAATTTTTCCTTCCTGGCGGCCATGGGCTTGGTGCTGTGGTTCGGCGGCCAGAAGGTGATTGCGGGCCAGATCAGCGTCGGCACGCTGGCCCAGTTCCTCACCTTCATGACCATCCTGCAGATGCCGGTGCGCCAGCTCGGCCTGATGGTCAACTCGTTCGCGCGCGCCTCGACCTGCGGCACGCGACTGTTCGAACTGCTCGACACCGAACTCGACATCAAGGACGCACCCGATGCCAGGGAACTCGTCATCACCGAGGGCGTGCTGCGCTTCGACAATGTCGGCTTCCGCTATGAGGGCGCGGGCGACCGCCCGACCCTGTCCGGCATCTCCTTCGAGGCGAGGCCCGGCGAGACGATCGGCATTGTCGGCCCGCCGGGCAGCGGCAAGTCGACCATCGCGCACCTGATCCCGCGCTTCTACGATGTGACGTCGGGCGCGATCACCATCGACGGGCAGGATATCCGTCACGTGACGCTGCAATCGCTGCGCAAGGTGGTCGGCGTCGTGCAGCAGGACGCCTTCCTGTTCACCACCTCGATCGAGAACAACATCGCCTATGGCAATCCCTGGGCACGCGAGACGCGCATCGGACAGGCAGCCGAGTATGCCCAGCTGCACAACTACATTATCGGGCTTCCGGCGGGTTATACGACGGTGGTCGGCGAACGCGGCGCGTCGCTTTCCGGCGGCCAGCGGCAGCGCCTGACCATCGCGCGCAGCCTGATGCTGCGGCCATCGGTCCTGGTCTTCGACGATTCCACCGCGGCCATCGATGCCGGCACCGAGCAGCGCATCCGCGCGGCGATGAAGCGCTTCGCCAGGGATCGCGTTACGCTGATCATCTCGCACCGGCTGAGTTCGCTGATGCATGCCGACCAGATCCTGTTCGTCGAAGGCGGCCGCATCGTCGAGCGCGGCACGCATGAGGAGTTGCTGGCGCTCGGCGGCCGCTATCGCGCGCTTTACGACCTGCAGTTGCGGCCGGACGACGACCGGCTCGAGGGAGCCGCATGATGTCGACGCAGAACGACGACGAGAAGGACGACAAAAGCGGACGGCCGACCAAGGCGGTCGTCGGGTCGCATCGCGACGAGGAAGAGGTTTTCGGCAAGGCCTATGATCCGCGTATCGTGCGGCGCATCTGGAGCTTCGTCAGCCCTTATCAGGGCCGGATCTTCATCTCGGTCGCGGCGGTTCTGGTGTTCACTCTGACCCAGCTCGCGATCCCGCTGGTCATCCGCTACGCCATCGACCACGGCATGGCGCCGGGCAAGCTCGACCGTTCGGTGATGATCTGGGCAACCGGCATCTTCGCGGTGATTATCCTGATCAACTACGCCGTCAGCCACGTGCAGGAAAGCGTCGTCGGCAAGGTGGCCGAGAATGTGCTGTCCGATTTGCGCCGCGCCATGTTCAGCCATCTGCAGCGGGTGTCGCTCAGCTTCATGGACAAGACCGAGGTCGGCCGGCTGATGTCGCGCCTGCAGGGAGACGTCAATTCGATGCAGGAATTCCTCGAAACCTCAGTCATGTCGGTGGGCGACATCGTGCTGCTGTTCGGCATCGTCAGCGTCCTGCTGTGGCTCGATTTCCGGCTCGGGCTCTTGACGCTGTCGACCATGCCGGTGCTGTTCATCGTGCGCCTGTTCTGGCTGCCGCGCGCCAAGGTCGCCTTCATGGCCGCGCACGAGACCAACTCCATCGCCAATGGCGCGCTGGCCGAAGGCATCCATGGCGTGCGCACCGTGCAGAGCCTCGAACGCCAGCACGTCAATTTCGACCTCTATGACGAGAAGGTGCTGGCCAATCTCAACGCCCATCTGCGGTCGGCGAGATATGCCCAGGTGATGGTGCCGATCGTCGACACGCTGACCGGCATAGCCATGGCGACGGTCATCGTCGTCGGCGGTTCGATGGTGCTGTCGCACAGCCTCGACGTCGGCGTCATGGTGGCGTTCCTGTTCTACATCCAGCGCTTCTTCGACCCGATCCGCTCGCTCACCATGCAGTACAGCGTCATGCAGCGCGCCATGGCTTCAGGCCAGCGCATCTCCGAAGTGCTCGACGTGCCGGTGGATGTCAGCGACAAGGACAATGCGGTGGCGCTGTCGCGCGACACCGACGGCTCGGTCGAATTCAAGAACGTCACTTTCGGCTACCGACCGAACCAACCGGTGCTGAAGAACATCTCCTTCCGCGTCAATCCGGGCGAGACGGTCGCCCTTGTCGGCCCGACCGGATCTGGCAAGTCGAGCTCGATGGCGCTGGTGCACCGCTTCTACGATGTCTGGTCAGGCGAGGTGCTGGTCGGCGGGCATGACGTGCGCGACCTAACGCAGGATTCGCTCGGCGACCAGGTGGCCATGGTGCTGCAGGAGCCGTTCCTGTTCTCCGGCACGGTGCTGGAAAACATCCGTTACCACAAGACCGGCGCCAGCCGGGAGGAAGTGGTGCGTGCGGCACAGGCCGTCGGCGCGCATGACTTCATCGAGCAACTGCCTGATGGTTACGACACCGAACTCGAGCAGCGCGGCGGCAACCTCTCGCTCGGCCAGCGCCAGCTGATCAGTTTTGCACGCGCTCTGGTGGCCGACGCCAAGATCCTGGTGCTCGACGAGGCCACGGCCAGCATCGATTCCTACACCGAGATGCTGATCCAGAAGGCGCTGATCAAACTGCTGGAGGGTCGCACCGGGCTGGTCATCGCCCATCGGCTGGCCACCATCCGTGGCGCCGACCGCATCATCGTGCTGCAGAATGGCGAGATCGTCGAAAGCGGCAACCACGAACAGCTGATGCAGAAGAAGGGCCTCTACGCCCGCCTCTACAACATGAACTACGCTTCGTTCGACGACATTTCGCAGGAAGAGATGGGCATGGACGCGGCGGTCGGCAAAGCGACGTGAGGGGTGCCGGCAGGGTTCGAACCGAACGGAGCCTGCCCCGCCTGAGAGGGCCTATTTGCTGGATCCCCTGACATGACCGCTGACCTGCACGCCATCCTCGGCACGCAGGTACAGGAATCCGGGAATGGAGATCAGCGGGATGATCGCGGTCAGCAGGAACACCTGGTGAAAGCGTTCCGGCGTGAGCACGTGGGTCTCCCCTGCAATCAGGCCCAGCACCATGGCGGCGATCGAAACACCCAGCGAAACGCTGAGCTGCTGCAGAACGCCGCCAAGGCTGGTGGCGCGGCTGAGTTTTTCGCCCGGCAGATCGGCATAGGACAGGGTGTTGGAGGTCATGAACTGCGCTGAACGGATGATGCCGAACAGGAAGACGTAAACGCCGATCATCCAATGCGGTGTATCGGCCCCGATCAGGGCAAAACCCGCGACCGCAGCGGAACCAACGACCGCACTGCCGATCAGCACGACACTGAAGCCGAAGCGGCGCAGCAGCGGCGACAGCAGCGGCCGCATCAGCAAAGCGCCGAAACTGCCGACGAAGGTCAGCGAGCCTGAGGTGACCGGGCTCATGCCGAAGCCGACCTGCAGCATCAGCGGCAGCAGGAACGGCACGCCGTTGAGGCCGACGCGGCACAGGCCGCCGGCGAGTGTGCCGACCCAGAAGGAGCGAAATCGAAACAGCGTCAGGTCGACGGCCGGCGCCACGACGCGGCGCGCATAACGCCCGAAGGCGAGCAGCAGCATGACGGACGCGGCCAACACCAGCACCGTGGCTGAAACGGGAATGATCGGCCGGCCGATGTTTTCCAGCCCGAATTGCAGCAGCGCCACGCCGAACCCCACCATCAGGAATCCCGGGACGTCGAAGCGCTGTACCGCTTCCTCGTGGAAATCGTCGACAAAGCGCAGCGCCGCCAGAATGCCGATGCAGCCGAACGGCACGTTGACGTAGAATATCCACCGCCACGACGCGTAGGTGGTGAGCACGCCGCCAAGCAGCGGCCCGATGACCGGCCCCATGATGGCGGGCAAGGTCATGTAGGTCATGGCGGTGATCAGTCCGCTGCGCGGAAAGCTGCGCAGCAGGATCAGCCGACCGACCGGCGTCATCATGGCGCCGCCCAGCCCCTGCAGCGCGCGCATCGCCAAAAGCATGCCGAAACTGTTGGCCATGCCGCACAGGGCCGAGCCAAGGGTGAAGGTGAACAGCGCCAGCGCGAACACCCTTCGCGCGCCGAACCTGTCGGCGAACCAGCCGCTGACGGGAATGAACACGGCAAGCGTCAAAATGTAGGTGGTGATCGCAAGGTTGAGCCGGACCGGTGTCGTGTCGAGACTTTGCGCGATGGCCGGGATCGCGGTGGTGATGATGGTGGAATCGAGCTGCTCCATCAGAAAGGCGATGGCGACGATAACAGGGATGATCAGCCTCAGCCGCGGATCGCGCTCGGTGGCAAATTGAGGTTGTTCCAATGCTGCGGCCAATTCCGTCATGCGAGCGGCTTGTAGTCTCTAGCCAAAGTGGCGCATCCCCGTCCAAAGGCAAGATTGCCCTACGTGCCAGCCAGCCGGAGCCTGATCGCACGGCCGTCTTATGGTCCGACAAACAGGTTGGGGGTAGTCATTTCGACCCGCCGGAAGTCAACAAATCTTGACCGGCGCCGTGAATTGACGCGGCACCGGCCAGACCAGAGACGCCATCCAACGTCGCCCAAGGACGCCGCACAGTTCAGCGAGCGTCCGTCCCGGTTTCGTGAAAGAACGTGTCCGGCGACGGACGGCTTTCCTCCCCATATCTCTGGAACGGAAAGGAGATATTCCCATGAAAAGACAACTCGTATTTATCAGCACCATCCTGCTGACCCTGGCCACGAGCGCGGTCCCGTTTGCTACTATCGCCGATGCCGCCGTCGTCAGGCACCACTTTGTCCAACTCACCGCTGCGCATGGCGGCCATGCGAACGGTGGATATGGAGGCCACGGCGGCTGGGTTGGCGGCGGTTGGACTGCCGAGAATTCGTCCACCGGCAATGGCCGGATGGACAGCTACTACAATGGCTACGGCAGTTACCATGGCGACGTCGGCGACTTCTGCGGAACCATCGCCTGGACGCTCGATCTGTGCGGTCCCCACGGCCCGTGATTGCTGACCGCACCCGCCGACCCGCGCAGGACAGCCCGCCCCGGATATTCCGGGACGGCTGCGGTCGTCATTCCGCCCAACGCCAGTCGACGCTCCGTCCCGATTTCGTGAAGGAACGTGTGCAGTGAGAAGGCCGTTTTTCTCCCATGCGCAAGTGTCGCAAAACAAACAGGAGTAACGCTCATGAACAGGCAATTCGTATTCGCAAGCTCGATCGTGCTGGCCTTGGCGGCCGGCACGACTTCATTCGCAACCACGGCCGACGCCGCGTTCGTCAGGCACAACAGCGGCGGCCATGCCATGGGTCATTTCCGCGGCGGTCATTTCGATGGCGGGCATCGATACGCCTTTCACCGCGGATACGGACACGGTCGCCACTGGGCCGGCGGCGGCTGGCGAGGCGGCGGCTATTACGGCGGCTACTATGATTATTGCGGACCGGTCCAGCTGGCGCTCGGACTCTGTGTCCCGTACCGGCCCTATTACTATGGTCCGTTCGGAATCCTCTGATCTCTATCCGGCCATGGCATCCGCTCAGGTGCCATGGCTCCGTTGGAACCAGCAGGGTGCCCGGATGCTACGCCATTTCGGGACGTCTTGACGCTTCGCGGATCGCCTTGTGCACGCCGCGCTGCAAATCCATGAAGGCCGGGGTTTCCATCACCTCTTCCCGGCGCGGGCGCTCGATGTCGACATTGAAAGTCTGCATGATGCGTCCCGGGCCGATCCCCATGACGACGATGCGGTCCGACAGATAGACTGCCTCCTCCACGTCGTGCGTGACGAAGAGCACGGTCAGCCTGTGCTCTTCCCAGATCTGGGTTAGCAGTTCCTGCATCTGGTGGCGGGTCAGAGCATCGAGCGCGCCGAAGGGCTCGTCCATCAGCAGCATCTTGGGCCGATAGGACAGCGCGCGCGCAATGGCGACGCGCTGCTTCATGCCGCCCGACAGTTCGGACGGATAGCGGTCGGCGCTCTGCGACAGCTTGACGAGGTCGAGATGCTCGAGCGCAATCTCGCGGCAGGCCGCGCGATCGTAGCCGGCGGCCTTGAGGGCGAACTCGATGTTCTGCCGCGCCGTCAGCCAGGGAAGCAGCGTGTAGGACTGGAAGACGACGCCACGGTCGAGACCCGGCTGCAGGATCGGCGCGCCATCGATGCTGAGATCGCCGGCGTCGAAATCCTGCAGTCCGGCAACGATCGACAGCAGCGTGCTCTTGCCGCAGCCCGACGTGCCGACCAGCGAGACGAACTCATTGTCGGCAAGATCGAGGTTGATGTCGCGCAGCACTTGCGTGCGCCGGTCGCCGGTGCCGAAGCTCTTGTCGAGACCGGCGATGCGCAATTTGGGAACAGTCATCGGCGGTTCCTCATTGCGAGTGGCCATCCTGCCGGAACAGCACCTTTTCCAGGGCCTTCATGACCTGATCGGTGATGAGGCCGAGCAAGCCCAGCAGAAGGATGTACCCAATGATGGTGTTGGTCTGGAAATAGCGCTGCGACACGGTGATGCGATAGCCGAGCCCGGACGTAGCCGCGACAAGCTCGGCCAGAACCAGCCAGGTCCATGCCCAGCCGAGGCTGATGCGCAGCGTATCCCAGATGCCCGGCAGAGCGCTGGGCACGACGATGCGCGTCAGGATCTTGCGATCCGGCAGGCCGAGCGTGCGGCCAAGGCCGATGAAATCGGCGGGAACTCGTTTCACATTGTCCATGATCATCAGCACCTGCTGGAAGAAGGTGCCGATGAAGATGATCAGGAATTTCTGCGTGTCGCCGGTGCCGGCCCACAGGATGGAAAGCGGCACGAAAGCAACAACCGGCATATAGCGGATGAAATCCACCAGCGGCTCGATGGCCGCCTCCCAGGAGCGGAAACTGCCGATCAGCACGCCGATCGGGATCGACAGAGCCGAGGCGATGAGGAAGCCGATGGAAATGCGGTACGCCGAGGCTCTGAGGTCCAGCCACAGTGTGCCGTCCATCGCGAGCTTGGCGATCTGCGTCGCGACGCTGCCGGGCGACGGCAGGAAGATCGGCTTCACCCATTCGAGCCCGGTCGCCGCCCACCAGGCAAGGCCAAGCCCGACAAAGACGGCCACCGCGATCATCAAGAAACGCGACCTGGCGATAGGCACGCCGATCCCGGAGGATCGGCGGCGCCTGGCTTGCTTTGTGGCCGCCTTTGGCGCGCGGCGCGCCAAGCCGGTTTTCGCGGGCGGCTCTGCGGACATCTGCGTTACCACCGCGATCCGGCCGTTGTCATTCCGCCGCCTTGACGAAGGACGGGTCGATCATCTGCTCCGGCGTCACGTCGGCCTGCAGCAGCTTGGCGTTCTTGGCGGCCGCTTCGACATCGGCGAAGGTCTTGGTGGTGAAATCACCGGTGAGCGCCGTCTTGTTTTCGGCGAGCGAGTAGTAGCGCACGCCGTCGAAGGCGGTGTTCAGGTCCTTGACGTCGGAACCGACCGCCTTGGCGATGATGGCGCGGCCGCCAGGGGTGTCGGCATTGTAATCCTTGAGCGCGGCGTCCCAGCTCTTGATCATGGCCAGCACCTGGCCGGGCCGCGACTTGATCACCTCGTCGCGCACCACCAGCACGTCGCTGATCAGGCCGGGATCCTCGCCGGCGGTGAACAGCAGCTTGACGTCCTTGTTCTGCGCCATGGCGACGGTGAGGTACGGCTCGTAGGTGACCGCGACCGGAACCTGACCCGCGATCAGCGCGCCGCCGGCGTCGGACGCCGGCATCGGAACGGCTTTCACATCGTCGATCGACATGCCGTTCTTGGAGAGCGCGTATTTGAGCAGGATGTCACTCGTCGTGCCTTCCTCGAAAGCAACCTGCTTGCCCTTGAGGTCCTTGATGGAGGTGACGTCCTTACCGGCGATGATGGCGTCGGCCGTCATCGAGACATCGAGCAGCAGCACGATCTTCACCGGCAGGCCGGCGGCGACCATGCCCATCGCCGTATGGGTCGCGATGTTGGCGGCGTCGAGCTGGCCGCTGGCGAGCGCGGCGTTGATGTCCTTGTCCTCGGCGAAATTGACGATCTGAACGTCCGACAGGCCGTTCGTCTTGAACAGGCCCTTGGCGTCGGCGACGTGCCACTGGCCATAGCCAAGCCAGGGCTCGATGCCGATCTTGAACGATCCTGCCTCGGGCGTCGTGGGAATGGCCGCATCGGCCGCGTGGGCCACTGGCGCGGCGGCGAGCCCGACGGCGGCGGCCATCACGAGCGCGCGAAATTGTCCTGCTAGGTTACGCATCATCTAGTTCCCCTTGATGATCAGACCGCTTTTTTACCCAGGCATCCGGTCTGGTGAGACTGTGGGGTTCTGCTCTCGCGGCACTGTGCCCCGGCGTCTTGCCCACCACTTCATGGTGAAGTGCAGGGATATTTCAGCGTCAGCGGGAACGGATGTCAAGGCTAAAATACATACATGCATATACAAGTTGGACTGACATAAATTTCCTGCCAATTCGACCCATCAGCCTCCCGCCATCTGTCACGCAATCGCCCGTTGCCGTCAGTTGGGCTTGGAGGGGGAATAGCGGCTGCCGAGCGAGTAGCGGCTGCCGACATAAGTCAGCTTGCTGATGGTGGCGACGATCGCGCCCGTCCATGTCCGTCGGTGCAGAAACAGGCAGCAGCTGCCGACATCGATGCTCAGATGCCGCGCCGTCTCCGCGTCGGCCGGGATGGCGGAGATGATGTGCTCGACCTCGGTCACCGGGGTTTTCTGCATGAGGTAGTCGTAGGTCGCCGTCTTCGAAAAATCCTGCTTGTCGTAGTCGGGGATCAGGCTCGGATTGACGAAGCGCTCTTCCAATTGCACCGGCAAATCGTTCTCGAAATTGACGACGACCGAATGATAGATCGAGACCCGCTTCGGGAACTCGAACGACAGCGCGAGCTCCTTGGTTGGCGTGATGGTTTCCAGCACGAGCACTTCGGAGCGATGCCGGTTACCGCGCTCGACGATCTCGGCCGCGATGTTGTTGATCTCGATCAGCGTCGATTGCGGCCTGGGCGGCGCGATGAACGTGCCCACACCTTGCAGCCGGATCAGGAATCCCGCCGCGGTCAGTTCCCGCAAGGCGCGGTGAACCGTCATCCGCGATACACCCAGCGAGGCCACCAGCTCGTTTTCGGAGGGCAGCTTGCGGTCCTTGCCCCACCGGCCCGATCCGATGTTGGTCAGGATGTAGTCCTTCACCTTCTCGTAGAGAGGGCTCGCCGTATCGGGCAACTCGATCATTTCAAAGTCCTTTCCGGCAATTTATCGGAAATCACGCCGGCTCAACAGGTTGCCGTATGCGGATGATTGTTTTCAAGCCGTCGCTTTGCCCCGCCAACAACCGCTCATAGGCAGCCGGTATCTCGTCGAGGCCGATCTCGCGATCGATCAGGGCGAGCAGCGGCTCGCTCAATTCACCCAGCATTCGCACGGCGTCGGGCAGTTCGTCGGCGAAGGCATGGCATCCCAGCAGCGCGATTTCGCGTTCGACCAGAAGATTGGGATCGATGTCGAGACGGCCGTGGAAGATGCCGACCATCGCCACCGCGCCGCCGGAATCGAGAATGCCGAGCAGCTGGGTGAATGCGGCGATGCTGCCGGTCGCCTCGACGGCGGCCAGCAAGGGGGCATTGGCGGTCGCGGCGGCAATGGCGTCGCGGTCGAGGTCGACAATTGTTGCCCCGGTCACCCGCGACACGCGGGCGCAGCGCGCCTGGTTGCGGTCGGCGACAAGCACGGTGCCGGCGAAGCTTCGCGACAGCAGCAGCGCGGCAAGACCACCGATCGGCCCGCAGCCGACGACAAGCACCGAGCCTGCCGTCTTCGGCAGACGCCGCACCGCATGCAGCGCAACGCTGAGCGGCTCGGCCATCGCCGCGACCCGCTCGTCAAGCGCCGGATCGACGACATGCAGCAGACGCGCGGGCAGCACCGCCTGTTCGGCGAAGCCGCCGTCGCAGACTTCGCCGACGAAGCCCAGCGAAGTGCAGAGGTGCCGCCTGCCGGCCCGGCATTGCGCGCAGTGCCCGCACCAGAAACGGGAATCGGCAACCACCCTGTCGCCGACGGCGACGGTGTCGACGCCCTCGCCGAGCGCGACCACCGTGCCGGTCAGCTCGTGGCCGGCCGTCGAAGGCGACCGGCTTATCCATTGGCCGGTGCGGAAATTGTGCAAGTCCGAACCGCAAATGCCGGCGGCATCGACCCTGAGCTTCACCCAGCCCGCATCCGGGATGCCCGGCGAAGCGATATCCTCGACGCGCAGATCGCCAGGTCCATAAAGCCGTGCCGCCTTCATCGCGATCGTCTCCGCTCAGCCGGCGAGGTAGCGGTCGCGGATCTCCGAGACCGCGTTTTCGTGCGAGCTGAAACCCTCGTAGCGGGCGAGCCTGCGGGCATGCATCGCCAGTTCCGGATAGGCGGCGGAAGTGACATAGCCGACCGACGAGCGCTTGACGAAATCCGTCACCGAGAGCGGGCCATAGGTCCGCGCCCAGCGGCTGGTCGGCAGCACGGCGTTCGGCCCAAGGACGAAGTTGGCAAGGGTCACCGGCGTATGCGGGCCCATCAATATCTCGGCCGCCTCGGTGATGTGCCCGAGATGCGCGAACGGCTCCTTCGACAGGATTTCGAGATGTTCGGGCGCATAGTCGTTGATGAAGCGGTAGCTGTCTTCCAGCGACGCGGTCAGCACGATGCCGCCGCGCTTGCCGGTCAGCACCGCGCGCGAGAATTCCACGCGCTGTTCGGTCATCCGCGACCAGTGTTCTGGAAGTGCTGCTAGCGCTGCTTCGGCAACCTTGCGGCTGTGCGTCACCAGATAGGCCGAGGAATCCGGCCCGTGCTCGGCCTCGATCAAAAGATCAAGCGCGGCAAGGCCGCCGTCGACACTGTCATCGGCAAAGATGATGGCTTCCGACGGGCCGGCCGGCAGGCCGGTGTTGATGATCGACGACAGCACGCTCTTGGCCGCGACCACCCACGGGCTGCCCGGGCCGACGATCTTGAGCGCGGGCTTCACCGTCTCGGTGCCGTAGGCGACGGCGGCGACGGCCTGGGCGCCGCCGCATTTGTAGACGGCGCTGACGCCGGCGAGGCGCGCGGCGACGAGGGTCGCCGCATCCACCGAACCGTCCGCTGTTGGCGGCGTCACCATGGCTATCTGCGGCACGCCGGCGATGACAGCCGGAACCGACGTCATCATCGTCACCGACGGAAAGGCGCCCTTGCCGCGCGGCACGTAGAGCGCGACGGACGCGATCGGCGTGTAGCGGTCGCCGGCATAGGCGCCCGGCCGGACTTCCTTGAGCCACATGGTTTCCGGCTTCTGCTCCTCGTGGAAACGCCTGATGTTGTCGATGCCGAAGCTGATGCTCTCGACAACATCCTTTTCGACCTTGTCGAATGCCGCGTCGAACTCGGCCTCCGAGACCTTCAGTCCGCCCTCAGCCACATTGGCCTTGTCGAGTTCCCTGGCGAAGCGGATCAAAGCGGCGTCACCCTCGTCTTTGACGGCCTGGATGATCGGGCGGACCTTTTCGACGAAGACCGACAGATCGGCCTCGGCGCGTTTCAGCAGATTGGCCCGCTGGGTGGCATCGAGCGATGACAGATCGTGGAAGCTGATGTCGGACATGGGTATTCCTCTTTGCTAGAACGCAACGTGCCAGCCGGTCACAGTGCGGAAGATTTTGATTTCGAACCTATGGCGAGCCGCCTCAGATCGATGCGAGAAAACCGCCATCCACCGGAATGGACTGGCCGGTTATGTAGGCTGCCGCATCCGAGGCAAGGAACACGGCAACGCCGTGCAGGTCTCGTAGATCGCCGAAACGGTGCTGCGGGATCTTGGCCAGCATCGACTGCTGCCATGCCTCGTTGCTGTAGAACACATCCGTCATCGCCGTCCTGAAATAGCCCGGAGCGATGGCGTTGACCCGGATGCCGAGATCCGCCCACTCCACTGCCAGCGCCCGCGTCATGCCGAGCAGGCCGGACTTCGACGAGCCATACGGCACCGCGGTCGGAATGCCGACTTCTGAAGTCAGCGAACAGAGATTGATGATGGCGCCGGGCCGGCCGGCTTCGCGCATCTGCCGCGCCGCCGCCTGGGCGCAGAAGAACGCGCCCTTGAGATTGGTATCGACGATCCGGTCCCACAACGCCTCGTCGACATCGAGCGAGGGTCGGACCTCTTCTATTCCGGCATTGTTGACGAGAATGTCGAGACCGCCAAGCAGGCTCGCGGCCTCGGCGGTGGCGGCCCGGCAACGGCCGACATCGGTGACGTCGAGGGCAACGGCATGCGCCACCCCGCCAGCCGCACGGATCGCCGCTATGATCTCCTCGAGGGAGGCCAGACTGCGCGCGGTCACCGCGACATCGGCGCCGGCCGCGCTCAGAGCCTCGGCAATGCTGCGGCCGATGCCTCGGCTGGCGCCGGTAACCAGCGCCTTCCTGCCGGCGAGATCGAACAGAGAAGCATTGCGCATGTGATCCTCCTTGCCGGTGTCGGTTCCCGCTTCGATGTCGAGACTATCAGATCAAGTTACATATACAAGCATATACAAACCATTTCGGCTACGCTACTCCTGACAAAAATTCGCCGCATCAGCGCGCCCATCGGTGACCTGGCTTGCCCCGGGACGATGCCGCGAAACCCGGCATTTGAGAACCCGGCCGAAGACGGAAGTCGATCGGCCAACCGCAGAGGAGCCCGCTCGTGTCGAAAGCTTCAGACATGGTCCGAACCGAAGTCACGCGCCTGTCGCCCTACAATTCCGGACTGACCATCGCCGAGGTCATGCAGCGATACGCGCCAGTCAGGATCGCCAAGCTGGGCTCGAATGAAAACCCGCTTGGCCCGAGCCCGACACTCGCCACGATGATGCAGGCCGGCGCCGAGATGTTCCGGCTCTATCCGGATCCGGCCGGGCGCGAGCTGCGCCAGGCCATCGCCGCCAGATATGATGTCGGCGAGGACCAAATCATCCTCGGCAATGGCTCGGAGAATCTTCTCTCCGTCATCAGCCGTGCCGTGTTGCGGCCCGGCGATACGGTCGTCACCCTTTATCCGTCATTCCCGCTGCATGAGGACTATGCAACGCTGATGGGCGCGACCATCAACCGCGTGGCCGTCAATGACGATCTCACCATCAACGCTGACGCCCTGATCGAGGCGGTGCGCGAACGGCCCCGCATGCTGCTGTTTTCGAACCCGATGAACCCGGTCGGCAGCTGGCTCTCCGGCGGTGACCTGTCGCGGGTGCTGGACGCAGTCGGGGACGAGACGCTTGTTGTCATCGACGAAGCCTATGCCGAATATGCCGAGGGCGACGACTATGCCTCGTCCCTGCCTGACCTCGGCAAGCGCGACCGGTCCTGGATCGTGCTGCGGACTTTTTCCAAAGCGTTCGGGCTTGCCGGATTGCGCATCGGCTTCGGTATCGTCGGTGACCCGGAATTGCGCGCGCTGCTCGACCGGGTGCGCACGCCGTTCAACGCCAATGGCGTTGCGCAGGCCGCAGCACTCGCGGCGCTCAAGGATAAGGAACACCTCGCCAAGGTCGTCGCGCTGGCCAAGGCGGAGAGAGCCCGTGTCGAGAATTTCCTGACGAGCAAGGGCCTCGAAGTCGCCCCTTCGCGAGGCAATTTTCTGTTCTTCAACTGCCGGCAAAATGCCTCCGCCTTCGCCGAGGGCCTGCTGCGTGAAGGTGTCATTGTCAAACCCTGGAAGCAGGAAGGTTTCGACAGCTATGTGCGCGTCAGCATCGGCTCGCCATCGGAGAACGACCACTTCATGGCCGCCCTGACGCAACTGTTGTGATTTCCCAAAAGCATACAGAATTGCCTTGCGCACACCGGGCACGATATCCGAGGGTCTGCCAATTCCGTGGGGTCCCCCTCGCGGACGCAGTCACGCCACCATCAGACCAGTCACCTTGTCGTAAGAGCCTGCCCTATGCTTGAAAGCAGCCCGCCCCGGAGCCTCTACCGCGAAACGGCCGGCGGCACCGCCAATTACCCTGCCCTTGCCGGCGCGCAGCGGGCACGGGTGGCCATTGTCGGCGGTGGCTTCACCGGCCTTGCGACCGCCCTGCATCTGGCGGAAGCCGGCGACGACGTTGCCGTGCTCGAGGCCCAGCAGCCGGGCTGGGGCGCGTCGGGCAGGAATGGCGGCCAGGTCAATCCCGGGCTCAAATACGATCCCGACACGATCGAGACGATGTTCGGCCCCGAGCTTGGGCCTCGGATGATCGATTTCTCCTATGGCGCGCCGGATTTCACCTTCGGCCTGATCAGACGCCTGTCGATCGCATGCGAGGCGCGGCAGAACGGCACCATACGCGCGGCGATCCGGCCGAAGCCGGAAGCCGCGGTGCGGACCACATCAGCGCAATGCGAACGGCGAGGAATGCCTGTCAGCATGCTTGACGCGCAGGCGATGGCAACGCGCACGGGAACCGACAGATACATATCCGGCATGTTCGACGCCCGCGGCGGCGACCTCCACCCCTTGAAATACACAATTGGCCTGGCAACCGCAGCCAAGAGCGCCGGCGCGCGGGTATTCGGCGGCAGCGAAGTGCTTTCGCTGAAGAGGGAGGCCGGACGATGGCTCCTCAAAACCGCGAACGGCTCGGTCAGCGCCGAGAAGGTTCTTATCGCGACCAACGGCTACACCGGAACCCTGTGGCCGGGCCTGGGGCAATCGCTGGTTCCGGTGTTCAGCGCGATCGCGGCGACCGAACCGCTTGCGCCGGCGGTCGCGGCCGCAATCCTCCCCGAAAGGCCCGTCCTCTACGAGGCCGGCAACATCACCGTCTACTACCGCATCGACGCCGAGAAGCGCCTGCTCATGGGCGGCCGCGGGCCGATGAAACCCATCGGCGATGCGTCCGCCATCCGCTACCTCACCGACTATGCGCTGCGGCTCTGGCCGGTGCTTGCGGGAACACGCTGGACGCACGCCTGGAACGGCCGGGTTGCGATCACCAAGGATCACCTTCTGCATGTTCATGAGCCGGAAGACGGCGTGCTGATCTGCCTTGGCTACAATGGCCGTGGCGTCGCCATGGCCTCGGCGATGGGCGCCGCCCTGGCGCAGCGCCTGCGCGGCGACGAGGCGACGCCGTTTCCCATGCCGATATCGCCGCTCAAGCCGATCCGGTTTCACCGCTTCTGGCCGCTCGGGGTGAAGGCCGCGATCCTTTCGGGGCGATTGAAGGACCGCTTCGGCGTCTAACGCGAAGAGTTCGTCCCGACGCGACGGCCTATCGGACGGCGACGGCTTCCTTACCTAACAATACTTTGGAAACGCGTCGCCGGCCGGCGCGTTGGCCCAGCTCTGCAAGGTCTGGCCGCCGTCGATCAGCCAGTCGACACCGGTGACATGCTTTGCCTCGTCCGAAGCGAGGAACGCCACGGCAGCCGCGACGTCGTCCGGCTGGCCGATACGGCGCAACGGGATGCGGTCGGCGAAATGCTGGACGCTGCTCTTGAAATCGCCGTCGCCGGAGGCCGGCACGCCGAGCGTCGTCTCGATCACGCCCGGGCAGATGGCGTTGACGCGGATGCCATAGGGCGCGGCGTCGAGTGCTGCCACCCGCGTCAGCCCGACCACGCCGTGTTTGGAGGCGACATAGCCGGCGCCGCCCGCAAGCACGTCCCAACCGGCCATGGACGAGCCCATATTGACGATCGAGCCACCGGCCCCGGCCTTGATCATCGCCTGGAGCGATGCCTGCAGGACGAGGAAGATGCCGCGCAGATTGATGCGGATGATGGTGTCCCAATCCTCCACCGGCAGTTCGTGCACGGGAGCGACGACGCCGGAAATGCCGGCATTGTTGAACACCACATCCAGCCCGCCGAATGTCTCGACGATGGTTGCGACGGCGCCGCGCACAGTCTTCTCGTCGGTGACGTCGGCTTCGATGGCGATGGTGTTGTCGCCGAGAGCGCGAGCCAGCTCGCGGGCCGCAGCGCCGTTGCGATCGACAATGGCGACGCGCGCGCCTTCGTCGAGGAAGCGCCGGACGGCAGCGCTGCCGATGGCGCCGGCGCCGCCGGTGACAAGGACCTTCTTCTGGTCGAACCTTTTCATCCCTCGGTCTCCGGCTGTGGATAGGAACGCCATGAATGCTGTGGCTCGAAGCCGAGCGTTTCGCGCGCATGGATCGTATCGAGCATGGAACCGAAACCGGCGATCGGCCGCGACAGGGCAACGCCTGGATAGACCCGGCGCACCAGCGCTTCGGTTTCTTCTTCCATGAAGGTGTCGGCAGCGCTGAGCAGGACGCGCAGATGGCCGTCGCCTTGCCATTCCAGCGCCCGCAGAAAGCCCTGCCCGGCATCGCGCGCGTCGAGATAGGCCCACAGGTCGCGGGCGCTGTCGGCGGTGGCGCGGCGCGGGCCGACGCCGGCGAAGAAGGATTGCGGGGTCTGGATCCATGGCATGCGGATGCTGACCGCCGAAAAGGCACTTCTGCGCACCGCCGCGTCGACGATTTCCTCGCCCAGCCATTTCGACAGGCCGTAAGGGTCCTGCGCGCCGACCGGATGGTTCATATCGACCGGCAGATATGGCGGAACGACCGTCTTCTCGAAGAAGGGATAGCCGAAGACGCTGAAGGACGAAGCATAGACGAAGCGCCCGATACCAGCCATGGCCGCGGCCTCGACGACATTGTAGGCGGTTGCGACATTGGTCTTGAACACCTCGCCGCCGGCCCGTCCTGTCGGGCGCGGAATGGCCGCGATATGGACGACGGCATCGCAATCGCGCACCAGCTGCAGGGTCGATCCCAGATCGGTCAGGTCGGCGGTGGCATGCCGCCACGGTGCCGTGCCCGGCGCCACGGTATCGATGCCCGTGACATCATGACCGGCCGCGACCAGCGCCGCCGCGACATGGCGGCCAAGCAGGCCACTTGATCCGGTAACGGTCGTCCTCATGTCTCAGCCCTCGGCCCGGCTCGGTCCGGATAATTGAATATCATTGATGGTCATACAAATCGAACACTTGATCGGTGTTCCTTGTCAACGTGATTTCGTGGCAAAAAGCAACGTGGGCACGTCTCGGAGCGGCTTGCGCAGGCTTGGCAATCAGGCTTTGCTTCGAACGGGATTGACTTGGCATCTGCGACAGTTTTTTGTATGAGTATCAACGATCGACAAAGGAGTCCGCCATGGCCGTGGACGTTTTTTCCTCACATCGGCACGATGACGCGATGCGCCTTGATCCGCAACGCGCAGCCATTATCGTCATCGATATGGTCAACGAGTTCTGCAAACCCGGCGGGGCCATGGTGCTGCCGGGATATGAGACGCTGGTGGCGCCGCAGCTGGCTGTTATCGAGGCCGCCCGCGCGCGCGGCGTGCCGGTGATCTGGGTCCATGATGCGCACCGGCCGGGCATGCGCCGCGAGCGCGAATGGGTCAAGCGCACGCCGCATTGCGTGGAGGGCAGCTGGGGACCGGAGATCATCGAGGATCTCGGCGCCCGCGACGATGAGATCCATGTCATCAAGCGGCGCTACTCAGCCTTCTTCCAGACTGACCTCGATCTGACGCTCAGGGATATGCAGGTCGACCAGTTGGTCATCTTCGGCGTGGTCACCAACATCTGCGTGCGATCGACCGTCCACGACGCCTTTTTCCAGGGCTATGAGGTGGTCGTGCCGAGCGATTGCTGCGCGGCGACGGGACCGCGCGAGCAGGAAAGCTCGCTCTACGACATAGCGACGCATTTCGGCGTGGTCAGCGATTCGGCTGATGTCGTCGCGGCCCTTCGCGACGGGACGTCGCTGCAACCGACCGAAGTCGCGGCTTGAGCTAGAGCCAGCGGCATCCGAGACAGGCAACAGGAGTCCGGTTTGACGACCGAAAAGAAACCCGAGAAAAGCGCGACACCGAAGCGGGAACCACTACCCCGTGAGCAGGTGCTGGAGCGATACGCTGAGACCGGCTACGCGCTGGACCAGCACCCGGCGCACGTTATCCGCAAGGCGCATCAGCGCGCGACGCTGCGTTTCCAACAGGTCATGGCCGGCGAAGACCTTTCGCCGACCCAGTTCGCAGCCCTTGCCACGATCCTCAAACATGGCGAGGTCTCGCAGAACCATCTCGGCCGGCTGACGGCGATGGACCCGTCAACCATCAGCATCGTCATGCGCAAATTGCTCAAACACGAGCTGATCACGCGCAGCGCATCCGACACCGACCAGCGCCTGTCGATGATCGCACTGACCGAAAAAGGTACCGAATATACGCTCGAGCGGCTCGCACGCAGCGTCGAGGTCGGACGCCGTTTCCTGTCGCCGCTGTCACCCACCGAGCAAACGACTCTGCTCCGGCTGCTCCAGCGCATCAATGACGACGATCCATCGAATGGCGACGGCGGCAAGTAGGCCGCGTCCAGACCTTTCCATACCAGCAGAAATGAGAACCAATGTCGTCCGACCCCAAGTCGTCTGCCACGCTCGTCATCCGCAATATCGGCCTCCTGCTGAGCGGTGACCTCGGCCAGCCGATCCTCGACGCCGACACCATCGTCGTGACCGACGGGCGCATCTCAGGCATTGGCAAGGCCGGTGACGTCGACAGCGGCAAGGCGGCGACGATCATCGATGCGATGGGTTGCGCGGTCGCACCGGGGCTTATCGACAACCATGCTCATCCGGTGGCCGGCGACTGGACGCCGCGGCAAAACCAGATCGGCTGGATGGATTCGACCGTGCATGGCGGCGTCACCACGATCATTTCGGCAGGAGAGGTCCACACGCCGGGCCGCCCGCGCGACCTGGTCGGCCTGAAGGCGCTGGCGATCGCGGCGCAGCGCACCTTCTCCAACTTCCGCCCCAACGGCATGAAAATCCTGGCCGGCGCGCCGATCCTGGAGCCCGGCCTCACCGAGGAGGATTTCCGCACCCTCGCCGAAGCCGGCGTGACACTCGTCGGCGAGGTCGGACTTGGCGGCGTCAAGGATGGCCCGACCGGCCGGCAGATGATTGCTTGGGCGCGCAAATACGGCATGACCTCGATGACCCACACGGGCGGACCGTCCCTGCCCGGCTCCGGCCGCATCGGTGCGGACGTCGTGCTGGAGGTCGACGCCGACATCGTTGCCCACGTCAATGGCGGACCGACGGCGCTTCCCGAAGCCGAGATCCGGCAGATCTGCGAAAAAGGCTCTCGGGCGCTCGAAATCGTCCACAACGGCAATCTGCGCACCGGACTGTTCGTGCTCGACCTGGCAAGACAGCGCGGCGAGCTTTCGCGCGTCATCCTCGGCACCGACAGCCCGGCTGGATCCGGCGTGCAGCCGCTCGGCATTTTGAGGATCATGACCATGTTGGCTTCGCTGGGCGGCATCGCGCCGGAAGTGGCGTTCTGCCTTGCCAGCGGCAACACGGCACGCGTGCGCGGACTGACCGATCGCGGCATCATCGAAATCGGCCGCGCCGCCGACCTGATCTTCATCGACCAGGCGATGGGCGGAGCCGGCGACGGCCTTCTCGACAGCGTGGCGCTCGGCAATCTGCCGGGCATCGGCATGGTCGTCATCGACGGCGAGGTGCGCACCGGCCGCAGCCGCAACACCCCGCCGGCGATGCGGGTGCCGGAAGTCAGGGCTGCCTGACGGTCAGCTCACACCGTCAACCCCGACGATCTTGTCCTTGGTCAGCCCGCCGACGCGCGGGTGCGGCCTGCCGGAATCGGTGACGGCGATGGCGACGACGATCTCGTCGGCGCGCGGCGCATCGGGGACGCGGACCTCCATGCCGTCGAAATGGCTGCGCACCCTCGCCGCGTCCTTGTGGCCGAGCGGAATGTCGAGCGGCACGCCGAGACCGCCGCGCTTCTTCGACGAGGGAATGAGCGCGGCGCCCTTGCCCAGCACGTCACGGAACGGGGCGCCGAGCGTTGGGTGAAGGATGGCGGCGGCATGTTCCAACTCGCCGTCGGCGCCGACGGCGGCTGCCTTGCCGAAGCTCTCGACCTGATCGCCGGCAATGCCGAGCGCAGCGACGGCGCGCCTGGGCAAGATATCGCCCAGGGCCTCGCCAATCGCGCTCAACGCCGACAGATCCTCGACAAACGTGCCGGCATGAGGGTTGCGGATCACCGCGATCGCCGCGGCACGCCGCGTCGGCGGGTCGACCGGGCGGCCGCCTTCGATCCGGGTTTCCTCGACGATGGTGATGATGCGGCGGATTTCCATGCTCATCGCAATCCGTCCTCGCCCTTGATGTCGGCCGCCGCCAGGCCGCCGACCCGCGCATGAACGCGCGCGCCGGTGGTCATTGCCAGGATGACCGCCATCTCGTCGCTGCGCGGCGCATCGCCGACGCCGATCTCGATCGCGTCGAAATGGCTGCGCACGTAGGAGGCGTTGATGTGGGTGATCGGAATGTCGATGCGCGTCCCGGGACCGCCGACCTTCTTGGTCGAGGGCACGATGGCCTTGGCGTCGCCGAGAAGTTCGCGCATCGCGTAGCCGCCCGGATTGTGCCAGAGCGCGCCGTGTTCAAGCTCGCCGGCGGCGCCGACGATCGCACCTTTGCCATAGCCTTCGACAGCGGCGACGCCATCGCCCATGGCGTCGATCAGGCGCCGCGCCATTTCAAGGCCGAGCGGCTTCAGATCTTCCATGAAGCCGGTGATCTCTTCGACGTAGCGTCCGGCAAAGGGGTTGGCGATGACGGCGACGATCGCGCCGCGCTTGGGCGGGCGTGCCGCGGGCGGCCCGCCCTCATGGAAGATCTCCTCGACCTGGACCAGAAATTTCCTGACCACCACAGCTGGCATTGCGCGTATCCTTCGTCCCGTCACTCGTGAAAACTCGTTAGAGTATCAACAATTATGCATCGCGATATTTGTCAAGCGAAGAGGTGAAGGACGCGGATGACGGGCCTGAGAAAACTGCATCGGATGACGATTGACAGCCTGTTTAGCCGCTCCTAAACTCATATGACCATCAACGAACTCGCCGGCATTCCGGCGATATGTGGGGGATGGTCAAGGCGTGGCTTCAAAAGCTGAAAAAAGCTGAAGGGGAATAACATGACAAGGGCGCTCAAGAGTTTGTTTCTGGCCGGCACGATGCTGGCTGTTTCGTTGGGATCGGCCGCCGCACAGGCCAAGGTTTCGGTGGCCGCCATCTCGGGTTATTTTGCACAGGGTTTTGGCGTTTCGATCGTCAACGGTCTCAACAAGGCCAAGACCGATTTCGGCATCGACCTCAAGCTGGTCGACACCGGCAATCGTGCCTTGGATTATGAGGAGCAGTTCGAAAACCTCGCCAAAGGCAAACAGTACGATCTCATCTTCGTGATGGGCTGGGAGCTGGTGGATTCGCTGCAGAAGGTCAGCAAGGAATACCCTGACCAGCGCTTCGTCTTCATCGATGGCGTGCTCGACAATCCCAAGATGATCTATGCCAATTTCGCCGAGGAGCAGGGCTCGTTCGTCGCCGGCGCGCTGGCCAGCATGATCGAGGCCAAGGGCAGTGAATTTCCCAAGATCGGCGACGGCAAGGCAATCGGCTTCGTCGGCGGCCGCGACATCCCGGTGATCCGCAACTTCCTTGGCGGCTACGAGCAAGGCGCCAAATACGCCGCGCCCGATGTCAAGGTGAACTCCGTCTTCGCCGGCACCTTCGACGATCCGGCCAAGGGCAGCGAGCTCGCGCAGGCGCTGTACGGCCAGGGCTCCGACATCGTCTACAACGTTGCCGGCCCGACCGGTGAAGGCGTCATGCAGGCCAGTGCCGCGGCCGACAAATATTCGATCGGCGTCGATATCGACATGTGCGGCACGGCCCCCGGAAATGTGCTCGGCAGCATGCTGAAGCGCGGGGATATCGCCGTCTACACGCTGATCAAGGACGAGGTCGGCGGCAACAAGGTCACCGCCGGCACCCGCACCTTCGACCTGGCGTCGGGCGGCGTCGAGTTCAAGGTCTGCGACGACATTGCACCGAAGATCCCGGCCGACGTGACGACCAAGCTGGACGAGATCAAGAAGGGCATCCTCGACGGCAAGATCGTGATCGCCAAGGCGAAATAGGCCAGCAACAGCGCATCCCTCCCAAGAAAGCGCTACACTGATCCGCCGCGGCATGCCGCGGCGGATCAGTGTCCCATCTTCGAGAGCTCGCAATCTGCGAGAGCCCCAATCTGCGAGAGCAATGGTGTCGAACGCGCCGGGGTCCCCGACCCTCCACAACACTGCCGCGATGGCTGTCGAGCTGACTGCCATCACCAAGCGTTTTGGCGCCTTCATTGCCAATGACGGCATCGATCTTGCCGTGCGCCGGGGCGAGATCCACGCCATTATCGGCGAGAACGGCGCCGGCAAGACGACGCTGATGAACATCCTGTTCGGCCTGCTGCAGCCCGACGAAGGCTCGATCCGGCTGAATGGCGAGGCGACGGTGGTCGCCGACCCGGCCGCGGCCATCAAGGCGGGGCTCGGCATGGTGCACCAGCATTTCAAGCTGGTTCCCTCGCTCTCGGTCGCCGACAATGTCTTTCTCGGCATGGAAATCCGCCGTCATGGGCTGATCGACCATGCCGCGCAGATCGCGCGCACGCAGGAACTGTCGAAGCGCTTCGGGCTGCATGTCGATGCGACCGAGCGCGTCGGGCTGCTCTCGGTCGGCATCGAGCAGCGCATCGAAATCCTGAAAGTTCTGGTGCGTGGTGCCCGCACCATCATCCTCGACGAGCCGACCGCGGTGCTGACGCCGCAGGAGAGCCGCGAACTGTTCCAGACGCTGCGCAGCTTCGTGGCCGAGGGCATGACGGTGATCTTCATCTCGCACCATCTGGAGGAGGTGATGGAGGTGTCCGACACGGTGACGGTGCTGCGCAACGGCCGTAAGGTCGCGACCCGCCCGACATCGGAACTCAACAAGGACGAGCTGGTGCGCATGATGGTCGGCCGCGAGGTCAGTTTCGACCGGCGGCCGCGCGCGGCGCTGCAGGGCGACGTGGTCCTTGAAGTCAGGGATTTGTGGGCGCGCGACGACCGCCGGCTGCCGGCTCTTCGCAATGCCAGTTTCACTGTCCGCTCCGGCGAGGTGGTGGGGATTGCGGGCGTCGCCGGCAATGGGCAGACGGAACTGGCGGAAGTGCTTTCGGGTCTGCGGCCAGCAAGCCATGGCGAGGCCCGGCTGAAGGGCCAGGACCTCACCACGCTCTCCACCGCCGCAATCCGCGAGGCGGGCCTTGCCCATGTTCCGGGCGACCGCATGGTGCGCGGGGTCGATCGCAATGCGTCGATCGCAGCAAACACACTGATGGGCCGCCAGCATCGTGCGCCATGGAGTCGCAATGGCGTGCTCGACTGGAAGGCGATCGCGCAAAATGCCGGAGCGCTGATCAAGAGCTTCGATATCCGCGCGCAAGGAGCGGGCGATGCCGTCAAACGGCTTTCGGGCGGCAATATCCAGAAGGTGGTGCTGGCGCGCGAGTTCACCAATGGCGCCGACTTCCTGCTGATCGATCAGCCGACGCGCGGCGTCGATATCGGCGCCCAGGAAGCCATCCATGACGAGATCATGCGCCAGCGCGCAGCCGGCCGTGCCATCCTCTTGATTTCCGTGCAGCTTGACGAACTGGCCGCGCTCGCCGACCGCATCCTGGTGATGTTCAACGGGCGGATCATGGGCGAAGTCGCCGGCGACGACGCCGACGAAGACAGGATCGGCATGATGATGGCGGGCGTTTCACCGCAGCTGGAGCACGCATGATGAGCGACCGTTTGCGCGCCTTTTCCGGCCAGATCATTGCCGTTGCCGTGGCGTTGTTCTTGGGGGCGATCATCATCCTCCTGGTCGGCGAAAGCCCGGTGCATGTCTTGATGACGCTGTTGCGCGGCGCCTTTGGTGACCAGGAAAAGATTGCCGGTACCCTGCTGCAGACGACGCCGATCCTGATCTGCGGCGTTGCGGCCTGCATCGGCCTGCGCGGCGGCATGTTCAATGTCGGCATCGAGGGCCAATTGTTCCTCGGCGGGTTTGCCGCCGCCTGGGTCGGCTTCAGCTTTTCCCTGCCCGCGGGCATTCATACACTGGCGGCACTGGCGCTGGCTGTCGTCGCGGGCGCTGCCTGGGTCGCCATTCCCGCCTATTTCCGCGCCCGCTACAACACCAACGAAGTCGTCTCGACGATCCTGTCGAACTACATCGCCGTGCTGCTGACCTCCTATTTCACCATCTTCCTGTTCAAGCGCCCCGGCGGCTGGTCGGAGACCCCGCCGATCCTGGCGACAGCCTATCTGCCGGAGATCTTTTCCTTCTCGCGGTTGAACTGGGGGCTGGTGATTGGCCTGCTGCTGGCGGTCGGTGTCGCGCTGGTCTTCCGCTACACCAGCTGGGGCTATGGCGTGACCATGGTCGGATCGGCGCCGAAATTCGCTGAGTATGGTGGCGTCAACGTGAAACGGCAGGGCTTTGTCGTGTTGCTGCTTTCGGGCGCCGTCGGCGGCCTCGCCGGCGGGGTCGAAACGCTCGGTGTGCATCACCGGTTCATGGAGGGCTTTGCCCCAGGCTTCGGCTTCGACGGATTGATCGCCGCCCTGCTCGCCAATGGCTCGCCGGTCGCCACCATCGTCACCGCGCTGTTCTTTGGCGCGCTGCGCAGCGGATCGCTGCTGCTCGAGGTCGACACCAGCGCCTCGCGCGAAATCATCACCGTGATCCAGGCGCTGATCATCCTCAGCGTCTCGGCGCAGGTTCTGATCAAACGCCGTGGCGACAGCCAGGCGGGGGAGCGGCGATGGAAATTCTAGACAAGCTGATCAACGTCGCGCTGATCGCCGCGACGCTGCGCACCACCGCGCCAATTCTCCTGGTGGCGCTCGGCGGCTCGTTCACCACCAAGGCCGGCATCTTCAACATCGGCCTCGAGGGTCAGATGCTGGCCGGCGCCTTCTTCGCCGTCATCGGCTCTATCTGGACGGGCTCGGCATTTGCAGGCGTCGCCTGCGGCGTCGCCGCGGCGCTTGCCTTCGCGCTCGCCTTTGCCGTGCTGGTGGTGACGTTCCGGGCCAATGAAGTGGTCGTCGGCCTGGCGCTCAACATCCTTGCCGGCGGCATGACGATCTCGCTGATGAAAGCGATTTTCGGCACGCGCGGATCGATCGTCGGTCACGGCATTGTCGGCCTGCCCAAGGTGCAGATACCCGGCGCCCAGGCACTGCTCGGCTCATGGGCGCCGCTGATCTCGGGCTTCACGCCGATCGTCTATGTCGCCTTCCTCGCGGTGCCGCTGCTGGTGCTGTTCTACAACCGCACCCGGCTCGGCCTCTATATCCGCGTCGTTGGTGAAAAGCCCGAAGCCGCCGAGGCGCTCGGCATCTCGATCACCCGCGTCCGCTACACCGCCTCGCTGCTGTGCGGATTACTGGCGGGACTGGCCGGCGCGCATCTGTCGCTCGGCTACATCACCATGTTCACCGAGAACATGTCCTCGGGCCGCGGCTTCATGGCGGTGGCGATCCTGATCTTTTCCAATGGCGATCCGCTGAAGGTGCTGGCCGGCTGCCTTTTGTTCGGCTTCGCCGATGCCTTCTCGCTCCGCCTGCAGACCTTCGGCTTCCCGTCCTATCTGGTGCTGACCGTACCCTATGTCGTCGCGCTGACGGCGCTGTTCGCGCTGTCCTACCGGGCGCGGCCAAGGATCATCAAGGAGACGCTGGCGTCGATGCAGAAACTTCTGTCGGTGGACAGGAACAGCGCCCCGGTCGACAAAAATCCGCAATGAAGGAACTCTCATGGAACGCATAATCCTCGACGTGGATTCTGCCGGCGACGATATTCTCGCTGTGCTGTTTGCCGCGGCGAACCCGAATGTCCGGCTCGAAGGCGTCACCACCGTCACCGGTGCCGCCGGCCCGATCGAGCAGGTCACGAATGTCGTCCTCAACACGCTGACGCTTGCCGGGCGCGACGATATCCCGGTCCACGCCGGCGCCTGGCGGCCGATCGTCGGCAACTCCAAGGCCGACATGGAGGCGCCTGTGCATTTCGAAAAGCGGCTCGTCGCCCGCTTCGGCGACCGGCTGAAGAAGTTCAACCCGCCGGCGCCGACGCCGTCACGCCAGGCAACGCCAGGCCATGCCGTCGACTTCATCATCGATACGGTGATGGCCAATCCGGGCGAGATCACGCTGGTGACGACGGGGCCGCTGACCAATGCCGCGATGGCACTGCTGCAGGAGCCGCGCCTGACGGGCGCGCTCAAGCGGCTCCTGGTGCTTGGCGGCAACTTCCAGACGCCCGGAAACATGACGCCGCTGTCGGAATACAACATCTGGGCCGACCCGGAGGCATCGCGCATCGTGCTCAACGCCGACGTCGACAAGATCCTGGTGCCGCTCGACATCTGCGAGGACAACCGCGTCGCCGCCTCGATGCTGACGCGCGACGACATTGCCGACATGGAGGCCGTTGCCCGGAAGAACCCCGTCTTCGAGATGATCGCCGACAGCTTCCCGATCTACATCGATATCTGGCGCGAGTTCTTCGACCTGGTCGGCTTCCCGATGGACGACGTCATCACCGTGGCACTGGCCTTCGACCCGGCGCTTGCCACCATGACCGAACCGCTCTTCGTCGATGTCGTGCTCGACGGGCGCCTCGCCCGCGGCCAGACGGTTGCCCATCGCGGCCGGCAATTGCTGCCCGGCGGCGGTCCGAAGACCACCCGCATCTGCACCGATCTCGACGGACGCCGCTTCCTCAACATCTTCAAGCAAACCATCGCGCGCTACGAACAAGCGGCGTGAGGACCGATAAAATGACCATTGCAACTCCCATCCTGTTCGACTGCGACCCCGGCCACGACGACGCCATCGCGCTGGTCATGGCGCATCGCTCGCCGGCCATCGAACTCATCGGCGTCACCACCACCTGCGGCAATGCCGAGGTCGAGAAGACGACAGCCAACGCGCTGCGCATCCTCGAATATATCGGCGCCGGCGACGTGCCAGTCGCTCAAGGGTGCCACCGTCCGCTGGCGCGCCCGCTGGTGCTCGGCACCGCCGATGGTCCGAGCGGCCTCGAGGGCTCGCCCTATCTGCCGCAGGCCACGATCAAGCCGGTGGACCAGCACGCTGTCGATTTCCTGGCCGACAAGCTGCGCGCCGCCCCGGAACCGATCCTCGTCGTCGCCACCGGCCCGCTGACCAATATCGGCCTGATGATCCTCAAGCACCGCGACGTGCTGCCCAAGATTAGGGAATTGATCTGGATGGGTGGCGTGTTTTACCGCAAGAGCGAGATCATCACGCCGACCGAGTTCAACGCCTTCTGCGACCCGGAGGCGCTGAAGATCGTGCTGGACAGCGGCGTGCCGATCCTGATGGTCGGGCTCGACGTCACCATGCAGGTGCTGATCGAGGCGCCGCAATATGCCGAGCTGGCGACGATCGACACGCCGCTCGGCAAGCTCGTCAATGACTGGCTGCTGTTCTACGAGAAGCTGCACCGCAGCTCGATGGGCGTCGGCGGCGCCATGCACGATCCGTTGGCACTGGCCTTGGCCATCGACCCGACATTGGTGCGCACGCGCCCGGCCCATATCGGTGTCGATCTCACAGGCACCTATGCGTTCGGTGCGACGGTCGCCGATTTCTGGGGCGAGCGCGGCGAGAAGGACAATGCGCGTATCGCCCATGAGGTCGACGCGGACCGTTTCTTCAAGCTGATGTTCGACCTGCTGCGGGATTAGACCCGCTCGGGATATTCCCTTGCTTCAGCGTGACCCGGTGCCGTGGACCGGGTCAGACAATCTTTGGGCATGCCATCGCAGATGGTCGTCCATGAATGTCGAAATGAAGAAATATGAGTGATCGTAGCCGTCCTGCATGCGCAGGGTCAGCGCCATGCCGGCCTTGGCGCAGGCCGCTTCCAGAAGCCAGGGCCGCAGCCCGTCCTTGAGAAATCCGTCCGATGTTCCCTGATCGACGAAAAGCTCGGGGAAGCGGTGGCCATCTTCGATGAGCAAGGTGGCATCGTAGCCCCGCCATGATGTGTCGTCCGCGCCGAGATATTTCTCGAGGGCCGGCTTCGACCAACCGGCGGTGCTCGGCTGCACGATCGGCGCGAAGGCCGAGCAGCTTTTGAAGCGCTCGGGATTTTTGAGCGCGATCGTCAGTGCGCCATGCCCGCCCATCGAATGGCCAAAGATCGCCTGGCGCGTCATATCCGCCGGAAATTCCTGCGCGATCAGCGCCGGCAGTTCCTCGGTGACATAGGAATACATGCGGTAGTTCGTAGCGTAGGGCGCTTGCGTCGCATCGACATAGAAACCGGCGCCGCCGCCGAACTGCCAATTGTCCTTCTCGTCGGGAACATCGGCACCACGCGGACTGGTGTCGGGGCAGACGATGATCAGGCCAAGCTCGGCGGCCATGCGCCTGTACTCACCCTTGTCCATGACATTGGCATGCGTGCAGGTGAGGCCGGAGAGGTACCATACAACAGGGCAAGGTTTTTCACGGGCCTGCGGCGGCACAAAGACGGCGAATGCCATGTCGCAGGAGCAGGTTTCCGAAGCGTGGGAATAGACGCCCTGCACGCCGCCATGCGATTTGGCCGAGGAGAGGGTCTTCATCCGGTCCGACATGTTCTTCTCCGCCTTCGGCAAACGTCCTTCAAGGCCGCCTGTCTAAGGACCATGGTTGCCAGGCGCAAGTCCCGCCTATTCCGCCGCCAGGGCGGTCACTTCCCGCCGGAACGGCAGCGCATCGCCGATATCGGGTTCATCCAGTTCGCGTGCGAAGCGGTGGCCGGCATAGGTCGCCCAGGCGATCGGGCCTGGCGCCTCGGCATCGCCGATGACCTTGATCGAGCGAATGCCGTTGTCGGCCCATTCGTCGCGCCGCGCTTTCAGGTCGCGCCAGACCTCGTCGTCCTGCTGGCGCGACGTCACCAGCACCACGGCGTCGGCGGCGATGTCGCGTTCGGCACCCGTGTAGGCGCAGGCGGTGGCAACGCCTCCCGGCACGATTCGCGTCACGGTCCGGTTCAGCACGATCTCGACGCCGAGCTCGGCCAGACGGCGGTGGATGGCGCCCTGCTCCAGCGTGTTGCGGGTCCAGTCCGACACATAGGCGGACGGCGTCACCAGCGTCACCTTGGCGCCGTTGCGCGCCATCAGCTCGGCCAGGACACCACCCATATAGTAGTGGTCGTCGTCGAACAGCACGACGTTGCCGGTCGGCACATTGCCGCCCATCAGATCGTCCGGCGTGTAGACCGGCATGGCCGGGTCGGCCGGCATCGGCACGACATGGGCGCGTGCCACACCGTCGCGGCGCCATGTCGAGCCGGTCGCAAGCGCGATGTTCTGAAAGCCGAAGGCCAGGATATCCTCGGCCGACAACCGGCTTTCGAAATAGACATCGACGTTGGACATCTGGCTGAGCTGGTACTGGCGATAGTCGCGCACGCGGCCCCAGGCCGACAGGCCAGGCAGGCGGCATTCGCGGGCGACGCGGCCGCCGAGTTCGGTGCCGGCCTCGGCAATGGCGACCTGATAGCCACGCAGGCCGAGCGCGCGAGCGGCCTCCAGTCCGGCCGGGCCGGCGCCGACGATCAGCACGCTGTCGCTGTCGCCCTTGGCCTGCATGCGTTCGGGATGCCAGCCCTTGCGCCACTCTTCCATGAAGGTCGGGTTCTGCGTGCAGCGCGAGATCGACATGGTCATGTCGCCGGTGATGCAGATGTTGCAGCCGATGCATTCGCGGATGTCCTCGATGCGCCCCTCCTCCACCTTCTTCGGCAGGAAGGGATCGGCGATCGACGGGCGCGCGCAGCCGATGAAATCGAGCGTGCCGGACTTGATCATCCTGACCATCACGTCAGGCGAGGTGAAGCGACCGACGCCGACGACCGGCTTCGAGGTCAGCGACTTGATGCCGGACACCAGGCTTTCCTGCGCGCCCTCTTCCTTGAAGCGCGACGGCCCCGAACAATCTTCCCAGGCGCCATGCGCCAGATCCCAGAGGTCGGGCAGCTCGGCATGCATCTCGATCATGTCGCGCACTTCGGAATTGGCGAAGCCGAGCTCGCCGATCATCTCGTCCAGCGATAGCCGCAGCGTCAGGCCACAGGTGTCACCGATGGCGTCGCGACCCTCCTCGATCAGCTCGCGCATCAGCCGCGAGCGGTTTTCCAGCGAACCGCCATATTCGTCGGTGCGCTGGTTGGTGGCGGTGGACAGGAAGTGCTGGATGATGCCGAAGCCATGCGCGCCATAGAGACAGACCAGGTCGAAACCCGCCAGTTTGGCGCGTTTGAAGGCATTGCGATGCCAGCGCCTGAGGTCGCGTATATCCTCTCTGTCCATGGCGCGGGCCTGGACCGGATCGTTGGTGAAGGTGCGGATGGGCAAGGCCGACGGCCCGCGCGGCACTTCCTTGGTGTAGAGGTTCGGGCCGTTGATGCCGGAATAGGCGAGCTGGATGCCGGCCAGTGCGCCATGCTGGTGCATGGCCTTGGCCATCTTCGCCAACGCCGGGATGTCGGCGTCGTCCCACAGCCTGAGCTCGATAAAGGGCGTGATCTCGGAGGTGTGGTGCATCTCGGTCTGTTCGGTGAAGATGACGCCCCAGCCGCCTTCCGACTTGATGCGCCGCATCTCGGCCGCCGCCGACGGATCGCGATAGCCGCCGCCATTGCAGTGCGGCACCTGGTAGAAGCGGTTCTTGGCGGTCACCGGACCGATCTTCACGGGCTCGAACAGAATGTCGTAGCGTGGATCACGCATAGTGCTTCCTTCCTGCCAGCGTCGCGTCGCGGCATGCGCGGTGATGGTTTGGCGCAAACCGGTCCGCCCGGTGGGTAGATGCGGTAAACTTACTCATAAGTTGCGGCGCGTGCCGGAAAACTACAGATTTCTTCTGTGCCGATTAGGACGCGCCTAATCCGTCCTCGCCATACGGATTAGCATCCGGCAAATCCCGGCTGAGCCAAATGCGACTTCAAGGCCGTGGCCACGCGATGCTAGATAGCGCACACGGCCAATGAGACATAACGCATGGACAGCATCCAGATCCTTGAAAAGCTGATCGCCTTTCCGACGGTCAGTCACGAGTCGAACCTCGACCTCATCGGTTACGTGACGGAGCTGCTGGCGGCACAGAGCATTGCCTGCCAGATCATCCGCAGCGCGGACGGCCATAAGGCCAACCTTTTCGCGACCATCGGGCCGGCCGACGCTCCCGGCGTCATGCTGTCCGGCCATACCGACGTCGTCCCCATCGACGGCCAGGACTGGACGCTGCCGCCTTTCGAGATGACCGCGCGCGATGGCAGGCTCTACGGCCGTGGTGCTGCCGACATGAAGGGTTTCGTCGCCTGCGTGCTTGCCGCCTGTCTCAAGGCCGCGAAAATGAGCCTGCAAACGCCCTTGCATCTGGCGCTTTCCTACGACGAGGAGGTCGGCTGCATCGGTGTGCACAGCCTGATCGACATGCTGCAGGCCGCGCCGCACCGGCCTCTGCTGTGCATCGTCGGCGAGCCGACCAACATGCAGGTTGCGACCGGCCACAAGGGCAAGCTCGCGGCACGCGCCATGTGCAGGGGTCGGGAAGGCCATTCGGCGCTCGCCCCGTTGGCGCTCAACGCCATTCATCTCGGTTGCGACTTCGTCTCCGCGCTACGCCAGGAACAGGACCGGCTGGCGCGCGATGGCGCGCGCGACGGCGACTATGACATTCCCTACACGACCGTCCACGTCGGCAAGATGAATGCCGGCGTGGCGCTCAACATCGTGCCGAATCTCTGCCAGCTCGACTTCGAGATCCGCAATGTCGCGGCCGACAATGCTGACCAAATCCTCGACGGGCTGCGCGCTGCGGCGGCGCGCATTGCCGCTGCCGCTTCAGCGATCGCGCCGGAGGCGGCCATCGAGATCGATATCACCAACACCTATCCGGGGCTGGACACGCCGGCGAATTCGCAGGCCGTCGCCTTCGTCAAATCGTTGACCGGTGCCAACGACACTATCAAGGTTGCCTTCGGCACCGAAGGCGGATTGTTCAGTCGCGACCTCGGCACGCCGACCATCGTGTGCGGACCGGGCTCGATGGCGCAAGGGCACAGGCCGGACGAATTCGTCAGCGTCGAACAGATGCGCCGCTGCGACGACATGCTGGACAATCTGCTGCGGCGGCTTGCCGATCACCGGCTTCAGGTGGCGTGACGGAAGGCTTCTATTCCACGACCCGGCCGCTGCCGAACACGCCCTGTTCGACGACGAAACGGCGGCAATGATCGATGAATGCCTGCACCGTCTGTGTGCGGTGCTCGGCGTTGGGCAAGGCGACCCCCATGGTCAGAGGCCGCAAATCCCCCGCCAGCGGCACGAAGACCAGCGGCTTGCCGTCGGGCGCCAGCGTGTTGAGCGGCCGCATGTTGGCGATGCCGTAGCCGAAGCCGTTCGCAACCATTGACCGCATCACCGCGATGTCGCCGGTGCGCTCGGCAATGTTCGGCCGGATCCCCCGCGACTGAAAGGCCGAAAGAAAATATTCGCGGCTATAGGGCAGGTCGAGCAGCACCATCGGCTCGTCGGCCAGTTCTTCCGTCGTGATCGAAGCCTTGCCGGCGAAGCGATGCCCTTGTGGCAGCATGACATAGGCCGGCACCAGCATCAGCGGCTCGAACGTCGTGTCCTGCGACAGTTCGAGATCGTAAGTCAGTGCTGCGTCGATTTCGCCTCGCTGCAACATTTCGAGCAACTGACCCTGGTTGCGCTCGAATTGCCGGAACCGCACCTCGGGATAGGCGCGCTCGAACTTCATGCGCAGGGTCGGCATGACGATCTGCGCGAAGGTCAGCAGGCATCCGACCGCCAGCGGCCCGCGCACCTTCTCGGCGATGTCGCCGGCAATATCGTGCAGGGCGTCGGCGTCGGCAAGCAGCCTGGCGGCCTCCTTGAGGAAAACGCGCCCGCCGGCCGTGAGTGACAGGCCATGCGAATGCTTGCGCACAAAAAGCTGGACGCCGAATTCGGCCTCGAGCTGCGCGATGGATGCCGAAATCGAAGGCGGCGACACATTGACCTGCTCGGCCGCCTTGGTAATGGAGCCGGCTTCGCCGACGGCGACGAAATATTCCAGTTGTCTGAGCGTGAAGCGTAACGGCATGGGCAGCTATGTTGCCGGTTTGGGCGTGGCGATCAAGCGATCGCTTTGCCTCAATATTTGATCCATGTCGTTTTCAATGCGGTGTACTTGTCCAGCGCATGCAGAGACAGGTCGCGGCCGAAGCCGGATTGCTTGATGCCGCCGAACGGCGTCATCGGGCTCAGCGCATCGACCGTGTTGACGGAAACTGTGCCGGCGCGGAGCCGGCCGGCGACGCGGTGCGCACGCGAAAGACTGTCGGTCCACAGCGATGCGGCCAGCCCGTACGGGTTGTCATTGGCGATGCGGACAGCCTCCTCCTCATCGTCGAAGGCAAGGACCGAGAGCACCGGCCCGAATATCTCGTCGCGGGCAATCGGGTCGTCATGGGCAACATTGTCGAAGATGGTGGGCTGTATGAAGCTGCCGCGGCCGTTGACCGTGACCCGATCGCCACCGGCAACCAGGCGCGCCGTCTTCTTGCCGGCCTCGACGAATCTCATGACGTTGGCGGCGTGGCGGGCATCGACCATGGCGCCCATTTTCGAGGCCGGGTCGAGCGGATCGCCAGGCTGGGTGGTGGCCGCGCGCTCAGCCAGTTTCTCCACGAAGGCATCCTTGATCGAGCGTTGCACGAGCAGGCGCGAATTGGCCGAACAGACCTCGCCCTGGTTGAAGAAGATGCCGAATGCCGCCATGTCGGCCGCCGCATCGAGATCGCCGCAATCGGCGAAGACGAGGTTCGGGCTCTTGCCGCCTGTTTCGAGCCAGACCTGCTTCATGTTCGACTGACCGGAATACTGCAGGAACATCTTGCCGACCGAGGTCGATCCGGTGAAGGCTAGGCAATCCACGTCCATGTGGCGGCCGAGCGCCTGGCCGGCCGTCTCGCCGAGGCCTGGCACGACGTTGAGCACGCCGGCGGGCAGGCCCGCCTCCATGGCGAGTTCCGCCAGCCGGAGCGCCGAGAAAGGCGACTGCTCCGCGGGCTTCAGCACCACCGAATTGCCCGCCGCCAGCGCCGGCGCGCATTTCCAGGTCGCCATGTCGAGCGGGAAATTCCACGGCACCACGGCGCCGATCACGCCGAGCGGCTCGCGCCGCACCAGCACCAGATCGCTGCCGCCGGTCGGCGCGATCTCGTCATAGATCTTGTCGATGGCCTCGCCATACCACTGGAAGATCGCCGCCGAACCGGGGACATCAACGGTGGCGGCATCGGTGACGAGCTTGCCCATGTCGAGCGATTCGAGCAGTGCAAGCTCCTGCAGGTTTTCGCGCAGCAGTCGCGCCAGCCGCAGCAGCACCTCCTTGCGGTGCGCCGGGCTCGTGCGTGACCAGACACCGGCCTCGAAACTGCGGCGCGCTGCGGCAACGGCCAGATCGATATCTTCCTCGCCGCACGACGCCACCTCGGCCAGCGTTTCGCCGGTGGCCGGATTGATGCTGGCGAAGGTGCGGCCCGAACGCGCGGGGACCCACTTGCCGTCGATGAACGCCTTGTCGCGAAAACGGATCGCGGATGCCTTGCCGATCCAGTCCTTGTGACTGAGTTCGCTCATGCGGATGCCTCCCCCTGTATGCCGGCTACTCGTCGCCCGGCACGCCGTAGCTCGGCGCGTCGGACGGATTGATCGCGCGGGTCACATAGGCATCGAGTTGCGGCTTGTAGCGGTCCCACAAGGCCGCCAACTCCTCGATCGGACAGCTTTCGGTCCAGTCGCAGCGCAGGTCCGCGACCGGCCATGCGACCTCGCGCACCAGCTTCATTCCAGCCGAATGCACCGGACCCGCCTCGCCACCCGCCTTCAGCGCGGCGCGCATGGTCGCGATCAGGCGGTCGCCGAGATGCCCTTCCGAGGCCAGGAAGGCCTCGACCATGGCTTGCGGCACACCATCATGAGCCAGCATGTTGCCGCCGCAGGCGACATTGTCCGCACACGCTTCCGCCCAGATGCCGAGCGCCCTGGGTCCGGAATGAATGGCTGTGGTCCCGGCGGCATCGACAGCCAGCACCTGCCGGTAGTCGCTGTAGGCGCCGTTGCGCTTCAGGATAGCGACCGCCTCGGCGGCCGAAGCACCGCGCGCCAGCAGCTCGAGCCCCCTCGTGCCGAGCGTCGGATCGGTGACGTTCTGGCTGGCGACCGCGCCCACGCCGGCCTGCGCATAGGCGCAGCGCGCCGCCACCGCCGGGGAGGAAGACGACACCGCGACGCCGAACATGCCGGTGCGGCTGCACCGCGCGACAATGGAAAATGTCATTGGGATCAATCCGGGATGACGGCGGTGCCGTCGATCTCGACCAGCCAGTCCGGCCGCGCCAAGGCCTGCACGACGATACCGGTCGAAACGGGATGCACGCCTTTGATGTACTCGCCCATAGTCCGGTAGACCGCCTCGCGATGGCGCACGTCGGTGATGTAGACCACCACCTTGACCAGATGCTCCATGGTACCGCCGCACTCCTCGATGAGCTGCCTGATGTTCTGCATCACCTTGTGCGTCTGCTCGGCCGGATCGTGGCTGTCGATATTCTTGGCGGTGTCGAGATCCTGCGGGCACTGGCCACGCAGATAGACCGTCCGGCCGCCGCGCGTGACGACCGCCTGGCACAGATCATTGTCGAGCTTCTGCTCGGGATAGGTGTCCTTGGTGTTGAACTTGCGGATTCTCGTATGCGCCATCCTGGTCTCCATCAGATCGGGCTCGTGGCTGTTGTCAGCGTCGCTCAGGCGTCCACTGTCTCGCGCCGTGCTGCAGCGTGATAGGCCAGATATTTGCGCTGCGTCGAAATACGGTCTGCGACATGCTTGGCATCATGCCAGACACCCCAGATGAAACTCGACCCTCTTCGCGACTGCCAAGGCAGGCCGAGAAAATAGATCCCAGGCTCGGTCGAGACGCCGCGCTGATGCCTTGGCCGGCCCTTCTCATCAAAGGCATCGACCTTCAACCAGCTGTAGTCGACGGCAAAGCCGGTGGCCCAGATGATCGTCGCTATCCCGGCTTCGGCCAGATCGAGCTCACGAAGCGGATTGACCAGACATTCGGGATCCGGGTCGATGCGCCGGGCCGTGGGCTCCTCCGGAAGGTCGAGTCCGTTACGCGCGACATAGGCGTCGGCCTCGTCCAGCAGTGACATCAGGTTGGCGTCGCCGCGGGCAATGTTCTTCGCCAGATCGGGCGCGAAGGTCAGCACACCATCCTGATATGTCTTGGTCATGCCGACAAGGGTGAGCCCCTGCGCGGCCAGCCGACGGAAATCAATCGTTTCGCCACCACGCGCGCCGCTCACCGCAATCGTGACATGTTCCGTGCCAGGCCCCGGGGTCTCGAGGTCCCATTTGCCGAGAACGCCAAGCCACCAGCAGAAATCGCGCCCGCGATAGGCCCGCGGCGGGCGGTCGTGTGCGCCGACCGAGAGGTAGACGCGCCGCCCCGAGCGCTGAAGCTCATCGGCGATCTGCACACCTGACGATCCGGCCCCGACCACCAGCACCGCGCCCTTTGGTAACTGTCCGGGGTTGCGGTACGCGCTGGAATGAATCTGCGGAATGCCGGCATCGGCGGGGACAAGAGCGGGGATGACGGGGACCTGGAAAGGTCCGGTCGCCGCGACGATGCTGTTGGCTTCGATCGTCCCGTCCGACGTCTCGACGCGGAACCCGGGTCGACCGACATGTCTTTGCGCGAGTTTGACCTCGACGCCGCAGCGGATCGGCGCATTGATCTGCCTTGCATAGGCGGCGAAATAGTCCGCAACCTCCTCCTTGGAGGGAAAGCCGTCGGGACCCGTCACGGGAAATTCCATGCCCGGGAAACGGTCATGCCAGGCCGGGCCATTGGCAACGAGCGAGTCCCATCGCTGCGAACGCCAGCGCTCGGCGATCCGGCCACGCTCGAGAACGAGATGCGGCACGCCGCATTTGCTCAGATGCTCAGACATAGCCACCCCCGCCTGGCCACCGCCGACGACAAGCGTGTCTATTTTTTCCACCGACATTTCTGCGTCCTTTCCCCCCAAGAGTTTCTGCGGATGCGAGGAGGTCAGATCGTTGGTGTACTGGAGGGACTGATTAGCGAAAATTACGATTTCACGTGGCAGTGGTTAGCTTGTCCCTAAACGCCAAGAGAGACTGGCCAACACTACGACAGCATCGCCCTGGCTGCTTTTTCGCCGATCATCATGGATGGCGCATTGGTGTTGCCGCCGATCAGCGTCGGCATGATCGAGGCGTCCGCGACGCGCAGATTGTCGAAGCCGCGCACCTTGAGACCAGTGGGGTCGACCACCGCCATGGCATCATTGCCCATCTTGGCCGTGCCGACCGGATGATAGACGGTCAATGCTTCGGCACGCAGATAGGCGAGGATCTCGTCGTCGGTGACGACATCGGGTCCCGGCAGGATTTCCGGTCCGCGAATATCGGCAAAGACCGGCGAAGCCAGGATCGAGCGCGCCAGCTTGATGCCTTCGACAAGGGTCAGTGCGTCCTGCCCGTCGCTGAAGAAGCGGTGATCGATCAGCACATTGCGGCGGGTGCCGTCGCGCTCGAGCGTGATTTCGCCGACGCTACCGGGCCGCAGCACGCAGGTGTGCACGGCATAGCCGTGGCCATATTCGACAAGCCGGCCGCGATGGCTGCGGTAGCCCGGAACAAAGTGGAATTGGACATCGGGAATATCCCCGGCATATCTGGTCTTGGCGAAGCCGCCGGCCTCGACGTAATTGGTCGTCAGCATGCCCTTGCGCCGGACGAAATACTGAAAGGGCGCCGCCAGCATCGCCGGCAGATTGGCGAGCGACAGGCCGAGCGTCCTGGCGCTCTTCGACCGCACGGTGATCATGCCGTCGACATGGTCGCGCAAATTCTTGCCGACGCCCGGCACGTTCATGACCGGTTCCACCCCCGCCGCCTTCAACTCCTCGGCCGGGCCGATGCCGGAAGCAAGCAGGATGCGCGGCGAGCCGATCGCGCCTGCGCTGAGCACGATTTCAGCGCGGCATGTCAGCCTCTGGGCTGACCCGTCCTTGATCACATTGACGCCGGTGACGCGCCCGCTTTCGACCGCCAGATCAAGCACCTCGACGCCTGACAGGACCTGAAGGTTCGGGCGGCTGAGAACCGGCCGGACGAAGGCGGTGTAGGCCGAGAAGCGCTGGCCCTTGTCCTGGGTCACATTGTAGATGCCGAGGCCGAGTTGGCTATCGCCGTTGAAGTCGCGGTTTTCGGGCAGGCCGATGTCCCGGCCCGCCTCTACCCACAGGCTGGATACGGCGTTGGGATCACGCGGATTGTCGACCAGCAGTTCACCCTCGAAGCCGTGATAGGCCGGGTTCTGCGACAGGAGGTTGCGCTCCAGTTTCTTGAACACCGGCAGCACATCGGCATAGGACCACCCCGCGCAGCCAAGCGCCGCCCACTCATCGTAGTCTTGGGCTGCGCCGCGGATATAGACCATCGAATTGATCGAACTCGACCCGCCGAGAAGCTTGCCCCGGTTGACCGGTATGCGGCGGTTGTTGAGCAGCGGCTGCGGCACGCCCTTGTAGCCGTAGTCGAAAGTCGGATTGCCGTAGAGCGAGAGGATGCCGGCCGGCACGCGCACCCTTGTGCGGTCGTCGCTGCCGCCTGCCTCGATCAGGCAGACACGGGTTGCGGGGTTCGCGCTCAGCCTGTTGGCCAGGACACAACCGGCCGAGCCCGCGCCGATGACGATATAGTCGAATTCCGCGACCTCAATGCTCATGCCATGCCTGTGTCGTGATCCACCTGAAGACCGTTGCCGTTGCTTAGTGCTCTTCGTCTTCGTCGTTCTTCAGGAGCTCGAGGATTTCCCGCTTCATGGCGATGAAGTTCGGCTCCATGACCAGATCCATGCTGCGCGGACGCGGCAGGCCGACGCGGATTTCCTTCTTGATCTGGCCGGGCCGGCCGGACATGACCAGCACCCGGTCCGCCAGCAGGATCGCCTCGTCAATGTCGTGGGTGACGAACAGGACGGTTTTCTTGGAATGGTCCCAGATCCGCAGCAAAAGCCTCTGCATCGAGTGACGGGTCTGGCTGTCGAGCGCGCCGAAGGGTTCGTCCATCAGCAGCACCTGCGGATCGTTGGCGAGCGCACGCGCAATCGCCACGCGCTGCTTCATGCCGCCCGACAGCTGCGAGGGATAATGGTTGGCGAATTTCGCCAGCCCGACCTCGTGGAGAAAATGCTCGACGATGGCCTTGCGCTCGGTCGTCGGCATGCCCTTGCGCTTCGGACCGTATTCGACGTTCTGCGCCACGGTGAGCCAGGGGAACAGCGTATAGGCCTGAAACACCATGCCGCGATCGGGGCCTGGCTCGGTGACCGGCTTGCCGCCGACGGCAATCGTGCCGCCGGTGCGCTGCTCGAGGCCGGCAATGAGATAGAGCAGGCTCGACTTGCCGCAGCCGGATGGGCCGACGATCACACAGAACTCATTGGGGACGACATGGAAGGAGATGCCGTCCAGCGCCAGCACGGCGTTGTCGCCCGTGCCGTAGCGCAGCGCCACATTGTCGACGCCGATGTCGGCGCTCTTCGGTTTCGTCGCAAGTGTCAGGGCGTCCATGTCGGCGAACTCCTCAATTGGCCCAGGGAGCGACGAGGCGGCGGATGCCCCGGAACAATTGGTCGGTGCAAAGACCAAGGATGCCGATCATGGCGATGGCCATGAAGATGACGTCGACCTGGAAGCCGCGCATCGCCTTAAGCGAGATGTAGCCAAGTCCGCTGCGCGCGGCGACGAGTTCGGCAACGACGAGATAGGTCCAGGCCCAGCCCATGGTGACGCGCAGCACGTCGAGCACATTCGGCAGCGTGGCCGGAAAGACGATGTGGAAGACCGTGTCGCGGCGTTTGGTGCCCAGCGTATAGGCTGCGTTGACGAGGTCGCGCTGGACGCCGCGGGCGCTGTCGGCGATCATCACCAACTGCTGGAAGAAGATGCCGAAGATGATGACGGCGACGCGCTGCTCGATGCCGATGCCGATCCACAGGATGAACAGCGGCACGAAGGACGTCACCGGCAGATAGCGGATGAAATTGACGAGCGGGTCGAGCGCGGCCTGGACAATGCGGTAGGTGCCCATCGTCAATCCGAGCGGCACCGCCACGATGCTCGAAATGACGAAGCCGATCAGCACCACCTGGACGCTGGCGAGCACATGCTCCCACAACGACCCGTCAAGCGCCATATTGATGGTGGTGAACAAGACGGATTCGGGGCGCGGCAGGAACATTTCCTTGACCGCTCCGGAATAGGTCAGAGCGAACCAGCCGCCAATTACCGCGCCCCAGACCAGGACGCTGAGCGTGATCGCGAGAGGGCGCGACACCGCCTGAAAAGGTGTGGTGACAGCTTTCCAGGCGGATCGACCGGGCTGATTTTTATCCACGCTCGTTGTCACGATATGGCTGATGGGAGACGTTGCATTTGATGCCAGTGTCACAGGGAAACCCTTTGGGCTGACTGGACCGCAGGCGCGATGCGCGCCTGCGGTCCAGCGAACTGCGGTCCAGCGAACTCGCTTTGCGAGGCCAGATCACTTCGTCAGGAAGGACGGATCGACGAGGTCGTCGAATTTGATGTCCATCTTGAGCTTGCCGAAGCCGCCCCAGACATCGCCGCCGAGCTTGATCAGCTTGCCAGCTTCACCGCTCTCGCCGCCGGCGAAAAATTCGGCATTGCGCGCCTTGCCGTAGAAGTTCACACCCGCGGCGGAGGAGGCGAAGTCTTTTGGCTCCTTGAGCCAGCCGCCGACGCCCTTGGCCATCACTTCATAAGCCTTCGCAGGATTTTCCTTGATGAATTCGTTGGCCTTGTAGAGGCCCTTCACCAGCGCCTCGACATCTTTGGGATTCTTCGTGATGTAGTCGCAGTTGAGCGCCACCACATCGACGATCAAGCCCGGCGTTTTCGAGGAGTCGATCAGCACCTGGCCCTTGTTTTCCTTCTTGGCCAGCGTCAGGTGCGGTTCCCAGGTGACGGCAACGGGAATGCGATCGGCCATGAAGGCGGCGGCGGCGTCATCGGCCGTCATGTTGGTGATCTTCACATCGGCCTGGGTGAGACCGGCCTGCTTGAGCAGGATGTTGAACCAGAACTGCGACACCGAACCTTCGTTCAGTGCAACCTCCATGCCCTTGAGATCGGCGATGCTCTTGACGCTGCTCGGCGCCAGAACGCCGTCGCCGCCATGGCTGTCGTCCAGGGCGTAGACCGATTTGAAGCAGACATCCTTCGAACGGTACTTCATGATTTCGTCTATGGTCGAGGCGCTGCCGTCGAGCTCGCCGGCGGCGACGGCCGCCATGTACATCGATGCTTCCTCGATGATTTCGAGCGAGACATCGAGGCCACCTTCCTTGAAGTAGCCCATGTCACGCGCAAGGAAGAGCGGGCCGTATCCGACCCAGGTCGTCATGCCCAGCTTCAAGCTGCCGGCTTCGGCGTGGAGGCTCACCGAAAGGGCGCTCAGAGCAATGCCGGCCGCAAGCGCGGCGCGGCGAAACTTCGAGATTATTGTCGTCATCACGTTCCCCTGTCTTTTTCTGAGGTCAGGCGCTGTCGGCGCCAAAACAACCCGCTTCGGACGCATCGCCGAAGGCTGCCGCCTGACGTTCTTTTTGTTCTCTTTCAGCCGGCAGATGGAGCAAAGCACGCTGTGTGCGATGCACAAATAATGATTTTCGATAATTCTGCTTAGGCTGGGCCTAACCAGGCCGGCGCGGGCCGCGCTCGGGCCTTAGGCGCCTGGATGACCGTCTCAATGTCGGGGTGGCCGCGGGAAGCGCACGGGCGTTCGGAAAGACCCCTGGATGCCGTGCCGACGGAGCATTTCCGTGCGACGGCGGAACGCTCCGGTCAGTGTTTCAAGATCTGGCTGAGGAACAATCTGGTTCGGTCGTGGCGTGGCTGGCCGAAGAACTCGTCCGGCGTACCCGCCTCGACGATCTGCCCGGCGTCCATGAAGATGACGCGGTCGGCCACCGCACGGGCAAAGCCCATTTCATGCGTGACGCACACCATGGTCATGCCGTCGCGGGCAAGCTCCGTCATGGTGTCCAGCACCTCCGAGACCATTTCCGGGTCGAGGGCGGAGGTCGGTTCGTCGAACAGCATGACAGCCGGCTCCATGCACAGGCTGCGGGCAATCGCCACACGCTGCTGCTGGCCGCCGGACAGCTGGATGGGAAACTTGTTCGCCTGCTCGGGAATGCGGACCCGCTCGAGGAACTTCAGCGCCGTCTTGCGCGCCTCTTTTTCCGGCACGCCCTTCACCCACATCGGGCCGGCCATGCAGTTCATCAGCACCGTCATGTGCGGAAACAGGTTGAAATGCTGGAACACCATGCCGACGTTGGAGCGCACGTCGGCGACGTTGCCCATCTTGCCGTGCAGGGCAACGCCGTTGACGGTGATATCGCCCTCCTGATGCGCCTCCAGGCGATTGAAGCAGCGGATGAGCGTCGATTTGCCGGAACCCGAGGGTCCGCAAATGACGATCCGCTCGCCCTTGTGGACGGTCAGGTTGATGTCCTTCAGGACATGAAAGGCGCCATACCACTTCGATACGTTGCGCGCTTCGATGATGGCATGAGCGCTCATCGGACCTTGCTCCTGTGGTAATGCCGCTCGATCCGCGCCTGAATCAGTTCGAGGCAGATCGACAGCATCCAGTAGATCATGGCGGCCGAAATCAGCATCTCCATGTGCTGGAAGGTCTTCTGGCCAAGGGTGCGCGCCAGGAACATCAGCTCCCACACGCCGATGACCGAGACCAGCGAGGAATCCTTCAGCATCGAGATGAACTGGTTGCCCGTCGGCGGAATGATGACCGGCAGCGCCTGCGGCAGGATGATGCGGCGCATGGTCAATGTGAAGCCGAAGCCCATGGAGCGCGACGCCTCCCACTGACCGCGATCGATGCTCTGTATGCCGGAGCGGAAGATCTCAGTCATATACGCGCCGTAGCAGAGCGAAAGTGCCAGGATGCCGGCAGGCACCGCGTTGATGACGAAGCCGAGTTGCGGCAGGCCGAGATAGATCAGATAGACCTGCATGAGCAGCGGAAGGCCGCGGAAGAAGGAGGTGTAGAAGCTGGCGATGGCGTAGGCGAAGCCATTGTTGGAAAGCTTGGCGACCGCGCCGGCGACGGCGATGACCGAGGCGATGACAATCGAGATCGCCGAGACGTAGAGCGTGGTGACAACGCCTTGGCTGATCAGGAACGGCAGCTTCTCCCAGATAAAGGGCAGGCTGAGATGGAAGGTCTCGAAGAAGGCGATGAACAGGAGCAGCAGTTCGAGCCAGACGATGCCGATCTGGAACTTGAGCGGCGCAAAGCCGATCAGCACGACGTTCAAGGTGAAGATCACCGCTATGGCAAAGGCAATGGCAAAGCGGCCGTAGAAGCCACTCACCGACGGTTCGCCGATCACCGGACGCATCAGTTCGGCAAAGCTGGTGCCCGACATGTTGAAAGCCATGAAGAGCAGCAGAACGACGCCGAACATCGTCGCCACGAACCAGGGTTTGTGGACGAGGATTTCGGCTTCGACGGTATCCGGATATAGCATCTTTGAGCACCGGCTGTTGGGCGGCCTGCCGTGAGCAGGCCGCCTTTTAAGGGGCTAGTTGGTCTTCGAATAATCCTGCCCGTACCATTTTTCGGAAAGCTTGCTCAGCGTGCCGTCCTCCTTCATGGCTTTCACGGCGTCGGCGATCTTGGCGGAGAGTTCGGGATCGCCGCGCTCGATGGCGATCGCCAGCGGCTCGAAGAAGACCGGAGCGCCCAGCTGCTTGATCGGGTAGCCGGCCTTCTGCGCATCGAGGATCGACGGCAGCGAAGAGACCACAGCGTCGAGGCGCACGCCGTCGCCGAGGCGGAGGTCGTCAAAGGCGGTCGTCGAATTCTCGTAGGAGTGGACCTCCTTCGGGTTGAGCTTGTATTCGAATGGCGGCGCGCCGGCGGCATCGAGCGTCAGATCCTTCTTGGCATAGGCCTCGAAGGTGGAGGTGCTGGTGGCGCCGACCACCTTGCCGTCGAGATCGGCCAGCGTCTTGGCCTTGCTGTCCTTGTGCACGGCAACGGCCGCCGGTGTGTAATAGTAGACCGCCGGAAAATCGAAGATCTCGGCGCGCTTCTTGGTCGGCGTCATCGAGCCGGCATGCATGTCCCAGCGCCCTGCCCAATGGCCGGCGGTGATGATGTCCCAGCCGGGCGTGATGAACTCGACCTTGACGCCAAGGTGCTTGCCGATCGCTTTGGCGACGTCGACATCGAAGCCGTCCAGCTCGTTGCTGGCATTCACGAAGGACTGCGGCGCCCAGTTGGCGTCGGTCGCCACCTTGAGCGTGCCGGCCGCCATCACGCGGTCGAGCACCGCGCCTGCGTGAGCAGGATATGCGCCAAGCGCCAGCCCCAGCGCAGCCATCGTCACTTGTCGTCTGTTCCAGATTGTCATGTGCGTATTCCCCTGTTGTTGTTCAGTCCCTTGCGGTCACTTCCGTTCAGCCGGTCGTGACGTCGCAATTTCGTGCCGACCAGGTCGGCGTCCTCTCCCAAAGGCTCGCGGATTTAGCGACGTCGCGGCCGGTCCGGTCTTCCGATGTCGCGGAGGATGTTTGCCGTCGCCATTCCCCCGATCACAGGGAAGGTGCCGGCCCGTTGCCTGCGAGGTGTCGTGCAGCACCTGCTGTTCGACATTCTCTGCCGCATCGCGAAGGCTGCTATTCATCGGCGGTGGCCCCTTCCCCACTGTCAGCGTCCAGCAGGAAATCGCCCATCACGGCGGCAACCCGGTCCGGCGCCTCGATCAGGATCGAATGGCGAAGTCCGGGCAGGATGGCGAGTTGCGACCCTTGCAGCTGTTCGTGCATCAGCCGTGCCATGCGCGGACTGGAACCCTGGTCGTCCTCGCCGGTGACGATCAGCGTCGGGCAGGTGACGCGGTCGAGAATGCCGCCGAAATCAGTCTCGGCCAGAACGCGATAGGCGGCCGCATAGCAGTCGCGGTCGTTCTCGGCGTCACGACGGCGCAACTCGGCGATGACCTCCGGGTTGCTGTCCTGAAAATCCTCCGTCAGCCAGCGCGACAGCGAGGCTGCATGATGCGCCGAGGCGTCGCTCGCCATCAGCGCCGCCAGCCGGCCACGCACCGCGTGCCGCTCCTCGGGCGTGCGGCCGGCGATCGTCGACAGCAGCACCAGTTTTTGCAGGCGCTCGGCATGCGTCAGCGCCAGGCGCTGCGCGATCAGGCCACCCAGCGAAAATCCGGCCAGATTGAAGTTGGCAAACCCGACATGGTCGGCCAGCGCCAGCGTCTCCTTGACGAAATCGTCGATCTCGTAGCGGCCCTTGACCCGGCTGGAGCGGCCATGGCCGCGCAGATCGAAGGTGAGGACCGCGAAGCGATCTTTCAGCTGCCCGGCCACGCCATTCCAGGCTTCGAGATAGGAGCCGACACCATGGATGCAAACGAGCGGCACGCCGCCCTCACCCTCAAGGCGCCAGTTGAGCAGCACGCCCTCGACATCGAGCTGGCCGGAGCGCGCCATGGTCACGCCCTCGCCGCCTGGCGCGCCCTGTCGCGCTCGCGCGCGGCAAAGACCGGCATCACCTCGTCGACCCACAGCTTGATCGTCTTCTTCTGCAGCTCGAACGGCAGGTTGAACGTCAGGCCGAGGCAGTACTGGTCGACGCCCGCCGCTTCATAATCGAGCAGCTTCTCGATCACCTCGTCGGGCGTGCCGAACATCAGGTTGCGGTGGATGTTCTCGGGATTGTAATTGTCCTTGCCCTTGACGCTCTCGTAGGGGACGGCTTCGGGAAAGCCGTTTTGCACGGTGCCGATGTTTTGGAACAGGTTCTCGAAGGCGCGGCCATAGTCGATGGCATGCCCGACCGCGATCTCCCAGTCCTGCGCCCGTTCGTAGATGCAGGTGCGCCGCTGCATCATCAGGCGCGGGCGCGGCACCTCCGGGTGATCGGCGACGGCCTTGCGGAATTTCTCGCCGAGCACGGCGATCTCGGCCGCCGGCGCCGACAAGGGCGTCGACAGGATCGAGGCACCGATGCCGACCGCCCAGTCGAAGGTACCCGGGTCTCGCGCGGCCACCCAGATCGGCGGATGCGGCTTCTGCAGCGGTTTTGGCACGCCGGCGGCGAGCGGGAACTTCCAGTAATGGCCGTCATGGGCATAATCCTGCGCCCACAGCTTCTTCACCGCCGGTACCAGTTCCTTCAGATAGGCAACGCCTTCCTGCTGCGGCATGCCGCCGGCCATGCGGTCGAACTCGTACTGATAGGAGCCGCGCGCGATGCCGAACTCCAGCCGCCCGCCGGTCAGGTGATCGCAAAGTGCCGCCTCCCCTGCCAGCCGGATCGGGCTCCAGTAGGGCGCGACCAGCGTCGAGGTGCCGAGCCGGATCTGCTCGGTATGCTGGGCAAGCCAGGTCAGTGTCATCAGCGGGTTCGGCGAGATGTTGCATTCGATCGTGTGATGCTCCGCCGTCCACAGCGTCTCGAAGCCACCCTCGTCGGCCAGGCGCGCCAGCTCGAGCAGATTGCTCTTCACCTTCGACATCGGCATGTCGGGCGAGAAGCGCTCCATGGTCAGCGAAACGGCGAATTTCATGTCGGTCTCCCCAGTGCGTCGGGTTTGGTCAGCGAAGGCGGATAATGAAGGGGTCCTGCATGGCGCCCGAGTAGTCGATGACGACGTTCTTCAGGCGCGAGAACTCCTCCATGGCGTCGAAGCCGCCGCGCCGGCCATAGCCGCTCTCCTTGAAGCCGCCATTGGCGGACATGAAGGAGGACGCGCGGTAGGTGTTGATCCAGACCGTGCCAGCCTCGACATTCCTGGCGAAACGCAGCGCGCGGTTGATGTCCCGCGTCCAGATGCCGGAGGCGAGCCCATAGCGGGTGTCGTTGGCGAGCCGGATCATCTCGTCCTCCGACGAGAACGGCATGACGCCGACAACGGGACCGAACAGCTCCTCCTGCATGAAGTCCATGCCATTGTCGGCATCGGTCATGACGGTCGGCTCGAAATACCAGCCGCCGGCAAGCTCGGCCGCCTGCGGCCGCCGGCCGCCGGCCGCGATGCTCGCGCCCTGGCGCACGCCCGAGGCGACATAGCCCTCCACCTTGGCAAGCTGCGCCGACAGCGCCAGCGGACCGATGTCGGTTTCTTCCAGCGTCGGCAGCCCGACCCGCACGCGCCGCGTGCGTTCGACCAGCGCCTCGACGAAGCGATCGTAGACGCTGGCCTCGACGAAACAACGCGAACCGGCGACGCAGGTCTGCCCCGCCGCCGCGAACACACCGGACACGACGCCGTTGACGGCATGGTCGATATCGACATCGCCGAAGACGACATGCGGCGACTTGCCGCCGAGTTCCATCGAGCAGGGAATGAGATTGTCAGCCGCATTGGCGGCAATCCGCCGGCCCGTTGCGGTCGAACCGGTGAAGACGAGTTTTGCAATGCCTGGATGCCGCGTCAGCGCGTCGCCGGCCACGGCGCCGGTGCCGGTGACGACATTGACGACGCCGGCCGGAAAGCCGGCCTCCATGATCAGCTCGGCCAGAGCGAGCGTGGACGCACTGGCATGCTCGGACGGCTTGACAACCACCGTGTTGCCGAGCGCAAGGCATGGCGCCAGCGTGCCGGTGAGCAGCATCAGCGGCGAGTTCCACGGCGTGATCATGCCGACGACACCGATCGGCTCGCGCAGGTTGAAATTGAGCATGTCGAGCTTGTTGACGGGGATGGTGTCGCCGAGCAGCTTGTCGGCCATCCCAGCGAAATAGGTGTAGCTGTCGGGCATGGCGCGCATCTGCGCCCGCATTTCCTTGAGCAGCTTGCCATTGTCGCGTGTCTCGATCAGCGCCAGCTCGTCGGCGTGCTCCAGCACCAGTTCCGCCAGCCGGCGCACGAGCTTGCCGCGGTCGGTCTGCGTCATGCGTCGCCATGCCGGAGCGGCGAAAGCGGTACGCGCGGCCTCGACGGCCGCGCCGACATCCTCGGCGCCGGCCTCGGCGAACTGGTACCAGGGCTTGCCGGTGGTCGGGTCGAAACTGTCGATGTACTGCCCACCTTTCGGCGCCACGAACGCACCGTTGATGAACAGGTTCTGGCGTGAGCCTTCGAGCGATCCGACCGTCGTTTTCATGCTGTCTGTCCTGCGTGGGGCATCATTCGGACGCGGCCTGCGTCCACGATTGCGACTGGCCGTCGATCATGGCGACGCGGCCGCCGTCACCGGTGTCGATGTAGATGCCGAAGCGCTTGTCCTGACACTCGCGCGCATAGCGGCGCAGCATGGCGCGCAATTCATGCGTGGCGATCCGCTCATAGGGCAGCGCGTCGACGGAAAAGAAGGCGTGGCCATCCGGAAGTGAGGCTTCAGCGCTCTCACGGCTCAGTTCGGCGCGGTAGATCAGATAGCCCGGGTCGCTGTCGGCGACGTCGAACACCGAATAGAGGAAGGTGTTTTCAGGAACGAGGCTCAGCGCCTCGCCGCCATCGAGGACGAGCCGGCTGTCGGCCTTGCGGCGCTGTGCCGTCGGCAGCACCCAGCCTCCCTTGCCATCGCTGCGCAAGAGGATGCGGTTCCCGGCTTCGACCAGATAGCCGATGATCATGTCCTGCGAGGCCAGCCAGCCGGCGGGCAGCGGATCCTTCACGCTGGCGTAACGGCCGCGGCAAAATCCGAGCGGCGCCGATGGGCTGGTGCCGAAAGCCTGGACCTGGCCGATCAGGATGATGTGATCGCCGGCCTCGATGCGGTTGTGAACGGTACAGTCGAACCATGTCAGGCTGTCGGTGAGGATTGGCGCGCCGGTGTGGGCGCGGTCATGGTTGACCGACTGGAACTTGTCCGCCGCCTTCGACGCGAACACCGAAGAGACTTCGACCTGGCCTTCATGCAGGAAATTGACCGCGAAGGACCGTGTCTCGTTGAAGGCGGGAAAGCTCGCCGCCGCCTTGCCGACACAGACCAGGAGCAATGGCGGGTCAAGCGAGACCGAGGTGAAGGAGTTGGCGGTCATGCCGCGTGGATTGCCGTCGCCATCGCGCGTGGTGATGACGGTGACGCCGGTGACGAAGGTGCCGAAGGCACGACGCAAGGCGATCGGGTCGATCGTCCTTTGTGCCACCGCGTCCGCCATTGCTTTCCTCCTAAGTGTCGGATGAAAGCTAAGCAGGCGCCGGCTGGCGTTCTTCCTCCGGTCTGTAGGAAAGATGGTGCGGCGTGCTGCTGTTATCCCGAGCAAGCCTGAGCGCGGCGAGCCTGTGCCTGCGGCAACTGCCGCATCGCAACGGTGGTGGCGAGGTCAAGAGAGCCTAGCGGGCCATCGGCACGCGGCTGTCGATGATGCCGCTGAGACGGATCGCCAGTTCGACCGCGAAGCGCTGTTCGGGCGTGTCGAGACGGATCCCGAACAGTTCCTCCATGCGCGACAGGCGATAGCGCAAAGTGGTGACATGCAGGCCGATGGCGTCGGCGCAGGCCTGGCTGCGGCAGCCCTCGCGCAGATAGGCAAACAGCGTGTCGAGATAGGGCGTGCCGTGCTCGCGGTCATGCGCGATCAGGGCGCCGACACTGTCCTCGACGAAGCCGCGCACGTCGGGAGCGTCGGCGGCGGCGACCAATATCGGCAGCGGACCGAAATCCTGGCCGGCAAAAACGCCGGTGCGGCCGAAGGAACGGCCGATGCGGATCATGCGGCGGCACCGCTCCCAGGCGATGGGATAATCGGCCAGCGCGGCACAGGCCTCGGAAAGCACCACCACCGGTTCGCGCTCGAAATAGCGGCCAAGCTCGGCCGCGATCCTGTGCGGCAATTTCGCGAAGCGCGCGCCGTCCTGCCCGGCATCGGCCGGAACAAGGCAGACAAGCCCATCCTCCACCGCGATAGCCGTGCCGGCAATGCCGGCCTGCTGCAGGAGACGCACGAGCGCATGATGCGGATCGGCAAGGCCGATGGCACCATCCTTCACCTGCTCGGCGAGGTCGACGACGATCATCTTCTGCGCAACGGTCAAGTCGAGCCCCAGCCGGCGGGCGCGATTGACGATATCGGCCTCGTCGCGCCAGCGGCGCTCCGCCACCTCCAGGAAAAGCTCGGTCAGCGAACGCGTCTCGAAACGGAAGCGCACGAAGCTGCGCATCATCTGCACGCTGAGCGCGAATTTGGCGCTGTCGAGCAGCATCTGATCGAGTTGGCCCGACGCCTGCGGTGTCGGGAAAATCATCAGGGCACCAACCACTTCGGCATCAATGGTAAGCGGCTCGATGCGCACCGAAAGCTTCAGCTGTCGCTTGCCGTCATCGACGAACAGCGTCTCGGTGTGGCGTCCGTCGGACGCGCCGCGCGCGATCTTGAAGATCTGCCGGCTCAGCGTTCCGCTCACCGCCTGCTGCCAGGAGGCGATGTCGAAATGCGCCTCGCTCGGGGAACGGCCGGCGACGACCAGATTGGCATGGAAATCGATCACCACCACCGGATTGGGCAGAAGCTCGCTGACCTTTTCAGCGAGCGAAACCACGGACCCGTCCGACAAGGCCTGCTGCAGAAGCGAGGTGTGCGCCGAAAGCGCGCGTTGCAGGCGTTCGCCGGCCTGCTTCTCCTGGCGCAACCGATGCTGCTTCTCGACCGCGATCTCGCCCAGATGCACGATCATGCCGATGAAGGCGATATCCTCCGCCGTCACTTCGGTGATCTCGCGCGAGACGACGGTCAGCACCATCGGCCGGCCGTCCTCGTCGACGCAGTTCATCGGCATGACCAGCACGCTGCGGTAGTCGCGCTCGAAGGCCTCGCGGCGATAGCCCGGGAACTCCTCCGACACCCGCGCGTCCCTGATGTAGACCGGCTCATTGCGGTTGAGCGCGACGATCGAGGGACTGGTGGCCAGTTCCCAGCGGTCCGGCAGCGTGCGGTGAATGAGCGTCGGATCGTGGCGCACGATGACATAGGCGTGGCCATGCGGGGCATCGATGCCCATGATCGAGCCCAGCGTCCATTTGGCATGACGGCAGGCCGCCAGCACGAGGTCGCGCAGCACGGACTGGAGATCGCCGCCCGAATTGATGAGGCTGGCGGCGTCCCGCAAGGAGAGAATTTGCGACTCGTGGTCCACGCCTGATCTTCCGCCACTCGCGAAGGGCGAATTTTAGCCGTCGCGGATATATCAACGCTACACCGCTTCCACGCGGGGCGCACGCCGATTCTTCCTACGAACCGGAGGAATACCCGTCGATTGGCGCGCATTAGATTTGAGCTTCTACGTGGAGAGGCCAAATCATGGAATTGCGAAAGATCTGTACCTTCATCGAGGAAGTGCACTTCGAAGGCAGCAGGGCGGCCGCCAGGCCGGTGACATCGATCGTCGTCGCCGCCGTCCTGGGCAATCCATGGGCCGGCCGCGGTTTCGTCGAGGATTTGCGGCCGGAAATTGTCGCCATCGCGCCCCGGCTCGGGCAGGAACTCACGCACCGCCTGATTGGGCTGATGCCGGCGGAACGCATCGAAAGCTACGGCAAGGCCGCCGCCGTCGGAACTGCCGGCGAGATCGAGCATGCCTCCGCCATGATCCACACGCTGCGCTTCGGCAATGTCTTCCGCGATGCCGTCGGCGGCACGACCTATCTCGAATTCTGCAACACACGCAACGCCCCTGGCGCGCTGCTGTCGCTGCCGATGATGCACAAGAGCGAGAACGGCCGCCGCTCGCATTTCATCACCGCCAACTTCCAGATTGCCGACGGCCCGGCCGCGGACGAGATCGTCGTCGCCATCGGCGCTGCGGATGGCGGCCGCATCCATCCCCGCATCGCCGACCGCTTCCAGGACATGGCCGAGATGGAGAAAGAGCGGCTCGCCGTTCAAGCCTGACACAGGCATAGCCGGGCTTGGCCTCTTGATCGCCTGACGTTAGCCTGCGATTGCCGAACGCGGGAGTGACATGTGACGATACGGCCGATCGTGAGATTTCCCGATCCTCGTCTACGCTCCGTCGCCGAGCCCATATCGGTCTTTGACGAGGACCTGCACCGGCTTGCCGGCGATCTCACCGACACCATGCGCGCCGCTCCGGGCATCGGCATCACCGCGCCTCACATCGGCATCCTGAAGCGACTGGTCGTCCTCGAACTGTCGCCTTCGGCGGGCCTGCGCAGCTACGTCAACCCGACCATTCTTTGGGCATCGGGCGAAATGATCCGCCATATCGAAGGCAGCGTATCCATGCCAGGGGTCACCGAGGAAATCGAACGGCATGCACACGTCCGTATCGGCTACCAGACCCTGGATGGCGACGAAGCTGTCGAGGAGGCCGAAGGCCTGCTCTCTGTCTGCCACCAGCACGAGATCGACCAACTCAACGGTGTCTTCTGGATCGAGCGGCTCTCCCGCCTGAAGCGGGAGCGGCTGGTCAAACGATACCAGAAACAGCAGCGGGGCTTTTAGTCGACGGCCCCATGCATCCGCCGTCGCCAGGCCGGGCACAAGTCCAGCGCTCCCTGGCCTCAGATCACCGCTTCTTCGAGGAACGGCTCGTTGCGCGCAATGCGCTCGTAGCAGAACGGGGTGAGATCAAGCGTCTGAAAAGCGCCGTGGACGATCAGCTCCGACACCGCCCGGCCCACGGCCGGCGACTGTTGCAGCCCGTGCCCGGAAAAACCGTTGGCGAACATGAAGTTGGTCACCTCCGGATGGAAGCCGACAATGCCATTGTGGTCGAGCATGTTGTATTCGTAGTGGCCGGTCCAGCTGGTCTGGACCTTCAGCGCATCGAAGGCCGGAATGCGATGCCAGAGCGCCGGCCAGATGTAATCGTCGAATTCCTCGAAATGCATTTCGAAGTCGTCATAGTCCGCCGGGCCGTCGCCCTGCGGCGTGTTGCCGGTGAGGAAAAGCTCGCCTTCCGGCCGCACGAAGGTGCCGGAGAGGTCGATGACGTTGGGCATCCGCCCGGGGATCGGCGTGGCGCTGGCGAAGACGAAACTGTAGCGCTTGTAGGGAGCGACCGGGATGGACAGGCCAGCCATGGCGGCGACCTGCTGCGCGCGCGGACCGGCGGCGTTGACCAGGGTTCCGCAGGAAATCACCTCGCCGGTCGCCAGCCGGGCCGAGACGACACGCCCATCGGCGAGTTCCAGTCCATTCACGGCGTTGTCGATATATTCTACGCCGCTGGCGCGCGCCGCGCGGCGGAAGCCGTTCAGCAGGCCCATGGAATCGAACCAGCCCTCTTCGCGCGCGCCCCACGAACCGCCGCCGAGATCCTTGACATTGAGCCAGGGAAAACGTTCCTTCAGCGGGCCCGGCTCGAGGAAGACGGTGTGAGCGCCGAGGCTGCGCTGCAGGTCGACGCGTTCGCGCGCGGCCTCCACGCCGTCGGGCGAGCAACAATAGAGATAGCCATATTCCTTGAAGCCGAGATCGGGCGCCGGCTCGTCCTTGTAGAAGGGCGCCATTCGCTCCGGAAAATGGCGGATGATGTCGATGCCGAACTGGCTGATCTTCACATTGATCGGATTGGAATATTGCTGGCGGATGGCGCTGGTGGAGAGCGCGGTCGAAGAAAAGGTGTAGCTCGAGTCGCGCTCGATCACGAGGATCGAGGCGCCATTGCCCAGCGCCTGGCTGAGCCAATAGGCCGTCGACGAGCCGACCACCGCGCCGCCGACGATGACGATATCGTAGGCAGTGCGCGACGGCGCCTTGTAAGGAGGAATTGCCACGGTCTGTCTCCGGTCTACTGATTGAATGAAGCGATCAGGGCATCCGAGCCCCGTGCCAGCAGGCCGAGGTCCGACCCGACGGCGACCATGGTGAAGCCGTCGGCGAGGTAGCGGTCGGCATCGGCCTTTGCCGGCGCCAGTATGCCGCTGGCCTTGCCTGCTGCCTTTGCGGCCTTGCGCACCGAGGCTATCGCCTCCTGAACATGCGCGGCACCCGGATTGCCCATCGCGCCCATATTGGCGGAGAGGTCACCGGGGCCGACGAAGAGGACGTCGACACCGTCGACGGCAGCGATCTCGGCAGCGTTGGCCACGCCTGTCTCGCATTCGATCTGCACGGCGAGAAGCTGCTGCTCACGCGCCTTGGCGTGATAGCCGGCGATGCGGCCGAAGGCGTTGGCGCGATGGCCAACGGAGAAGCCGCGAAACCCGCCGGGTGCATAGGTCATCGCTGCAACAATGGCGCGGGCCTGCTCGGCCGTGCGCACATTGGGGATCATCAGGCTGCGTGCGCCGATATCGAGCGCCTGCTTGATCAGATTGGCATCGTCGGAAGGCAGCCTGACAACGGCCTCACTATCGAAGCCGGCCGTGACCTGAAGCTGCGCCATGATGCTGCGCAGATCGTTGGGGCTATGCTCGCCATCGATCAGCACCCAGCCGGCGCCGGAGCCGGCGACGATCTCCGTGGTGAGGGCGGAAGCCAGCGAGCACCAGATGCCGATATGAGCCCGGCCAGCCGTCACGGCGGCCTTCAGAACGTTGCGGCGCTCGTGCATTTCGCGGTGGTCTCCAGCCAAAGAAGGTGCATTGAAATTTGTATGATGTCCTATATCATACGGCTTTGCCACGATGCAAGATGCGCCCGACCGCTGAGCGACCATGAACTGTCAAATGGAAAGGAATAAATCGATGCGCGGAACCGGCAAGGCCGATGTCTTCGTCATGCTGGCCCATCCCGTGGGCCACGCCAAGAGCCCCGGCATGTTCAACGAGATCTTCGAGCAGAAGGGCCTCGACAGCCTGATGGTGCCGTTGAGCTGTCGGCCGGAGGATTTCGACACCTTCTGGGCCGGGATCACGGCGGCCGAGAACATCCGCGGCGTCATCATCTCGGTGCCGTACAAGGTCGCGGTCTACCACAAGTGTTCTGCCGCGCATGACCGCGCGGCACGGGTTGAGAGCGCCAATTCGGTGCGGCGGCTGCCCGATGGAAGCTGGTACGCCGACAATTTCGACGGCGTCGGCTTCATCGACGGGCTGAAGGCGGGCGGGCACCAGATTGCCGGTCGCCGCATCCTCCAGGTCGGTGCCGGCGGCGCCGGTGCGTCGCTGACCTACTGTCTGGCCGAGGAAGGCGCGGCGGAGATCCGGCTGACCGACATCGACAGGGGACGCGCGGAGAAGCTGGCCGCGCTGGTCGGCAAGTCTTTTCCAAAATGCCGTATCGAGGTCGGCCAGCCCGATCCGTCCGGCATGGACATGGCGATCAACGCCACGCCTTCCGGGCTGAAGGCCAGTGATCCGCTGCCCATGGATGTGAGCAAGCTGACGCCTGACATGACGGTCGTCGACATCATCATGGAACCGGCCGAGACGGCGCTGCTCAAGGCAGCGAAGGCGATCGGCTGCCGCGTCCAGCCCGGACGCCCGATGATGGACTTCCAGGTTGAAGCCATGGCCGAATTCTTCGACATCGAGCGCAGGGATCGCAGCCATGGCTGAGCCACTGACGGCCGTCGTCATCGGCGGCACCTCCGGCATAGGCCGCGCGATTGCCTTGCGCTTCGCCGAAGACGGCTACCAGATCGTCGTCGCCGGCCGGGACGCGACACGAGGCAAGGAAGCGGCCAACGCCTGCGAGGCAGCGGGCGCGCCGTGCGCTTTGTTTGTCCAGACCGATGTCGCAGAAGCGGCCTCGGTGGAGGCATTGGCCGAAGCGGTCAGCGCTGCGTTCGGCACGCCTGAAGTCGTCGTCAACTGCGCCGGCATGCTGCAGAGCGGCAAGCATGTGCTCGACCAGGACCTGGACGAGGACGAGAAGATGTGGCGGGTCAACTATCGCGGCACGCTGCTGGGTTGCCAGGTGTTCGGCCGGCTGATGTCGGCGGCCGGACGCGGTGCGATCCTGAATGTCGGCTCGCTCGCCTCCTTCGCGCCGCTGTCGCTGCCGGCCTACACGCCTGGCAAGCACGCGGTCCTGGCACTGACGCAGATCCTGGCCGCGGAGCTCGGCCCGCATGGGGTGCGTGTCAATGCGGTGGCGCCCGGCTACACGCTTTCCGACGGGTTGAAGGCGAGGATCGCCAACGGTGAGCGCAACCCCGAAGCGATCCAGGCGACCACGGCGTTGCGCCGCTTCGTCGAGCCGCGCGACGTGGCCGAGGCGGCGCTATTCCTCTGCTCTGATCGTGCCGCGTCGATAACCGGTGTCACCTTGCCTGTCGACGCCGGCTGGCTCGTGCAGGCGCCCTACGCACAGTACCTGCAAGGCAATCCCATCCGGCGCACGCCGGCAATCTGACCCCATCCGGCGGATGCCGGCAACCCGACAAGGACAACCAGTGAGCGATATCCAGCGTTTCGACTTCGACACCCGCATCCATCACGGCGTCATCCACAATGGCACGCTCTACCTCACCGGCCAGGTCGCGAGACCAGGCCAGTCCGCCTCCGACCAGATGCGCGAGGCGCTCAGCAAGATCGACGCACTGCTGGCGAAGGCAGGCACCGACAAGACCCGCATCCTGCACGTGCAGATGTGGCTGGACGACATCAGGGATTTCGACGAGGTCAACACGGTGTGGGACGCCTGGATACCGAATGAGCACGCGCCGGCGCGTTCCTCCGGCGAAGGGCGGATGGCCAAACCTGGGATGCTGGTCGAGCTCATCGTCACCGCGGCGGTTTGAATGGTCCTGCCGGTTCGGGCATCATCGCGAATCGGGTGAGAGGGAGACTGATGACGAAGCGCAAGCCGCTTTCCACCGTCGTGGCGGAGAGCCTATCGGAAAAGATCCGTTCCGGATCGTTACTGCCCGGCGCGCAATTGCCGACCGAGGCGGAGCTTTGCGCCGAATACGATGTCAGCCGCACCGTGGTGCGGGAAGCGGTGGCGCGGTTGCGCTCCGACGGCATGGTGGTGCCGCAGCAAGGGCGCGGCATGTTCGTCAGCGAAACCCCAGTGCGGCGCAATTTCTCGATACCTGACGAGGCGCTGAGGACCTTGCCGGAAACCATCGCCTTGCTCGAGCTGCGGTTGAGTGTCGAAGTAGAGTCCGCCGGCTTGTGCGCGGAACGGCGAACCGACGCGGAGGCGAACGGCATCCGAGCGCTGATGGAACAGGTCGACGCCCAGCAGGCGGATCCGGCCGTCGTCCAGATCCACTACGACTATGATTTCCACCTGGCGATCGCCAGGGCGGCACGCAATGAATTCATCCACGGCTTCCTCGCCTATCTCAGGCCGATGATCGTGCCGCGCTTCCAACTCGGCTACGTGGTCACGCCGGAGCGCAAGGACAGCTACTACACGCGCATCCACAACGAGCATAAAGCCATCGTCGACGCCATCGAAAGGCAGGACGGCCGCGCCGCGCGCCAGGCCATGCGCAAGCATTTGCACAACAGCCTCGGGCGTGTGCGGGCGCTGGCCCGGGCTTCCGGCGTCGAGGCGACGGAGGCGGAGCAGAAGGCGGCGGCGGCCTCGCTGTTCACCGATATGAAGAGGCCCTCGCCCACCGGCGGATAGAGCCGGTGACGTCGATCGTACGGTCCTTCGCCGGCAACTAGATTAGCCGTGCATTGCGAAAGCCATGTTTTTGTTGCGCTGGCTGACCGAAAGCGCTTTCAGCAGGCAGAAAATGTCGTTTTCCTGCCGTTTCCCCTGATTTTCAGCCTCGGCGCCGGAGTGACCGACTGCCCGGTTTTCGGGCGAGAAAAGAAAATTCGAAAGTTTATCTTTCCTTTTTGCTGGTTTTCTTGGTTTCGCGGCGCCGGCCAGCGCCGCACATTGAAATCCAGGCAAACGGGGAAGCCCAGGTGACGACAGCCTTCATCACAGGAGCAACGAGCGGCATAGGACGAGTCATGGCGATCGCATTGAGCGATGCCGGCTACGACGTCTATGCGGTCGGACGCAGCCAGGCCGCACTCAAGGCGTTGCAGGCCGAACGGCCCGGCATCGTGCCGATCGCCGTCGACATCACCGATCGCGAGGCGCTGGAAGCGGTTCTGGCGGATCTGACCATCGACGTGCTGATCAACAATGCCGGGATCATGCCGCCGCTCGGCAATTTCGCCGACATGAAGATATCAGACATCGACACCACGCTGGAGATAAACCTCAGCGCGGCGATCCTGCTCACCCGCCTGGTCGTGCCGCAGATGCGCGAGCGGCAGTCCGGCCACATCCTGTTCACCGGTTCCACCGCGGGGCATGCGGCCTATTCCAACATTGCCGTCTATTCAGCCACCAAGGCGGCGATATCAGGCTTTGCCGCAGCACTCCGCGCCGACCTCTCGCCATCAGGCATTCGCGTCACCGAGATCGTCGCCGGCCGCGTCGAGACGCCGCTTTACCAGGACATACTCGACGCCAAGGCACGCGCCGCCATGTACGCCTCCAAAGTGGTGCAGCCGGACGACGTGGCCAGGATGGTCGTCGCCGTGCTTGCGCTCCCCGCATGGGCGGACGTTACCCGTTTCGACATCATGCCGACCTGGCCGACTTCGCCAAGCGGCACCAAGTAAGGAAAACTTTAAATGAAGGATCTTTCCGTTCTGATCGTTGGCGGCGGCGCCGGCCTCGGCGCTCTCCTGGCTGAGATGGCTGTCGAGGCGGGGGCGGCGAAGATCGGCATCATCGACATCAATCAGGAGGCCGCAGAGTCCGCGCTCGCGCCGGCAAAGGCCAAGGGCCTGCCGACAGCGGCGGCGGCATGCGACATCCAGGTTGGCCCGCAGTGCCACACGGCCTTCGACGCCATCGTTTCCAAGCTCGGGCGCATCGACACGCTGATCAATTGCGCCGCGATCTATCCGCGCCGCCCGCTTCTGGAAATCAGCGACGCCGATTGGGACGCCTCCAACGGCATCAACATCAAGGGCACCTACCACATGATGGTGGCGGCGGTTCGCCACATGCAGGCGCAGGAGCCAAAGGCCCATGTGCGCGGCCGCATTGTCAACCTGACCTCCGTCGACGCCTTCAAGGCGCATCCGCAGAACGCCCATTATGCGGCAACCAAGGCTGCCGTCGTCAGCCTGACGCGTTCCTTCGCCCATCACGTGGCGAAGGACGGCATTCTGGTGAACTCGGTGGCGCCCGCCGGCATGGCCACGGAGAAAGCAAAGGCGCTCGGCTTCCTGGAGGAACTGGCTAAGGCAAGCCCGCTCGGCCGCGGCGCCGAGCCGACCGAGATTGCCGAATGGGTGCTGATGACGGGTGGCCCGAAGAACACTTACATGACCGGCGAAAACGTCATTGTTTCAGGTGGTTATATCTACGCCTGAGGCGGCTTTATGCAGCCACCGACGGCTGAAATACGGCATTGCATGATCGACGGAGCCTCGAGCGGAAGGAGCGGAATTTTCGATGACCGGCAAGCTGCGCCTTCCCTCGCTGAACGCGCTTCGCGTCTTCCACGCCGTGGCGCAGCACAAGAGCTTTCGCCAGGCCGCGGATGAGTTGCTGGTCACACCGCAAGCGGTCGGCCAGCAGATCAAGCTGCTGGAAGACACGCTCCAGGTGACGCTTTTCGAGCGCAAGGGCCGCTCGATCGAGTTGACCGAGTCCGCCATCCTTCTCTCGCACTACATCAAAGCCGGCTTCGACGAGTTTTCGGAAGGTGTACGCCGCGTCACCAAATCGACCTACCGCGACCGCATCAACCTCAATGCGAGCCCGTACTTCGCCACTCACTATCTGCTGCCCAGGCTTTCGCTGTTCCGGGAAATCCTGCCGGGGGCGGATCTGCGCCTGACGACCATGGTCGACCTGCCCGATTTCGGCCGCGACGACATCGATATGACGGTGCAGTGGGGCTACGGCAACTGGCCGGACTACGAGACCACGCTGCTGGTGCCCGACCCGAAGATCATCTGCTGCACGCCAGCGATCGGCGAGAAGATCAAGTCAGCGCATGAGTTGACGAAGTTCACACTGCTCGACACCGTCAAGTCGAAGCGCCTGTGGCCGGACATATTGCGCCACCTCGGCGTCGAGCTGACGGATGGCGACCGCAGCATCAGCTTCGACGACGCGGCGACCATGCGCCGGGCAACCCTTCAGGGTATCGGCGTCGGCCTGGTCTCGGTCATCGACGCCGAGGAGGATTTTCGGGCGGGCACGCTGGTCGCGCCGATCGGCCGCGACGCCATCGCCGATATGCGGCCGGAGGAAATCCCCGGCTTCTATCTGGTCGTCCCGCGCGGGCATCTGCGCGTGAAGGCGGTGGCCGCCCTGCATCGATGGCTGGCCCAGCAGGATTGGCGAAACGACCTCGCGATCTCCTTGCCGAAACCGACCCCGCTTTCCGACTAGCAAGCGGCTTCGAGACCGAGCCCCGAAAGGTCTCTTTCGCGGCTCCAACAACAAGAAACGGAACAACCTCAACAGCGGAGACGACAACAATGAAGACGATGAAATGGGGGGCTGCGGCCCTGGCCCTTGGCCTCGTGCATTTTTCGGCGCCGGCGCAAGCCGCCGGCGGCAAGACACTCGACACGGTCAAGGCACGCGGCGTGCTGAATTGCACCGGCCATGACGGCTCCTATCTCGGCTTTGCCGAGGTGGACGACAAGGGCAACTGGAAGGGCATGGACATCGATCTCTGCAAGGCAGTGGCCACGGCGGTGTTCGGCGATCCGACAAAGCTGAAGGTCGTTCCGATCAGCTGGGCGCAGCGCTGGCCGGCGTTGCAGTCGGGCGATGTCGACATCATCATCAAGGCATCCGGCGGCACGCTCAGCCGCGACACCGAACTCGGGTTGCAATTCTCGATGTCCTACTACCTCGGCACGACCAAGGTGATGGCGCACAAGGAACTCAATCTGAAGTCGTTGAAGGATGCCGCAGGCGGCACGATCTGCATTCCTGCGGGCACGTCGCAGGAACAGCAGGTCGCGGCCTATTCGGCCAAGCTTGGCATCAAGCTCGAGCCTGTGCTCATCGAAAAGACCGAGGAACTCGAGCAGGCCTATTTCTCGGGGCGCTGCGATCTCTATGCGCAGTGGGGTCCGACGCTGGCCATCGCGCGCATCGCCAAGGGCAAGGTCGAAGACCACGTCATCCTGCCCGACGTGCTCGCGGTCGAGCCTGAAGTCATGATCATGCGGCAAGGCGACGACAATTGGGTCGACATCGCCAACTGGACGTTGAGCACCCTGATCTTCGCCGAGCAGGAAGGCATCACCTCCAAGAATGTCGACGAGATCAAGGCCAAGCCGACCTCGCCGCAGGTGGCAAAATTCCTCGGCGTAACGCCAGGCATGGGCAAGGGTCTCGGGCTCTCCGACGACTGGGCCTACAAGGTGATCAAGAATGTCGGCAATTACGGCGAGATCTTCGATCGCGACCTCGGCAAGGGCTCGCCCTACAAGATGGACCGTGAGCTGACCAACCTCTGGAACAATGGCGGTGTCCTGTTCCCGTTGGTCATCGACTGATCGGGTCTGAACGCATCCTGTTCCCAGGCTTCGCCCGGCCTCTGCCGGGCGGAGCCGATGGCAATTTCGAGGAAGATTGATCGATGGTCAGCCTGCTGAGAAATCAGAAGGTCCGCAACACGCTGTTGCAGATTCTCTATGTCGGCTCGATCGCAGCCCTGGTGCTTGCCGGGGTCGTGATCGCGCGGCGGAATCTGGCTGAGCAAGGCATCACCTCCGGTTTCGACTTCCTGTTCAAGTCGACCGGCTGGGATGTGAACTTCACGCTGCTGCCCGCCACCGCCAATGACCCCTATTGGTGGTTCTTCCTCATCGGCATCACCAACACGCTGTTCCTGGGGACCGTCGGCCTGATGCTGGCGACGATCGTCGGCACCATTGTCGGCCTGGCACGGACCTCCTCCAACGAATTGGCGCAGCTGCTCGGCCGCACCTATGTCGACATCTTCCGCAACATCCCGCTGATCCTCCAGGTCTTCTTCTGGTACGCGCTGATCACGCATCTGCCGCCGCCGCGCGCCGCGCACGAAGCCTGGGGCTTTCTGCTCACCAGCCGGGGGCTCTACATCCCGTTCCCGAATGTCGGCGGCGTGACAATGGCGCTGGCCCTGTTTGCCTTGCTCGCGGCAATGGTGCTGCCGCTCTGGCTGGGCAGCACATCGCGGCTGAACCAGGCAATCGGTCAGCGGCGTGGCATCCAATTCGCCACAGCGGCGGCAGCGCTTGCCGGCGCGGCGGTCATCCTGGCGGTCGGCCGTTTGCCCGACGCGCCGTTCGTCGATTTTCCGGCGCTGCAAGGCCTGAACCTCAGGGGCGGCCTGCGCATTCCACCGGAGTTTTCCGCGCTGGCCATCGCCATCGCCATCTATGGCGGTTCCTACATCGCCGAGATCGTGCGCGGCGGCTTCAAGTCTGTCGGCAAGGGCCAGATGGAAGCGGCGCTCTCGCTGGGCCTGAGCCCCTGGCGGGTGTTCACGCTGGTGCGGCTGCCGCTGGCTCTGCGCGCCATGCTGCCTATCCTCGCCAACCAGTATGTCTGGCTGATGAAGGCGACCACGATGGGCATCGCGGTCGGCTTCACGGATTTCTTCATGATCGTTGCGCTGACGATCAATCATTCCGGCCAGACCCTCGAAGTGATCGGCATCCTGATGGCAGGCTTCCTCGCGATTAACCTCAGCCTGGCCGCGCTGTTCAACCGCCTCAACAAGGCCATTGCCCTCAAGGGCAATCAGTTGAGGGGTTGAGCCATGGAGATGGTCGCTCCGCCCACCCCCGGAAAGCTTGAGGATTTGAGGCGACGCTTTTTCGCGACGCCGCTTCAGGCCGTGATGTCGCTGATCTCTCTGGCGATCATGGCTTTCATCGTCTGGAAGCTGCTCAACTGGGCGGTCTTCTCGGCCGTCTTCACCACCAGCGGCGGACCCGAGGCCTGCCAGGCCGCGGCCGGGGCCTGCTGGTCGGTCATCGCGGCCAGGTGGCGCATCATCCTCTTCGGCCTCTATCCCTATGAGGAGCAATGGCGCTCGGCGCTGGCCTGCGTGGCCGTGGTGGTCATGACGATGCTGAGCTGTATTCCAGCCTTCTGGACAGGCCGCCGCATCGCGCTGGTATGGGGCATCGGCACCACCGTCTTCTACGTGCTGATGAAGGGCGGCGTGCTCGGTCTGCCCTTCGTTGGCGAGGAAGCGTGGGGCGGGCTGGCGCTGACCCTGTTCATCTTCGTCACCACCTGCCTGATCGGCTTCCCGCTTGCAATCTGCCTGGCCTTGCTGCGCCGGTCGGAGCTGCCCTGGATTTCCCGCACCACCGGCCTGATCATCGACGGGGTGCGTTCGCTGCCGCTGATCTCGATCCTGTTCACATTCGCCATCGTGCTGCCGTTCGCGCTGCCGCAGTGGCTGCAGGGCGACAAGCTGTACCGCGTGATCCTGGGTTCGGCCCTGTTCTTCTCCGCCTACCAGGCGGAGATCGTGCGCGGCGGCATGCAGGGCGTTCCCACGGGACAAGAGGAGGCAGCCATGGCGCTCGGCATGCGCTATTGGCAGCGCATCGGCCGCATCCTGCTGCCACAGGCGATGCGCAACGCGCTGCCAGCGACGATCAACCAGTTCGTCATCTCGTTCAAGGAGACCTCGCTGGTGGTCATCGTCGGCTTCTTCGAGATCCTGGCTTCCGGCAATGCCGCCTATGGAACCGGCGAATGGCGCTTCGCCTATGTCGAGGTCTACGCCTTCATCGCCTTCATCTACTTCGTCTTCGTTTTCAGCCTGTCCCGCTACGGCGCCTTTCTCGAGCGCCGCATGTCGGTCAGCGAACGCTAGGGAGGCGCGGATATGATTTCAGACAAGTCGACCCCCTCGGCCGGACCCGCGGTTCGCATCGAAAATCTCGACAAATATTACGGGACGTTCCACGCGCTGCGAAAGGTGAATCTGTCCGTCGAGCGCGGCGAGAAGATCGTCGTCTGCGGCCCATCCGGCTCCGGCAAGTCGACCATGATCCGCTGCATCAATCGCCTGGAGCAGCACAATGGCGGTCGCATCACGGTACTCGGAACCGAGCTCAACGACGATGTCGGCAATATCGACGGGATCAGGCGGGAGGTCGGCATGGTGTTCCAGCACTTCAACCTGTTCCCGCACATGACAGTGCTGGAGAACTGCATGCTGTCGCCGATGATCGTGCGCAAGCAGCCGCGGGCGCAGGCCGAGGCAACCGCACGGCGCTATCTGGAGAAGGTGCGCATTCCCGAGCAGGCGATGAAGTTTCCCGGCCAGCTTTCCGGCGGCCAGCAACAGCGGGTGGCGATCGCGCGGGCGCTGTGCATGCAGCCACAGATCATGCTGTTCGACGAGCCGACCTCGGCGCTCGATCCGGAAATGATTTCGGAAGTGCTCGACGTCATGGTGACGCTGGCTTCCGAAGGCATGACGATGATCTGCGTCACGCATGAGATGGGCTTTGCCCGCCGGGTCGCCGACCGGGTGGTGTTCATGGATGGCGGCGAGATCGTCGAGGAGGCGCCACCGGACGAATTCTTCACCGCGTCCCGCAACGAACGCACCCGACAATTCCTGTCGCAGGTGCTGGGCCATTGAACGGCATTTTTGAAGATGCAAGGTTTGAAGCAGCACACATCTTCAGGTATTTCCATGACTGATCCCACAGCCGCACTGCGCGCGATCCTCGGACCGAAAGGCTGGCTTTCGGGCGCCGATGCCGTGCCATACCAACGCGATTGGCTCAACCGCTACGGCATTGCACCGCTTGGCGTTGCGCGGCCAGCCACCACCGCTGAAGTGGCTGCGGTCATCGCAGCATGCCGGGAGGCCGGACTGGCGGTGGTGCCGCAAGGCGGCAACACCGGGCTTTGCGGTGGTGCCGTCGCGGAGCAGCCGAACGCAGTGATCGTCTCGCTCTCGCGTATGACGGCGATCGGCGAACCGGATCTCGACAGTGGATCGGTCGTCGTCGAAGCGGGCGTCGTGCTTGCCGCGCTGCACGAGGCGCTGGAACCGCATGGCCTGATGTTTCCGATGCATCTCGGCGCCGAAGGCAGCGCCCGGATCGGCGGCCTGATCGGCACCAATGCCGGCGGCAGCCAGGCTTTCCGATACGGCATGATGCAGGATCTTGTGCTCGGCCTCGAGGTCGTGACCCCGGACAGCGCGGTGTGGGACGGGATGCGCGCGGTTCAGAAGGACAATGCCGGCTATCAGTTGCGCAAGCTGTTCTGCGGCGCGGAAGGCACGCTCGGCATCGTCACGCGCGCGGTGCTGCGGCTCTATCCCACGCCAAACCAGCAGGCGAGTGCGCTGCTGGTCATGCCCGACTTTGCCGCCGCCGTTTCGTTCGGCGCCTTTCTGCGCGGCGAGGCCGGCGAATTTCTGACAGGCCTGGAATTCTTCAGCGATGTCGGCCTGACACTGGCGCTCAAGCATCTGCCTGATCTCACCTATCAGTTGGGGACACGAGGCGATGTCTATCTCCTGGTTGAACTGGCTTCCGGCTCGCCCCGCGTTCCCCTGGACGAGATCCTGAATTCGGCATTGGAATGGGGCATGGAGCAAGGTCTGATCCTGGATGGCGCGCTGGCGACATCGGGCGCGCATCGAGCGCAGTTCTGGCGGCTGCGCGAGGAGCAGCCTGAGGGGCAGCGGCTGGAGGGCGAACAGCTCAAGCACGACATCTCGGTGCCGCCGGGCGCGATCGCCCGCTTCATCGAGGCCGGCGCCAAGCTCTGCCAGGACATTCTGCCCGGCGTGCGGATCAACCCGTTCGGCCATCTCGGCGACGGCAACATCCACTACAATCTGTCGCCGCCGGAGGGCCGTACTGATTTCGACGGCAAGGCCGGACAGTTCGCCGAGGCACTGTCGGTGCTCGCCACGGAGATGGGCGGCAGCTTCGCGGCCGAGCATGGATTGGGTCGCGCCAAGATTGCTCTGGCCGAGCGCAATCGCGGCGCGGTGGAGCGGGAGCTCATGGCGCGGCTGAAGAGTGCGTTCGATCCGCTGGGCACGATGAACCCCGGCGTTCTGCTGCTGACTGCTGAGTAAAGAAAAACTTTCGCATAAACGGCATTTCTTGATTTCGCCCCGCTCCGACGGCGTGCAGGTATAAATCCGAAAGGCAGGCCGGATCCGCTTGCCGCCAGACCGAGGATGTCGAAAACATGATCCGCAATGGCGGCCGCCTTCTTGTCGAATGCCTGATCGCGCTCGGCGCGACCAAGAGCTTCGGTGTGCCTGGCGAAAGCTATCTGGCCGTTCTCGACGCGCTGCATGACACGCAGGGAAGGCTGGACTATGTGCTTTGCCGCAATGAGGGCGGCGCGGCATTCATGGCCTCGGCCTATGGCAAGCTGACGGGATCGCCGGGCATTTGTTTCGTGACACGCGGCCCGGGCGTTACCAATGCCAGCATCGGCGTCCACACGGCCATGCAGGACAGCTCGCCGATGATCCTCTTCGTCGGCCAGGTCGGCACCGACATGAAAGGTCGCGAAGCCTTCCAGGAGATCGACTACCGGGCCGTCTACGGCACGGTCGCCAAGTGGGCGGTCGAGATCGACGATGTCTCGCGCCTGCCGGAAATCGTCGCGCGGGCCTGGACCACCGCCCTGACCGGACGGCCCGGCCCCGTGGTGGTCGCCCTGCCGGAAGACATGCTGACCACCCTGACCGAGGCCGCCCTGCTCAGCGGGCCGCCCGCGATTTTCGAGCCGGCGCCGAGCCCGGATGCGATGGCTTCGGCACTCAAGCTACTGGCGGCGGCCGAGAGGCCGGTCCTGCTCATGGGCGGCGCCAACTGGACAGAGGATGGACGCACGGCGCTGCAGGCTTTCGCCGAGGCCTCCGACATCCCGGTAGTCGCGGCCTTTCGCTACCAGGACCAGTTCGACAATCATTCGCCGGCCTTCGTCGGCGAGGCTGGCGTCGGCATGGTGGCGCATGTCAAAAACCTGATCCGCGACGCCGACGTGATCCTGGCCGTCAATGTGCGTTTCGGCGAGATGACCACGGACGGCTATACGCTGCTGTCGGTGCCGCAACCGCGCCAGAAGCTGATCCATGTCCATGGCTCCGACCGCGAGATCGGCAAGATCTATGTGCCGACGATTGGCATCCATGCCGGCCCGAACGCCTTCGCCAAGGCGCTGACGCCGGTCAAGGGCGGCTGGGCGGAATGGCGCGCGGCGGCGCGCAAGGCCTATCAAGGGACATTCGCGGCACCCGTCCAGCCCGGCCCGGTGGATATGGTGGCGGTCAGCGCCTGGCTGCGCGAGACCTTGCCCGCCGATGTCATCCTCACCAACGGCGCCGGCAATTTCACCGTGTGGCCGAACAAGTTCTTCAAGTTCGGGCCGCGGGCGCGGCTGCTCGCGCCGCAATCCGGGGCGATGGGCTACGGCCTGCCGGCGGCAATCGCGGCGAAGGTCGCATTCCCGGAGCGCACGGTTGTCTGCTTTGCCGGCGACGGTGATTTCCAGATGAACTGCCAGGAACTCGGAACCGCCATGCAGGCGGGGGCGCAGCCGATCGTGCTGATCCTCAACAATGGCATTTACGGCACGATCCGCGCGCATCAGGAGCGCCACTATCCGGCACGCGTCTCGGGAACCTCGCTCGAGAATCCGGACTTCGTGGCGCTGGCGAAGGCCTATGGCTTCCATGCCGAGCGGGTCGAATCCACCGGGGATTTCGCAGCCGCCTTCGGCCGCGCGCTCGCCTCGGCGACGGGCGCCGTTCTCGACATCGCCATCTCGCCCGAAGCGCTGACGCCCCGGCAGACCCTTTCCCAGATGCGCGAAGCCGCGCTCGCTTCGCAGAAGGCCAAGGCATGACCTCAGGAATCGACGACATCCGTCTTGGCGCTGATATAGGCGGCACGTTCACCGACATTGCGCTTGAGCTCAAGGGAACGCTGTTCTCCACCAAAGTGCTGACCAATTATGCCGCGCCCGAGCAGGCGATCCTCGACGGCATCGCCGTCGTCACCCGCGATGCCGGCATTTCGCCCGCCGAGATCGGCATCATCATCCACGGAACGACGCTCGCCACCAACGCCCTGATCGAACGCCGCGGCGCCAAGACCGCGCTGGTCACGACAGAAGGTTTTCGCGACGTGATCGAGATGCGGACGGAAAACCGCTTCGAACAATATGATCTGAACCTGCAGCTGCCGACGCCACTCATCCCGCGCGAGCACCGCTTCACGGTCAAGGGCCGGATCGGCGCCGAAGGACAGGAACTGCAGCCGCTCGATGAAGCCGCCCTCGAGGAGATTGCGGAGCAGATCGCGGCCGGCGACTTCGGCTCGGTGGCGGTCGGCTTTATCCACGCCTACACCAATCCGGCTCACGAGTGCCGTGCGCGTGAGATTCTTTCGCGCAAACTCAGCATACCGATTTCGATCAGCGCCGAAGTGTCGCCGCAGATGCGCGAGTTCGAACGCTTCAACACGGTCTGCGCCAATGCCTATGTGCGGCCGCAAATGGCCGACTATCTCGCCCGCTTCCAGACGCGGCTGAAGGAGATGGGCGCCGAATGCCCGGTCTTCATGATCCATTCGGGCGGCGGCCTGATTTCGGTGGAGACGGCTTCGGAATTTCCCGTGCGCCTAGTCGAGTCCGGCCCGGCCGGCGGCGCCATCTTCGCTGCCGATATCGCCCGACGCTTCGGCCTGGAAAAGGTCGTCTCCTACGATATGGGCGGCACGACCGCGAAGATCTGCCTGATCGAGGACTTTGCGCCGCGCACGGCCAGAACCTTCGAGGTGGCGCGCACCTACCGCTTCTGCAAGGGCTCGGGCATGCCGATCTCTATTCCCGTCATCGAGATGATCGAGATCGGCGCCGGCGGCGGCTCCATCGCCTGGGTCGACGCCATGGGCCGTATCCAGACAGGGCCGGAAAGTGCAGGATCGGAGCCGGGGCCTGCCTGCTACGGCCGCGGCGGCAAACGCCCGGCGATCACCGACGCCGATCTGGTGCTGGGCAAGCTCGACCCCGACAATTTCGCCGGCGGCGCGATCCGGCTCGACACGGCGGCCTCCGAACAGGCGATCCTGCGCGATGTCGGCGAGCGCCTGTCGCTCGATGCCATGTCGACGGCCTTCGGCATCTGCGAGGTGGTGGACGAGAACATGGCCAATGCCGCCCGCGTCCACGCCGTCGAGAACGGCAAGAATATTTCCGACAATCTGATGATCGCCTTTGGCGGCGCTGCTCCCCTGCACGCGGCAAGGCTCTGCGAAAAACTAGGCATCGAACGCTGCATCGTGCCCAAGGGCGCGGGCGTCGGCTCGGCGATCGGTTTCCTCAAGGCGCCGTTCGGCTACGAGGCGCTGGCGTCGAAGCTTACCCGCCTGTCGCGCTTCAGGCCGGCCGAGATCAATGCCTTGCTCGGCGACCTCAAAGCATCAGCCGAAAGCTTCGTGCGCAGCGGCGCCAGCGGCAGCATCACCTGCGAGATCACCGCCTTCATGCGCTATGCCGGCCAGGGCTGGGAAATCCCGGTGCCGCTGCCGGACAAGCCGTTCGGCGACGATGCCTCCACACGACTGAAGGACCTGTTCGAGGCGAACTACCAGCGCTTCTTCGGCCGCGCCATCGAAGGGCTCGACGGGCTGGAGATCGAGATCGTCACCTGGTCGGTCAAGGCGACGGATATCCGGCCCGATGTCGCCAGGCATGAACTCACGGCAGGCACTCGAACCAGCCAGCCGGCCACGACCCGCGCGGTGTTCGATCCGGCAAGCGGCGAGCCGCAAACCTACGGTATCGTCGAACGCGATGCGCTGTGCGCCGGCGATTGCGTCGCCGGGCCGGTGGTCATCGTCGAACGCGAGACGTCCACCGTCGTCACCACCAGCTTCGATGCCGTCATCCAGAGCGACGGCGCCATCCTTCTGATCCGCAAAGGCAGCCAGTCATGAGCGACATCAGCGACATCCGCATGCAGGTGATGTGGAACCGGTTGATCTCCGTGGTCGAGGAGCAGGCGCTGACCTTGCTGCGCACCGCCTTCTCGACCTCGGTGCGCGAGTCCGGCGACCTGTCGGCCGGTGTCTTCGATCCGCGCGGCCAGATGCTGGCGCAGGCGGTGACCGGCACGCCCGGCCATGTCAACACCATGGCCGAGGCCGTGCTGCATTTCATGAACGAAATCCCTCGCGACACCATGTTCGAGGGCGATACTTACGTCACCAATGATCCCTGGCTGGGTACGGGCCATCTGCACGACATCACCATGGTGTCGCCGTCCTTCCTGAACGGTGAGCTGGTGGCCTTCTTCGCCTGCACGGCGCATGTCGTCGATGTCGGCGGACGCGGCTTTGGCGCCGACGGCAAGTCTGTCTACGAGGAAGGCATCCAGATCCCGATCATGAAGTTCGCGGAAAAGGGCAAGGTCAATCTCGACCTCGTCAGGATCCTGCGCGCCAATGTCCGCGAGCCGAACCAGGTGGTCGGCGATTTCTATTCGCTCGCCGCCTGCAACGAGGTCGGTCACCGGCGCCTCGTCGACATGATGAAGGAGATCGGGCTCTCCTCGCTCGACGGGCTCGGCGACTTCATCTTCTCGCGCACACGCGATGCCATGCTCGAGCGCATCAAGGCGCTGCCGAAGGGCAGCTGGTCGAACGAACTCGTCACCGATGGCTATGACGCACCGGTCAAGCTGGCGGCAAAAGTGTCGGTCCGCGACGACCATGTCGAGGTCGATTTCACCGGCACCGACCCGATGAGCCGGTGGGGCATCAACTGCCCGATCATCTACAGCAAGGCCTATGCCTGCTACGCGCTGAAATGCGTGGTGGCGCCCGACATCCCCAACAACGCCGCCTCGCTCGCCTTCTTCACCGTGACGTCGCCGGTCAACATCCTGAACGCAGTGCGGCCGGCGCCGGTGGCGCTCAGGCACATCTTCGGCCACATGGTCCCCGACCTCGTGCTGGGCGCGATTGCTCAGGCGATGCCCGGCAAGATCCTTGCCGAGGGCGCCGGCGCGCTGTGGAACATCCACATCTCGGTGCGGCCGGTCGCGGGCGGCCAGGGTCGGCGCGCCGAAGTGCTGATGTTCAACTCCGGCGGCATGGGTGCGCGCCCCGGCCTCGACGGCCTGTCGGCGACGGCCTTCCCTTCGGGCGTGCACACGATGCCGATCGAGGCGACGGAGCATACCGGGCCGATCGTCATCTGGCGCAAGGAGCTGCGGCCGGACTCCGGCGGCGACGGCGAATTCCGTGGCGGCCTCGGACAGGTGATCGAAATCGCCCCGATGGAAGGCCATGAGTTCGACTTCTCGGCCATGTTCGACCGCGTCAACCACCCTGCCCACGGACGCAATGGCGGCGAGCCTGGCGTCGCCGGCGTGGTCAAGCTGGACGACGGCACGCAGATGCGGCCCAAGGGCTGGCAGCATGTTCCGGCCGGCCGGCGGCTGATCCTGGAATTGCCGGGCGGCGGCGGCTATGGCGATCCGGCCAAACGCAGCACCGAGGCGCGGGCGAACGACCGTTCCAAGGAATACATTTCGGAGAACGGCAAATGAGCTACATTGCCTCGCGCCTGTCGGCGGTGAAGCCTTCGGCTTCGATGGCGGCCTCGCAAGCCGCCAAAGCACTGCGCGCCAAGGGCGTCGACGTGATCGATCTCGGCCTGGGCGAACCGGATTTCCCGACACCCAGCCACATCATCGATGCCGCCCATGTCGCGGCCAAGGCGGGACAGACGCTCTACACCGGTGCTGCCGGCACGGCCGAGGTGCGCGAAGCCATTGCCGGCAAGTTCCGCCGCGAAAACGGGCTGGATTACGCGGCCGACGACATTGTGGTGGCCAACGGCGCCAAGCAGATCATCTTCAATGCGCTGATGGCAACGCTGGAGAGCGGCGACGAGGCGATCCTGCCGGCGCCCTATTTCGTCTCCTATCCGGAAATGGTGAAGCTGCTCGGCGGTACGCCCGTCGTCGTCGAGTGTCCGGAGACATCAGGCTTCCGGCTGACGCCGGACGTGCTGGAGAAGGCCATCACGCCAAGGACGAAGTGGCTTTTCCTCAACATGCCGGGCAACCCGTCCGGCGCGGTCTATTCGGAAGCTGATCTCAAGGCACTGGGTGCGGTTCTGGCAAGGCATCCGCAAGTCCTGATCCTCTCCGACGAGATCTACGAGCACATCCTCTTCGATGGGCGCGAATTCGTTTCCTTCGGCAAGGCCTGCCCGGAACTCAAAGAACGCACGCTGATCGTCAATGGTGTCTCGAAATCCTATGCGATGACCGGCTGGCGTGTCGGCTATGCGGCCGGACCGGCGCCGCTGGTGAAGGCGATGTCGACCATCCAGAGCCAGTCCTGCACCTCCGTCTGCTCCATCGCGCAGGCGGCGACGGTGGCCGCGCTCAACGGTCCACAGGACGAAGTCGCGCGCTTCCGGCAAGCGTTCGAGGCGCGCCGTGATCTGGTCGTCGATGGGATCAGGAAGATCAATGGCCTCGCGCTGTCACCGCCGGACGGCGCCTTCTATGCCTATATCAGCTGCGCCAGCCTGATCGGCCGCAAGACTCCGAAAGGCGTTGTGCTCGAGGACGACACGGCGGTGGCAAACTATCTCTTGAACGAAGGCCGCGTGGCGTCTGTGCCGGGTGCCGCCTATGGACTTTCACCCTATTTTCGTATCTCGACCGCGACCAGCGAAGAGGTGCTGACCGAGGCGATCGCGCGGATCAACGCCGCCGTCGCGCAAGTGGAGTAGATGATGCCGCATTACGACCGTATCCTGATCACCGGCGCTGCCGGCCGCCTCGGCTCGGAACTGCGCAAGGGGCTGGTGCCGCTGGCGAAGACGATCCGCCTGGCAGGACGTGAGCCGTTCGGCGATCTCGCGCCGCACGAAGAAGAAGCGGTGTTCGATCTCGCCGACATGGAGGCGACGATCGCCGCCACCAGGGACTGTGACGCCATCGTGCATTTCGGCGGCGCGCCGCTCGAATGCGAATGGCAGACGATCCTCGATTCCAGCATCCGCGGCTCCTACCACATCTATGAAGGCGCCCGGAAACACGGCGTGAAGCGCGTCATCTACGCCTCCTCGGTGCATGCCATCGGCTATCACGAGGTCGAGGCGCATATCGGCGTCGACGCGCCGGTGCGCCCCGACAGCCTCTATGGTGTCTCGAAGAATTTCGTCGAGAGCCTGAGCCGGCTCTACTGGGACAAGTTCGGCATCGAGACGGCGTGCCTGCGGATCTTCTCGTCCTTCCCCGAACCGGCGGACCGCCGCATGCTGTGGTCCTACCTCTCCTTTGCCGACTGCGTGCGCCTGGTCGAGGCAGCGCTTGTTGCGCCGCGCGTCGGCCACACGATCTCCTTCGGCATATCCGACAACAAGTTGAAGATGGTCGACAACAGCGGCGCCGACCATCTGGGTTTCATCCCGCAGGACAGCGCCGAGCCGTTCCGCGCCGCCGTGGAAGCAAAGACCCCCATTCCCGATCCGAAAAGACCGTCGGTAAAATATCTCGGCGGCTGGTTCTGCGAGCTTGGCCATCCGGACGACAAGCCCGCGTGACAACAAGGCGATGCGCCGTCACGCAATCGGAACAGGCGCGTCGACTTCAATGAGACCGGCCCGCTTGAGATCAGCCCACAGCGCTGGGGGAATATCCTCTCGCAGATAGGCCAGATTCTGCTTCAACTCCTCGACTGAGCGGGCGCCTGGAATGACGCTCGACACCAGCGGGTGGCCGAGCGGGAACTGGAGTGCGGCCGCTGGCAGCGAGACCTTGTGGCTGGCGCAGACGGCCTCGATGCGGCGGACGCGTTCGAGCACCGGCTCGGGTGCTGGCCTGGTGTTGAAGGTGGCGCCCTTGACGGCGCCCGTTGCCAGGATGCCGGAATTGTAGGGGCCGCCGATGATGATCCTGGTGCCGCGCTGCTCGCAGAGCGGCAGCAAGGTCGCCAGCGGTTCCTGTTCGAGCAGCGTGTAGCGGCCGGCAAGCAGGAAATAGTCGAACGCGCCGGCGACGACGAAATCGGACAGCATCTGCCATTGGTTGATGCCGACGCCGACCGCCTTGATGACGCCTTGCGACCGCAGTTCGTCGAGCGCCGGATAGGCGCCGTCCATGGCTTCCTTGAAGCGGCTTCTGGCATAGGGATCCTCGCCGGGGCCGAAATGGATGGCTTCGTCGGGATCGTGGATCGAGACCATGTCGACATAGTCGGTGTCCAGCCGCTTCAGCGTGCCTTCAAGCGAACGCATCACCGCATCGCGTGAATAGTCGAACTCGGCACGGAACGAACCGGGCTGGTCCCACAGCGCCGGCTTCAGCTCTTCGGGCGGGATCGGCACGAGGTCGTAGCCGATCTTCGACGAGATGACGATATCGGCACGTGGCAGCGACTTGATGGCGAGGCCCAGACGCGTCTCGCTGACGCCGAAGCCATAGACCGGTGCGGTATCGAAATAGCGGATGCCATTGTCATAGGCCGCCTGCACTGTCTTCACCGCTGCATCGGTATCGACGGCGCGGTACATGTTGCCGAGCCCGGTACCGCCGAGCCCGATCGTCGTCACTTTCAGGCCGTTCTTCGCCACAGCCCTGAATTCGATTTCAGCCATTTTCTCTTCCTGTGATCCCTGCTGTCCATCCTGCCGGCTCAAGCGGCGGCCTTCTTGTCGCTGCGACCGCAAACGGCCCGTCTTGGAACCGGCGCCGAAAAAGCATTGACACAAAAGTTGTCATATAACAATGTAACCAGACGACAAAGGTGGGCATGCCCGCAAAACGAAGAGGGAGGAACGCATGGACGACGACACGAAAAATCACATCGAGATGGTGAATGCCGCCATCTCCAGGCGCAGTGCTTTCGCACTGGCAGGAAAACTTGGCCTTGGTGCAGCAGGCCTCGCCAGCGGACTGGCAGGCGCCGGTCTGGCCGGCGGCATCAGTGCGGCCAGAGCAGCCGATTCATCGCCCGGCCTGCCGAAGAAGCCCTACAAGTTCCACTTCGTCTGCCATGTGACGCTGGACCAGTTCTTCACGCCGACCGTCTACGGCATCCAGGATGCCTGCGCCGCCTTCGGCTGCAGCTACCAGTGGACGGGGTCGCAGAAGAACGTGGTCTCCGAAATGGTCAGCGCCATGCAGACGGCGATTGCGCAGAAGTCGGACGGCATCGCCGTCTGCCTGGTCGACCCGACGGCTTTCGATGCCGCCACCGACATGGCAGCCCAGGCCGGCATTCCGGTTGTCGCCTTCAACGCCGACGTGCCGGTCGGCAGCCCCAACAAGCGGCTCTCCTATGTCGGCCAGCCGCTCTATCAGTCCGGCTATAACTCGGCGCTGAAGTGGCTGAAGCTGATCCCCAAGGGCGGCCACGTCATGTTGTCGATCGGCGTGCCGGGCTCGCTCAACACGCAGCCGCGCCTCGACGGCTACATCCAGGCGATCAAGGACAGCAACAGCGGCGTCACCTACGATGTCGTCAACACCGGCCCGGATCCGGCAACGGAAATCTCGCGCGTCGAGAGCTATTATCTCAGCCACAAGACCGTGAACGGCCTGTTCGGCACCGGCGGCTCCGACACCTATGCCTGCGGTTTCGTGTCCAACAAATATGGGTTGGTGAAAGCCGGCGGTGCGGTGGCCGGCTTCGATCTGTTCCCGCAGACGCTGGACTTCATCAAGGCCGGTGATGTCAACTTCACCACCGACCAGCAGGCCTACCTGCAAGGTTTCCTGCCGGTGCAGCAGATGTATCTCTACAAGCTGTCGGGCGGCCTCGTCGGCCCGGCCAACAGCGACACCAGCCAGGCTTATGTGACCAAGGACAATGTCGACGCCTATGTCGGCAAGTCCCGCTTCGAGGGTCGCAGCGACGTCGAACCGACCTGACACGGTCAACCCCGTGAAACGCCTGCCCTCGCCGCGTCATTTCGAATGATGTGGCGGGGGCAGCGACGGCTGCCGGTCCGGCTGTTTTGCCCCGTCGCCGATCCGCTTCTTCGCCCATAGCCCGAAATCAGGAAGACAAGAGTGCCGCCCACAGAAACCAAGCTAGCGAAGAAGAGCGCCGTCGGCGTCAAGGTCCCGCACACGATGACGGAAAGGCTGCTGATCCTTTTGTCGCGCTATCGCGAGGCCAGCATCGCCGTCGTCGCCATCGTGCTCGTCATCTATTTCCAGTTCGGCAGCGATGGCGGTTTCCTGTCGCCGCAATTCATGAGCGTCGTGCTGCGCGACACCGGCCGGCTCGGCTTGATCGCCGCAGCCGAGGTGATGCTGATGATCACCGGCGAGATCGATCTGTCGCTCAGCGCCATCTTCTCGATCGCGCCCTATGTCATGGCACTGCTGTCCGTCACCTATGGCGTGCCGCTGGCCGTCGGCGCGCTGATCGGCGTGCTGATCGGCATACTGGTCGGCGCCATCAACGGCATCATCACCGTGCGCTTCAAGGTGCCGTCGCTGATCACCACGGTCGGCATGCTGTTCTTCCTGCAAGGCATCGTCGTCTCGATCTACAACAGCCAGCCGATCGTGGCGCCGGTCGAGCAGCCCTTCAACGCCATCTTCGGGCAAAGTCTCTACCAGCCATCGGACGCGCTCCTGTCCTGGCACGGCATCACGGCGTTCACGCCCTTCCTGTGGGCGGTGCTGGTCGTGCTGGTGCTGGCGCTGGTGCTTTCCCGCACCACGTTCGGCCTGCACACCATTGCGACGGGCTCCAACATCATCGGCGCCCGCGAGATCGGCGTGCGCACCGACCGCATGAAGATCTACAATTTCATGATCGCCGGCGGCTGTGCGGCCTTTGCCGGCATCATCAACACCGCCCAGTTCACCTCGGCCGACCCGCAGGCGGGCAGCCCGTTCCTTACCTTGCAGGCGATCGCGGCCGCGGTCATCGGCGGCACCTCGCTGCTGGGCGGCTCCGGCACCGTCATCGGCGCGCTGATCGGCGCCTTCGTCGTCGCTTCGCTCAACAACGGCCTGGTAATGATCGGCGCCCAGGCCACCGTATCCGACATCTATCTCGGCGCGGCCATCATCGCCGCGATGATCCTCTCAATCCAGGTCGACCGCCTGCGCACACGGAGGCGCGTATGAATTCGCCAACCATTCCGCCGCTCGCGTCCGACGCGCCCGTCGTGCTGGAGATGTCCAACATCTCCAAGAGCTTCGGTGCCGTCACGGCGCTGGTCGATGTCTCGATCAAATTGCGCCAGGGCGAAGTCCTGGCCCTGGTCGGCGACAATGGCGCCGGCAAGTCGACGCTGATCAAGATCCTGTCCGGCTTCCACCAGCCCGACACCGGCACCATCGTCTCGCAAGGCAAGGAGGTGCGTTTCGCTTCGCCGCGCGATGCCCGCGCCCAGGGCATCGAGACCGTCTACCAGGACCTTGCGCTGATCGGCGACCTCAGCGTCTTCCACAACATGTTCCTCGGCCGCGAGTACCACAAGCGCTTCCTCGGCCTGAACCTGCTGGACAACAGGAAGATGCGCGAACAGGCGCAGCTCTATCTAGATACGCTCGGCATCACGATCCCCAGCGTCAACAGCACGGTCGATCTCCTGTCGGGCGGACAGCGCCAGTGCATTGCGGTTGCCCGCTCGATCTATTCGTCGCCGAAGATCCTGGTGCTCGACGAACCGCTGGCGGCACTGGGCGTGCGCGAGAGCGCGCATGTGCTGGGCCTGATCCAGAATCTGCGCCAGCAGCGCCAGGTCTCGGTGATCCTGATCGTCCACAACTACAACCAGATTTTCGAAGTCTGCGACCGCATCAACTTCCTGCATTCGGGCGAGGTCGCGCTCGACGCGTCCACGGCTGATACCAGCGAAGAGGAACTGATCCGCATCGTCAAGTCGGGCCTGGGCACCAGGGCGATCGACGCCGCCGCGGCCGAAGTCCGGCCGGGCCTCGTATGAACCTGCCGGCAAGTCACGGCTAGAACAATCCTTGCCGGCCCGACCTCCCATCGGCCGGCCCCTCGCACGGAGTATTCGTTTTGACGTTCTCACCCACCGAACTGACCAGATCCCTTGGCCGCGGGCTGCTGTCCTTTCCGCTGACCTTCTTCGACGATGACGGTGCCTTCAACGAGGACGGTTACCGCGCCCATGTCGCGGCCCAAGGCACAGCCGGGGCGAGCGGGCTTTTTGCCGCCGGCGGTACCGGCGAGTTCTTTTCGCTGACACTCGAGGAATACAAGCGCGTCGTGCGGGCGGCTTCGCAGGAGGTGCCCGACACGATGCCGCTGCTGGCCGGCGTCGGCTACGGCACGCATATGGCGGTCGAATTCGCCAAGGCGGCCGAGGCCAATGGCGCCGACGGCTTGCTGGTGCTGCCGCCCTATCTGGTCAAGTCGGAGCAGGAAGGCCTGCGCCGCCACCTGACGGCCATCTGCCGCTCGGTCGGCATCGGTGTGATCGCCTATAACAGGGACAACGCCATTCTGACGCCCGAGACGCTCGAGCGTGTGGCGCAGGATTGCCCTAACCTGATCGGCTTCAAGGACGGCGTTGGCGATATCGAACTCCTCACCGCAACACGCTACCGCATGGGCGACCGGCTGGTCTTCATCGGCGGCATGCCGACGGCCGAGGTCCATGCCAGTGCCGCCGCGGCGATCGGCATGACGACCTATTCGTCGGCGATCTACAATTTCGCGCCCGAGATCGCGCTGCGTTTCTTCAATGCGCTGCGGGCCGGGCGCACAACGGAGGTCGGCGATCTCATCCGCTCGTTCTTCCTGCCCTACCTTGCCATCCGCAACCGGCGCGCCGGTTATGCCGTGTCGATCGTCAAGGCGGGCGCGCGCATTGCCGGAATAGATTGCGGCCCGGTGAGGTCACCGCTGCTCGACCTGACGCCGGATGAGGAGCGGCAGCTCGCGGCACTCATGCAGTCCTGCAAAATGCCGGTCGCGGAGCTGGCGTAGGACAGGATGATTTGCGGGAGCGGATCGAAGACCGGAGTTGACGGCTTGCTACGATCTGGCGTGACCATCGACCATACGGCGATAACGCTCCCGGCCAGCCTCCAGATGTTCGCGCAAGGTGAAGCGGGCGGCTTCGACATTCTGCCGCTCGATGGCCTGATAGATGCGGCGGTGCTCCATCTGGACCTGCTCCAGATAGTGCCGCCGCTGCTCCGGCGTTTCGTCGCGCGGGCGCATCGTTTGGCGCGGAATGACGACGGGTCCGAGAAAATGCATGAAGCGTTCGAAATAGGGATTGCCGGTGGCCGAGGCGATCGCCCTGTGGAAGGCGAAGTCCGGCTCGATGGCGCTTTCGCCCGCCGCGATCGAGGCGTCGATGGCGTCAAGACAATCGCGCATGCGGGCAAGATCATCGTCGCTGCGCTTCTCGGCGGCGATGCCGGCGGCTTCCTGCTCCACCGCAAGCCGAAGCTGCAGCACGTTCTGGACTTCGGTCAGCGAATGAAGCTCGTCGGAGACGATGCGAAACGTGGTGTTCGCCTCATGGTCGGCGACGAACACGCCCGAGCCCTGGCGGCTGACGACAAGGCCCTCCGATCGAAGCGAAGCCATGGCTTCGCGGATCACCGTGCGGCTGACGCCGAATTGTGCGATCAGTTCCTGCTCGGTCGGCAGTTTCTCGCCGCTCGTCATATGGCCGGCGCGTATTTCGCGCGCAAACCAGTCGGCAACCTGTGCCGTGCGGCTGATCTGCGGGGGAAGGCCAAAGGAACGTTTCATCGCCATCAAGCAATAAACGAACCGCTGTCCTTGGCAACCCATTATTTATACGGTGATATGATGACATTTTCGGCGTACCGGCCGCGACCAGTCTTCGTTCGCCTTGCCGGCTCCGCGCGAACATGTCCGCGGTATCAGCGAAAGGACAGGGCGTGATGATCCCCGAAAGACCGGTGCTGTTGACCGGAGCCTCCGGCACGATTGGACGGCTGCTCTCCGCCAGGTTGGCGGCGCTCGGCTGGACCTTGCGGCTCACCGATGTCGTACCCTTGCCGATCCCGCTGCCGCCAAACGCAAGCTTCACCATCGCCGATCTCGAGGACCAGCAGGCGGTGAACGATCTGGCCGAGGGCTGCGGCCTGATCCTGCATTTCGGCGGCATCTCCACCGAGCAATCCTTTGAGACGGTGCTTGGCCCCAATCTGCGCGGCAGTTTTCACATCTATGAGGCGGCGCGCAGCCAGAAGGCGCGCGTCGTGTTCCCTTCCTCGGTACATGCAGTCGGGCTCTACGAGCGGACGGAGGTCCTCGATCAGGACTGCCTGCTCAGGCCCGACGGCTATTACGGCCTGTCGAAGGCCTATGGCGAAATGCTGGCGAGGCTCTATTTCGACAAGCATGCGGTGGAAAGCGTGCTGATCCGCATCGGCTCGGTGCTGCCGGAAGTTCCGGACGAACGGATCCTGTCGACCTGGATATCGCACGATGACTTTGTCCGCCTGATCGAACGTTGCGCCGAGGCCGAGCGTGTCGATTGCTCCGTCATCTGGGGTCAGTCCAACAACAGCCGCGGCTTCTGGCGGCACGATGCCAGGCTGAAGCTCGGCTGGGTGCCGCTCGACAGTTCCGACAGCCAGGCCGAACGCGTGCGCGGCAAGGTGACAGACAATCCGGTGGTCGAGCGCTACCAGGGCGGCAAGTTCATCGTCGTCGATTATAGCCGTACGGATTTTCCGCCGCGTGAGATGTTTCCGGAGTGAGCCTGCCTGCGCCGGCAGACTGTAGCATATGGCGCTCCCCCTCTCCGTCTCGGCTTCGCCGAGCCACCTCTCCCCCACTTTGTGGGGGCGAGGAACCCAAGCTTTTGAAGGCGACGACCTCGGAGATTAGCGTTTCCTCGCCCCCATGAAATGGGGGAGAGGTGGCCGCGAAGCGGACGGAGAGGGGGCTGGCGCTGCAGTTCGCGGTTATCGTCCTGCCTATGCCGTCGGCAGCTTCCGCCCCACGATCAAATCCGCCGCCTTCTCGGCGATCATGATGACGGCGGCGTTGGTGTTGGACGACACGATGCTTGGCATGATCGAGCTGTCGCAGACGCGCAGGCCTTGCAGTCCGCGCAAACGCAGCTCGGGATCGACCACGCTCCCGGCATCGCCGCCCATCCGGCAGGAGCCGACCGGATGGTAGGCGCTGCGTCCATGCTCGCGGGCGAAGGCTTCGAGTGCTGCGCGCCCCTGCATGGCCACGCCCGGAAGGTGCTCGCGGCTGATGTATTTCGAAAAAGCCGGCTGAGACAGGATCTCGCGGCTGATCTCGATGCCGTCGATGGCGCGCTCCAGATCATAGCGTTCGGCAAACGGGTTGGGATCGATGAACGGCTTGTCGCGCAAATCCGCCGATTTGAGCGTGACACTGCCGCGCGAGCGAGGCCGGACATGGTAGCTATTCAGCGTGCAGCCATTGCCGCCGGGGACCGAGCCGATGCCTTCCTCGACGCCGGCGCCGGGCAGGAAATGGAACTGGATATCGGGCGTCTTCTCCGCGCGGTCGCCCCACCAGAAGCCGCCGGCTTCGACGATGTTGGAAGCCACCGGCCCCTTGCCGAACAACGCATATTCGAGGCCGGCGACAGCCTGCCAGCGCTTCTTCTTGTAGCGGTCGATGCCATGCGGTCCGTTGAGTTCGGCGACGACGTCGACATCCATGTGATCGTGCAGGTTCTGGCCGACGGCGGCGAGATCGTGGACGACCTTGATGCCATGCTCGCCAAGATGCGCGGCCGGGCCGATGCCGGACAACATCAGCAGCTTCGGCGAGCCGACGGCGCCGGCGGTGACGATCACCTCGCGCTCGGCACGCAACAACTCGGTGCGGCCGTTGACTATGATCTCGACACCGATGGCGCGGCCATTCTCGACGACGATGCGGCTGACCGTGGCGTCGGTGCGCAGCGTCAAATTCCTGCGGCCAAGCGCCGGCTTGAGATAAGCGACGGCGGTGCTCGAGCGTTTCCCCTGGCGCGTCGTCGTCTGGTAGAAGCCGGTGCCTTCCTGCTGGCCGGCGTTGAAGTCGGCGCGGAACGGCAGGCCCGCCTGCTGCGCCGCCTTGACGAAGATGCGGGTCAGCGGATGCGGCGCGCCGCTGGAAACGCCGAGCGGGCCGTCGATGCCGTGCTGCGGGCCGGCGAAGGTGTCGTTTCCCTCGGAGCGGATGAAGTAGGGCAGCACCTCGGCATAGCTCCAGCCCGCACAGCCATTGTCAGCCGCCCAGCCGTCGTAATCCTGCGGGCAACCGCGGGTGAAGACCTGGGCGTTGATCGAGGAGCCGCCGCCCAGCACCCGCGCTTGCGGATAGACCATGGTGCGGCCGTCGATGGCCTTGCCGGGCGCCGTGTCATAGCCCCAGATCAGCGGCCCCGCCGTCATCTTGAAGAAGCCGACCGGCAAATGGATGTAGCGATCGGTGTCGGGCGGGCCGGCCTCGAGCAAGGTCACCGACACGTCCGGATCCTCGCTTAGCCTGGCAGCCAGGATGCAGCCGGCCGAGCCGCCGCCGACGATGATGTAGTCAGACATTCTCACTCCCTTGGCAGCGCGAAATCATTGCCCTGCTCTCCTCTACGCAACGATCTCAAGTCGCTTGTGCCGCGTCAAGAGAAAGGGTATGGTTATCGTGTTGAAGGGTTGTCGTACAAGTGGAGGAACTTGGCAACCCATCGATCGGAGGCCCGGCCGCGCTCCCCCGCGCATGCCGCCGGGCGGGAAACAGATTTCAATCGGGAGGTTTTGAATATGAAGGACAAGACAGACTTGACGCTTTCGGTCAGCCGCCGGACGCTGATGATAGGCGCCACCGCTGGCGTGGCGGCGCTCGCCATGCCGAGCGTGTTGCGCGCGCAGGAAAAGCCGACGCTGGTGACGTCGATCCGCTCGCTCTCCAACCCCTATCACGCGGTGTGGAAGACCGGCGCCGAGGCCTACGCCAAATGGGCCGGGCTCGAACATGTCACGCTGGTTTCGGAAGGCAACAGCGAGAAAGGCATCGCCGACATCAAGGCGATGCTGGCCAAGACCGGCGGCAACATGGTGCTCAATTCCGACCCCAACGACACGCCTGATGCGCGCCCGATCGTCGAGGCCTGCGCCAAGGCCGGCGCCTATGTGGTGACGCAATGGAACAAGCCTTCCGACCTGCACCCAAAGGACTTCAACCCGAACTATGTCTCGCACATCGAGTTCGACGGCATCGAAAGCGGCAAGACCATCGCCGAGATCCTGTTCAAGACCATCGGCGGCAAGGGCGGCATCGTCGCACTCGGCGGCCTGATCTCGACCACGGCGGCGATCGAACGCAAGAAGGGCCTCGACGCGGCGCTGGCCGCCAATCCCGACATCAAGCTGCTCGACTTCCAGGTCGCCAACTGGAAATCGACCGAGGCCTTCGACCTGATGGGCAATCTGCTCACCCGCTTCGGCGACGACATCAAGGGCATCTGGGCCGCCAATGACGATATGGGTTCCGGCGCGCTGGAAGCGCTGCGGGCCGAAAACCTCGCCGGCAAGGTGCCGATCGTCGGCGTCGACGGCATCAAGACGGCGGTCGACGCGGTGCGCACCGGCGAGTTCGCCTGCACCGTCACCTCGGATCCGTTCTGGCAGGGCGGCATGGGTCTGGCCATCGGCTACAACGCCAAGATCGGCAAGTTCGATCCGACCAAGGAGCCGCCGGAACACCGCGAATTCTACGGCAAGGCGGTGCTGATCTCGCACGACAATGTCGAGGAATATTACAAGACCAATGTCGATGCCAAACCGGAGATCGACTGGAACGATCTGTGGGGCCGGGTCACCGGAGCGATCCGGACCTGATCAACCGAAGCGGGCCGCATCTCCCTGGTGGCCCGCTTCCTCCCGCAGCCGTCGCGATCCCCTTGTCGCGACGGCTGTCATCAGCAGACGGGAAGCGGTTTCTTGACAATCCATACAGAACCCCTGAAGTCCGTTTCGGACATCGAGCGGACGACGCTTATGACAGATCTTCCCGGCCGCATCGCCACTGTGTTCGGTGGCAGGCGCTGGCGCAGCCTGGCGCCGCTAGCGGTGCTGATCGTGCTGTGCGTGCTCATCGCCATCGCCAATCCCAATTTCATCGAATTGCGCAACCTTGTGCGGCTTGCCAATTCGGCCGCCGTGCCGCTGACGCTGGCGATGGGGCTGACCTTCATCATCCTGATGGGCAGCATCGACCTTTCGGTCGAGGGCACGCTGTCGGTGTCGGCCATGGTGGTGGTGCTGCTCGCCGCCAATGACGCGAACGGCAATGATTATGGCTGGTGGGCGGTGCTCGCCGCAATCATCGCCGGCACCGCCATGGGCTTCGTCAGCGGTCTCGTCCAGACCATGCTGCGCATCCCCTCCTTCATGGCGACGCTCGGCATGTGGTTCATCGGCCTTGGCCTGTCGGTCTATATGCTGGGCGGCTCGGCGATCCGGCTCAACGACGCCTCGATCCGCGACCTGGCATTGCACCGTTTCCTTGGCTTGCCGGTGGCGGTCTGGGTCGCATTTGGCGCTTTCCTGCTCGCCGCTGTCATCCAGTACCACACCAAGCTCGGCCGCCACATATTGGCGATCGGCGGCGACGAGGACGTCGCCAAGCTCTCCGGCGTCAACGTGGTGCGCGTGCGCATCACCGCCTTTGCGCTGGCCGGTTTCTTCTTCGGCATATCGGGCGTGCTTGCTGCGGCGCAGCTTGGCCAGTCGCACGCGGTCATCGGCGACGGCAGGCTGTTTGCCGCCGTCACCGCCGTCGTCGTCGGCGGCACGGCGCTGACCGGCGGCGAAGGCGGCGTCGTCAACACGCTGATCGGCGTGCTGATCGTCACCGTGCTTGCCAACGGCATGATCCTGCTCGGCATCTCGCCCTATATCCAGCAGACGGTGCAGGGCCTGATGATCATCGCCGCCGTGGCGCTGTCGCTCGACCGCGTTCGCCTCAGAATCGTGAAGTGAACGCCATGCTGAGCGCATCCGGCATCATCAAGAACTTTCCCGGCGTCCAGGCCTTGCGCGATGTCTCGATCGAGGTCCGGCCCAACGAGGTGGTCGGGCTGATCGGCGAGAACGGCGCCGGCAAATCGACGCTGATGCGCGTGCTGGCCGGCAGCTACCGGCCGGATGGCGGCAGCCTGACGCTGGACGGCGAACAGCTGCGCATGCGCAGTCCGCGCGACGCCGCGAAGCATGGCATCGGCATGGTGTTTCAGGAACAGTCGCTGGTGCTCAATCTGACCGTCGCCGAAAACATCTATCTCGGCGAGGAAGACCGCTTCACCCGCTTCGGCATCGTCAACTGGCGCGCCATGAACGCCGCGGCGCGCCGTCAGCTGGCCAAGATCGGCATCGACATCGATGTCACGGCGCGCACCTCCGAACTCACCTTCGCGGCGCGCCAGATGGTCGAGCTGGCCAAGGCGCTGACCTTGGAGGAAGTGGTCGAACGGCAGTTGCTTATCCTGCTCGACGAGCCGACCTCGGTACTCAATGCCGCCGACATCGAGGTGCTGTTCGCGCGCGTGCGCTCGCTCAAATCGCGCGCCAGCTTCGTCTTCGTCTCGCACCGTCTCGATGAGGTGCTGGCGATTTCAGACCGCGTCTACACGATGAAGGATGGCGCGGTCGTCGCCGAACACCGCGCGGCCGAGGTCACTGCGCCGGAATTGCACGAGATCATGGTCGGGCGCGGCCTGCAGGCCGAATATTACCGCGAGGCCCGCCAGCTGGCGCCGCGCGACACGGTCATGGTCGAGGCCAAGGGGCTGGGCGCCAACGGTGCCTATCACGGCGTCGACCTGAAGATCCGGGCCGGCGAGATCGTCGGCATTGCCGGCGTCGTCGGCTCCGGCCGCGAGGAGGTGACGCGCACCATCGGCGGCTTCCTGCAGCACGATGCCGGCGAAATGAAAATCGCCGGCGATGCCGTGCGGTTCGCCTCGCCGGAGCCGGCGGTGCGCAAGGGGATCGGCTATGTGCCGCGCGAGCGGCGGCTCGAAGGGCTGGTGATGTTCCTGTCGATCGCCGAGAACATTTCGCTGGCCGATCTCTCCAGCGTCACGCGCCATGGCGCGATCGACTATGGCAAGGAGCGCCGGCTGGCCGCCGACTGGATCAAACGGCTGCGCATCAAGGCGCCCGGCCCCGATGCCGCCTGCCGCAAGCTCAGCGGCGGCAACCAGCAGAAGGTGGTGCTGGCGCGCTGGATGACGGCGGGCTCGCGCATCCTGGTGCTCGACCATCCGACGCGCGGCCTCGATGTCGGCGCCAAGGAAGAGGTCTACGAGCTGGTGCGCGATCTCTCCGCGCAAGGCGTGGCGATCCTTTTGATTTCCGACACGCTGGAGGAAACCATCGGCCTGTCGCACCAGGTGCTGGTGATGCGCGACGGCGAGATCACCGCCCGCTTCGACGCCAGCCCGGGCAAGAAGCCGAACCAGGTCGATTTGTTGCGAGCGATGGTATGAGCCGATGAACGAAACCTCCATCAGGCAGATCTTCGAGGGCAAGTGGACGCAAGGCGCCATTCCGCTGGTCCTGCTTGTCGCCCTGTTGCTGATCATCGAGATCGCCGCGCCCGGCTTCCTGACCGGCGAGACGGTGGCGCTGCTCTTTGCCAACACCGCCGTGCTGTTCATCCTGGCCACCGGCGTCACCTTCGCTATCCTGCTTGGCGGCATCGACCTGTCGATCCAGGCGGTGGCCTCGCTGGCGAGCGTCATCCTGGCGCAGTTGCTGCCTTCGCTCGGGCTTGCCGCCTTCCCTGTGGCGATCCTGTCCGGCCTTGCCTTCGGAGCGTTGAGCGGCATCGTCCATGTCAAGCTGCGCGTGCCGTCCTTCGTGGCGACGCTCGCCACCGGCGGTGTCGTCACCGGCCTGGCGCTCTGGGTCTCCAACGGTCGCGCCATCACCATCGAGGAAGCGGGCCGCGAAAACACCGCCTGGATCAACGCCACAGTTGCCGGCGTGCCGGTGGTGGTGCTGATTTCGGCGGTCATCGGCATCGCCGCCTTCCTGGCGCTGCGCTACACGCGCTTCGGCCGCCAGGCGATCGCGGTCGGCGCCGGCGAACCGGCCGCCTGGGCGGCTGGCATCAATGTCGACCGCACCAAAATCATCGCCTTTGCCGCATCCGGCATGCTGGCCGCTGTCGCCGGCGTGGTGCTGGCAGCCAGACTGTCGAGCGGCTCGCCGGTGCTGGCCAACCAGTTGCTTTTGCCGGCCATTGCCGCCGTCATCGTCGGCGGCACCGCCATAACCGGCGGGCTGGGCGGCGTGGCGCGCACCGCCGTCGGCGCGCTGATCATCTCGATCGTGCGCATCGGCATGACCTTCGTCGGCGTCAACATTTTCCTGGAAAACATGGTGTTCGGCGCGGTGCTCATCGCCGCCGTCGCCATCACCATCGACCGCAGCAAGATCGCGGTCATCAAGTGACAGCTCGATCCGCACCGCCTCCCAAGCCAGCGCGGACAGGACGGGGTCGCATCACAAGCCCGATGCGACCCCGCTTGGTTAGATCACATCGTGTCGAGGCCGATCAGTTCGATCTTGTAGCCGTCCGGGTCTTCGACGAAGGCGATGTGGGTGGTGCCATGCTGCATCGGCCCGGGCTTGCGCGGGATCTTGGCGCCACGCTTTTCGAGTTCGGCGCAGACGGCGTAGATGTCGTTGACGCCGAGCGCCAGGTGGCCGAAGCCGGTGCCGATCTCATAGGGCTCTTCCCTGCCCCAGTTCAAAGTCAGCTCGACGACGGCCTCCTTGTCCTCCGGCCCATAGCCGACAAAGGCGTTGGTGAACTTTCCGCCGGGATAGTCGTCGCGGCGCAGCAAGGTCATGCCGAGGACCTCGGTGTAGAAGGCAATCGACTTGTCGAGGTCGAGCACCCTGATCATGGTGTGCATATAGCGAAAGCCCGGGGCGTCGCTCATTGGGTAAGTCCTCCGAATTCAGGGATTTGCTGGTCTGATCTTCCACATCAAACGCTTGATGGCAACGTGGCTTCGCTTGATGTTCTAAATCAGGGTTGTATGATAACACGACAAGAACGGTGGTTGTCCAGTCGTTTTCCCCAGGGGTCCAGAGTCAATTCATGAATGCCGTGCCGCCAACCTCCGCATCGCTGATCGCAGCCCTGGCCGGCGTGTTGCCGAATGGCGGGTTGCTGACCGCGGACGAGGATCTGGCGCGCTACAGCCGCGACTGGTCCGGCGACCATTTCGGCCGGCCGCTGGCGGTGGCGCGGCCGTCTTCGGTCGAGGAAATGTCGGCGTTGATGCGGCACTGCCATGCCGAGCGCATTCCCGTCGTGCCGCAAGGTGGCCTGACCGGACTTGTCGGTGCGGCGGTGGCGGCCGATGGCGGCGAGATCGTCATCTCGCTGGAGCGCATGAACAGTATCCGCTCGATCAGCCCGATCGACTTCGCCATGGTGGTCGAGGCCGGCTGCATCCTCGAGGACGCCAAGCGCGCCGCCGAGGAGAGCGACTGCCTTTTGCCGATCACCTTCGGCGCACAGGGAAGCTGCCGCATCGGCGGCAATGTCGCCACCAATGCCGGCGGCTTCAACGTGCTGCGCTACGGCATGACGCGCGACCTTGTGCTCGGCCTCGAAGTGGTGCTGGCCGACGGCCGGATCTGGAACGGGCTGAAAGTGCTGCGCAAGGACAATCGCGGCTACGACCTCAAGCAGATCTTCATCGGCTCGGAAGGCACGCTCGGCATCGTCACCGCCGCCGCGCTGAAGCTGTTCCCCAAGCCGACGCAGATCGAGACCGCGCTGGTGGGCTTACGCTCGGTCGAGGACGCGATGGCGCTCTATGCCCGCGCCCGGCGCGATTGCAGCGACCTGCTCACCGCCTTCGAACTGATCCTGCGCGGCGGCATCGAGATCACCATGCGCGAGGGCAAGGATTTTCCCGATCCGCTCAACAAGCCCTACCCGGCCTATGTGCTGATCGAGGTGTCCTCCGGCGGCCTGATCGACCTGTCCGCCATGCTTCTCGGTTTTCTCGGCGGCGTCGCCGATATCGTCGAGGACGGCATTGTCGCCTCGACGCGGGCCCAGGCCGAGCGCTTGTGGCTCTACCGTGAGATCATGGTCGAGCGGCAGGGACGCGGCGGCCGCTATCTGCGCACCGACGTTTCGGTGCCGATCTCGAAACTCGCCGATTTCGTCACCGACGCGCTGTTCGAATTGCAGCGCGCGCGCCCGGACGCGCTGGCCGTCACCTATGGCCATGTCGGTGACGGTAACATCCACCTCAATGTGGTGCCGCCGGAAGGCATGGGCGCTGAAGCGATCGAGCATCTGTTCGAAGAGGCCGAGGCGGAGATCTTTGCCGTCGTCGACCGCTATGGCGGCTCGATCAGCGCCGAGCACGGCATCGGCCGGGTCAAGCAGAAGGCGTTCCTCGAACGCATCGATCCGGTGACGCTCGATCTTGCCGCCGGCATCAAGGAGGCTTTCGATCCGCGCCACATATTGAGCAACGGCCGCATTCTGGCGTCCACATCCGCCGTCGACTATAGGTGAGCGATGACGCTGAAACTCGACAAGGTCAATCGCGGTCCGCACCTCTCCACTTTGGTGGCGAGTTCCATCTCGCGCGAGATCGCGCAGGGGCGCCTCAAGCCCGGCGACCAGCTGCCGACCGAGCAGGCGCTGGCGACCACCTTCGGCGTCAGCCGCAACGTGGTGCGCGAGGCGATCGCAAGGCTGCGATCGGAAGGCCGCATCTGGTCGCAGCAGGGGCGCGGCGCCTTCGTGGTCGAGAGCAACAACCCGACGGTCCTGACCATCGACTATGAGGCGCTGCAGCGCGCCGATTCCTTCCGCAACCTGTTCGAACTGCGCGGTATCCTCGAAGTGCAGGCGGCAGCCCTGGCCGCCAAGCGGCGCTCGGAGACCGATCTCGCCGCGATGGGCGATGCGCTGGCCGGTATGCGCGCCGCCCCCTATGGCAGCGTCGCCTGGCTGCGAAGCGACCTCGAATTCCACCGCACCGTCGCCGAGGCGACGCGCAACAGCTACATGGGCCAGTTCCTGGTGTTCGTTTCCGAGCGCGTCCGCGAAAGCATTCTCGCCGCCGGCAACCAGCAGAAGTCGGACGACATGGCCCGCATTACGCTGGGCGAGCACGAGCGCATCCTGACCGCCATCCGTGCCGGCGACGCCGAGGGCGCGCAAGCAGCGATGCGCGACCATCTGGCGGGTGCGGCGCTGCGGGTGGGATTGCATGAGGGGGAGGCGGCGGCAGAGCCGGCTCCGGTGCCGGAGGTGCCGTCTCCGGTGCGGCATTCACGGCTGCGGAAAGCTGTGCGCGGGCAGGCTGCGCGGTAGCGGTTTCACTCGGTCTTACACCCTCAAACGGGCCATCACGTATGGCAGCGCCAGCCCCCTCTCCGTCTCGGCTTCGCCGAGCCACCTCTCCCCCATTTCATGGAGGCGAGGAAACGCCAATCTCCGAGATCGCGGCTTTGGGAAGCTTGGGTTCCTCGCCCCCACAAAGTGGGGGAGAGGTGGCTCGGCGAAGCCGAGACGGAGAGGGGGAGCGCCGTATCCGATTGCCCAGCCCTTGGGCAGAAAGGGGGGGGCAATTCCATCCCTTCCGTCAAATCTCTGGCGGCTCCACCAGCGACACGCCATTGAGCCCCGCGACAATGTCCGACAGCGCCGGCACGAATTTTTCGCCATGGCCTGTCGTGACCGCGGTGGCAAAGCCGTTGCGCACCGCGGCGCCAATCGGATTGGCGATGCCCGCCGCCTGGGCGAACGACGCGAGATAGGTCATGTCCTTCAGCGCATTGGCGATGGCGAAGCGCTGGGCGTTTTCGTTGCGGTTGAGGACGAAATCGAAGAAGGCCTGGTAGAAGCCGCAATCCATGCGGCTGCCCGAAATGACGCTGTTGAAGACCTGCGGTGTCAGGCCGGCCTTGGCGCCCAGCGTCAGCGCTTCCGAATAGATCGCGGAATAGCCCATCGAGACGAAATTGTTGAGCAGCTTCATGGTGTGGCCGCTGCCGGTCGGGCCGGTGTGGACGACGCGGGCGGCAAAGGCTTCGAGCACCGGCCGTGCGCGGGCGATGGCTTCGGCCGGGCCGCCGACCATGACGTCGAGCTTGCCTTCGGCCGCTTCCTTGGGCGTGCGCGCCAGCGGTGCGTCGATCAGCGTCACGCCTTGTGCAGTCAGCTCTGCGGCCAATGCCGTCGTCGACGACGGATTGGAGGTCGAGCAGTCGATGATGAGCAACGGCTTGCCTGCCGTGGCCAGCCCGTCGGGGCCCTTGACCAGCATTTCCACCTCGCGCGAGCCGGTGACGCAGAGGATGACGACATCGCAGGCAGCGGCGAGCTTGCGCGGGCTGGCCGCCTCGGTGGCGCCGGCTGCGATCAAACGATCGGCGGCGGCGCGGCTGCGATGCACGCAGACGGTCAGGGGCCAGCCCTTGCGCAGCAGATTGTCGGCCATGCCGGCGCCCATGCTGCCCAAGCCGATGAAGCCAATGCGTTCTTTCATAAAATCCTCCTTTGGCCCGCGCCGGCGGGCTCAACTTTCGTCACCTTGCGGCGGGCACCTGTCGATGCAATCCTTTGCCGAAGAATCGGCCTTTGCCGAAGACTCGGACCGGAGCCCGCGCGATGGCGGAAACCATGCTTTTCGATGCCATACCGCAGGCGCCCAATCTGCGGACCGGGCTCGTCAACACGCTGATCGCGCAGATCGAATCCGGCGACCTGGCGCCTGGCCAGCGGCTGCCGACCGAGCAGGAGATCGTCGCTGCCACGGGTGTGAGCCGCACCGTGGTGCGCGAGGCGCTGGCGGCACTGCGCGCTCGCGGGCTGATCACTACCCGCCAGGGTCTCGGCGCCTTCGTCGCCAAGGATCCCCTGCCCCGGACCTTTTCCATTCTTCCGGACGATCTCGAATCGATCGACGAAGTGCTGCGCGTTCTGGAATTGCGCATGGGGATCGAGGTCGAGGCGACCGGCCTTGCGGCCGAACGGCGCAGCGAGGCGGCGCTGGCGCAGATGGGCGCGCGGCTCGACGCGCTGGAGGCGGCGGTGCGGGCCGGCGGCTCCGGCTCGGAAGAGGATTTCGGCTTCCACCGCGCCATTCTCGCGGCGACCCAGAACCCCAATTTCACCCGGCTGTTCGACACGTTCGGCAGCGCCATGATCCCGCGCCAGTGGACGCGGCTCGACCGGATGACGGAGGCCGAGCGGGAAAAATACCTCGACCGCATGCAGCGCGAGCATCGCGCCATCCTTGCCGCGATCGAAGCCAGGGATGTCAATGCGGCGCGGCGCGCCATGCGCAGCCATTTGACCAAGAGCTATGCCCGCTTCGAGGATCTGCGCGACAAGGCTGTTCACGACTAAGGGGCCAGCCACGACTGATTGCTTGCCGCTCATCCGGCTACTCCGCCGAGATAGAGTTCGCGCATCAGCGACATGTCGCGCAATTCGGCGATCGGCCCGGAGACGACGATGCGGCCGTTCTGCATGAGATAGCCGCGCGAGGCGACGGCCAGAGCAAGGCCGGCATTCTGCTCGACCAGCAGCACCGAGGCGCCGAAGCGCGCGCCGATATCCAGAATGATCGCCTTGATCTCCTTGACCAGCAGCGGTGACAGGCCGAGCGACGGCTCGTCCAGCAACAGCACCCTGGGCCGTGTCATCAGCCCGCGCGCGATGGCCAGCATCTGCTGCTGGCCGCCGCTCAGCGAGCCGCCCCTGTCGCGCCGTTTGGTGGCGAGGATCGGGAAGAAGGCCAGCATGGTTGCGAAATCGGCCTCCACGGCGGCCTCGTCGCGGCGGGCATAGGCGCCAAGCCGCAAATTCTCCTCGACCGTCATGTCGACGAAGATCTTGCGCCCTTCCGGCACCAGCACGACGCCGCGCCTCGCCATGACATCGGCGGCCAGCCCGGTGACCTCGGCGCCATCGAAAGCAATGCTGCCCGCGCGGGGTTTGATCAGGCCAGCGATGGCTTTCAGCAGCGTCGACTTGCCGGCGCCATTCGGTCCGAGGATGGTGACGATCTCGCCTTCAGCTAGCGTCAACGAGACGCCGCGGTTGACGATCGTCGGCCCGTAGCCGGTGACGACATCGGAAACGGCGAGCAGGCTCACAGGTCGCCTCCGAGATAGACTTCCAGAACCTTGGGATCGGCAAGCACCTTATCGGTCGGCCCGTCGGCGATCTTGGAGCCGAAATCGAGCACGGCAAGACGCCGGCACAGCATCTGCATCAGCTTCATGTCGTGGTCGATGACGCAAACCGTGATGCCATGGCCGGGAAGCTGGCGGACAAGCCCGACCAGGGCCGTGGTCTCGCGGTCGTTGAGGCCGGCGGCCGGTTCGTCGAGCAGCAGCAGCGACGGCCGCGTGGCCAGCGCAAGTGCCAAGCCCAGCAGGCGCAGGCTGCCGAAGGGCAGCACGCCGGCTTTTTCTCCGCCAAGCGCGCTCAACCCAACGAAGTCGAGCAGCGCCTGCGGTGTCGGCCAAGGGTTGGCGCCCGCCCTCGCCCGCGCGTGCTCGCCGGCGATCTGGACATTCTGCAGCACACCAAGCCCGGCAAAGGCCATGGCCTGCTGGAAGGTGTAGCCGATGCCGGCCCGCGATATGGCGTGCGGCTTGAGACCGGTGATGTCTTGCCCGCGAAACGCCACGCTGCCGCCGCTCGGTTTGTGGACGCCGGTGACGACGTTGAACAAAGTCGTTTTGCCGGAGCCGTTCGGGCCGACGACGCCAAGGATTTCGCCCTCTTCGATGGCGAGGTCGACGCCTGCCAGTGCGGTGACGCCGCCGAACTGTTTGCTCAGGCCGCTGATCGCCAGGATCGGGCTCATCGCCGCGCCTCCGCTGCGTCGCGCTCTTCCGTCTCCTGTTTCGGCTTGCCCGAAAATGCCGCGCGGAGCGCTCGGACGATGCCGCCGATCAACCCGTCGGGCAAAAGCATGATCACCGCGATCAGGCAGACGCCGTAGACGATGCGCGACTGCACCGGATCGAGGTTGAGCACTTCCGGCAGGAAGGCGACGAGGATGCCGCCGGCGAGCGGCCCCTCGATAAGCCTGGCGCCGCCGATCATCACCATGAGCGCCAGGTAGATGCTGGGGAAGGACGAGAATTGCGAGGGCGAGATGTGGCCGAGGAAATAGGCCAGCAGCACGCCGGAGATGCCGGCAAAGATGCCGCTGACAACGAAGGCGCCGATCTTGTGCCGGCCGACATTGATGCCGAGCGAGGCGGCCAGTTTTTCGTTTTCGCGGATGGCCCGCAATGTGCGGCCATAGGAGGAGTGGATGATCGCCCAGCTCGCCACCGCCGCTATGGTCACGAAGGCAACGACCATCAGATAGTAGCGCGTCAGGTCGGTCATGTCGGCGCCGAACAGGGTGACCGGACCGGCGATATCAAGCCCGGTCGCAGCGCCGGTATAGTCGCCGCCATTGGTGAGCACGATGGCCAGCAACTGGCCGAAGGCGAAGGTCATGATGACGAAGTGATGGCCGCCGACGCGCAGCGATGGAATGCCGACGATCATGGCGAAGACAGCACTGGCAAGGGCGGCCGCCGGCAGCGCGGTCCAAAAGCCGACGTCAAAGTCCCGCGCCAGGATCGCCGCCGCGTAGGCGCCGACGCCGACCAGTGCGGCATGGCCCATCGACAGGATGCCGGTCTGGCCGAACAGCACCGAAAGGCCGTAAAGGGCGATGACGTTGATGCCGGCCGAGATCGCCAGCGACAGGAAGCGGTTGCTGGGCGAGAACAACGGCACGGCCGCGATCAGCGCCAGGATGACCAGCACCGGCAAAAGGGAGCGCAACGGCTTGAGAGTGGCGCCGGCATTCATGACGCCATCCGGGGTCCGCTGGTGCCGCCGAACAGGCCGTGCGGTCGCACGATCAGCACCAGGATCATCAGGGCGAAGGAATAGGCGTCGGTCCATTGCGAGAAGCCGTAGCCGGCGCTGAAGCCTTCGACGATGCCGAGGATGAGGCCGGCGGCGACGGCACCGTAGATGTTGCCGAGCCCGCCGATCAACGCGACGGCAAAGCCTTTCATCACCATGGTGCCGCCGGTGAACGGGGTGATCGGAAACAGCGCGATCAGCAGGGCGCCGCCAAGGCCAGCCAGCGCGCTGCCGAGCACGAACACGCCGGTGATGTAGCGGCGCACGGGAATGCCCATCAGGGCCGCCGTGTCGCGATCCTCGACGCTGGCGCGCAAGGCGCGGCCATAGCGGCTGGCGGTGATCATACGGAAGCTCAGCGCCACCACTGCGATGGTGATCAGGATGACCATGACGCGGACAGAGGCGATGCGTACGCCGCCGATCTCCCAGACCGTGGTCAGCGGGCGCGGAATGCTCTTCTGGTTGGGATTCCAGAACAGCACGACGACATGCTGCAACACGACGATGAGGCCAAGCGAGACGATGAAGCCGTTGGTCGGCCGCTCCAGCGTGAAGCGGAACAGGCCGCGCTCCAAGATGTAGCCCATCAGCCCGACCGCCAGGATCGAAAGCACCACGGCCAAGGGGAAGCCGAGGCCGGCGCTGACGGCGAGCCAGGTGACGATGCCGCCGATCATCAGGAACTCGCCATGAGCGAAGTTGATGATGCCGGTCAGGCCGAAGATCAGGGTCACGCCGATGGCGATGAGCGTGATGACGCTGGCGATGGAAAGGCCGTTGAGGATTTGCTGGATGAAAATATCCACGGCGATCGAGACCTGCCTTTATTGCAAGAAAGGGAGTTGGCGGTGGATGCCGCCAACTCGGGGATGATGAAGCTTCAGCTCTTCGGCGCTTCGGCCGGTGGCTGCTGCATGGCGCAGGAGATGGCGCCGCCGGGTGCCGCGGCGCAAACCTCGGTGGCATGGGTGACCTGGTGCGTCGGATTGAAGGTCAGATCATCCGAGACCACGCCCTGATGGTGCAGCGTCAACAGCGCCTCGACTGTCTTGTCCGGATCGAAGCTGTCGGCCTTCTGCCAGGCTTCGACCAGGAAGTGGACATAGTCATGGTAGAGCAGCGACACCGAAGAGGTCACGCCGTGCGGCGCGCCGGCGGCGAAATAGGCGTCGAAATAGGCCTTGGCTTTCGGGTTGGACGACTCGCCCCAACACACCGGGACGCAGCTCATCGCCACCGGCACATCGGCCGAAAGCTGCTTTTCCTTCCAGATGCCGGGGTCGACGCCGAACAGGAAATAGCTCTTGGCCGCGCCGAGTTCGAGCGCCTGCGGCAGCGCCGTCAGCGTTGAATCGCCATTGTACCAGAAGTGGATGATATCCGGATTGAGGCTCTTGGCCCGCGTCAGGAAGGGCGAGAAATCGGTCGTGTCGGGCGGATAGAAGATGATGTCCGGCACGTCCTGCCCTTCGGCCTTCAGCGCCTTGTAGTAGTAGGACGACAGGAACTGGCCGGTGGCATCGTTGCCGACGATCATCACCGACTTTTTCGGCTTGAAGCCGAGCAGTGGTTCGAGCAGGGACAGGACACCACGTGCGGTCGATCCGGAGCGCTGGAATTCCTGCGGTTCGGACTGGAAGAGATAGTGGTCCTCGCCACCCGGCTTGACGCTATCGGGGTTGAGGATTTTCGCCAGTGTCGAATTGCCAGCGAAATGGATGATCTTGGCCGGCTGCGTGATCTTGGCCATGGCCAGCGTGAAGTCATGCGTTTCCGAGCCGAAGATCGCCTGCACCTTGACGTCGCGCACCAGTTCCTGGGTCGCGGCGATCGCGGTCGCGATATCGGTGCGGTCGTCACGCTTGACCATTTCGAGCTTGTAGGTCTTGCCGCCGACCTTGAAGCCGCCGGCATCGTTGATCTGCTTGACGGCAAGGCCGACGCCCGCGGGCAAGGTATGGCCGGCGGAAACGAACGAGCCAGACTCGGCGGCGACGACGCCGATCTTGACGATGTTGTCCTCGGCCCACGCCGGATGAGCAAGCGCGCCAAGGCACAGGGCCGCGCCCAGTTTAAGAACGGTTTTCAATTTGAGATCCTCCCGACTCCAAACGATTGCAGTCTTACCGGGTTGTCATACAACCCTGTAATCTGGTAAATCTTACGGACAGGGATGTCAATCGCATTGCCATGCGATAAGAGGCTTCCCGAAAATCAGAATCGCAGAGCCGGAATCGCCGGCAAGCCGCAGTCAGGAACAGCAAGATGCAATCACGGAAATTCGGCCGCACCGGCAGATCAGTCAGCGAAATCGGTTTTGGCTCATGGGCTATCGGTGCCGCCTGGGGCGAGGTCAATGACGACGATGCGGTGGCCGCCCTACATGCAGCCCTCGATGCCGGCGTCACGTTTATCGACACAGCGGACGTCTACGGCGACGGCCGCTCCGAAAAACTCATCGCCAGGGTGATGAAGGAGCGCGGCGGCGAACGACCGTTCATCGCAACCAAGGCCGGAAAGCGGTTGCCCTCACAGACGGTCGAGGGCTTCAGCCAGGAGAACCTGACCGGCTGGATCGACCGCAGCCTCAAATATCTCGAGGCGGACACGCTCGATCTCGTACAGCTGCACTGCCCGCTGACAGACCTCTACTATCATCCGGAGGTTTTCGAGCGCCTCGACCGGCTCGTCGAGCAAGGCAAGATCCGCAATTACGGCGTCAGCGTCGAGCGGGTCGAAGAGGCGCTGAAGGCGATGCAATATCCCGGCGTCGTCAGCGTGCAGATCATCTTCAACGCCTTCCGCCAGCGTCCGGCGGAATTGTTCTTCGATCAGGCGAAAAAGAACGACGTGGCCATCATCGCCCGCGTACCGCTGGCCAGCGGGTTGCTTTCAGGCAAGTTCAAGGCCGACACCAAATTCGAGACCACCGACCATCGCCTGTTCAACCGCAACGGCGAAGCCTTCGATGTCGGCGAGACGTTTTCGGGCGTGCCCTATGAGGTCGGGCTGGCTGCGGTCGAGAAGATCCGGCCGCTGGTATCGGGTGACACGACGATGGCGAAATTCGCGCTGCGCTGGATCCTGATGTTCGACGCGGTGAGCGTGGTCATTCCCGGCGCCCGCAATCCGGCGCAGGCGGTTTCCAATGCGGAAGCGGCGGAGCTTGCGCCATTGTCAAGTGAGCTGATGGGCAAGGTGAAGGCCATATACGACCAGGACATCAAGCCTTACGTGCATCAGCGCTGGTAATTGGCGTCAGCGGGCTATTGCCGGGCTTCGAAATCGAACCGGCAATGGTCATGCTGGCCGTCGCAGGCGCAATAGGTCTCCTCGCATGCGACCGCCGTCGGATCCGCAATGCCGAGCAGGAATGAGAAGGCGCCGGTGAAGAAGCCTTCAAACATGTAGCAGACGCGCTGGCCAGGCTGCTGCCCGGCCTCGAGGGCGAAGATCGAATTGCGCAGGCTGATGCTGCCGCGACGGCCGATAGTATCCAGCACGTCGATCGAGAACTGGCCCCAGCCGCGCTGCGACAGGCGCTGGAAATAGTGGCGGAAGGTCGCCTCAGGATCGAGGCCCTTGCCGCGCACCTGCGCCTCGCACCATTCGATGGCGGATTTCGCCGTCGATATCAGCAGGATGGCGCGGTAGGCCTCGCGGCCGAGAGCTGCCTCGACCGCGAGATGATTGTTCACCAGGAAATGCCTGGGCAAATAGACCATCGGCAGCCCGTCGGTCCGCCAGATTCCGGTCGTCTCATCGACATCGATCGGAACCGTGGGCTGCATGATGCCCAGGCCTAGGCCGCTTGCCGCTGCGACGCGACCGAGGCCGACTGGTCCTTGTAGAGCTCGCCATCCTTCATGATGACGATGAGGTTCTTCTCATGCACCATCATGTCGAGATCCTTCAGCGGATCGCCATTGACCAGCAACAGGTCGGCGATGAAGCCCTCCTTGACCATGCCGAGCTCGTCGCCGAGACCCATCACCTGGCCGCCGAGCCGCGTGCCGCACTGCAGGGCTTCGCTGGGCGAATATCCCAGCAGGTCGACGAAGTGTTTTAGATCCCGCGCGTTGGTGCCTTGCGGCGTCTGCGCGAAACCGTAGTCGCCGCCGATCAGCGCGCGCACGCCGCGCTTGCGCAGTTCGGTGTAGACCTTGCGGCTGTCGTCGAGGATGCGCTGCATGCCGAACTTCACCGCCATCTCATGGGTGAAGCCGAAGGGCTCGCCCTCATAGAGCGTGCCGTAGATGATGCCGATGGCCGGGCCGACGAAGATGCGGTCCTTGGCCGATTCCAGCGCGTCGAGCGCCTCCTTGTCGGCGGATTCGCAGTGGTAGATGACGTCGACGCCGCACTTCACCGCGCGCTTGACCGAACCGGCGGCACGGGCATGGCAGTTGATCTTCTTGCCGAAGTCACGCGCCACCGACACTGCCGTCATCACCTCGGCCTCGCTCATGACGGTGAGGCCGCCATGCGCGGCGGGGCTGAGATCATCGCCCGAAATGTTGATCTTGATGTTGTCGGCGCCTTCTCGGCAGCAGAGCCGCACCGCCTTGGTGATCTCCTCGACGCCGTCGGCGATCATGCCGAAGCTCTCGTGGTACATATGCTGCTGGCGCTCGTCGCCGAGACCGCCGGTAACGGTGATTTCCGGGCTGCCGGCACGCATGCGCGGGCCCGGCAGGCGGCCGGCATTGATTTCATTGCGGATTACGATGTCGAGCCTGAGCTTCGAGGTCGCGGCGCTGTAGGCGCTGGTGAAGCCATGGTCGAGCAAGGTCTTGGCGTTGCGCATGGTGAGCAGCAGATGCTCCTCGGGCGGGATCAGGCCGAGATCGGAATCCTTGATCGCGCCGCCGAAGGAGATGTGGGCATGGCCTTCGACAAGGCCCGGCATCAGCGTCATGCCGCGGCATTCGACCGTCGTCGCGCCCTCGCCCGACAATTGTCCAGGCGTGCGCGCGATGGTGACGATGCGGCCATTGTCGACCAGCAGATCGGCCGGATAGGCGTCAGCGCCCGTGCCGTCCCAGATCATGGCATTTCGAAACATCACTCTTGTCATGACTTCGTCCTTTCGGAGTTGGCGAGGGTTATTGGTTGACGGCTTGCGCTGCGATGACGTCGTCGGCCACGACATTGGACAGGATGCCGACGCCTTCCAGTTCGACTTCGCAGATGTCACCATGCTTCATGAACAGCTGCGGCTTGCGCGCCACGCCGACGCCGGACGGCGTGCCGGTGACGAGAATGTCGCCGGGCTCCAGCGTGATCGCCTCGCTGATGATCGAGATCAACGAGACGACATCGAAGATCATGTCGTCCGTCGTGGCATTCTGGACGATCTCGCCGTTGAGGCGCGTCTGGATGCGCAGGCCCTTGCCGCCCGGCGGCAGTTCGTCAGCCGTGACGAAGATCGGCCCGAACGAGCCGGTGCCGTCGAAATTCTTGCCGACGGTCCATTGCGGCGCCTTGGTCTGGAAATCGCGGATCGAGCCGTCGTTGAAGATGGAATAGCCGGCGACGTGGCTGAGCGCCTGGCTAGGCGCAATGTGGCGGCCGGCCTTGCCGATGACCGCAACCATCTCGCCCTCATAGTCGAGCTGGATCGAGGCCTCCGGCCGGCGGATCGCCGCACCATGGCCGATCAGGCTGGTCGAGAAGCGGGCGAACAAAGTCGGATAGGTCGGCGGAACGAAGCCGCTTTCGATCGAATGGTCGACATAGTTCAGGCCGACGCAGATGATCTTGCCGGGCCTCGCGATCGGCGGCAGCCATTCGACGGACTTCGCATCGACCTTGCGCCCGCAGGCCAGCTTCTCGCCGGCGGCCTGCAGCGCCGGTGTGCCTTCGGCGATCAGCTCGTCCAGCCACCCGGGAAACATCGCATCGCTGGCGTCGATGCCGCGGAACTCACCTGCCGGCAAGGCGATCGCCAGCCCAGGTCCCCGCGACGATTTATAGGCTGCAAATCGCACTGGCCACATCCTTGCTCGTGAAGACTGGACTTTGTTGAGAAATTATATATCTGTCAACAGAGAATATATTATTTTGCATTCTGATTTTCCGCTGGGATAATGTATCAAGGCCCCTCGAAGGACGGATTCGCCCGCAGGCAAACGAATGGCTAGGGAAGGCTCGATCAATCTCACCCAGGGCGCGTATGAGGATCTGCGCGCCGACCTGCTGTCGTGCCGGATCGCGCCCGGCAGCCGGCTCAAGGTGCAGGAACTGTGTGACAGGCTGTCCGTCAGCCTCGGCGCCATCCGCGAGGCCTTGTCGCGGCTGACGTCCGAAGGCCTCGTCGTGGCCGAACCGCAGCGCGGCTTTCGCGCCGCCCCGATCTCGGCGGAGGATCTGCTCGATCTCACCAAGACGCGCATCCAGATCGAAACCTTGTGCATTCGCCGCGCCATCGAGGTCGGCGATGTCGCCTGGGAATCGCAGCTGGTCGCCGCCCTCCACCGGCTGTCGCGCACGCCCGAGCATACGCCGGACGATCCGGTGCATTCGAGCGACGAATGGGCGACCGCGCACGCGGCCTTCCACAAGGCGCTGGTCGCCGGCTGCGACAGCCGCTGGCTGCTGCGCCTGCGCGACCAGCTTTACGACCAGAGTGAGCGTTACCGCCGCCGCTCGGTCTCGCTGGCGCCAAAAGCCCGCAACATCAGCAAGGAACATCAAGACCTCGCCGGTGCTGTGCTCGACCGCGATGCGGAGAAGGCATGCGAATTGCTGGCGGCGCATCTGGCTGTCACCACCGACATCCTGCTGGCCGCCGAAGCCGACGACCTGCCGACGCGCAAGACGATCGAGCGGGCGTAGCGTTTCATTCGATCTCCTCGGACAGACGCCGCCCGCGCGAACGGGCGCCGTTTTCGCGTCGCGGCCTACTGGCGCAGATTGGTCCAGATCCGGTCATAGGCGCGGATTGCCTTCTCGTCGCATGACGGCGCGAAGGTGATCTTGAGATCGGCCGGCGGATTGAATTCCGGCGAGCCGCCAACATCCGGCGCCAGCAGCTTGTTCGATCCGGCGATCCCGCTCTGGTAGCCGGTGTATTTCTGCTGCAGCGCGATGTTTTCGGGATCCATCAGGAAGTTGAGGAACTTCTTGGCATTGTCGAGATTGGGCGCCGTGGTCGGCACGGCGACATTGTCCATCCAGCCAACCACACCTTCCTTGGGGTAGACGTATTTGACCGTCGACTTCTGCTGACGTGTCGCCAGCGCCTTGCCCGACCACTGCTCATGCATGACCGTCTCGCCGGCGACCTGGCGCTCGACAATGCCATCGGAATTGTAGACCTTCACGAACGGCTTCTGCGCCTCGAGCAACGCATCGAGTTCCTTGAGGTCGGCCGGATTGCTGTTGCACTGGTCCTTGCCGAGATAGACCAGCGCCAGCGATATCACCTCGGTCGGCGAGCCGAACATGCCGACCTTGCCCTTCAGTTCCGCCGGCGGATCGAAGAGCGGCTTCAAACTGTCGGTCGGACCCTTGTAGACGGCTGTGTCGACCGAATAGGAGGTGGTGCCCCACACCCATGGCACAGTATACTTCGCATCCGGATCCCACGGCCGGTGCTGCCATTTCGGATCGACGTTCTTGAAGTTCGGCATCGCCGCCGCGTCGACTTCCTGGAACAGCTTCTGCTTGACGAAGATCGGCACGAAGTCGTTGCTGATGATCATCACGTCGTAGCCGGCGGCGCCCGAGCTCAGCTTGGCGAGCGCGGTCTCGTTGGAATCATAGGTGTCGATGGTGACCTTGATCCCCGTCTCGGCCTCGAACTTCTTGATCATCTCGTCCGACGTGTAGTCGGTCCAGTTGTAGATATGCAGTTCGCCGGCATCAGCGAGCGCGCCGGTGGTGATTGCGCCGAGCATCGCGGCGGCCAAGGCTATTCCCGAAAGTCCTTCTTTCCATTTGGTCACGGTCGTTCTCCTCTGGTCTGGTTTCTTTGTAACTTCTTGTTTGACCATGATCTTTTCCGAAAACCGGTTCCCACTTTTCGGGATCATGGTTTAGGCAAATCTGTTGCGTCGTCCAACGAGCAGGGCCGCGGCGACGAAGACGATGGAAACGGCAAGCAGGATGGTGGAGATGGCGTTGACTTCCGGCGTCACGCCAAGCCGCATCATGCCGTAGATGTAGACTGGCAAAGTGGTCGATCCCGCGCTCGACACCATCATCGAGATCAGGAAATCATCGAGCGAGACGACGAAGGCCATGATGGCGCCGGCCGAGATCGCCGGCAGCAGCAAGGGCAGCGTGACGCGTCGGAACAGCCGCCACTCGTCGGCATAGAGATCGCGGCCGGCCTCCTCCAGCGTGCCGCCCATGTCGCGCAGCCGCGCCTGGATCGGCAGCAGCGCGAACGGGATGCAAAAGACGGTGTGGGCGATCATCAGATTGATCAGCCCATGATGCATGCCGAGACCGGAAAAGAAGATCAGCGTGGTGATCGCCACGACGATCTCCGGCACCACCAGCGGCATGGCGATCAGCGCGGTTGCGGCACTCCGCCCGAAGCGCAGCCGGCCGCGTTCCAGCGCAATGGCGCCGGCCGTCGCAATCGCTGTCGAGGCGATGGTGGCGACGATGGCGATGATGACGCTGTTGAAGGCGGCATCGCGGATCGCTTCGTTGTTGGCGACCGCCACGAACCATTTGAAACTGAAGCCGGCCCAGACGGTGACCAGCCGGCTCGAATTGAAGGCATAGATCACCAGGATCAGCAGCGGCGCGTAGAAGAACACGAAGATCAGCGCGGTGTAGGCCGACAGGCCAGGCGTATGCCGCCAGTCGAAGGGTTTGGCGCCATTCATCGCTGGTCCTCCTGCACCCGGCGCGAACGGATGACGAAGACGGTCAGCACGACGACCGTCACGACGGTCGAGAGTGCCGCGCCAAATGGCCAGTTGCGCGATGAGGTGAACTGCATCTGGATCAGGCTGCCGATGAGCAGCTTCTTGCCGCCGCCGAGCAGGTCCGGCGCCAGGAAAGAGCCCAACGCCGGCGCGAAGACCAGCGTGGCGCCAGCCAGCGCACCGGGCCTTGCCAGCGGCCAGACGATGCGGCGGAAGACGGCGGCGCGGCTGGCGTAAAGATCGTGAGCGGCCTCAATCAGCCGGGGGTCGATGCGCTCCAGCGTCGAATAGATCGGCAGCACCATGAAGGGCAGGAAGGTGTAGACGAGGCCGAGCAGGATCGAGCCGTCATTGTAGAGCAACGGCAGCGGATCGGAGATGATGCCGGCATGGCGCAGCGCGCCGTTCGCCAGCCCTTCGTCGCGGAGGATCAGGATCCAGCAATAGGTGCGGATCAGCGTGTTGATCCAGAACGGCAGCGTGACGGCGAACAGAAGGATGCGCCGGCGCTCCGGCGTCTGGCAGACGATGTACCAGGCCACGGGAAGGCCAAGCACGAGGCAGATGATTGTGGTGGCGATGGCGAGATAGATCGAGCGCAGGATGATCAGCGCATAGCTCGGCGAAAACACCAGGCTGTCGTCGAAATCGCGCTGGTAGAGGAATTGCAGATAGGCATCGAAGGTCGCCGGCGCGGTGACGCCGCCATAGGGGTTGGCGGTCATGAAGGAATAGGCGACCGCCAGGAACAGCGGCAGCACCATGAAGACGCCGATGACCAGCATGGCTGGCGCAATCAGGAGCCAGGTGCGGTTCGGACCCATCTCAGTTCGCCAACTCGCGTTCGACGGCACGGGCCCAGTCGACGACGACCTTGTCGCCGGTCGCGAACGACGCACCGCCGCGCGAACGCGAATGCAGTTTTGCCCCCTCCTCCAGCACGACTTCATAGAGCGTGTCGGAGCCGAGGAAGGTGATGGCGGAGACCGCGCCCGTGGCGTGGCCCTTGGTGCCATCCGATACCGGCGACACCACGATGTGTTCGGGGCGCACGACGATGGTTTTCGCCGGATCCCGGCCAAGGGCTGCACCAGGCAAAAGGTTGGACTCGCCGATGAAGTCGGCGACGAAGCGGTCCTGCGGATTGTCGTAGATGTCCCTTGGCGTGCCGACCTGCAGCACGTCGCCGCTGCGCATCACCGCGATCCGGTCGGACATGGCCAGCGCCTCCTCCTGGTCGTGAGTGACCAGCACGAAGGTGATGCCGGTCTCGCGCTGCAGCCGCTTCAATTCGCTCTGCATGCCCTTGCGCAGTTTGAGGTCGAGCGCCGACAGCGGCTCGTCGAGCAAAAGCACGCTCGGCTTGGGCGCAAGCGCGCGCGCCACCGCGACACGCTGCTGCTGGCCGCCCGACAATTGTGCGGGGCGCCGCGTGGCAAAGCCTTCGAGCCGCACCATTTCCAACGCTTCCCGGACGCGCTCGTCGATCAGCGCTTTCGGCGCGTTCTGCATTTCCAGCCCGAACGCGACATTTTCGGCGACGCTCATATGCGGGAACAGCGCGTAGCTCTGGAACACCGTGTTGACCGGCCGCTTCTGCGGCGGCAGGGCGGCGACATCCTTGCCGGCGATGCGGATGGCGCCCGAGCTCGGTGCCTCGAAGCCGGCAATCAGGCGCAGCAGGGTTGTCTTGCCACAGCCCGACGGGCCGAGCAGCGTGAAGAACTCATTGTCGTAGATTTCGAGGCTGACTTCCTTCAGCGCATGCACCGGATCGGCATCCCGGGTCACGAAGGACTTTGACACGCTGTGGATGTCGATCATGACCGGCACATTCCTGGACTGCAGGGAGATGGCCAGAAGGCCATCACGGCCGTCTGGCGCCGCACCTAAAAATTCGCTCCAAAATTATATTTGTCAACAAATAATATATTGTTTTCGCATTTCGACACGCGAATGTGTGGCGTTCAAAGAACCTTGCCGGTTTCCAGGTCGAGCAGGTGCATGTGGCCCATGCCGAGTGACAGCGTCGCCATCTCGCCGGGCCTCGGTGTCGCGGCCGGATCGATGCGCGCGGTTGCCTCGGCACCGGCGACCAACACATGCAGCAGCGTCTCCATGCCCATCGGCTCGACCACCTCGACCGGCACTTTGATGTCGACGGTATCGGGCCGCTCGCGCTGCTCGGTGATGTGCTCGGGACGCAGGCCGAATTCGAGCTCGCGCCCGACATGGCCAGCATAGCGCGCGGTGCGGGAAGCAGGCACAGTGAGTGCGGTGCCATCGCCAAGCACGACCGCCAAGCGGTCGCCGCGCGCTTCCAGCCAGCACTTGAAGAAATTCATGCCCGGGCTGCCGATGAAACCGGCGACGAAACGGCTGGCCGGCTCATGGTAGAGGTCGTTGGGCGGGCCGATCTGTTCGATCCGGCCCTTGTTCATCACCACGACGCGGTCGGCCAGTGTCATCGCCTCGACCTGGTCGTGGGTGACGTAGACCGTGGTGGTTGCGACCATCTGGTGCAGCTTCTTGATCTCGGCGCGCATCTTCACCCTCAGCTTGGCGTCGAGGTTGGAAAGCGGCTCGTCGAACAGGAACACTTTCGGCTGGCGCACCATGGCGCGGCCCATGGCGACGCGCTGGCGCTGGCCGCCGGACAGTTGGTGCGGCTTGCGCTGCAGCAATTCGCTGAGGTCGAGTATGTCGGCGACACGGGCGATGCGTTGCGTTACCTCGGCGTCCGGCACCTTGCGGATGCGCAGGCCGAAGGCCATGTTCTGCGCCACCGTCATCTGCGGGTAGAGCGCATAGCTCTGGAAAACCATGGCGATGTCGCGGTCCCTGGCCTGGACGTCGTTGACCAGCCTGCCGCCAATATGGATCTCGCCGCCGCTCGGGCGGTCCAGTCCGGCCACCATGCGCAGCGTCGTCGACTTGCCGCAGCCGGAGGGGCCGACAAGGACGACGAATTCGCCTTCGGCGATTTCGAGATCGATGTCGTGCACGACCTTCAGGTTCTGAAAACTCTTGGAAATCTTGCGCAGTTCGACATCGGCCATGGCGCTATTCCTTTGCCGCGGGCGCGAACATGTCGAGCGCCAGTGCCGCGGTGCCGATCACACCGGCATCGTTGCCATGCTCGGCCGCCACGATCACCGGCGGGCGGCCAGGTTTGAGCAGCACGAAATCCCTGACATTCCTGGCAATGCGGTCGATGAAGAAGGGACCGGCCAGCGACAGCCCACCGCCGATGATTGCCGCCTCGATGTTGAGCATGTTCGACATGATGCCGATCATCTGGCCGAGCCAACGCGCCACCTCGTCGACGACCTGCAGCGCAATCGGATCGCCTCCCTTGGCCAAATCCACGACGGTCTCGGCGTCTTTGGCATCCGTGTCCGGCTTGAGTTGGCGATAGCGGTTGACCAGCGCACGCGCACTGGCCAGGTTCTCGACCATGCCCGGCACCGGATCGGCAATGTCGGTGCGGGCCGGGTCGAGCGAGATGCAGCCAAATTGCGGCGGCAGCCCGTCCGGACCGTCGATCACCTTGCGGTCGATGACCATGGACCCGCCAATGCCGGTGCCGAGCGTCAGCAGCGCAAAGCGCGAGTACGGGCGCCCGGCGCCATGGCGCATTTCGCCATGGGTGGCGCTGACGGCATCGTTGCGGACAACGGCCGGCACGCCGAAGCGGATGGCGAACAGTTTTGACAGCGATCCCTTGAGCAGCGCCGGGATCGCCGGGCAGCGGCCATTGAGCATGCCGGTCTCGGGGTTGGGCGTGCCGGGCACGCCGATGCCGATCGCGGCGATGTCGGGAAACGCCCGCCTCAACTCATCGGTGGCGTTGGTGACCAGATGGACGAAATCCGAAAATTCGATGTCGCGATGCACCGGCACGGCACCGCGCGCCAGCACCTTGCCCGAACTGTCGACAACACCGAGCTTGACCAGGCTGCCGCCAATGTCGATTCCAACAGCGGTTACCATCAGGCCTCCTTGCGGATGCGCACGTTGAGCCGCCGTCCGAGGTTGGGGTAGATCATCTTGTCGGGATCGATGCCGCGCGCGATCGCCAGTTCGCAGCCATACCATTGCAGCGGCATCGGCGCCCAGCAGCCGGCGAGCCATTGCTGCTCCGGCGCTGTCGGCCAGCTGACATCGAGGTCGAAGCGGGTCGGGTGGCCGGAGAGGTTGAGAACAACTGTGCGCGGCCCGAGCTCGGCCAGCGCCTCGCCAAGATTGGCGGCGACCTTCGCCTCGGTCTCGGTCTGCGCGATCGCGATCACCAGGCTCTTGTCGGTCGTGCCGTAGACATGGCCGTGCAGGGCCTCTTCGGTGTCGAAGGCTGATGTCGGCACGCCGCTGATCTCGGCGATCTTCAGCGACGCCTCGAGCGCGGTGCCGAGATGCGTCGCCTGTCCGGCAACCAGAATGTAGTCGGGGACGTCGAAGCGGGTGATCAGGTCCTTCGCAGCGGCCAGACCGGTTTCCGCCGTCCGCTCCAGTTGCGCGACCAGACCCGACAGATTGATCGTCTTGTCGGCGAGCTTGGCGGCGACCGCCAGCACCGAGATGACGGTGGCGGTATACCCCATGGTCTTAGGGCCGACCGTCTCGGGACCGATCGGCATGATGATGATTTCGGCGCCGGTCTCGGTGATCAGGCTTCCGGCCTCACCGGTGATGACAAGCGTCGGGAAACCGAGTTGCACCGACAGGCGCACCGCCTCGATCGTGGTGATGCTCATGCCGGACTGCGAGGCAGCCAGCACCAGCGTGCGCTGGTTCGACGCTCTGGGCGGCAGACGCAGAAAAGCCTCCGGTTCCTTGGCTATCACCGAGGCACCAGTGCCCTCCTCCAGCGCCTCGGCGCCGGCCAGCAACGCATTCATCGAAGAGCCGGTTCCGAGAAGCACGATCCGCTCCGGCGTCTGGCGCAGGCTCGCAAAACCGTCGAGCTCCGCGCCGATGGCGGCGGGGAGACCGGTGAGGGTCGCGGGCTGGCGGCGGATGTAAGTGCCTATCTGCATCTCAGTGTTCCATCAGTTCGAAATTGTCGGTCTTGTTAAAATCTGTCTGCCGGTCGTCCGGCTATTTGCTGTAGCCCTTGCTCAGGCCGCTGATGAATTGCCGCGAGAACAGGGTGAACAGCAGGACGAGCGGCACGGCGCCAAGCGTGAGTGCGGCAAGCAGGGCCGGATAGTCGTTCATGAACTGGCCGACGAATTGCTGCACGCCGAGCGTCACCGTCTGGTTCTGCCGGCTTGGCGCCAGGATCAGCGGGAACCACAGGTCGTTCCACACCGGCAGCATGGTGAGGGCTGCGACCGCGGCAAGGCCCGGCCTGACCAGCGGCAGCACGATCCAGAAGGTGCGCAACTCGCTGGCGCCATCCATGCGCGCCGCTTCCTTGAGATCGGTCGGCACGGTGCGGAAATAAGTGACCATCAACGTCACCGCGATCGGGATGCTCATGGCGGTGTAGACGAGGATGAGTGCTGCCAGCGTGTCCATCAGCCTCCAGGCGAGCATCATCTGGATGAGCGGGATGGTGCCGAGCCTTATCGGCAGCATGATGCCGAGCACGAACAGGCCGCCAAGCAGCGACGCCAGCCGCACGCGGTATTCGACCAGAGCAAAGGCGGCGAGTGTCGACAGCACCACCGTCAGCACGATGGTCGTCACGGTGACGATCAGGCTGTTGCGGTAGTTGACGATGAAATTGCCGCGCGTGAAGACGCGCTTGTAGCCTTCGAGACTGAAGGTCTTGGCCGTCGGCAGGTCGAACGGTCCGCCGAAGATCGCCGGCGTCGTCTTCAGCGAATTGATGATGACGATCAGCACCGGCCCGATGGCAAGCAGCACAAAAACGATCAGCAGCGCGTGCACGATGATGCGCTCGGCCGTCCAGGGTTCGCGGTCCTGGCGGCGGCGGGCGGCTGGTATTGTGAGGTCTGGGGCGCTCATCTCAGCTCCTAGACCGCATAGGATTTCAGGCGGCGCTGGATCAGCCAGAAATAGGCCGCGGTGACCAGCAACACAGTGAGGAAGATCACCGTCGCGACCGCGCTGCCCAGATCGAGATCGGCAAGTTGGCCGCTCGAGCCGAAGAAGGTGCGGTAGAAATAGGTGCCGAGGATATCGGTGCTGTAGTTCGGCCCGGGCGCCGAGCCGTTGAGCGCGAACACCAGGTCGAATCCGTTGAACGTCCAGATGTAGGTAAGGATGGCGATCAGCCCGAATTGCGGCGCGATCAACGGGAACTTGATCTTCCAGAAGGTCGTCCAGCCGCCGGCGCCGTCGATATTGGCGGCTTCGACCAGCTCGTTGGGCACCGCCAGCAGGGCGCTGTAGAGGAAGACCATGGGGATGCCGAAATACTGCCAGACCGACATCAGCGAGATGGTGGTGAGTGCCGTCGATTCCGTGCCGAGCAGCGGAAAGCCGACAAGGCCCCAGAGCGGGTTGATGATCAGCCGCCAGACGAAACCGACGATGACCACCGACAGCGTCGCCGGAATGAACAGCAGCGTACGATAAATGCCTTCCGAGCGCGCCAGTCTGCCTGACGTGAGCAGCCCCGCCAGCAGCAGGCCCATCGGCACTTCGACAATGAGATGGATGGCGAAATACTGCATGTTGTTGAGCAGTGCGTTCCAGAAGCGGGCGCTGATCGTCGGGTGGGTGAACAGCCGCTCGTAATTGGCGAGACCGACGAAAATGTCTCCCGAGGCGCCGTTGGTCTGGAAGAAGCTCATGACGATGGAGGTCGCCAGCGGCAGCACGGCAAAGACCAGATAGACGGCCAGCGCCGGCAGCACGAACAGCAGCAGGTTTCTGTAAGCGGCAGCGGGAGATATCAAAGCAAAACCTCATCTTCACGCCGGCAGAAGTTGCCGGCGTGCCGTCAGGCTTGCGCATGCCCCGCCTCGTGGCAAGGCATGCGCGAAGCAGTGCCGGATTACTTCTTCTGCGGTCCGTACCAGGAGGCGAGCCCGGCCTGGAGTTCGGTCGCGACCTGCTGCGGTGTGACGTCGGACTTGGTGAACATCACCTGCAGCAGGCGCCAGGTCTCGTCATCAAGCGGCGGCGTGCCGGCACTCAGACGATCCAGCGCCAAACGTGGCGTCAGCTCCGCGCCCTTCTTCAGGTCAGCAAAGTCCTGCGCCAGCTTGTTCTTGTAGGTCACCGGCTTCGAGCTCATGGCAAAGAAGCCGGGGGCGGCGTTGACGTAGAGTTCCTGGAATTCTGGTCCGGCAACCCAGTCGAGGAAGGTTTTTGCCGCTTCCTTGTGCGTGCTCTTGGCGTTGATGCCGATGCCCATGTCAGGCATTTCCTGCAGATAGCGCTTATCGCCGGCCTTCGGCACCGGCGGCCCGAAGACACCGACATTGAGGCCGGTCGAGGTCGCCTGGTTGATGTCCCACGAACCGTCGGGAAGGATCGCCGCCTTGCCGAGCGTGAACAGCTGCGTCATGTCGGCATAGTTCAGGCTCTCCTGCCCGGCGGGCAGGAACGGCTTCCAGGCCGCGAAGGCGGCGATGGCATCGACGAATTCCGGATCGGTCAGCTTCTTCTTGCCGTCGATCAGGCCGAGCCGGCCCTCCTCGCCTTTCCAGTAGGCGGGGCCGATCGAATAGAGGCCGTTATAGGCGAGCTGCCAGGATTCGGCCGCGCCATAGGCGAGCGGCGTGTAGCGGCCGTCCTTCTTGATCGCCGTGAGCACATCGATGAACTCGGCGCTGGTGGTCGGCACCTTGAGGCCCAGTTCCTTGAAGATGTCGGCGTTGTAGTAGAAGCCGGCAAGCACGGCGGCGACCGGCAGACAGTAGGCCTTGTCGTCAGCGCCCGACCATGCAGCCCGCGAGGTCTTGTCGAAATTCGCCAGGCCCGGCAGGCCTTCCAGCGATTCGAAATAGCCGCGCTTGATCCATTCGCGGTTCACATCGAAGGGCCGGCAGGTGATCAGGTCGCCGCCGGCGCCGCCTTCGATCTGCGATTGGATGGCGGCGTTGTATTCATTGGTGTTGATCGGCGCGAACTCGACCTTGATGTCGGGATGCTTGGCCTCGAAGGCCGGCAGGATGGTGTCCTGCCACACCGCGATGTCCTCGGTGCGCCAGCTGTTCAAGGTGATGGTGACCGGGTCGGCAAAAGCGGCGCCGACACCGCCTGAAAATATCACGCCGAGCGTCGCCGCCAGCGGGATCGATACATTTATGGAACGCATTGTCCTGCTCTCCCTCAAGATGGTGCCTCGTGTGGATTCACGATTTTGCACTGTTGCCTCGGACCATACCTACTGATACATCTTGTGACAAGTGGTATTGTGTTGTCTTTTCTTGTCGAAGCTCGCTGCCCGGCTGGGCAGCACCAGGCCGATGGGCAAAAAATCTGGGAGGATTTGGATGATTGGCGTTGGAATTCTGGGCTCGGGCTTCATCGCCGAGACCTATGCGGACTCGCTGCTCGACGTGCGCAACGCCGAGCTCGTCGCCTGCTCGTCGCGCAGTTTCGAGCGCGCCACGGCCTTCGCGAAGAAGTGGGGTCCCAAGGTCACTGCCCACAAGGATATCGACGCGCTTTGTGCCGACCCGGCGGTCAAGCTGGTGGTCATCGCGCTGCCCAACGAAATCCATCTCGAAGCCGTCAGGATTGCAGCGGAGCATGGCAAGGCCGTCATCTGCACCAAGCCGCTGGCGCGCACCGGCAAGGAAGCGCAGGAGATCCTCGACATTGTCCAGCGCGCCGGCATCTGGCACGGCTATGCCGAATGCGCGGTGTTTTCCCCCAACATCACCAAGGCCCACCAGATGATACAGGCCGGCGGCATCGGCAATCTCCTGACCATGCGGGCGCGTGAGGCGCATTCGGGACCGCATGCGCCGCATTTCTGGAATGCAGAACTCGCCGGCGGCGGCGCCCTGCTCGACATGGGCTGCCACACCGTCGAAAGCGCGCGTCACTTCTTCGGCAAGGACAATCTCATCACCGAAGTGATGGCGTGGGGCGCGACGCTGGTGCACGGCGACAAGACAACCGGGGAAGACACGGCGATCGCGCTGCTGAAATTCGCCGGCGGCCAGCTGGCGACGATCGAATCGTCATGGATCGAGAAAGGCGGCATGCAGCTGCGTCACGAACTGGTCGGCTCGGCCGGCCGCATCGTCACCGACACGTCGGTCGGTCCGGTCTGGGGTTTTATCGAGAAACCGGTCGGCTATCTCGTCGAGAAAGCGGATGCCGAGACCGGCTGGGTCTATCCGGTGCCCGAGGAAACCCGCGCCTACGGTTTTTCGCAACAAATGCGGCATTTTGTGGAACACTTCGCGGCGGGGACGACACCGCTGGAAACGTTCGAGGATGGCGTCATTGTCAACCACATAATTGACGCCTGCTACCGTTCGATGCGAACGGGGGTATGGGAAAAGATCAGGGGTGACTGAGATGGAGGGCTCGCCACTGCAGTCGGACGGACCGGAGCCACTCTGGCGGCAAGCCGCCGATGCGATCCTGCAGGAGATCGCCAGCGGCAAGCTTGCCTCGGGCGCGCGGCTGCCGGCCGAGCGCGACCTGTTCACACGCATGTCGATCTCAAGGGTGACCTTGCGCCGTGCCCTGCAGAGCCTTGTCGAGGAGGGTGTGCTGACGCCCTCGCACGGGCGCGGCTGGTATGTCTCGGCCAAGGTGCCGAAGGAGTTTCCCAACACGCTGGAATCGTTCAGCGAGACCGCCAGGCGCCTCGGCCTGACGCCTTCCTCCGACGTGTTGCGCGCCGAACAGGCGCCGGCCTCGCTGGATGAGGCCGAGGAGCTTTCGATCGCGCCCGGTGCTGCGCTGTTTCATCTGGAGAGGATCCGCCGCCTCGACAGCGTTCCGGTCGCCGTCGACACCTCTTTCTTTGCGGCAGCGCTTGTTCCCAATCTCGGCCGCATCGACTTTCGCAACGCGTCGCTGTTCGGCCTGCTGATCGATGCCGGCGTCGACCTGGCGCGCGCCGAAACCACGATCGAAGCGCATGACGCCGATCCTGTACTGGCCCGTCATCTCGACATCGATGTCGGCAAATCCACCCTGGTCATGCGCCAGCTCATCGTCGATACCGCCGGGCGACCGCTGCTGTCCTCGACGATCCGCTACGCCGGCGACCGCTATCGCCTGCGCACGTCCTTCTCCCGCACCGGCAAGACCGCCGCCCCTCGCATTGCGCCGCCACGGGTGGATCGCGACTAGCGAGAATCCGCCGGAAAGCAGGAGCCGAGGGCGAAGAGGCCTGCCACGATCAGAACCTACTCGAAGGAATAGGTGAACCCTTCCTTGGAGGCGCCGACGGTGACTTTTGTCATCTTCTCGCCCGCGAGCGAGCGGTTGAGCACGCCGCGGCTCAGTTCCGGCAGGAGCGTGTTGGTCAGGATGGCATCGATCATCCGCCCGCCGGATTCGATCTCGGTGCAGCGGGCCTTGACCAGATCCATGACACCGTCGCCGATCACCAGTTCCGCATCGTTGGTTGCCCGCAGCCGGCGCGCGATCTTGGCGAACTGGTGCCGGGTGATCGCCTCGATCATCGAATCCGAGAGCGGATAGTACGGAATGGTCACCACCCGGCCAAGGAAGGCGGCCGGGAAGACCTTCAGCAATGGGCTGCGCAAGGCGGTATCGAGATCGTCGAGCCCGGCCCGCAGCGTGCCATTCTTGGTGCGGTCCATGATGACCTCGGAGCCGACATTCGAGGTGAGCAGGATCAGCGTGTTCTTGAAATCGATCCGGCGGCCCTCGCTGTCATCCATCATGCCCTTGTCGAAGACCTGGAAGAAGATTTCGTGCACGTCGGGATGCGCCTTCTCGACCTCGTCGAGCAGGATCACCGAATAGGGTTTTCTGCGCACCGCCTCGGTCAGGATGCCGCCCTTGCCGTAGCCGACATAGCCGGGCGGCGCGCCTTTGAGCGTCGAGACGGTGTGCGCCTCCTGGAATTCGGACATGTTGATGGAGATCAGGTTCTGCTCGCCACCATAGAGCGTTTCGGCCAGTGCCAACGCGGTTTCGGTCTTGCCGACGCCCGAGGGGCCGCAGAGCAGGAACACGCCGACCGGCTTTTCCGGCGCGCCAAGCCCGGCGCGGCTGGTCTGCACGCGTTTGGCGATCATCTCCATGGCGTGGTCCTGGCCGACGACCCGTTCCGAAAGCGTGGTGGCGAGCTTGAGCGCCTTTTCGGTCTGGCTGGACAGCATCCGCCCGGTCGGAATACCGGTCCAGTCCTGGACCACGGCGGCCACCGCATTGCGGTCGACGGATGGAAGGATCAGCGGTGTTTCGCCCTGCGCCTCGGCCAGTTCGGCCATCAGTTCGCGCAACCGTGCGAGATCGGCGGCCGGATCTGACGGCGCAGGATCGGCAACCGCCGGCACCTCGGCCTTGGCTTTGGCCGCCTTGGTCTTCGTGGTTTCAGCCGTCGCCGTTTCAGTCTTCGTCGTTTCAGCTTTGGGCGGCTCGGCCTTGGGTACCTTGGTCTTTTCTGCGTCCGCCACTGCCGTTTCGCTATCGGCCTCTTTGGACGTCGCCGCATCGAGCGGCACGCCCTCGCCGCGCAGCCGCGCGCGCAATTCGAGTATCTCGGCAACCAGCGCCTTTTCGCGCTCCCAGCGCCCCTCGGCGGCGGCCAGCGTGGTCTCGGTTTCGGCGAGCCCGGCGTCAACCCGCGCCTGGCGGTCGGTCACCTCGATGCCGATCGCGGCCTCGCGGCCGATGATGCCGCGCTCGACCTCCAGCGCCTGGCGGCGGCGCATGATGTCCTCGACCTCCGCCGGCGTGGCGTGCTGCGATATGGCGACACGGGCGCAGGCGGTGTCGAGAAGGCTCACCGCCTTATCAGGCAGTTGCCGTGCCGGGATGTAGCGATGCGACAGGCCGACCGCCGCCTCGATCGCCTCGTCGAGTATCTGCACCTTGTGGTGCTGCTCCAGGACGCCGGCCACGCCGCGCAACATCAGAACGGCCACCGCCTCCGACGGCTCGTCGATCTTGACCACCTGGAAACGGCGGGTCAGCGCCGGATCCTTCTCGATGTGCTGCTTGTATTCGGCCCAGGTCGTTGCCGCGATGGTGCGCAGTTCGCCCCGCGCCAGCGCCGGCTTCAGGAGATTGGCGGCGTCGCCGGTTCCGGCAGCACCGCCGGCGCCGATCAAGGTATGGGCTTCGTCGATGAACAGGATGACCGGCGTTTCGGACGATTGAACCTCGTCGATGACGGCCTTCAGCCGCTTTTCGAATTCGCCCTTCACGCTGGCGCCCGCCTGCATCAATCCGACGTCGAGCATGCGCACGCTGACGCCTTGCAGTGTCGGCGGCACGTCTTCCGCGGCGATACGCAAGGCAAAGCCCTCGACGACTGCGGTCTTGCCGACCCCGGCCTCGCCGGTCAGGATCGGGTTGTTCTGCCGGCGCCGCATCAGGATATCGACGATCTGCCGGATCTCCGGATCGCGGCCGACGACCGGATCGATCTTGCCGTCGCGGGCGCGCTGGGTCAGGTCGGTGGCGTATTTGGCCAGCGCCGAATCCCCGCCTGGAGCCCGCTTCGGCGCCTCCGGGGCGGAGACCGTGGCCGAGGCGCCGGCTTCGAGCGAACCCTCCACGACATCGCCGAACCGTGCGATGACCGCGTCGGCGTCGATCTTGTCGAACTCGCCGCTGATCTTCGACAGCAGGCCTTCCAGCACCGGCGTCTTCAGGCAGGCGAGCAGAATATGGGCGCTGCGGACTTCTTCGACGCCGAACTCCAGCGTGGCCAGGTTCCAGGCTTCCTGGATGGCGTGAAAGATATGGTCGGAGAATTCCTCGATCGATGTGGCGCCATAAGGCAGCTTGTCGACGGCGCGGGTCATATCGGCCGTGATCCGGCTCGCGTCAACACCCGCATCGGCGATGATCATTTGCACGTCCGAGCGGTCGGAAAGCACCAGTTGCTCGATGAAATGGACGAGTTCGACATAGGGATTACCGCGCAGTTTGGCGGTATCGGCAGCTGCCTTGAAGGCGCGGACACCGACAGGATTGAGCTTGCCGACCAGTTCCTTGCGCTTGAAAGTCTGCGATGACCGGCGCTGTTCCATCGAACGTGCTCCTGCGATCTGCCAGCCGATAAACTGCCACATAAGCCGTCACTTGACAAAGCGATGTCGCGACGCCCGGTTTAGCCGGCTCGTTTCCATTTGTGGAAAGTCCCGCACCACCGGCTGCAAACAGCCACTGACTTGGGCGCCGCTCCGCAATGCGGTTCACCTCCAGCTTCGGCAACCACACCAAGGATTCCCGCACTCTGGCGGCAGTTGCGTTTAGTCTCTGTTAATTTTTGAGCCGTCCTTGAATTGTGGTAAAGTACAACCGTGTGATAACGTCGCGTCACTTACGGTTTGAGGTCGGTCGCTGGGGGTTTGAGTGATTGATGCCGCGCTCTGGCTTAGCCCGCTCGACGGTGGAAACCCGTCAGGGGAGGACTTGCGCAACGACCCGGCTTTTCATGAGCTGGAGCGCCTGACCGAGCCCGAGGTCAAGGTCGTCCACGACGGCAACAACAAGCCCACGTCGCAAAGCACCATTCCGGTCGACTGGTCCACGGTGCTGGCAAAGGCGGCGGAATTGCGCGCGCATGGCCGGGACCTGCGCCTGCTCGTCATCGTCACGCGTGCGCTGGCCAATGAAGACGGACTGGCCGGGCTGGCGCAGGGTCTGACCCTGATCGCACAGACCTTCGATCAGCATTGGGAAACCATGCATCCGGCATTACGGCCAAACGCTTTGCCCCGCGATGCCGCCTTGCGCCGTATCAACGCGCTGCTCGACCTGCAGAATGGCCAGGACGGGTTGTTGGCGAACCTGCGGCAGATGATTTTCTTTACGCCACGTTCGATCGGGCCGATCAGCGGACGCGACCTGGAACAAAGCGCGCTCGACGACCGTGTCATGCTCCAGGAAGCCGCCTCGGGATTGAACACGGCGGAAAAGGCCGCGCTGGTCAGCGCGCACGGGCAATTGTTGAACCGGGTGCGTGCCGGATGTGCGGCACAGATCGATCAGGCCGGTGCGGAGATGGTCTCGCTCGTCGCCGACGCCCGGGCAGCGATCGCAGCCCTTGACGCGGTCGAAACCGCCCTCAACGCCCGCCTCGAAGGCGGCGGCGCTCCCATTCCGGAATTAAAGCGGTTTCTGCAGCGTTTGCTGACGACCCTCGAACGGAACGCGGCAGCGGGTGCGGTGGCGAATGGCGCGGCCAAGCCGCCCACCCCGACAGAACCGGCAACGCCTGCTCGAAACGGTCATGGAGCCGATACTATGGCAAGTGCGGCAAGCTACACGGAGACCAACACGGGACTTCCCGACCGGATTTCCTCGCGCGACGACGTGGTCAAATGCCTCGACCTGGTCGTCGCCTTCTATGACCGCACCGAACCGTCGAGCCCTATCCCGCATCTGGCGCGGCGCGTGCGCCGCATGGTGCACATGGATTTCGTTGAACTGATGGAAGATCTCGCCCCGTCTGGGCTGAAGGAATTCCGGCTCCTTGCCGGCGTTCCCGATGTCAAGAAGACGGCTCAGAAGGATGAAAGGTAACAGCACATGCCAGCCGAAAGCAAAGCGAAGGTCATCGAACGAAATCGCGCGCCGCGGGTGCAGATCGCCTACGACGTGGAAACCTACGGTAGCCCGACGACGATCGAATTGCCGTTTGTGATGGCCGTGATGGCCGACCTTTCCGGCGCTTCGCAGACCAAGGAAGCATCAAAATCGGTGCTGGACCGATCCTTCGTCGAGACCGACGCGAACCGCTTCCCCAAATTCATGGAGGCGCTCGGACCCCGCGTCAAAGCCCGGGTGAAGAACACGCTGCCACAGGCCGAAGGCCAGGAGCGCGACGAGGAACTGGCGCTCGATCTCACCTTCACCAAGATGGGTGATTTCGCCCCCGACAAGGTTGCCGAACAGGTGCCGCAACTGGCCGAGATCCTCAAGATGCGCCGCCAGCTCGAGGAGCTGCTCGGTTTCATGGATGGCCGCGTCGACGCCGAAAAACGCATCGCGCAGCTTCTGAACAACGAGCCGCTGCTCGGCAAGATCGCCAGCCAGGCGCTCGCCGACGACGACAAGGCAGGGGAATAAGCCATGGCCGAACAGCAAAAGACCGCCGCCGTCGCCGCCGAGGCCGAAGCCATAAACCTCGACGAATTCAGCGGGCTCCTCGAGAAGGACTTCAAGGTCAAGAAGGACGACAGCGAGAAGCTGCAGCAACTCGTGCGCAATCTCGCGCTCGCGGCGCAATCGCGTTCCGACACCACGACGATCTCGTCCAATGCGATCAAGTCGATCAAGTCGCTGATTGCCGGCATCGACAAGATGCTGACGACGCAGGTCAACGAGATCCTGCACGCACCGGAAGTGCGCGAGATGGAAGGCACATGGCGCGGCCTCTGGTATCTCGTCAACAACACCGAGACGGATCAGAAGCTGAAGATCCGGGTGATGAACATCTCCAAGGTGCAGCTGGCCGACACGCTCGAAGACTATGAAGGCCAGATGTGGGACCAGAGCCCGATCTTCAAGAAAGTCTATACGGACGAGTATTCGATGCTGGGCGGCGAGCCGATCGGCTGTGTGATCGGCGCCTACGAATTCTCCAATCACCCGCGCGACGTCGGCCTGTTGCGCAATATCTCCGGCATTTGCGCCTCGGCGCACACGCCGTTTATCGCGGCCGCCTCGCCGCGGCTGTTCCGCATGGACAGCTGGCAGGAATTGCCCAACCCGCAAGACCTGCAGCAGATCGTCTCCAACCCGGCCTACGCCTCGTGGCAGTCGCTGCGCGAGAGCGAGGACGCCCGCTATATCGGCCTGACCATGCCCCGCGTTCTGGCCAGGCTGCCCTATGGCACCGATACCGTTCCGGTGAAGGGCTTCACCTTCGAGGAAGAGGTGGAGGGCGATCACAACAAATATGTCTGGATGAACGCCGCCTTCCCGATGGGCGTCAACATCAACCGCAGCCACAAGCTTTTTGGCTGGGGCACGCAGATCCGCGGCGTCGAGAATGGCGGCACGGTGCTCAATTTGCCGGTGCATAGCTTCCCGACCGACGATGGCTCGATCGCGATGAAATGCCCGACCGAAGTCGCCATCGACGATCGGCGCGAGGCCGAACTGGCCAAGCTCGGCCTGATGCCGATCCTGCATCGAAAGAATACCGATCTGGCGGCCTTCATCGGCGCCCATTCGCTGCAGGACGACGAGACTCGTGCCGGCCGTCTGGTCGACCCCGACGCGCAGTCGAATGAAAGGCTGAGCGCCAATCTGCCCTATCTCTTCCCGGTCTCGCGCTTCGCGCACTACCTCAAGGCGATTGCACGCGACAAGGTCGGCTCGTTCAAGGAGCGCTCCGACATGCAGATCTGGCTGACCGAGTGGATCAACCGCTACGTGCTGGCCAATCCGGCCTTCGCAGACGACAAGGCGCGCGCCAAGCGCCCGCTTGCCGCGGCCGAAGTCCAGGTGGACAGCGTGGAAGGACGGCCGGGCTATTACAACGCCCGCTTCTATCTGCGCCCGCATTACCAGTTGGAAGGCATCAACGCCTCGCTGCGGCTGGTATCGGAACTGCCGTCCGTGAAGACCTGATTTGCAGCAACCAGACCTTGTTTTGTTTGAAAGCGGTGGAGAAAGACAATGCCAGTCAAGATTGATGGTTTTCTGAAGGTTCCCGATATCAAGGGCCCCAGCACCCGCGACGGCCACGATGACGAGATCGAAATCCATGGCGTCGACTACAAGATGGTCGCACCCTATGACCCGAATTCGCTGTCACGCCGTGGCCGCGTCTCCATGGGCATGATCAAGTTCACCAAACACTACGACAAATCCTCGCCCTATCTGAAAAAGGCTTTGTTCGAGAACAAGGCGCTCGATGAAGTGGTTTTCTCCGCACGCCGGACCATCGATGGCGAGACCAAGGACTATCTGGTCGTCACGCTCACCGACGCCTCGATCATGGAATACGACATGTCGCAGGCCGAGGATGAGGAGGACCTGATCCAGGAGGAGGTCAGCTTCGCCTACAAGAAGATCAAGTTCGTCTATGACGGCAATGATGAAGCCGAAATGGATGTCTATGTCGGCAAGTGAGGTTCGGCGGCCCGGCGCGGGCAAGCAACAGATCGCGGGCAGCCTGCGGGCGAAAAGCGAGGCGGTCCAGCCGTCGCTGTGGGATCGCCTCGTCAATGACCTGCCGGGCCTGACCTCGGAGATAGACGGGCTGCGCCATGTCCTGCTGGACGAGCTTGGCGCGGACCGTCTCGAAACCCTCGTTGCCGGCAGTGCGCGGACCATCGACGCCGATGCGGAGCTGACGCCCGACCAGAAACGGCGTCTGCATCGCCTGGCCTTTCAGGCCCAGCACCGTGTCGAGATCGAAAGCCGCGGTGTGGTGGTATCGGCCCGCGTGCTCAGGGAAGCGGTGCGGCGCGACATTGAGGCTCTGTTCAACACCGAGCGCTTCGAGGCCACGCCGCTGCTTTCCGACCTGGAAAATGAGCAGATGGCGGACAATCCACCGTCGCTTGCCGATTTTCCGGAGGTCCGTCGAAGCGTGGTCAATTACGGCGTGCCTTCCTTCTCGGGCCGGTCGTCCCGCGACTTCGACCGCGACGTGCTGGCGCGCGAAATCCGCTCGGTGCTCGCCACCTTCGAGCCTCGGCTCAAGGAAAGCGCGACGAAGGTTACCGTCACCCTGGGCGACAAGACCGTGGGCCTGAAGATCGAGATCGATGCCGTGCTGATCATGACGCCGACACCGGAACGCATGCGCCTGCGCACCACGATCAATCTCGACAACGGCTTGGCGCGGACCGAAATTAGGGACGCCTGAGATGGATCGGGTTTTCGTCGAATATTACGAGGAGGAACTGACCCATATCCGCAGCCTTGCGGCGGAATTCGCCGACATGCATCCGGCGGTGGCGCGCAACCTTTCGCTCGATACGGTGCCCTGCCCCGATCCCTATGTCGAACGGCTGCTGGACGGCGTCGCCTTCCTCGCCGCGCGCACAAGACTGAAAGTCGACGCCGAGCGCTCGCGATTTTCGCGCAGCGTGCTCGATGTCCTCTATCCCGATCTGGTCACGCCGGCACCGGCAACCGCGATGGCGGTGCTGAAACCCGGCCAGCAGGTGCAGACCATGCCCGCCGGCCACGTCGTCAAGCGCAACACGCGGCTGGTCTCCAGCCTGCAACCCGGCCTGTCGACGCGCTGCACCTTCTCCACCGCGCAGGACATGACGCTGTGGCCGATAGCAATCACTGCGGTCAGCTATTTTCAGGATCGCAGTGCGCTGGCGGCGGCCGGCATCGGACCGATCGGCGGCATCGCCGGCGAGGCGGCGCTGCGGCTGGTGCTGACGCGGACCGGAAAAGGCAAACTCGACGAATTGGCGCTCGACCAGCTTGACCTCTACTTCGCCGGACGCACCAAGGCGCCGCTGCTGTTCGACGCGATTTTCGGCGCCTGCGTGGCCATTGGCGCTCGGCCTGAAGGCAAGACCAACCGGCTTTCGCCCTTGCCGGCACCCGAAATGGTCGGCATCAGCGACGACGAGGCCTTGATGCCGCGCACCCGCCCGACATTCGAAGGCTACCGCCTGCTGCGCGAATACTTCGTCATGCCGGAGCGCTTTCACTATGCGCGGGTCCTGGGGCTGCAGCCGGTGGTGCGCAAATGCGAGGCCGGACTGGAGATCATCTTCCTGTTCCGCCGCCCGGCGCCCGAACTCGCCGACCTGACGCCGGCGGATTTCGAACTTTTCGCGACGCCGATCATCAATCTGTTCGAGCGTGAGTGCAACGTCGTCGAACTCGATCAGCGCAAGACGCGGCAGGTGCTGCATGCCGACCGCACGCGGGCGCGCGACTTCGAGATCTATCGTGTGCTCCGCGTCGAGGATGCCGACAGTGAAGGCAGCGACGCCGAGATACCGGAGCTGTTCAGCCTCGGGCAGAACCGCGGCAGTGGCTGGGTCTATTCGACGGAACGGCGGCCACGCCGGGCGACGGAAGATGAGCGGAGCGACGGCCTGACCCGCACGTCATACACCGGCGACGATGTTTTCCTGGCCGTATCGCGGCCGCTTGGAAGCCCGGCGAACCGGCCGTTGAAGCGGCTCGACATCATGGCGCTTTGCACCAACCGCGACCTGCCAATCCTCGATGACAATCCGACCTTGACGCTGGAGGCCGGCGACCCGGTCGAATCCGTGCGGTTGCTCGGTGCACTGCGTCCGCCGCAGCCGGCCATCCCCGCGGCACTGCCCACCGGAGCCGACGACGAATCCCGGGCCGACGATCTCGCCTGGCGACTGGTGGCGCAGCTGGCGCTCAACTTCTTGAGCCTCGCCAAGGAGGGCCGCGGCGTCGATCCGCTGCATGCATTGCTCGATCTTTATGCCGACCGCGGCGATCCGAGCCTTGCCCGCAACGTGCATTCGATCGTGCGCATCGACTCGCGGTCGGTGATCGAACGGCTGCAGATCGACGGGCCGATGTGCTTCGGGCGCGGCACTGAAGTGACGCTGCATGTCGACCAGTCGGTGCTGGCCGGGCAAAGCACCTTGCTGCTGTCGGCCTTGCTGGCGCGGCTGTTTGCCCGTCATGCCGGAATAAACGGCTTCGTGCGAACCCGCACGCGGCTGCTGCAGAAGCAGGAGGATGTGCCATGGCCGATGACGCCCGGCAATCGCTACCTGATCTAGACAAGACAGCTGGTCTGGACAAGACCGGTCCAGACCGGGCCGAAGGTCTGTCTGAAGCGTTCGACTTTTTCGAACTGCTGCGCCGTCTCGAACAGCGGAGCGGTCTGTTCGGCCATTCCGGACGCCCCGACCGCGAGCCGGCAAGGCTTGGCCAGCATGTGCGCCTCGCCTTTTCCGCGCGGGATCTGGTGCAATTCCGCGAAGCCAGCGACAAGGCTCCGGCCCGGGTCACGGTTGCAAATCTCGGTCTGTTGGGGCCTGAGGGTCCGATGCCGCTGCATCTGACGCGCTGGGTGCTCGACCGCCTGTCGCAGCGCTGGTTTGCCGGCGCCGACGCCCAGCAGACCAGCGACACGACCTTCGTGGACTTCGTCAACATCCTGCAGCACCGCATGATCGCCCTCTACTACCGGGCCTGGGCTGATGCGCATCCGGCGGTCCAGGTCGAGCGCGCGGTCGGTGGCCGCGTTCGCGCCATGCTGGAAGCGATGGCGGGGATTGGACTTCCGGGCACCCGTAATCCTGACCTCGACACCGTCAAGCTTCGCCAGGCGGCGTCACTCGCCAGCCAGGTCGACGGCCCGGAACGGTTGACACTGTTCCTGGCGGAAGCGTTCAGGGTGCCGGTTCAAATCAAGGAGTTCATCGCCGCCTGGATAACCATACCGACCGGTCTCCAGACCCGCCTTGCAAAAGCCTATGCCGGGCTCGGCCGGGGGGCGACGATCGGCCCCCGCGTTTTCAACCGCCAAAGCAGGATCGAGCTGCGCGTAGGCCCTCTCGGTTTCGAGGAGTTCAAGGCGTTCCTGCCGGGAGGCTCGCGCCTCAAACTGTTCAAGCAGGCCGTTCGCGATATGGTCGGGGAATCGCTCGACGTCGACCTGCGCATCGTGCTGGCGCGCGAAGCGGTGCCGCCGCCCCGCATCGGAGCGGTCCAGCTCGGCCGGACCGCCTGGCTTGCGCGGCCCGCCGAAAGGGGCGATGCTGACGAATTGCGGCTGCGGACAATTGTCGGATGGCGGCCGGAGATGGCGGGGGTCGCGGCATGAGCCTGCTGCTGACGCTGGAGCAAGGGCCACGCACCCAGGCGGTACGGCAGACCCGGCTGGACGAAGGCGAGCTGGTGATCGGCCGCAGCGCCGACGCAGGCTGGCAGATCAACGATCCCGACATGTTCGTTTCCCGCGCCCATTGCAGGATCACGGGTGGGCGAGACGGCTATTTCGTCACCGACACGTCGAGCAGCGGGCTCTACATAAACGACTCCGACAGCCCGCTCGGTGCCGGCCAGTCGACGCGGCTTCAAAGCGGCATGCGGCTGAGACTTGGCGACTATGTCGTCTATGTCGACCTGCAGTCGCCGACAGCTCAGACACCCGCTGCCAGCCAGCCAGTTGCGGAACGCTTGCCGCCGGCATCGCGGGCGCCGCTGAGTATCGGCAGTGATGACTTCTTTTCCGCCAAGGTCGAGGAAGAGCCGCGACGGCCACGTCCAGCCGATCTGCCCAATCCGTTCGAGCAGCCGGTTGCGGGCGCGTTCGAGCGCGCAGCCTCCAGCCAGCGCAGCTCGCCTGCTTTCGATGACCCGTTCAGCCTCGATCCGGTTTCGTCGCCTGGGTCGAAAGGTGTTGCCCCTTATCCCGAACCTGGCTCGCCAAGCTTCGCGGACCCGTTCAGCCTCGACTCGGTGCCTCCCCTCAACGGGTCCACCGAACCTGCCGCCGGAAAGCCATCCGAATTCAAGGACGACTTTGGCTTCGGACCAGCCGCGGCGCCCAGTTCGGCAAACGGCGCCGGCGCGATCGGTCAGCGCGAACGAGCCCCCCAAAGGCCGCAATCCGCCAATCCCTGGGATCTGCCTGTGCAAGCGGCTGATGCCCCGCCTCCGGTGCGCACTGGTGCTGCCGCCAAACCCGCCCGCATGCCGGCAGCGGCACAGCTGGGGGACATGGCGCTTCGCTCCGCATTCCTGCGCGGCATCGGCGTCGAGGAAGCCGATTTTCCGGGGCGCGACAGCATTGCGGAAATGGAGAAGTTCGGCCGCGAATACAGGCTGATGATGGAAGGCCTGATGCAGCTTCTGCGCAAGCGGGCCGAGGAAAAGGGCAACGCCCGCGTCGCCCAGACCATGGTCGGGGCTTCCGAAGTCAATCCGCTCAAATTTCTGCCGACGATTGACGACGCCATCGTCACGCTTATCGCCGAGCGCAGCCCCGGATTTCTGGCCGGCGAAGCGGCAATCGCCGACGCGATCCGCGATCTCGCGCAGCATCACGTGCGCGCCTGGCGCGGCGTGCAGGCCGCATTGCGACGTATGGTCGACCGTTTTGAGCCGGCTGCGATCGAGCAGGAGCTGAAGTCGAATTCGGCGCTCGGCAACCTGCTTGCGGGCGGGCGCAGCGCCAAGCTGTGGGAGCTTTACCAGAAACGCCATCGTGAAATCGCCGAGAGTGCCGAGAAAAGCTTTCTTGGCGAAATCGGCGCCGATTTTCGGGACGCATATGAGGAGGAGTGAGACATGATCGACCGACGTCAATTCGTTGTTACCCTGGGCGCGACCGGGCTGCTTACGGCTTGCCAGAGTGGTCCGCCAAAACCCTCGGTGATCACCATCAATGTGACCGGAGGGGCCGGCATGAACCCGGGACCTGGCGGTGGCGACCGGCCGGTGACAGTTCTCGTCATGCGGCTGCGCAGCACCGGCAAGTTCAATTCCGCCGACTACTTTGCCCTGCAAGGCGATTCCGGCTCGGCGCTGGCAGGCGATCTCATCGGATCCGACCAGATCGCCGTCGGGCCGGGTAAATCCGCGTCGAAAACCATCACCGTCGAACCGGACGCGACGGCGCTGGGCTTCGTCGCGCTGATCCGCGAACCCACCGGCAGGAACTGGCGCACGACCAAGTCGGTGTCGTCGGGATCGAAATTCACGATCAATGTCTCGCTTGGCAGCGGCGGCATTTCCGCCTAGCGGCCAAGGCAAGGGGAGCTCGATGCAGAGAGTAGCGGCATGAGCGATGCAAACAGGGTGCTGTGGTCCGAAGGGCTTTTCCTGCGGACCCAGCATTTCCAGCAGCAGGATCGCTTTTTCGAGGCGACAGTACGCGGCGCGTTGCAGGCCGGGCAACTGCATACGTTCGGCTTTCAGCAGCTGACGCTGGACCAGGCGTTGCTCGACGCCGGCCAGGTCGCCATCCTGTCGGCACGGGGCATCTTTCCGGACGGGACACCTTTCGCCATTCCAGAGATGATGGACGCGCCGCGGCCGTTGCCGGTCACGTCCGATACGGCTGCGGGATCGGTGCTGGTCGCCTTGCCGCTCGAGCCTCCCGGCGGTGTCGGCTTCGATCCGGCACACGCCGCCGCCTCGGGAGCCCGCTATCACGGGCGGATCGTTTCGGTGCGCGACGCCGTCCAGGGCGGTTCAGACCCTGAAGAGATCGAAATCGCCCGGCCACAAGCGCTGCTGCTTGCACCCGGCAAATCGGTTGGCGGCTACACAGCCTTGCCGATCGCCGATCTCAAGGGTGTTCGAGCCGATGGCGGCGTCTCGCTGGACGAGACCTTCCTGCCGCCGACACTGGTGACCGGAGCGGTTGCCTGGTATCGGCAACTGCTGCTGGAAGTCGTCACCGGCCTCGACCAGATCGCCGAGGCGCATGGCAAGATGGTGATGGGCGGACCGGGGCGCAGCGTCGAAGACCTGCTGATGCTTAACCTCGCCAATGCGGCGCGGCCGCGGCTGGCCCACATGCTGGCGCAGGATGTCTTCCATCCGGCCGAGCTTTACCTTGAACTTGCCGGGCTCGCCGGTTCGATGGCGACGTACGGATCGAGCGCGCGGCGGCTGGGCGAGCTGCCGGCTTACGATCACATGGCGCCCGGCCCCGCCTATATGGCGCTGGCGGATGCGCTACGCTCGCTCATCCTCAGCCTGCGCTACATCGAACCGAAATCGCGGGCGCTGCCGGTCATGCGGCATTCGACCAATGTCTGGAAAATCCGCATCGACAACCCGAAGCTGCTGGTGGCCAGCCGCATCGTCATCCGGGTCGGTTCGGAGCTGTCGGAAGACGCGCTGCGCAAGATATTCGTCAATCAGGCGACTGTCGGTTCCGCCGACCAGTTCGAGGGCTTGTGGAAATCGCGTCTGCCCGGCATTCCGCTGAAACCGCTTCATTCCCAGCCGCGCGAAATCCCTTACGACGGCGATCGGCTGTGCCTCGAGCTGGACCAGAAAAGCGAACACTGGGCGTCGCTGCTCGATGCCCCCGGCTTCGTCATCGGCGTTTCGGGCGTATTGCCAAGCGAGCCGCAGGTGGACTGCTACTCGGTGAACAGGTGAGATGATGAGCCGCGATGATCCTTTCGGACTGTCGGAGGATCGCGAACGCACCCGCATAAGGCTGACCGGCGCGCCGATGCCGCGGCCGATGGCGCCACTCTTGCCGGGTGCGGCGGTGAAGCGGTCTCGCACCCACCCGAACGCACTCGTCAACGCATTCGCGCCCTTGCTCGAATTCGCGCCCGAGCTTGAAAGCGCGCTGGCGCCGGAGAACCCGGAAGCGCTGCGCACCCGACTGCTCGAAGAACTGGTTCGGGCACGCGACACGGCAATGTCGACGGGCTCCTCGATGGAGCGGGCCGATCAGGCAGCCTGGGTGGTGGCGGCGTTGCTCGACGATCTCGCCCTGAACACGCCCTGGGGCGGGGCCAGCGCCTGGCCGAGGCAGCCGCTTGTGGTCATGCTGCGTGGCGACGTCGATGCCGGCACGCAGTTCTTCACGCGTCTCGACGAACTGGAACGCCATCCCAACCGCGACCGCGAATTGCTGGAGCTGCAGTACAATTGCATGGCGCTCGGCTTCCGCGGCAAATATCGCGTGCCCGGCCGCTCAGGCGATCGCTCGCTCAATGCGGTTCGCGTGGCGGCGGCACGCTTCCTGCGCGATGCCGACGCCGAGGGCGCGCCGCTGTCGCCAAACTGGAAGGGCGTCATCGCCTCCGACGAGCCGCAGCGCTTCATCGTTCCGATCTGGGTCATGGCGCTCGGCGCGGCGGTTGTCGCCACCGCCATCCATATCGGGCTGTCGATGGGGCTGAGCAGCCAGGCGGTCGAACTATCAGCCCTTGTGCGCGCATTGCCGCCGCCCGAACGCGGCGACATCAGCCGGACCTCGCCCAAGGTCGATGCCCCGCCACCGGAAAAAGTGGATTTTGCGCTGTTGCCGGAATTCCAGGCCGGGGCGCCGGCCGACCTCAAATCCGCCCTCAGCGGCACCGAGAGCGTTTCGCTGGCCAAGCTGATCATCCAGGCTTCCAATCCCGAACTGTTCCAGTCGTCGCGGCCACAACTGAGCGACGGCTTCGAACCGCTGATCGCTTCGATCGCCAAGGTGATCCTCGCCAATCAGGAGCTGATCGGGAACATCACGGTGATCGGTCATACGGACGGCGTTCCCCTGCAAAAGACCAACCCGCTGTCGACCAACCAGCGGCTGTCGGAGGCGCGCGCCCAGACGATCGCCGACATGCTGGTGCAGAACGGGGTGCCGCAGGACCGCGTCCATTCCGAGGGCCGCGCGGCGACCGACCCGGTGGCCAGCGACAGCACGCGCGAGGGGCGAGCCTTGAACCGCCGCGTCGAGGTGCTCGTCGAAAAGAGGCTGTGAGATGTTTATCCTGCGCTTCCTCTGGGCGGTCCTGACATCGCGCTGGCTGTGGACGCTGATCGGCATCACGCTGCTGTCCCTGGTCATCTGGGTGTTCGGTCCGATCGTCAGGGTCGGTCCGTATTCGCCTTTCGATTCCGACAATGTGCGCATTGCCATGATCGCGGGGCTGATCATCTTCTGGCTGATCTGGTTGATCGTCGCCCAGCGCCGGGCGATCCGCGCCAACCGCATGTTCGTCGCCGAGATCGCAGCACCCGTAGCGGAAAAGCCGCTCAGCCCCGGCGAAGAGAACGTCGCCGCCGTCGGCGCCAAATTCGCCGAAGTGATGGCCGAACTGAAACGCCGCAAGCTCGGCGGACGCAAGTTCCTGCGCGAGATGCCGTGGTACGTGATCGTTGGGCCGCCGGCCACCGGCAAGACCACCGCCTTGCGGCAGTCCGGACTGAATTTTCCGATCGACCTCACCGACGATTTGCAAGGCGTCGGCGGCACGCGCAACTGCGACTGGTTCTTTTCCGAGAGCGCCGTTCTGATCGACACCGCCGGCCGCTATGTCCAGCAGGAGAGCCAGCCCGATGTCGACGCGGCGGAATGGCTGGGCTTCCTCGACCTTTTGAAGAAGCATCGCGGCCGCCGCGCGCTCAACGGCGTGATTGTCGCGCTGTCGATCGACGTGCTGTCGGAGGGCGACGAAGCCATCAAGGCGCATGGCCGCAAGATCCGCCGCCGGCTGGCCGAGCTCAACGACCGGCTCGAAATCCGCCTTCCGGTCTATTTGATGCTGACCAAGGCCGATTTGATCAAGGGTTTCGAGGCTTTCTTCGGCGGCCTGTCCACAGCCTCGCGCGAACAGGTGTGGGGAACGACCTTCGCGCTGGATGCGCGCGTCGATGCCAAGACCATCGAACGCGAAATTTCGACGCTGGCGACGGAGCTCGAGCGGCGGCTGGTGCCGCGCCTGGAAGACGAGGACAAGCTCGCCGCCCGCGCCGAGATCTTCAGGTTTCCCGCCCAGCTGTCCAGCCTGTCCGAACCGATCCAGGTGCTGGTCGAGGCGATGGTCGGCGAAAGCCGCTATGAAGAGGCAGCCTGGCTGCGCGGCCTCTATCTGACTTCAGCGACGCAGGAAGGGGCGCCCATCGACCGGCTGACCGCTGCGCTGTCGTCGTCCTTCGGCCTGCCGCCACGGCGGGCCCTGCCCGCGCAAAGGGTGGAGAAACGCAGCTTCTTCCTGAAGAACCTGCTCACCGAAGTCATCTTCAAAGAGGCCGGCCTCGGCACGTTCGATCCGCTGGCGCAGCGCCGCCGCGCCTGGATCTGGCGCGGTGCGGCGGCTGCGTGTGCTGCGGCAGCCGTGCTGGCCGGCGGGCTGTTCACTTGGTCCTATTTCGACAACCGCAACGCGATCACGGCGCAGGCGAGCCAGTTCGAGGCGCTGCAAACGCCGCTGACCGCAACTGCCGCAAATCCGGCATCGGTGCAGCAGCCTGCCATAGACGGCGCACTCGAGGCGATGGACGCGGTCGCGAATGCCCGGACAGCACCGCCAGGCGCAGCCCAGGATCTGCTGGGGCCATCGGCCTCGGCGGAGCTGGTGCGGGCACAGACCGACACTTACGACCACGCCCTGCGCAACGTGCTCGAACCACGGATGGTGGCGCTGCTCGAGGCGACCATGTGGCGGCAGATCCGCGATCCGGATTTCATGCTCGGCGCATTGAAGACCTATCGCATGATGACGGGCCTGTCGCAGATGGACCCCGATTTCGCCCAGAACTGGTGGGTGAACATCCTGCCGGAATTCGCGGCCGCAGCACCCTTTCCGACCGCCGATGCCGAAGAGCATCAGCTTGCCGCCATCCGCCGCATGGCGGTCGACGAAAGCTATGTCGCGCCCGACCAGGCGCTGGTCGCCGAAGCGCTGAAAACAGTGTGCACGATCTCGTTGCCGGCGCGGGCCTACAAGCAGTTGCTGGCCGATCCGGAGGTGGCCGGGCTCAAGGAGTGGATCCCGGCCAATTTCGCCGGCCCCAATGGCGGCAAGGTGTTTGCGCGGCGTTCGGACAAGACGCTTCGCGTCGGCATTGCCGGAGCGTTCACCTATGCCGGCTTCCACGACGCCATTCTCGACCGCATCGACGATGTCGCCGCCCAGGCGGCGCTCGATCGCGCGGTTTTCGCCGGCGGCTGCTCGGAAAATTCCGAGACCTCGGTCTCGGCGCTGTCCGAGGATATTCTAAAACTCTACTATGACGACTACATCGCGCAATGGGACAGCTTCCTGCGCGACATGCGGCTCGCGCCATTGACCGATCTCAATGTCGCCAGCGAAAACCTGAAGGACCTCTCGAGTGCCGATTCAGCCTTGAAGCGGCTGCTGACGGCGGTCGTTCAGGAGACCGAACTGACGCGTTCCGACGACGCGCCCGCCGACAACAAGGCGGCGGCCAAGGGTGCCTCGAAACTGCTCGGCAAGTTGGGCAAACTCGGCAAGCTGGCGACAAGCGGTGCGAAACTGCTGCCCCGCGCCGGCTCAGCCACAGAGGTGGACCTGACCGGCAATCTGGTGGCCGAACATTTCAAGCCGCTGAAGAGCACCATTGCCGAGGTCGACGGCCAGCCGCCGGCGCTGGATGCCGCCGTCGTCGCGCTGACCGCGCTGTCGAACGTTTTGCAGACGGTCACCGCCAACCCCAATCCGCAGGATGCCATCAAGAAGCAAGGCGGCCTTGCCGAACTGACCGGTGCGGTCGCCAGGCAAGCACAGATCCTGCCCGATCCTATCAACGTCTGGCTTAGCGGAATTGCCGGTGACACCAGCAATCTGACGCAGAAGGCGGTCACGTCGGAGCTCAACGCCATCTGGCGGGCGGACATATTGCCGTTCTGCCAGGCGGCGCTGAACGACCGCTATCCATTCAGTCCCGACAGCGCTGTGGACGTCAATGTGCGTGATTTCGCCCGTTTGTTCGGGCCGGCCGGACTGATCGACGGTTTCATCAACGACCACCTGATCAACTATGTCGACACCACCAGCCAGCCATGGAAATGGCGCGCCGATTTCGGCCTCGATCCTTCGGCGCTGGCGGCGTTCGAGCAGGCCAGGCATATCCGCGACGATCTCTTTCCCGGTGGCACCGGACCGGTGATGAGCTTCACGCTCGAACCGAAGGACCTGTCTCCCAACGTCACGCGGGTCACGCTCAATCTCGATGGTCAGACGCTGGTCTACTTCAACAATGCGACGCGGCCGCAACCGATGACCTGGCCGGGCAAGGACGGCACCGGGGTCATTTCGCTCGCCTTCCAGCCCATCGACGGATCGCCCGAAATCATGCTCAACGAGACTGGCAGTTGGGCGTGGCTGAGGATGCTGCGCAACGGCCGTTTCGCCGGCACGTCGCTCTCCGATGTCTACAGCCTGCGCCTGGGCACGAAGGGAATGTGGGCCGATTTCGAACTCAAGGCCGCCAGCGTCGAGAACCCCTACAATCTGCAGATGTTCAAGAAATTCTCATGTCCGCCGCAGATATGATCTTGCCCGGCTTTTACGGCAAAATGCCCGCCACCGGCGACTTCGTGACGCGGCGGCTGTCGGGCGACTTTGTCCGCGGCTGGGACCGCTGGCTGGCGCAGCATCTCGTCCCGCTGTTCGGCTCGGAATTTTGGCCAGGCACAACCGCGCTGCGCTTTCTGGCGGGTCCGGTATCCTTCGGCGCATCGGCAGGCATCATCGTGCAAAGCGCCGACAGGGTCGGAAGGAAATTTCCTTTGAGCGTCGTCGCCCAGCTTGCCGAAGCTCCCATTCAATTCGCCGACGCCGAGGCGTGGTTTGCCAGCATCGAAGCGGCGGCCACCGCCGCCCAGAATGGCGAGCTGACGCCCGACGAGTTGGATGCCGCGCTGGCCGGACTGCCGGTGCCATCCGTCGAGGCAGGCGACGAGATCATCGGCGATATGGTGATGTGGACGGCCCGTTCGGACATTTTCGACATCGATCCGCAATCGCCGCAGGCGACTTTGGAACAGATCCTCGCTGCCAGCTGGGAGACCAGCTGATGCAGATCTGGAACCAGATGGGCTATCCGCACCAGTTCACCATGGCCATGGACAAGGCCGGCCATGAATGGATTGTCGTGGTCGTCAAAGGCACGTTCGACTTCCCCGCCAAGCCGGGCGGACTGGTGCAAAAATCGGCGGAGCAGGTGCCGCTGGTGATGGCCGACACACAAACCGGCGTGCCTGGCTACTCGGCCACGCTGTGGGAGACCGACTTCGCCTTCCGCAAACCGCGCTGCGACGTGATCGCCAATGGCTGCGCCTACGCGCCGGGCGGGCGCCCGGCCGAGCGCGTGCCGGTCGGCATCAAGGTTGGCAATTGGTCAAAACTGTTCGAGGTCGTCGGCCACCGCGAATGGCGCTCCATCGGCCCGGTTTTTACCGCCACAGCGCCGCAACCCTTCCTGAAACTGCCCATCTCCTATGACGTCGCCTGGGGTGGTGTCGACAGGCTCGACCCGGAGGACAAGCTCCCCGGCAGCTACAAATACAACCCGGTCGGGACCGGCTGGTCGCGCACCAAGAACCAGCGGCTGATCCCCGGCCTGCGGCTGCCGAACACCCAGGCGGTCGGCGAAGAGGTCCGCTCGCCATTCGGCGACTACAAGCCGATGAGCTTTGGCCCGATGGGCCGTGGCTGGCCGGGCCGCATCGAACATGGCGGCACTTACGACGACAACTGGACCAAGAACATCTTTCCGTTCCTGCCGCCGGACTTCGACGAGCGCTATTTCCAGTCGGCGCCGTCCGACCAGCAGATCGACCTGCCGAGAGGTGGCGAGGTCGTGCAGCTGGTGAACCTGACGCCCGAGGGGCGCACAGGTTTTAGGCTACCCGCGACGGCGCTGCCGCTCACCTTGTTCAAAGGCCGCGCCAAGTCATTCGAAGGCGAGGTCTACCCGGACACGATCCTGTTCGACGCGGAGAGCAGACGGTTCTCACTGGTCTGGCGCGTATCGCAGCGGATCAAGCGAACCATCCTCGACTTCACGGAAGGTTGGGTCGGGCCGCCGACGCCGGCCATGCTGAGGGCGCGCGCGACAGGTCGTACCTATATCCGCGCCAACGGCACCGCGCCCGAGGAGGAAGACGCATGACCTCCCCGATCGAGATCGTTTCGGTTGGTATGGTGACGGCCGTTGGCCTCGATGCACCCTCTGCTTGCGCAGCGATGCGCGCCCGGCTCGACGGCTTTCAGGAAACGCGTTTCACCGGCTCGCCCGCGGGATGGCTTACGGGTGCACCCGTGCCGCTGCCACGCAACTGGATCGGCGAGAAACGAATGGCCCACCTGGCGGCCGGGGCCATAGCGGAGGCTTTCGACAATCACCCGCAAGCGCGAGGGCAGACGGCGCTGATCCTCTGCCTTGCGGAAGAAGATCGGCCCGGCCGGCCGGTGCGGGACAATCTTGCACTGCTGCGCCGGATCAGCGAGATCGTTGAAATAGAACCGCATCTGCGCTCTCGCATCGTGGCTTTTGGCCGTCCGTCCGGCCACGTCGCGTTCGATCAGGCGCGCAGGCTGATTGCTTCGGGCGAAGCGCCCTATGTCATGATCGCGGGTGTCGACAGCTATCTGACGGCACCAACGATTTCCCACTATCTCAGCAAAGGCCGCCTGCTGACGGCAGACAATTCGAACGGCTTCATTCCAGGCGAAGCTGCAGCGGCGGTGCTGTGCACCCGCCCGCGCAATGGCGGTTTCAGGCTCTTCGGGCTCGGTCTTTCGCGCGAGGCGGCTTCGATCTACAACGGCCAGGATTTGCCGTTGCGCGCCGACGGCATGACAGCCGCCTATGATGCGGCGTTCCACGAGACCGGGATCGAGATGAACCGGCTCGGCTATCGCATCGCCGATCTGATCGGCGAGCAGTACTGGTTCAAGCAGACTGCGCTGGCCTCGATCCGCCTCCTGCGAGGGCGCCACGAGTTCCAGGACCTGTGGTCACCCGCGGAGTCGCTTGGCAATATCGGAGCCGCAGCCGTTCCAACAATGGTCGGCATGGCCTGGACCGCAGCCGGCAAAGGATATGCCGCCGGCAATCCGGTTCTCATCGAGGCATCGTCCGATGCCGGTGCCTGCGGCGCCGCGGTGTTCGCTTACGGGAGAACGGCATGACGGTGTATGCCAATGGCCTCGAGGTTGCCTGCAAAGCGCAAGCGAACCAGGTTATCGCGGCTTTTCCTTACGTCTGCTTCACGCCGCCGCAAACGCCGGCAACCCCACCCGGCGTTCCGGTTCCCTATCCGACGTTTGGGATGGACAGTGACACCGACAGCGGCACCGGCACGGTCAAGATCGGCGGCAAGACGGTCACTCAGAAGAACAAATCCTATTACACCAAATGCACCGGCAACGAGGCTGGCTGCGCGCCCAAGAAGAACCTCATCACCTCCGTGAACACGGGCAAGGAATACGCCCATGCCTGGTCGGGCAACGTCAAAATGGATGGTGAGCCGATCAGCCGTTTCACCGACATTTCGTCGAACGACCATGCCTCCCCCACGGCCGGCGGACCGCCAATGCCCAAGGTCGCCACGGCCACGGTGGCGACCTTCAAATGCTCCGACCTCGAAATCAAGCCTTACAAGGAGCTGGAATGCCCGGACGGTTATGAGAAGGAGCATACCGTCGAGGTCCAGTTCTTCACCGCCGAAGGCGTTCGCGACCTGACGCTGGATTGCTGCAAGGCCTATGACGACAAGGAAGCGCCCTGCATTTGCATGAAGGCAAAATGGCTGGCGGGCGAAGGTGCGAAGGCCAAGGCGGCCGGCGTACCGACCAAAAAGATAATCGGCAAGAAACGCAAAACCCCGCACAACTTCAAGTCGGCAGACGCCCGCAACTGGCTGAGCAACAATTCGGCCGGCAAGCTCGGTGATTTTACCGACACTTGCGTGAACAGCACGGTCAAGAACCTGGATGACCCGAAAATTCCGCCGGCCGTGCATGCCGCTGCGACGGAGTGCCTGAAGACTGCCAACATGGAATACATGAAGAAGAGCATGAACAAGTCCGAGCAGGAGGTCAAAGACAAGACGGCCTGCCATGGCAGTTGTCCGAAGGCGAAGGATCAGGCTCGCCTCGTGCAGGTTGCAAAAAAACGCCTGAAGAAAGCCGCCGGAGGGGAGTCCGTGGTCGTGACAGCGGCGGACGTCGCTCCCTCGAAAGTGTCCTGTTAGCCGACCGACCGGCTCTCGGGGAACCGCAGCCACATCTCAGGAGGATGACGCGGATGAAAATGGACAAGGAAGACCTCGAGGGGTTCGCAACCGACAGCGACACGGACATCGAATGCCTTCAGATCGCGCCCTTGGGCGGAGGCAAGGCGGCCATTCTGTTCCTGCTCAGCGATGCCGACTATGTCACGACAGTCTCGGTGATCTTCATCGTCGATGATTTCAACCCCAAGACAGCGCGGGGCTTCCTGGTGACCTCCGAATGGCTGATGTCGCTTTCGGCTGCGCCTTCAGGCGAGTTGTTCGCGCTGGAAGCCACGACCTGGATCTGGCGCAATGCCGATGCCAACTGGGCGCGTGACAAGGTCAGCCAGAAGAGCCTCAGGCAAGTCTGGGCCGAAGATTCCGGCGGACCGATTGCCGTCGGCACGGACGGCGTGGCGTACCGGCTGGCCGGCTCGCAATGGCAGCCCATCGCCCCGCTTGGATCCAATGAGTATCTGGATGTTCACGGGCATCCGAAACATGGCATCTACGCCTGCGGCGAGATGGGCACCATTCACCAACTGGTGGGCGCGGGCTGGCGCCCGCTGGATGTGCATCGGCACGACCGGTTTCGCGGCATCGACATTGCGCCGGACGGCAAGATAAGGGTCGCGGGCGACGATGGTGTCTGCCTGTGCATCGCGGATGAGGAAGTGACCCAGATCGAGGCTGCCGCTGACATGACCTATCTCGCCGTGCGCAGTTTCAAGGGCAAGACCTACTGGGGCGACGAAGCTGGCCTCAATATCGAGGTGGGCGGCGCGCTTGAGCCATTCGAGGACACCGGCATCGCGTCGGACCTGCGCAGCGATGGCGAATTCCTCTATGTGGCCGGTATCGATACCGCCTGGCGCTTTGACGGCCGCAAGTGGAAAACACTTACCCTCGTCTATGACGAAGGCCTTCGGCTGACGTGACCGCGCCGGGTTGGGCCGAGCATCTGCCCAGTACCCGCAAGTTGGCGGACGGCGGTCCTAATGCCCGTTCTCCGATAGATACGCCCGCACTTTGGCGAGGTCGAGTTCGGCGATCCGCGCCGGCGCGCCATTCACCAGCATGCGGAGCACGAACATTTCACCTGCCTCCGGATATTCGGCATAAAGCAGTTCGGCGATCTCCTGCCCCACCTGGCCCGCGACCCGAAGGCCATCGAGATGAGCGTCCAGCCGTTCGACAAGGCGCGCGAGGCGCTCCTCGTCCATGTCGGGGTTTTCGTCAGGGTGCAGCAAATGGTGGTCGTAGACGGTCCACAGAAATGCCGCCATTTCCGCATGCTGTCGCACAATCTCGCGAAGAACGACCTTCGGCATCAGTTTAGGTTCACCGACCCGCCCCGGATACGGTTCGTGGCGCTGGCATGGCTTGTCACGTAGGTGCCGCGAATGGTGATGCGGCCGTCCTTCTCCATGATGATCGTCGCCTTGCCGCAGCGAAGCTCGACACGCTCGTCACCCGTTATGGTTACGCGCTCTCCGTCGCGTATGACCTGGGCGGCGGCGGATTTGCGCGACGGCTCGACAATCCGGCCGACGATGAGTGGTCGGTTCGGATCGCCCTCCTGGAAAAGCAGCGCCACCTCGGCGCCGATCATCGCCGATGTCAGCTCGGTCAGGCTACGCGCCGGGATCGCTGTTTCCTGCGGATTTCCGGGAAACACGACCAGTGGCGCGTCCTCACCGAAGCCCAGGAATATGCCGATCACAACGCCTTCGATTCGCTCTACAACCTGTGTCATCGTCCGCCTTCAATTCTGCTTAATTTCCGAACCCTTCATCGTGATGTCGCTCGAGGCCTTCATATTGATCTTGCCCGAGCCCTTGACGGAAATGTCCTTGCCCTCGATGGTGATCGTACCGTCTTTCTTCATCGTGATCGTCGCGGAACCGCATTTCAGGGCGATGGAATCGCCCGCCTCGAGCACAAACGTCTTGCCTACATTTATGGTCGCGTCCTCGCCGACCCGGACCATGCTGCCTTTTGCGACCTTGAGCTCATGGGCCGCACCAATTTCGGTGACATCGTTGCTCGCGATCTTGGTGTTGCGATCCTTGCCGATCTGAGAAACCTTGCTGCCGGCAATTGCGAAACTCTGGTCCGCGCCGATCTGGACACTCTGGCTGGCGGCAATTTCCCAACCATCCGAAGCACCGATGTTATGGCTCTGCGCAGCACCAACCGTAACCGACCGCGTCGCGCCGATGGTGTTTGTCTGCGGCCCGCCGACGCTTCGTGTCTCGGATGCACCGACGGTATCGATGCGGGCGGCGCCGACAGTGACGGTCTGGACAATCCCGACGGTCTGCGAGTGGTTGGAGCCGATCGTCTCCGTCGAGTTCGAACCGATGCCAATCGTCTCATTCGACCCCACCGTCAGCGAGCGGTTCTTGCCCACTGTCTCGGTGTCGTTCGAGCCGATATTCGTGGTCTGGTCGACGCCGACCTTGACCGTCTTGTTGTTGCCGACGTCCTCATCGAGGTTGTGGCCGACGGAATGCTTGGCGTCGTGGTCGATGCGGTCGGACTGGTCGTGCTGGACGAGCTTGGTGCGGTCGTGCTTGATCAGAAGGTGGTGGTCCTTCTGCGCCTGGAAATTGACCAGTTCGGAGCCGGCCTTGTCCTCGAACATCAGCTCGTTGTAACCGCCGCCGCCTTTCGAAGAGTTGGATTTCCAGCCCGATTGCGTTGCGTTGCCGGGCAAGCCGTAGGGCGGCATCTGCGAGGCGTTGTAGACCCTGCCGGTGATGATCGGCAGATCAGGGTCGCCTTCCAGGAAGTCGACGATCACCTCCTGGCCGATGCGCGGTATCTGGATGAAGCCCCAGCCGCTGCCGGCCCAGGTCTGCGAGACACGGACGAAGCAGGAACTGTTTTCGTTCTTCTTGCCCAGGCGGTCCCAGTGGAACTGCACCTTCACCCGGGCATATTTGTCGGTGAATATCTCCTCGCCGGAAGGGCCGACCACCGTCGCCGTCTGCGGCCCGCGCATGATCGGCCGCGGCGTGATCCGCGGCGCGCGATAGGGCAAGGCAGTCGGTGCGACACCCAGCACGAGTTTGAAATTCTCGCTGTGGGCCTCGTTCTGGGTTCTGTAGCCCGGGTCGAACAACCTGTATTCGGCGCTGACCACCAGATACTCCTGGTTCTGGTCATCGCGCGGAAAGCTTTCCAGCTTGAACGTGCAGCCGGAATGGAGGCCGCGCACGGTTCCGACGGCAGTGATGCGCTGGTGCACGGCCTGGAGTTCCTCGCGCCGGATACCGGCCAGAGTGTCGCCGCGCCCGACATCGAGATGCGCCCCAGGCTGGCGATAATTCTCGCCGGCAGCTTCCTTGTGGCTGAACGGCTGGGCCGACTTCGCCATCAGATCGGCCCCAGGCTTCTGGAAATCATAGTCGGTATGGGCATAGGCCCCCGGCCGCACCGAACTGCCAGGAATCCATTCGGTGATGTATTCGACGTCGCGCCGCGAGCCCTGCCCCTCGAAATTATAGGGTATCTTCTCGTAGCCCGGCGCCGGCTTCAGCTTGCTCATCGCGTCGCACAGAACGAGCGTGTGCTTGCCCTCGTCATGCTCGAAGAAATAGAAGATGCCTTCGTGCTCGAGCAGGCGCTGGACGAAATCGAGATCGCTCTCGTCATACTGCACGCAGTATTCGCGCGACGGGTACGACCCCTGCAGCCGCTTCTCGAATTTCGCCGTACCGTATTTCGAGAAGATCTTTTCGACGATCTCGACAGCGGTCATGTTCTGGAAGATCCGGCAATCGGTCGCATTGCCGAGAAACCAGAGCCACGGCCTGACGACCGCTTCGTAATAGGCCAGCCGGTCCTCGATGCGGGTCAGGCGGAACTCGGACACCAGGCCGCTGAACCACCGTTTTGGATCGGATTCTCCTTCGACCGAAACCACGCCCCCCAGCATCTTCAGCGGATCGATGTCGGAGTTGGGCCCGACGAAGCCGACCGTATAGGCAAAGCAGCGGCTGATCTCGTCGCGGCCGACAAGATGCGTGAAGGTCAGCTCGGCGCCGACCGGTGTCTGCACAACCGTGGCACGTTCGTTCGGCATGGGTCGTGCCCCTCCTGGACGCGGCCGCCGGCGCGGTGGATTTGAAGTTCCCGCCATCTCATCAGGAACTTTTCAGGACCCGCCGCACCAGGCCATGTTGAGCCTACCACATGTTGTCGCGCCGACCAAAGAGGACGCACGGTGGAAAATCCTTACCCTGTCGATGCATTGCCTCGAAACGCTGCTGTCCTGTTGTATGTGCAAACTGCTAGAATGTGGAGTATCGGTCAGTGTTCGACGGCGATCCTGGATGTACATCAGTCTGCAAATCAACAATGTCGACGCCTTGCCTGCGGGCATCTCGACCGGCTACGCGGCGCGGGATCGCAGCTTCGAAATCGGACGCGATGCTTGCGACTGGACCTTGTCGGACCCCGACAAATTCATCTCGGGCCGGCATTGCGAGGTCCGCTACGTGGCAGGTGCGTTCTGGCTGCACGACGTCTCGCGCAACGGAACCTACATCAACGGGTCAAGCCAGCGCATGACCGGCCCGCATCGACTGGGCAGCGGCGACCGGATGCTGATCGGCCGTTATGTCATCTTCGTGTCGATCGACGAGGAGCGGGTCGCGACCGGCCATCCAAGCCACGGTTCGACGCAGCGCGAAATGCCGGCTGCGGCAGGCCGGTCGCTGGAATTCGGAGATGGGCCGTTCTTCGACCCCGCGGAACAACGGTCCGGGCAGCGCGGTGCCGCATCGACGTTCCCGTCACAACCGCCTTTGCCCTCGACAAGAGACGAAGTGCTGCGGGAAATCGCGATCGCGGCCGGCATCTCGCCGGAACTACTGCAATCGCGCGACCCGCATGAAGTTGCGGCCGAGATCGGCGCGGTGCTGCGGACGGTGGTCGAGGAACTGACCTTGCTGCTGAAGGCGCGCGCGGCGGCGAAAATGCTGGCCAAGAGCACGCAGAGAACGATGATCAGCGCCGCCGACAACAACCCGCTGAAATTCGTCCCGGGAACCGACGACATACTCGAGATCATGTTCGCACGGCGCCGGGCCGGCTATCTCGATGCCAGGCGCAGCATCGAGGATGCGTTCCGCGATCTCAAGACCCACGAATTCGCCACCTATGCCGCCATGCAGGCGGCGCTGTCGCGGCTGCTTGACGACCTGTCTCCGGAAGCGATCGGAAGAAAGCTTCCGCCGACGTCGTTCTCGTCGAAAAAGAGCCAGGCCTGGGACGCTTTTGTCGCGACCTGGCGAACCATGGAGGAAGCACACGAGAACGGCATGTTGGACATATTCCTGGCCTATTTCAGCGAAGCCTATGCCAAAGCCGACAAGCAGAAATAGGCGCTTCCGGGGCGCGTTGCAGCCGACGAAGATACCTCTTCGGCGCGCGGCATCCGGTTCCAATCGAGAATTTCCGGGATTACGATCGCATACGACAATTCGCCAAGCGGGTAAGGCTGATCGACCTGGGGGTCTGCGGCAAATGTCATCTTACAGCGGGATAGTAAGGAGTAGCCGACCGTCCTCAAGACACTGCCCTGCTGCGCAGGGCTCGCCTTTGCGTTACCTGGCCGCGAAGAGCTCTGCGCCTGTCCGGCAAGAGCGCGGGCGTCAGGCGCGGACGGACGATCGGCCATGAACTCGAAGGACGATCCTTTCGGCCCGGCGGGCAAGACCGTCATTCGCGCCACGCCACGGCGTGAGCGAAAACCGGCGCCGATCCCACAGGAGCCCGCCGAGGATGGCGGGCAACGCTCGCCGGTCAAGGAGTCGACCGTGTTCGATCCCGGCGTCGGCCGGCATACGCCGCCTGGTTGGACATCAGGGACCGTGCTTTATCAGGGAACTCCTCCTGTTGCGGCAGGAAGCGGCGCTTCCGCTGCGAAGCCGGCGCCGGCTCTGCCACAGGAGACCCTGCTCGATATCACCGACAGTGTCCGATATTCTGCGGCAAACCCGATCCTTGCCGCGGCCGCACCCTTGCTGATGCTGTTCGGCCAGCTCAGGCTTGTCCCCGTCGAGAGACGAGCGGAGCCGTTGGCCGAACATGTCGCTGAGGCGATCGATAAATTCGACAGGACACTGGAGAAATCAGGTGTTGCCGAAGAGGATGCGCGGATTGCTAAGTTCGTCCTTTGCGAAACAGCCGACGATCTCATCGGCAACCTGCCTTGGCCACGCAAGGACACCTGGGCGCAGCACAGCATGCTGTCGCAGTTCTTCCACGTCGAGCCTAACGGGACAGGCTTTTTCGAAGCGCTGAACAAGGTCCTGGCCAGCCCGGAGACACACTACGATCTGCTCGAACTGATGCATGTCTGCCTGTCGCTGGGGTATGAGGGCCAATATCGCGGCCTGACACGCGAAGACACCAATCTCGAACGCGTTCGGCGCGACGTCTACGAAACGCTTCGCTATTTCAAGCCTCGCGCCGACGAGGACATCTCGCCTCGCTGGCAAGGCTTGGCGGCGACGATGTCACAATCGTCGACACGCCTGCCGCTGTGGGCCGTCGCGGCAGCGGCAACGGCGCTGCTGACAGCGGCGTTTTTCGCACTACGGGTCTTCATCACCAATGAAGGCGACGCCACCGCCGGTGAATTGCTGGCTCTCACGCCATCGACGCCGATCGCCATCGAGCGCGCGAGCGTGGCGCCGTTGGCCGAGCCGGTGAAAGTCACTCCGCCTGCAGCCACAACCACGCAGATCGACCGCATCCGCTCGGCACTGGCCAAGGACGTCGAAGCCGGCGGACTGACCGTCGGCACGAAGGGCGACTTCATCGTCGTGGAAATCAACAATCTCCTGCTGTTCCAGTCCGGCCGGGCCGAGGCGAAGCCGGGGTTCCAGCCCATAGCCACTGATATCGCAGCCGCCCTGGAACCCGAGCGCGGACCGATCAGGATCGTCGGCCACACCGACAATGTGAAGCCGCGAAAATCGAGCCCGTTCAAGTCCAACTTCGACCTGTCCGTCGCCAGGGCGAAGGCCGTCGAAACGATGATGGCGCCGAAGTTCAGCGATCCTTCGCGGCTGACCGTCGACGGCAAGGGCGAGGACGAGCCGATCGCCGACAATGCGACGCCGGAAGGCCGCGCCAAGAACCGCCGTGTCGATGTGATGATCGCCAAGGAGGAAACATTGTGAGCACGGCCGGTTGGAAGCGCCGATGACGCGTTGGCTGCTGCAGATCTTCAGCATGATCGCGCTGGCCGGTTTTTCGGCGGCCGTGTGGTTTGCCGGACCGTTGATCCGCTTCGCCGACAGCCGCCCTCTCGGGCCTGTCTGGCTGCGCGCGGCAATCATCGGTGTGATCGTGGCGACCGTGGCGATCATCTACGGATTGCGCTTCTGGAAGATGCGCAAAGCGCAAAAGGCGCTGGAGACCGTCGTTGCCCGCAACGACGACAGGGACAGCGACTCGCAGGTGCTCGAAGCGCGCATGAACGAAGCGATCGCCGCGCTCAAACGGTCGAGCGGCAAGCGCAATTTCCTCTATGAGGTCCCCTGGTACATCATCATCGGCCCGCCCGGCGCAGGCAAGACAACGGCACTTGTCAATTCCGGCCTGAATTTTCCGCTGGCCGGTTCGGGTGATGCCCAGCCAGTCGCCGGCGTTGGCGGCACACGCGCCTGCGACTGGTGGTTTACCGATCAGGCCGTGTTGATCGACACCGCCGGACGCTACACGACGCAGGAGTCCAATGCGCAGAGCGACAGCAAGAGCTGGCTCGCCTTCCTGGCGCTGCTCAAGAAATACCGCGCACGCCAACCGATCAACGGCGTCATCCTGGCGATCAGCCTTGCCGATCTCATCGGCCTCGACGATCAGCAGCTTGACGCTCATGTCGTCGAGATACGCAGTCGCCTGCGGGAAATCCACGAGACGCTGAAAATCCAGTTTCCGGTCTATCTGCTGTTCACCAAGGCCGATCTTGTCGTCGGATTCATGGACTATTTCGGCGGTTTCGACGAGCCGCGCCGACGCAAGGTCTGGGGCGCGACATTCCAGACCGCCGATCGCACCAAGAACATGGCCGCCGAGGCTCCGGCCGAATTCGATGCACTGGCAAGACGCCTGGTCGAGGAGATGCCCGACCGCCTTCAGGAAGAGGCTGACCCGGCCGCGCGCATATCGGTCTTTGGCTTTCCGGCGCAGTTTGGCGCGCTGAAGGTTCGAATTACGAGTTTTGTCGCCGGCCTGTTCGATCCGGGCCGCAGCCAGGTGAATGCCAGCCTGCGTGGGCTCTATTTCTCGTCAGGCACGCAAGAGGGGACGCCCATCGATCAGGTGTTGGGCGCGATCGGCCGCAGCTTCGGCAGCAATTCCCGCGCCCATCTTTCCGGAAGCGGCAAAAGTTTCTTTCTGCATGATCTGCTGACAAGCGTCATTTTTGCCGAATCCGGTTGGGTTTCGTACGACAAATCGGCGGCAAGGCGTGCGGCGATCGCCCGATTTGCCGGGCTTAGCGCCATCGCCTTGATCGCCGCGGCGGCCCTCGGAACGCTCGCCCTGAGCTTCACCGCCAACAGGTCGCTGATTGCCTCCACCACGCAGGCCATGGGCCAGTACCGCACGACGGCGGACGCGCTGCTCAAAAGCACCGAGGTGACCGATGTCGACCTCGAAAACGTCATCGGCCCGCTCGACCAGTTGCGCGATCTGCCGGCCGGGTTCGAAACCGGCGACGCACCGACACCGATCGAGGAGACGTTCGGCCTCAGCCAGCGGGACAGACTGCTTTCGGCGTCCAGGACGGCTTACCGGCAAGCGCTGGAGCGCATGTTCCGATCGCGTCTGCTGATCCAGGCCGAGCGGACGATCCAGGCCAAGATGGCCGATCCCGCCGCGCTCTACGAACCGTTGAAAATCTACCTGATGCTCGGCGGCAAGGCGCCGAAGGTCGACGACGCCTTGATCATCTCCTGGATGAAGCAGGATTGGGAGCAGAACCGCTATCCGGGCGAAAACAACCGCCCAGGACGCGAGCAGCTCGAAAAGCACCTGCGCGCCATGCTTGCCCTGGACGACGCCTATGATCCGGTTTTCGAACTGAACCAGCCGCTCGTCGAGGCCGCCCAGCGCTCGCTTGGGCGGATGAGCCTTGCCGACCGCGCCTCCGCCTTGATCAAGTCGGCGGTATATTCAGCGGCGCTGGAGGATTTTTCGGTTTCCGTCAAAGGCGGCCCGGAGTCGCAGCTGCTGTTCGAGCGTGTCGACGGCGGCGACCTGTCAGGCCTTCGTGTTCCCGGCCTCTATAGTTGGGCCGGCTTCAACCATTTCTATCTCGGGCAACTCTCGCGCATTGCGCAGACGCTCGTCGACGACCAGTGGGTGCTCGGTGGCGGCGGCGAGCAAGGCGGCATCGATCAGGAACTGCTCAAGCTCGGCCCCGAACTTCTCGATCGCTATGGCAAGGAATTCGCAACGGCGTGGAACAGCGTTCTCGACGGGTTGAAATTCAAAGCTATGCTGAAGGACAAGCCGCACTATATCGCGCTTTCTGCCGTCGCCTCACCAACCTCGCCGATCGAACAGCTGTTTACGGCGATCGCCGACGAAACCGCCCTGACGCGCGACGCAGCTTCCGGCCAAGACACGAGCACCGGGGTCGAAGCCGGCACGGTTCAAGGCCAATCTCCGGACGCAGCAAAGATGGCCAAGGGCCTAGCGCGCATCGGCATACAAATCGCCACCGGAAAATCGCAAAGCCGTGCCGGCATAGGATCCGCAGCAAACCAGAATCCCGGGGCCAATATCGAAGCGCAGTTCAAATCGTTCCAGGCCCTGGTGAGCGGTCCTGCCGGACGCCGGCCGATCGATGCCTTGACGCAGAATTTCCGCGACATCTACCAGAGCCTGCAACTGGCGACCGACGTGCCTTCACAGACGGAACGCGTCAACGCCAATCTGCAGCTGCAGATAGCCACCCTTCGCGCCAATTCCTCGCGCCTGCCCAAGCCACTCGCCAGAATGGTCAATGCGACGGCGGACGAGTTTGAAGGAAATGTCACAGAGACCTCGGTGGCGAATTTGAACCAGCTGCTCGACCAGGCGGTCACCGCGCCTTGCGAGGCGGCGATCAACGGCCGTTATCCTTTCTCCGGCAATGCCACCGAGGACATGGCGATGGCGGATTTCGCCAAACTGTTCGCTCCGGGTGGGCTGATGGACCGGTTCTTCGCGCAAAACCTCGCATCGCTGATCGACATGAGCGGTCAGGACTGGAGCTGGAAGCAGGATGCGCGCTTCGGCCGCGACCTGTCGAAATCGACGCTGAAAAGCTTCCAGCAGGCGGCCGAAATCCGCAGCGCGTTCTTTCCCCAGGGCGGTTCGACGCCCTCGATCAGCATCACCTTCACGCCGTTCTCACTGCATGGCGATGCCGATGCGGCGGTGCTCGATGTCGACGGTCAGACCGTGCAGAGCAACCAGGCGGGCAACGCGCCGAGCACCTTGACGTGGCCGAGCGGCGCGGCTTCCGGATCCGCCAGCCTGAGCCTGACGCCGGAGATGCCGGGCCGCGAATCCAGCATCAAGTTCGAAGGGCCGTGGGCGCTGAAGCGGCTCATGGACAAGGCGACCATTACCGGGACAGACAGCAATGTCGAAGCGCGCTTCGTGATCGGCGGGCGCGACGTCACCTATACGATCCAGACCGGCTCCGGCCCCAGCCCCTTCCTGCTTCCGGCACTTCCCGGATTCAGCTGTCCGAAGGCGTTTTGAGATGGGCTTCGAACCTTTCAACGCGTTGACACCCCGCATGAGCCGCAGGGACCCGGACCTTAATTTCGATACTTTAATGGCCGAGCCTGTGGCAGACTGGCACGAGCGGGCGCCCGGGAGTGCGCCGCAGAGGACGCGTGAGACGCGTTTGGTGGCAAGTTGAACGATGTCGCCCTTCCCTTTGACAGCTTCGGCGTGAGCCACAAGGGCTGTGTCCGCGAGCACAATGAGGACAACTATCTTCTCGAGCCGCGAACCGGGCTTTGGGTGGTGGCCGACGGAATGGGCGGGCATGAGGCCGGAGAGGTCGCCTCGGCCAGCATTGTCGACCATCTGGCCACGATCGGCATCGCAAGCTCCGCTCCGGATCTGCGGGCGCGTTTCGAGGACAGGCTGAGCCGGGCCAATGCCGAGATCCGCAGCATATCGGAATCGCGTGGCATCACCATCGGCTCCACGGTCGCCGCCCTGTTGGCGATGGACGGACGGTTCGCCTGCCTGTGGGCGGGCGACAGCCGGGTCTATCTGATCCGCAACGCCGCGATCTCGCAGATTTCGAAAGACCACACCGAAGTACAGGAACTCTTGGATCGAGGCATGATCAGCGCGGCCGAGGCGCTCACCTGGCCACGCCGCAATGTCATCACGCATGCGGTCGGCGTCAGCGACGACTTCGTCATCGATTTCCAGCAAGGCGAACTGATGCCGGGGGACATTTTCGTGCTGGCCACCGACGGGCTGACCGCACATGTCACCGACGCGGAGATCGAGGCCGCTGTGGTGTCGGCAACGCCTCAGGCGGCCGGCGAAAACCTGCTGGAAACGGTTCTGGCGCGAGGCGGAACGGACAATGTCACCATTGTGCTGGTAAAGATCGGAAACGGGCGCAATGGACAATCGCTCCACCCTGATCTGTCCAGAGCGGAGGGCTGAGGCTGATGAGCGCCGACGACAAGACGCGAATTTCGCCGCAGGTGGCCAACACCGCGGTCGGCACGCAGCTCAGCGGCATCTACGAACTTGACGAACGGATCGCATTCGGCGGCATGGGTGAGGTCTACCGTGGCCACAACATCCAGACCGGAGACCACGTCGCCATCAAGATCGTGCTGCCCGAGTTTGCCCGCGACCAGACGATCCTGTCCTTGTTCCGCAAGGAGGCCTCGATCCTCAACCATTTGTCGCATGACGCGGTCGTGCGATACCACGTCTTCACCATCGATCCGGGGATCGGCCGTCCTTACCTGGCCATGGAATTCGTTGACGGCGAGTCGCTGTTCGACATCATGCGGCGCGGGCCGATGCCGGTGGAAGAGGTGCGCAAGCTCTGCCATCGCCTCGCATCCGGCCTGGCCGCCGTGCATCAGGCCGGAGCAATCCATCGCGACCTCTCGCCCGACAACATCATCCTGCCAGGGGGCCGGGTCGACCGCGCAAAGATCATCGATTTCGGCATCGCGCGATCGGCGACCGTGGGCGGGGAGACGCTGATCGGCGGAAAGTTCGCGGGAAAATACAACTACGTTTCACCCGAACAGCTCGGACTGTACAGCGGCGACGTCAGCGAGCAGTCCGACATCTACAGCCTTGGGCTGGTGCTGGCTGCCGCTCTGCGCGGCAAGCCGATCGACATGAGCGGATCACAGTACGAGATCATCGAAAAGCGCCGGACCGTGCCCGATCTCTCCGACATCGACGACGATTTTCGCGGCATTGTCGAAGCCATGCTGCAACCGGATCCGCAAGACCGGCCGGTCAGCATGGCTGACATCGCCAGGATGACGCGCGGCGAAGACGAAGCAACAACGCCGCCGCCATCCAGGACACCCCGTGACCGTCCGGCTCTGCCAGCGGCCGAGCAAACCCTTGCTCCTGATCCCAAGCCCCAGCCATCCAATGTCGCGGGGCACAACGCGCCGGCGGCAACAGGCCCGGGCGAACAGCGCTTCGTCCCGCATGTCCGGCCCGCGCATTTGTCCGAGCCGCAGCCTTCGCCGATCGCCGGGCCGCCGCGCATGGCCGCGAGCAACGTCCCCGGAAAACCTGCGAAGACCCGAACAATCGCGATTGCCGCCTTGGCGACACTGGCTGTCGCCTCAGGCGCCGGCCTTTACCTGAGCGGCTTCATGACGCCGGCGGCGCCGACTGCCGGCAAGACGTCGCTTTCGCCCGAACCCTCGAAGCCTGTAGCGGAAACGTCGAAGCCGACCCCGACGGACAAGGTCGCGAGCGCCCCCGAGCCGGCAAAGCCGGTTGCGCCCGCGCAGCCGGAGGCCAGCGTCCCGCCGGCTGAAAAACAGCCAGAGGCCGCGGCGGCTCAAAAGCCGCAGCCGGCCGAGGCCCTCCCGAAGCAGCCGGCAATGGCAGCGCAACCACAAACGGAGGCGAACGCGCCGCCGGCTGCAAGCCAGGCAGATGCGAAGCCGGTGCAAACGCCCGAGCCGGCGAAGCCCATTGCTCCCCCGCAAACCCAGGAACCCCCGAAGCCTTCTGCAACGGTCGCGCAGCCGTCCGAAACGGCATCGCCGGCAATCCAGCCGGATACGATGGCCCGCAACAGTCAGACGGCAGCTCCAGCACCTGAGACGATAGCTCCAGTCCCGCCGGCCGAGAAGGCCGCAGCACCGCCGCCGGTCCTGCCAAAGGTTGTGGAGACCCCAAAGCCCGAGCCGCAGATCAGCCAGCCGGAAGCCAAGGCGGCCGTGCCGGCACCCAAACCGAGCGTGAGCCAGACGGATACCGCGAACGCCGAGGGCCAAAACGCATCGTCACCGCCGGCCAACCAGCCGGACCAACCAGTCGTCGCATTGAACCTGCCCAAACCGGCGATCCCGCCGGTCGTCGATGACAGTGCGCAACGGGTCTCCTGGGTTCGCGACTTCGGCGGCGGCGACTGTTTCTACGCGACCATGACGTCGTCGACCGACAAGGCCGCCGCGATCGAAGGTTTCGGCACGGCGGTCCAGCCATTCGAACGGATGCTCGGCGATTTCCAGGCAAAATTCCATGTCGAGCCGGACATCAGCGTCCGCCTCATCGAGCCGAGCCAGTGCGAAGTCACCAACTTTCTGCGCTTTCTCGGGCAGACCACGGCCGACAAGCCGCAGCTTGTTCTCGACCGGACATCGGTGCCGAACGGGACGCCGATCAGCGGCACGCTGGTGACGCGCGGCGGGCTCATTTCCAGCGTGCTGCTGATCGATCACAAGGGCATGGTGTTCAACCTCGACGACCGCATCGTCGCGCAATCCGACAGGGCTACCTTCAGCATCCCGATTGGCCTCGGCGCCGCCGACAAGGCCGCCGGGAAGGCCGTGCCGCAGATCATCATGGTGATCACGGGTCCGCAGGATATTCAGGCGGCCTCCTTCTCGACGCCGACGCCGGCCTCGGTTCTGCTGCCCAAAATTCTCGAGGAGATCGAAACCGACGGATCGCAATTCTCAGCCACTGCCAAGTATTTCCGGCTCGGCGGATAGCATGGGCGCCCGATGGAACTCCGCCGCGCGTGTTTGCCTCATTCGTCTGCCGACCTGCCGATAGAGCAGCGTGATCCAGCTCGAGCCCGGCTTGCCATGACAGGCCGCGTGAAGCTTGCGGTCATGGCAGGAGCGGCACTGCTGGCCGTGCTGGTGTCCAGTGAAGCGCGCGCCGAGTTCACCGTCTGCAACCAGACGCTCGACGTCGTCAATCTGGCGGTCGGCCAGAAGGTCGACAATGCGGACCAGACCGACGGCTGGTGGACCATCGGCGCCAACCAATGTGTCAACGTCATCCGTGAGGAGCTGACGAACCGCTACATCTACATCTATGCGACGGATGTGTTCGGCCATGCGATCCTGACCGGATCGACCGAGATGTGCATCGAGCGGCGGCGTTTTTCGATCCGCGGCATCGACGAGTGCTGGCAGCGCGGCCACATCGCGGCGCAATTTCTCGAAGTCGATACGCTCGAACAGGCGCGGTGGACCTTCTTCCTGACCGGAAGCAATCCGTGACGCACAGTATCGACACCAGCTTCAGAGAGAAAAAGCAGGCGCGAGCCGCGCTGCGCAGGCGCACGCTTTGGCGCCGGCTCATTGCCGGGTTGGCCGTGATTGTCCTGCTTTCGATCGCTGCCGGTTTCTACCTCACCGCGGACTATTGGTCGTTTGGCGACGAAGACGAGGAGTTGCACGCGGTTGAAGGCGCGGACGATGTGCCGGCCGATGCATCCGTCTATGTGCCTGCCATTATCGATCTGGCGGGAGATCCGATGTGGATCACGCTTGCGCCCGATGCCGACACGGCAAGCAAGGGCCATGCGGTAGCGCGCCCGGCCGAGCTCGACAGTTCCGGCGCCTCGCCGCAGATCGAGATCCTCTCCGACGTGATGCTGAGTGCCAGCGAAAAGTTCATGACGACGATCCCGTCGACGCAGGAGGACTTCGCGTTCTTCCAGGCACAGCGGCGGACCGCTCCGACATCTCCGGCTGCCGCACCCGCTGAGCAGGCCGCTCCGCCAGCCCCGGCGGCGGCACCGGACGACCAGCAGGGCGACCTGGATAATGACCTGGCCGCACCCGATGCGAGCGGCGCCCCGGCCGGTTCGGCGCCCAAGGCTGATGCCGACGACCCGGAGGCCGGATGGGGAGAGACCATCGATCAGGGCGAGGCAGCGCTGCCCGCCTTCAAGAAGACCCAGATCGAGAACAATACGACCGTGGCAACGGTGACCAGCGAGTACCAGCGCTTCGAGGCGACCGAAGACACGTTCGTGAAGATCCTCAACGACCGCAGCCTGGACAGCGTTGCGCTCGATGCACATTTCTCCGCCGACGATGCCAAGCTGGCCGGCGAAGCCCTGAAGGCGATCTTCAACCGGGACGGTCTGGAACCGGGTTATGTCGTCGCCATGCGCGGCTTCCGGCCGAACCGCGAGACGACGACGATGTCGCTCATGCAGGTCTCGATCTACGCCAAGAATGTCTTTGTCGGCACGCTGACACGCAACGCCGCGGGCGCCTTCGTATCGGGTGTCGATCCCTGGGTGCGCGAGGACCTGTTCAACTATTCCGGTGCCGAACAAGGCGGGCCCAAGCGGCAATACCGCCTGCTCGACGCGATCTATTCGACGGCTGCGCGCAACAAGGTTCCAACCGGCGTCATCGGCGAGGCGATCATGTACCTGTCGCGCGGACAGGATCTCGACGCCTTCGCCAGCGAGGACCAGCGCCTGGTGCTGATCTACTCGCAGACGCCGCGCGGCAAGGAAGAGACGTCCGGGCGGGTGCTTTATGTCGGCGTCCAGGGCGGTGAGAAGACCATCGACTGTTTCGTCTTCCAGCAAAGCGACGGCCAGTACGCCTGCGTCACCGGCAATGACGAGGTGCGTTCGCTGACTGTCGCCAACGGCATGGTGACCCCGGTGAACGGGGTCATGACCTCGACCTTCGGCCCGCGCAAGCACCCGATCCTCGGCGTCGTTCGTATCCACAAGGGTGTCGATTGGGCAGCCCCTGTCGGCACGCCGATCATGGCGGCCTTCGACGGCGAGATCAGCTTCCAGGGCGATGGCGGCAGCTATGGCAATCTGGTGAAGATTACGCATGCGAACGGGCGCGAGACGCGCTACGCGCATATGCAGAAATTCGCCATTGCGAGCGGCGTCGGCACCAAGGTGAAGGCCGGCGACATCATTGGCTATATCGGCACCACCGGGCTTTCGACCGGCCCGCATTTGCATTTCGAGCTCTACCAGAACGGCGAGGCGATCGATCCGCTGGGGACGGTCACCACGGTCGCCAGCTATGATACTGGCAGTTCTGGCAATTCCGGCGATGTCGCCGTCGAAACGCTGACCGAGCGGATCGTTCATGTCGAAAGCGGCGGCAGCGCCCGCGCCAAGAACCCGAATTCCTCGGCGACCGGGGCCGGCCAGTTCATAACCAAGACCTGGATCCGGATGATGAACACCTACCGGCCGGAACTTGCACGCTCGCTGTCGACCGCCGACCTGCTCGCCCTGCGCTACGACGCCACCATCTCGCGTGAGATGGTGCGCAATCTGGCGCGCGAAGGCGAGGCCTATCTGCGGGCGCGCGGTCACCAGATCACAGCCGGCCGGCTCTATCTCTGCCATTTCCTCGGCATGGAAGGTGCGCATCAGGTGCTGTCGGCACCGGGTTCTGCGCAACTGAGCGCCGTGCTGGGGTCGGCCGTCATCCAGGCCAACCCGTTTCTCACCGGCAAGACAGCCAGCTATGTGGTGGACTGGGCCGAAAGGAAGATGGGCCAGAAGCTCAGCCGTGTGGCCACCGACGCCAGCCCGCCGCCGACGACTACGGAGATCCGCCAGACATCGCCGGAGTTCGAAAAATACAAGCAGGCCGTCACCGCCCTCATCAGCTCGATTCAGACTGCGCTTTGAACCTGCCGGCCACGGCATCAGCCCCTCAGGCCATTGGTGTCACTATTTTCGGACCGTTGTGAACCAAAACTGCGGTCAGGACCACATATGTCCAAGGAGCCATTTTTGGCACAAGCGACCCAGTCGCCGACGAAATCTGGCATCCGCCGACATCAACAGTGCCCCCAGTGGGTAGAGGGCTGGTCCATGAAAACGATCACAGTCTTTCTGAGCGGAATTATCGTGGTTTTCCTTGCCGCCTTCGGCGCCGGGGCCGCCGCGCCAGACGCCAAGCGCGTCGCGCTGGTGATCGGCAACAGCAACTATGTCCATGCGGTTACCTTGCCCAACCCCGCCAACGATGCCCGCCTCATCGCATCGACGCTGCGCAATGCCGGCTTCGAGGTGATCGAAGGGGTCGATCAGGACAATGCCGGCATGCACAGCCTCATCAGCCGGTTCACAGAGCAAGCCTACGACGCCGACCTCGCGGTCATTTTCTATGCCGGTCACGGCATGCAGGTCGACGGCAAGAACTACCTGATTCCGGTCGACGCCGATTTGACGTCGCCGGCCTATCTCAAGACACGGACCGTTCAGATCGACAACTTCATGGCCGCGCTGCCGCCCGACCCAGCGATTGGCGTCATCATCCTCGATGCCTGCCGCGACAATCCGTTGGCAAGGACGCTGGCGGCCTCACTGCCGAAAAGCCGCTCCACCTCGCTGGGCACCGGTCTGGCACCGGTCGAAGCGAGATCGGACGGCGTCGGTACCGGTGGCCTGCTGATTGCCTATGCAACAGATCCTGGCGCCATCGCCTTCGACGGCGACGGGGCCGACAGTCCTTACTCCACCGCGCTCGCCAAGCATCTGACCGAACCCGGCGTCGAAATCCAGAGCGCGCTGACGCGCGTGCGCGGCGAAGTGACCGAAACCACGCAAGGCCGCCAGCGGCCGTGGCATAACGCATCGCTGGGACGCGAGGTTTTCCTGGGAAAACCCGTCGCCGCGGCGGCGGCTGCAAATCCCGTGGCCGACGCATCGCACGCATCCGCGACATCCGCCCGTGCCCCTGTCGCCAGTGGTTCTCCTTCCTGGGAAGTCGAGCAACGTCTTTGGGATGAGGCTTCGAAGCACAATTCCGGTCCGTTCTACCAGGCCTATCTCGACCAGTTCCCGAACGGCCGCTTCGCCACAGTGGCGCGGCTGAACATCGACGAACTGAACGGCCCGACAGCTCAAAACCGGCAGGTCGCGGCACTTGATACGAACCAGGCGAGCACCGGTTCCGGCTCTGCCGTGCAGACCTCTATCAGCGTTCCGGACGAGATGAAGCAGGCGCCGGGCACCGCGTTGACGGAAAGTGCGATCGGCCTCGACCGCCAGGGCCGCATCGACCTGCAATTGCGGCTCGAAGCGTTGGGCAACGAGATCGGTCGCATCGACGGAACCCTGGGCTCTCAGACCCGTGAGGCGATCGGCATCTGGCAATCCGATAACGGACTGCCGCAAACCACCTATCTGACGCGCGAGCAGCTGGCGTTCCTGGTGATCCAGTCAGATCCGCAGATGGAAGCCGTGCGTGCCGGATACGCCGCCGATCAAGCCAGTGCGGCGCAGCCGAAAAAGCAGGTGGTGCAGAAGGCCCGCACGATGAGGCCGATGGCACAGAAACCCCGCAAGCAGCAGCAGGTCGTTCAGAAGTGGCGCAACCGCGAGACCATGGCGCGGCTGGATGATCCTCCGCCGCGCCGGCGCAACAACGACTTCCTGACAAGGGCACTGATCTTCGGCGCCGGTGTGGCCGTGGGCAGCCTACTCAAGCAGTGACAGCCGCGCGCTACTGGGTCTTTATGCGCATTTCCACGCGGCGGTTGGCCGGATCGTAAGGGTTGGCGCTGCGCGGATTCTTTTCGCCCATGCCGATCGCATTGATGCGGGCCGGTTCGATGCCGCTGGCCGTCAGGAAAGCTGCCACCGATTTCGCTCGCCGTTGCGACAGGCCTTCGTTGTAATGCACCGTGCCGGTGGCGTCGGTGTAGCCTTCGACGACGAAGCTGAACGTGCTCAGCCGGCTGTCCTTCAGCGCCTTGGCGAACTCGTCGAGTTCAGCGCGTGCGGTGGTGTCGAGTGTGGCTGAATCCAGGCCGAAGTTGATCAGCATATCGAGGCTGGATTTTTCTCCCGGCGCGTCTTTTGCCTTGGTCTTGCTCTTGCACTCCTCCTCGGTGCCGACGCAAATTCCCCGCGACTTGCCGAGATCGGCCGCGCCGGCAAAAAACTTCACGATGTCTTCTGATTTCTGAACGGGATCGGCGGAAACGTGGGTCGAGAAAAACACGACCGCCAACACAAAGGCTGACCTGCCCCACTGCATAGCGGTTACTCCTGTTTGAGCATCCGATTTCGACGATCGCCACGATACCAAATTTCATGGCAATTGTCTGTCGATAAACGCTCTTGGGCATGATTGTGCCGAGGGGTGTTGCGGCGGCAACGGGTTGAGACTTGACCCGCGCGGCGCCTGGGGCTTGAGTGGCCAAGGCTTCTCGATGAAAGCGTGGCGGTCATGGCCAATGGGCTCCGATTCAAGACGGCACGAGATCTTTTCACGGCTTGTCCCGCCATTGCCCGGGACATGAGAACCCTTCCAACCGACCAAAACCCGATCGCGTTTTGCCGCGAGCTGCTGGCCGGGCGCGTTCCCGAAGAAGCTATTACCTTCTGTGCCTACCTGCTTCCCGAGCGGGCCGCGGTCTGGTGGGCGCATGAATGCCTGAGCCATCTGACCGAGCTGTTCGATGGAACCGATCAGGAATTGCTTGCGCGTGTTGGCGACTGGGTGGGTGAGCCGGACAATCCCCGCCATCAGGCAGCCGTCGGTACAGCGGCAGTGACACCCCCAACAACGCCGGTCGGCTGGATTGCGCTCGCTGCCGGATGGCGGGACAATGGTTCGGCAATGGCCGCGACGATGGCACCGGCCTTGCAACCATTTCCTGCACAACCATTTCCCGCCGCCCATGCAGTCAATGCCGGGATACTGGCCGGACTGGCCCGTGTCGCCCTCGCTGACCGGTTTGCCGTTCTTTCGGCATTTGTCGAAATGGGCATCCAGATGGCCGAGATCGAGGCGCGCCAATCGGCGGATGCCTATTAGAGCCGCCTACTTGCAGCCACCTTGCGCCCATTTGGCCAGCGCCACCTTGAAGCGTGTTCCCAGCGGATGTTGCAGGCGCAAGACAGAGACGTCGTTTGCGGCGAAATTTTTCGCCTGATCGCACAGCCGGGTCTCGTTCCATTCATGGCAGCCGTCGCAGTGCTTGTCCTCCCAGACCGACTTGTCCAACCCCTCCACCGGGCTGAACAGCGGCTTGCCCTTGATCAGCTCGGCGATGCTCTTGCCGTCGATTGCCGCATCGCCGAAGTCGATCGGATGGTTGAAAAGGATCGGGGCATCCGACGCCAGTTTGGGGATCTTCTGGCGCAGCACATCGAGCGCAAGCTGGTCGCTGTTTTGGCCTGACGCACCAGCCGCGGCGGTGTTGCGCGCGTCGGAGCCGCCTTCGGCCTGGGGTGTGCTCGCTTCGCCCACGATCAACGGCGCATTGAGGTCGACCTTGTGCAGGACAACCTCAGTGGTCAGTGAAACGTTGAGCCAGGGGCGCTGCTTGCCGGCCGTTGCCTTGAAGACGTCACCGGTCACCCGGTTCATCGCCTCGGTGATGGAGACGTTGGGCGCGCCGATGTGCTGAAGCAGTGCGGCGGTGAACGGCGAATGCTCGCCCGACCCGTCATAGGCGAGTTGATTGGGGCTGGCGGCGAAGGCGACAAGCGTGCCGGCGCCACCATTCTCGATCGGGATCTCGGCCAGGCCACTGCTGGCGCCGTTGACGCCCGCGGTCTTGGCCAGCACGTCGACGAGGGGATTGTCGCGGCAAGCATCGAGAAACACCAGCCTGATGCTGGTCTCCCGCGACATCTGGCGCAGAACGAAATCAACCGACACGGCCTCGAAGTCGAGGGAGGTCTCGTCCTCCAGTGCGGCGTCAACCGGAAGCAGGTAGTTCTTGCCCGAAACCTGCAAGCCGTGGCCGGCGTAGAAGAACAGCGCGATATCGGCACCGCGCACCTGTTTTGCGAACTGGGCGATCGTCGCCTGCGTCTGCGGCTTGGTCAGGTCGAAGCCCGAAACCACCTCGAAGTCGAGCTTCTTCAAGCGTTCGGCCATGGCCTGGGCGTCGCGCACAGGATTGGCGAGTGGTGCTGCGTGCTGATACTGGGCGTTGCCGAGGACCAGGGCGACGCGGCGCTCGGCACTGGCGGTCGTCACAGTCAACAGCAAGGCGAGCACCAAGAGCCCGGCAGCGCGAAACAGGCCACCGCAACGGGCGATCAGATCGGACCTCACCGCCACCTCAGAGCTTGGTCGCGGAAAACTCGATCCGCCGATTGAGCGCCTTGTTCTTGGGTGTGTCGTTGGCGGCAACTGGCCGCTCCTCGCCGTACCCGGTCGCCGTTATCTGCGTGCGCGGAATCCCCGCGGCAACAATGGCATCGGCGACCGCCTGGGCTCGCCGTTCAGACAATTGCTTGTTCGCCTCCGGCGATCCGTCGGAATCGGTATAACCGGAGACCTCGACCTTGAGGCTCGGGCATTTGCCGACGACACCTTCGACCTCTTCAAGCAGCGGCCGGCTTTTCGCGTCGAGCCGCGCGCTGGCAGGCCGGAAGTAGATGGCGCCGGTGCGCGAGAGCACGGCGAACCTGTTCAGGCATTCCTCGTCGCTGAAGTTCGTCTTGGCGGCATCGGTGGCGACCGGGCCGACATCAGCCGCCGCGGCGGTCGGAGCGGCGGCCGGCTTGCTGCCGTCAGCGGTGAAGACGAAATCGAACGACACCGACGCGGTGGGCACGATGTTGGTGACATTGGCCGCCTGCTGCAGCTTGTCGACGTTCGGCAGCAGGCCGAAATCCTCGACATGGACAGCGACCGGAGCCTCGGAGGCAACCGACACCATGGTGTCGCTGATCATGGTGACGACGACGCTGGCCTCGAGGTCCTTGTCGACACCGTGCAGATTGAGGCGGAACGGCAGCGTTGCCTTCACCCTGCGCTTTGTCGCCAGGTCGGCGAACGCGGCGGGATCCACCTTCGCCGTCAGTTCGGCGGTCGGGTATTTGAATGTCTCGAAGAACAGGAAGCGCATGCGGACGTTGCGCAGGTCGACGCCGGTATCGACCGAATTGAGGTCGAACGTAACCTTGGCATCACCCGCCGAACTCAGCGTGCCGGTGATGTTCCTGATCTTGTTGGTCTCGACGATCGTGTTCTTCTTGACCGACTGGTAGGTGATCACCGAAGCGGCGGGATCGAGCGTCCAGTTCGGCGCTGCGCTGGCGGCTTGCGATCCGAGCAACAGCAATAACGCAACGATCAGGCCAAGGGTCCTCGTGGTGAGGTCCCTGAATCCCGTTTTCCACCATAATGCGACGACTTCGAACATGGAACGCCCCTGCCCAGGACTACCGTATCGATACCGACACCGCGCGAACGCGATCGAAGCATAAAGCACTAGCACGCTCTTGGCGAGCAATTGCGGCCGGTCTCCGGTGCGCGCCGAATTGGTGTTGCCAAAGAGGGTCGTAGCTTGACCTGCTTGTTGCAAGCTCATCCCCAGCCACCGCCACCGCCACCCGTACCGCCGGTGCCGCTGCCGCCGCCTCCACCCCCGGTAGGCACAACAGGCGGGGGAACAGTGGTTTCCTCAACCGGCTTGATCACCTTCTTGGCGGTGACCTTCTTCTGCTGGCCGATCTTCGGCGCGGACGTCGTGCGAACGAGCTTCGGCTTGTGCTTGGTCGTTGTCACCGTCGGTTCGGCCTTGGGCGGGACGGACATGCAGCCCGTTAGCGCCGCCAGGGCACCGGATAAGACTGTCGCAATCAATGCCTGCTTCACTGCCCTGCCCACCATTGCCTCCTTGTGAATCAAAACAGGTCCCGACGCGGATTGGCTTGCTCCCAGACCGCTCTGGCCGCCTTGACCAGTTGGTCGTCCAGCGAGCCGTTCGCCGCGATCTTCGACTTGAGTTCGCCGCGCAATTGCGTCAGCGCAGCTGTTTTCGCCTTCACTCCGAATTTTGTCAGCGTCGCCTGCGCGCCCGGCAATTCCTTGCGAAGATCAAGTGCGACGGCGAAGGCCAGGTAACGCACCGCTATCGCCTGGTCGGCCTTGTCGCCCTTCTGCATTTCGAGAGCCGCACGATCGTATGCGCCGGACTGATCACCGCGTGCGGTGGCGAGCTCAAACAGTCTCTGCGCTTCATCGAGGTTCTGCCCGACGCCGACACCGTCCCGGTACATGCGCGCGAGGCTAGCCGGAGCGTAGGGCTGGCCGAGATCCATGGCCTTCTGGAAAAGCCCTTGCGCCTGGCTGGGATCCTTCCCGACTCCCACGCCTGCCAGGTAATTGCGGCCGAGCAGGTTCATCGAATACATGTCCTGCCGCTCCACGCCTGCCTGCAGGAAGGCGACGGCGCGGGCCGGATCGGCGGGCACGCCGTTGCGGCCCTCCGTGAAGATCGCGGCAAGATCGTTCATCGCATAGGTATGGCCCATGGCGGCCGCCTTGAGCAGCAGGTCCAGCCCCTTGCCGGTGTCGCGCTCGACGCCATAGCCGTTGAACAAGGCACGCCCCCATGACGTCATGCCGTAAGGATCGCCCTTGTCGGAGGCCGCCGCATAAAAGGCATTGGCCTGCTTGCGGTCGGCGGGCATTCCCGTTCCCGTCGCGTTGAAGTAGCCGAGCTCGAACACGGCGCGGACGTGGCCTTTGTCGGCTGCCGCCTGGATGGCCTTTTTCGCCTCCTCGACCTTGCCGGCCGCAAGCAGCGCCCGGCCCAGTTCGTAGCGGAAGCGGGCGACATCGGGATAGGCCTTCACCGCCGCCTCGCAGGCCTTCACGGCCTCAGTGCCGATTTCATTCGGCAGCAGGCCGGGGACGACGCCTTGCAGGTCGAGAGGCTCGCCAGCGGCCTGGTCGCAAGGATCGACGCTTGGCGACAGCTTCATCGTGGCGGGCCTGGATGAGCTGCTGTCGGCCCGGATCTCGAAGCCGACCTCGACCGGCTGGGCCGCACCGATCTGGGGCTCGTAGCGCAACTGGTCGACCTCATCGGCCATCAGGCTCGACTCCGGCGACAGGGCGCGATCCGGCAGGGACAGCGTACCCGTTGCCGGATAGCTCGCCAGTTTCAGGCTGACCGCAGGATCGTTTGTCGGGAAGTCCAGCTTCAGCGGAACCGGGCCGACGCCAACCGGGACGCTGATCTCACGGTTTTCGATCGCCTCGGCGGCGCCGGTGATGTGGATGCCCCGTTCCAGCACCTGCTGCTTCTGCTCGGTCTCGAGCGAGGCCACGATCTTTTCGCCCTCGGCGCCCTCACCGTTCTTGACACGGAACACCATGATGCCCTGGGCCTGGCCACCCCAATTGTCGTGCGTGGCGTAGGCCAGCATGTCGACCTCTTCGGACGCACCGGCACCCTTGGGCACATCCATTTTCAGGCGCGGCAGGTCCTTGCCCTCGATCTGTTCGCCGACCGCCACAGCCTTGCCGTCCAAAAGCAGGCGCCCGAGTGCTGGCGGCCTTTCGATGCTGACGGTGATCGATCCGCCATCGACATCAAGCGGCTCCGGCAGGTCCAGGGCAACAGGCCCGACACCCGACGGCACCACCTTCTCCAGAACCGGCGGCAGCGAAGGCCGGCTGGCGCGGCGCATCAGCACGACTTCGTCGATGAGCGACGAGTTTTCCCAGGGAACCTGCTTGCCGTCGGTGGCCTCGACCACATCGCGGCGCACCGCGGCCATGACCGTGCGTATCTCCTGGTTCGGCGCCAGCGCCCGACGCGAGAATGCGGATGAAAACGGGCTGAGGTCTCCCGCTCCATCATAAGCGACCGCCCCTGGCTCGGTGGCAAAGGCAATCAGCGTGTTCAGCGAGCTTTTAACCTGCGCAAGACCGGTGTTGCCGGCCGTGATCAGCTGGTCCCTCAGCCAATAGTCCTTGCGCGGAAACGGATTGTTGCGACAGGCATCGAGGATGATCACCTGGATCTTCGATTTGGCGCGCAATTGCTGCAGGACATCGTCCAGCTTGACCGCCTGGACCTCTATGTCGGCCGCATTCTTCAGCGAGGCATCGACGGGGATCAGGAAATTCTCGCCGCCTATCTGAAAGCCATGACCTGAGTAGTAAACGACGGAGAGATCGGCGCCGTCCGCCGCTGCCAGGTAGTTGCGGAACTGCTCCTCGAACTGCAGCTTTGTGAGATCCTTGGCGACGAACACTTCGAAGCCGGCCAGCCGAAACGTCTTCGATACGTCCTCGGCATCCTTGTCGGGGTTCTTGAGCACGGGGATTTCCCGGTATTCGGAATTGCCGATCACCAGGGCGACCCGTCGATCGGCCGACGCACCGAAGCTCGTCAAGGCCGCTACGAAGAAGATAGCGATCAATCCGCAAAGTCGGAGCATGGCAACCGCCTCAACCGCCGCGACCCGACGACCACAAGCTCCCCAGATTGCGGTATCAAGGTCTGTTGAAGAACTCACAATTCGCCGAGACAGAAACAGGAAAAGAGCGAAAAACCGCCTCGGCAGCAGGCACCTTCCTCATCCCGATGTGTAAACTACCTCAGAGCCGAACCATCCGCAATGAGTGTCGAACCGCCCCGATGTGGCTGTCCGGCTCCGAACACGACTTTTTGAAACAGAAGGGGCCAGCAGGGCATCTCGTGTAGCAGCCACCTGCTACCAACGATGTGAATTTCGGCGCTACCTATTGTGAATGGCGGACCTGGCGATGGCAGTGTAGGGTTCGCTGCAAATAAGAATGACCCGTATCGCGGGCACTGCCAAGCCAACGAATCTGGGAGGATTCATGGTCGAGATCATCTCCAAGCAGGACGGCCCACGGCGCGAGGATGCTCAGGTCAAACGACTGATCGAGCAGAACCGCTCGACCATCGTTCGCCTCGCCGACCAGATCAGCGGCGGTGGCTATTCAGCCTCCAGGAAGCCGCGCCAGCAGCCGAAGGCTGAAGGCCTGATCATCCATGTCGGCGGCGGTGCTGCAACCGCCACCGAAGCGAGCCCGTCCATTCGCGTCACCATGAACGGCCGTGTGATCTCGAAGGATCAGAATACGGGCCGCCAGCTTCACCATATCGGCGATGTCCGCAACCGGAACGGGGAGCAGGTCTTCGTGCTGGCAACGAAGCTGAACGGCTTCTTCTCACCGGTCGACGAAACCATCGCCGAGGCGCTCGCCGGGCTGGACGGGTCCCGGCTGACCGCGACCTATAGCGAGGAGCAGCTTGCGGCCGACATCGGCGCGAAACTCGGCATCGACTGACGGCAAGCTGTTGGGCGTGGCTCTGCATGCCCAATCCGCGACAGCATACAGAAATGGCATACCTCAAAAGGTACTGTGATGACTGAATGAGAAACGCGAGCGGCCCCAATCCGATGAAAACCGATGCTCTTGCGACGCATGCGTCGATGGCCACCGGACAACTGGTTCTGGACAGGATCGACTATGATGAGCGCGCCACCATGCGCGCCTGGGAGAGTTTTCTTTCCGACGAGCCGACATCGGCGCGCGATCCGGTCCACGTCCGCTCGCTGATCCACGATTCCTGGTATCGCAGCGCCACCGGCGGCATCAATGCGCAAGGCATCGAAGCGCCGCTGAGCAGTGATCGCGACGAGATCGAATATCTGACCCGCGCCAATGCCGAACTGCTTTCGGCGGCGCGCCGGTCGTTCGCCTCGCTTGGCCAGTTGCTGGACGGGACAGGCGCGATGCTGGTGCTGGCCGACAGCGACGGCGTGCTGATCGACGCCATCGGCGACAAGAAGACCTTGCATGACGGCAGGGATATCCATCTCGCCATCGGCGGCAAATGGAACGAGGGCGCGGTCGGAACCAACGGCATCGGCACGGCGCTTTGGACCGGTGAGCCGACTTTCGTCCATGCGGCCGAGCATTTCTGCGCCGGGATAAAATCCTGGACCTGCGCCGGCGCACCGATCCGCGATCCGTTGGACGGCAAGATCATCGGCGTCGTCGACCTGTCGGGCTATTCGCCGATCTTCAGGCCGCACAACACCGCACTCGTCGCCGCCACCGCCAGGCAGATCGAAAAGGCATTGGCCGAGCAGCAGCAGGAACAGCGCACGCGCCTGCTCGAAGCCTTCATTTCCTCAGCACCCAGCTACCGCCGGAAGGATGGGCTGGTGATCGTTGATCATCGCGGCCGCGCCATTTTCTGCAACAACGTGCCCAATGGCGACACGACGGAGATGATGGACGGCCCGATGGAACCAGGGCGTGGCCGCTGGCTGATGAACCTGCCTGCCTCCGGCTCGGACACCGATCTCGCCAACGCGCTGCCGCCGCATCTGCGCTCCTGCCACGTCACGCCGCTGAAGCTCGACGGCGACCTTCGCGGCGCGGCCCTGGTGTTCCCTTCGGTGCCGGCTGTTTCCAGCATGACGGTGATGCGCCGGGAGGGGGACAAGCACCTGCGGGCAGCCGCGGCAATGATCGTCGGCGAAAGCGAAAAATTGCTGGCGGCCGTCGATATCGCCTCCCGGGTGGCCGGGTCGAACGGTGTTACCTCGTTGCTGATCGAAGGCGAAACCGGGGTCGGAAAGGAGCTGTTTGCACGGCTTGTCCACGCCGGCAGCCGGCGCACAGAAAACGACCCGTTCATTGCCATGAACTGTGGCGCGATTACCAAGGAATTGTTCGGCAGCGAATTGTTCGGTCACGTCTCCGGCGCCTTTACCGGCGCTTCGCGCGACGGCAAGCCGGGCATCTTCGAACTCGCCAATGGCGGCGTGCTCAGTCTTGACGAAATCGGCGAGTTGCCGCTCGAAATCCAGCCCTTCCTGTTGCGTGTCCTGGAAGAGCGCGTGGTCCACCGTATCGGCGACTCCAGGGGACGGCCGGTGGACGTGCGGCTGGTCGCCTCGACCAATCGCGACCTCAAGCAGGAGGTCGCCGCCGGGCGCTTCCGCAGCGATCTCTACTACCGCATCGGTGCGGTCTCGATCCATGTCCCGGCGCTACGCGATCGCGGCGACGACGTGCTGCTGCTGATCGAGCATTTCAACCGGCAGATCGCGAAGCTGGCCGGCAACGACCCGCTGGAGTTTTCGAACGAAGCGCTCGATGCGCTGCTGGCCTATCGCTGGCCGGGCAATGTGCGCGAACTGAAAAACCTGGTCGAGCGCCTGCACATACTGGCGCGCGGCGGCACGATCGAATTGCAGGATCTTCCCGGGGAAATCAGTGCCGGCGATCGCGGCAGCATGGCGATGCACGGCGACCATCCGGCAGCCATGCTCGAAGCCCCGGTGTGCACATTCGAGGATGCGGAGCGCCAGGCGATCAAGAATGCGCTTGCGGCGGAGAGCGGCAATCTCAGCAAGGTTGCGCTGCGGCTCGGCATTTCGCGGCCTACGCTCTATCGCAAGCTCGGCCAATACGGCATCCGCCGCGGCTTCCTCTGATTTCGATCTGCCTACCGGCACAAAAAACCCGCGGCATTCGCGCCGCGGGCTGGGGAAAATCGTCGACCGAAATTGCCTTCAGGCATCGGCAGCGGACATGATCAGGTCTTTATGACGGCCCCGGTCACTTTCTCCGAGACGAAGCCGAGGATGTTGCCGACGATCAGCGAAATCACCACGGCCGCTGCGACCTTGACGATGCCGGCGGCACCTTCGCCGTAGGCGGCCGCGCCAAGCAGAAAAAGTGCCGCGGTCGTTGCATAGCCATAGACCGCCGACGGAATGGCGCTCAGCAAGGGCAGCTTGGCGGCGAGGATCAGGACGATGATTGAAATGCCGACGCAAATGCCGGCCATGATCGCTGTAACGCCGATCGACGTCAGCGCTATCAAGGCGCCGGCCGCGCAGATCGCGCCCCACAGGTTTGCAACCGCCGAGTTCTTGAACCCGGCCTCCTTGCCGCCGCAGTGATAGAAACTCCCCCAGCCGACGAATACCGCCCAGATCAGCAGATAGGGATTGCCTATCGTGATCGCCGCCCAGGTTGCAATGCCTCCCATAATGCCGATGACGACGGCCAGTCCCGTAACAAGATCCATGTTGTCCTCCCGTTTTTAAACACCACGAAGCAAGGAAACTCGTATGGGGATCGCGCTTCGCCGACGTTCCCGATCTGCAAACGACATGGCATCGGCCACGACGCAGCACGCCGGTTCGTGCTGCGTCTGGTCCAGAGGCTTTCAGGGAACGATGACGCCGCGGCCGGTGAACCGCCGGTTCTTGAAATCGTCGAGCGCGGTGTTGATGCTGGCGAGGTTGTACTCGGTGTAGTGCATCTTGACCTTGCCGTCGGCGTTCAACTCCATCAGCTCGACAAGCTCGGTGAAATTGCCGACCAGGCTACCGCCGATGTTGATCTCCTCGATGACAAGATGCGCGGTCGGGACGTTGATGTTGCCGCCATAGCCGACGACGAACAATTGACCTCCCTTGCGCACCATCTTCCAGCAGATGTTCTCGACACCGAGTTCACCGACGAAATCGATCACCACATGAGCGCCACCGCCGGTGATCTGGGCGACCTCCTCGACGACGTTCGGCCCGCCATCGAGGATGAAGTCGGCGCCAAGGTCCTTGGCCAGCACCCGCGCCGCCGGCTCGCGATCTACAGCGATGATGCGGCAGCCCGAAATCGCGTGCAGCGATTGCAGCGCGATGTGGCCGAGCCCGCCAATGCCGAGCAGCACGCAATAGCTCCCCGGCCGCAGGAGTTTCGCGGCGCGCTTGGCGGCGCGGTAGGCAGTGATGCCGGCGTCGGCCAGCGGCGCCACCTCGATCGGCGTGATGTTGGCGTTGAGCTTGATCAGCGAGCGCTCGCTGGTGATGAAATATTCGGCGAAGCCGCCATTCATGCCGAGGCCGGGGAACTGGCCGTTGTCGCAATACATGTCCTCGCCATGACGGCAGTTGAGGCAGATGCCGCATGAGCGGAAGGGGTGGCAGATCACCGCGTCGCCGCGCTTGACCGATCTGACACCGCTGCCGACTTCCTCGACCCAGCCGGCATTTTCGTGACCCATGATGTAGGGCAACAGCGTGCCTTCGGGATCCATGGTCGGCTTCCACACGCCTTCGATGATGTGCAGGTCGGTGCGGCAGAGGCCTGCGGCGCCGACCCGCACGATCACCTCGTCGGGCGCGGTGATCGTCGGCGCCTTGACCTCCTCGATCTTGAGCTGGACGTTCATCTTCGGGTCGTATTCGTAGAGTCTGGCAGCTTTCATTGTCGTATCCCTTCAACGTAGAGATTGTCTGGGTCGAGATTGTCTGGATTGCTTCAGGCGCGGCCGAGCTTTTCGGAACCGCCGCCACGCGCCGGCCCAGCCGTCGGATCCTCGTCCTCGGCGAGATCGCCAATCAGCGTTTCGGTGGTCAGGATCAGCGTCGCCACGGAAGCCGCGTTGGCGAGCGCGGTGTAGGTGACGCGGACGGGGTCGATGATCCCTGCCTCGAACATGTTCTGATAGGCGCCTGTCGACGCGTTGTAGCCGTAGCCGCCATTGATGCGGGTGACCTCGATCACCACGGCTTCGGGATCGGCGCCGGCATTGGCGGCGATCCGCCACAGCGGCCGCGACAGGACCGAGCGCACCAGGCGCACGCCTTCGGCTACATCGCCATCGACGCTGGCCGCCACCTTGTCGAGCAGCGGCGCGATCTGGGCGAGTGCGGAACCGCCGCCCGCGACCACGCCCTCTTCGGAGGCGGCGCGCACCGCATTCAATGAATCCTCGATCAGCTGGATGGTCCGCTTCTGCTCGACCGGCGTGACGCCGCCGGCATAGAGGATCGCCGTGCCGCCGGAGAGCTTGGCCAGGCGCTCGCGCAGCTTGTCCTGGTCGATGTTCGGCGGCGAAGCTTCATACTGCCGCTGCACCTGGGCGCGGCGCGAGGCGATTGCCGCATGATCGCCACCGCCACGAATGATCGAGGTGTAGGACGAACTGGTCTTGACCCGGTCGGCCGTGCCGAGATCCTCGGCGGTGACATCCTCGAGCCGGCCGCCCAGATCGCGCGCGATCACCTTGCCGCCGGTGATAATGGCCAGATCCTCCATCATCGCCTTGCGCCAATGGCCATATTCCGGCGGGTGGACGACGAGATATCGTCCCGGCCCCTGCTTGCCGAGCAGCGTCACCACCACTTCCGGCGACATTTCCTCGGATACGATCAGCAGCGGCCGGCCATCCTCCTCGGCAATGCGGCGAACCGCATCGAGCTGCTCGGGTTCCTTGATCTTGAGATCGGTCATCAAGATGTAGGGCCGATCGAGCACGGCCTCCATCTTCTCCTGGTCGGTCACCATGTGATGCGAGAGATAGCCGCGTTCGAAGGACATGCCCTCGACGACATCGAGCGTCGTCTCGGTGGTGACGCTGAAGTCCGTGGTGATGACGCCTTCGGCGCCGACCCGCTGATGGGCTTCCGCCACCAGTGCGCCAAGCTTGCTGTTGGTCGCCGCGATGTTGGCGACCGACGCCAGGATACCGTTGCCCTTGGCGGGCTTCGCCGAAGCCTTGAGTGCTGCCACCACCGCCGCTACCGCAAGGTCGATGCCCTTGCACAGATCTACCGATTTCACGCCGCGCTCATTCGCCTCGACACCGCCCTGGATGAGCGCGTTGGCAAGCACGATGGCCGTCGTGGTGCCGTCGCCGGCAATCTCGTTGGTCTGCATCGACACTTCGCGGACCACCTGCGCGCCCATGTTTTCGAAACGGTCGTGCAGCTCGATCTCGGAGGCGATGCTGACGCCGTCACGGGTCACCATCGGCGTGCCGATCGGCCGGTCGATCATGGCGTTCATGCCTTTGGGGCCGAGCGTCGGCTCGACGGCGGCGGCGAGCCGGAAGACACCGCGGGCGAGCGCACGGCGGGCCTCGGAATTGTGAAGCATTATCTTGGGCATGATTCCTCCTTCCGCCTTACGGGCGGGTTGTTGGTTAGGGGCCTCGTGCAAGGGAGGCCGTTGCTGTCGGCTCTGCTTCAGGCGGTCGGCGCGGTTCGTGCCGGCACGCGATCCATGATGAAATCGACCAGCGTCGGTTCGCCGTCGACCACATCCAGTTCCTTGTATCGGGTCTGCTTGAGCCCCCGGCACAGCGCGCCGTTGAACTCCATGTTGATGCGCACACCGCGCAGTTCGGCGAGATGGGCGCTGAGTGCGTCAGGCGGTATGCGATGCCCTTCCCATGTCACGAAGACGGGAGCGTCCGCCCGGCGGTCGGGAAACCGCTCGAGCAGCGCCGCCCGGTATCGCGGCTTCTGCCTGGCCGCCTCGCCCGGCTCGAACCGTGCGACGTCATAGGCCGGCAGGTCCATGCCGACGATTTCGCGATCCGTCAGGCCGTGCGCCTTGAGGCCGCGCAAGACCGCTTCCTGGCGCCGCTTGAAGGCCTTCGTTGCGAAGGTTTCGCGCAAGCCGCCGAGATCCTGATCCTCGGCGAGCACGGCGAAGATATCGCCGAAGCTCTTGCCTTCCGCCATGCCGCTATTGACCTCGTCGGCGAACATGTGGTCGTGCAGCTTGACGCGATAGGCCGGTCCCCAGGAGAGCTGGTCGAGCGCCTTGCGCACGCCATCCAGCATCAGGAACGCGAAATTGGGCGAGCACCAGTAGGTCGGCAGGCGGAAATCGATCTCCACGCTGCCATCGCCCTTCACCTCGCCCCGCTCGACGAAGCCCATCTCGGTGATGGGTTCGTCGAGTTCCGGGTCGTTGACCTCACCAAGGCGCCGCCAGAGTTCCTTCTGGCAGTCGCCCGAAACGCTGGCGGTTGCCATGGCCCCTACTCCGCCGCGATGCTGAAGGGAGAGCTGGCAAGCGCCTTCTTCTTGGCTTCGATATCGATGCTGTAGAGACGTGCGGCGTTGAGGCCCAGGATCTTCTCCTTGATCTCGTCGGTCAGTTGCACGCCGCGTTCGGCGGCGATGTCCTCGGGTATCTGGTAGGCCCAGAACTTCTCGACCAGCCAGCGCGGCGTCCAGATCGCGTAGTCGGAACCGAACAGGATCTTCTCCGGCCCGAGCCAGAACAACAGTTCGGCGATCACCTCACCGAAATAGCGCGGGCGTGCGTGGATGAAGGGCAGCGCCACCGCCAGGCCGCCATAGACATTGGTCTCCTGCGTCGCGATCCAGCAGAAATCGTCGAGACGCGGCAAGCCGCAATGCTCGATGATCCAGTTGAGGCCCTGGAAATCCGTCGCCGCGTGGTCGACATCATGGACGTCGAACGCATCCTTCGACAGCGGCAGGATGGTCGGGCCCTTGTGGACGTGGATGTTCTTGATGCCTAGCTTGTCGCAGAGTTCGAAGCACTTGTAGGCATCGGGATCGGTGAGCTTCCAGCCCTTGGAGGCGCCGTTCCATTCGGCCGTGTACATCTTCACGCCCTTGACGTTGTAGGTCTCCTTTAGGAAGTGGATGTATTCCAGCGCCTTCTCGCCATCGCGCGGATCGAAGGCGCCGTTGACGATGAACCGCTCGGGATAGCGCTTGGCCACCTCGGCATTGCGCTCGATGGTGTTGAAGCCGGTCTTGTAGAAGTCCTTGAGGTAGGTCGACTGGACGATCGCCACATCATCGGGACCGTCGATGAACAGGTCGCGATAGAGATCGTCGGCGCTGTATTTCTCGAACTTGCTCTTCTCCCACAGCTGGTCCTTCGGGCTCAAGCCGGTGTGATAGGCATAGAAGCATTCGATGAACTGCTTGCCGTGGATGTTCTTCTGGTTTTCCGGGCTGCCGTCCCAGAAATGGGTGTGGCCGTCGACTATGAAAATGTCCTTGCCTTCCGGTGTTCTGTACATGGTTGCCTCCGCAGCAATCGCGTTGATCGGTAGGGCGCGCCGCACCCGGCGGCGCGCCGGATTTTCGTGGCGGCTATTCGATGTATTCGAACATCTCGTCCATGTTGCCGAACAGGATCACGGTGTTGTCGTCGACGCGCACCATGCGGCCGTAATGGGTGGAGGTGTTGACCTCGAAGGTCTCGGCCGAAATCTCGCGGCCGAGATACTCGCCGATCGCGTCCATCTTGAAGATCAGCTTGCCGTCGCCGTCGATGCGGATCAGCGCCGGCTGGTAGGTGATGGTCACCCCCGGCTTCTGGCCCATGAATTCGGCGATGGCGCGGGCCTCGACCGAGTCGTTCATGGTGACGCCGCACTGGTGCGAAATCGTCTGCTCGAAGGTGATGTCCTTCATCGCCTTGAAGATGTTGGAATGCGTTGCGTCGCGTGCAGATAGTGACATGACGATTTCTCCTGTTTCAGCGCTTGAGACCGAGTTCGCCGAGGATCTGGCCAATCCGCTCTTCGGATTTGGCGCGGACATCGGCGAAGGCGACCGGCTTGGAATGCGGCATCGACCAGATCGGCTGCAGGCCGGTGGCTGCCTTGTCGGCGAGCGCGCCGTGCTTCTTGACCCAGCCCTGGAAGAGCTTCTTGTTGGCGGCACCATGCTTCTCGTCATTGGCGAGCAGGTGCATGAGGTCGATCGTGTTGGCGAGATTGCGCTCGTAGTCAGCCTCGGCCGCCGAAATCACCGCCGGGGTGATGAAGTCATGGTTGGCGGCGGCGATCTGCATCAGGAAGCCGGAGCGGAACACTTCGCCCACCAGCGGCTCGAAGACGATGTTGATGGCGAAATACTGCTCGAGATAATCGGTCGCGCCCATGATGGTCTCGACCGCTTCGCGCGTGCCTTGCCAGTTCTTGTCCTCGAGCCAGGCCTTCTTGCCGAGTTCGTCGTCCCAGCCGGGCAGGTCCATGCCGATCTCGGCAAGGTAGAGCGTGATGTCCTGGGCAAGCCTGAGCTTGTAGGACGAGTTGGTCAGCGTCGCGTTGTTGATCATCTGGGTGTAGCCGTAACGCTGCGCCTGCATCAGCGAGGTGCCGAGCCCGAATTCGGCATGTTTCCAGGCGCCGAGCTGCGTCTGCAGGATCTTGACCCAAGCCTTGTCGAAGGTCTTCGGCGTACCCGACTTGCGGGCATTGTTGATGACGCTCTGCACCATCGTCTCGATCTTCGACTGGCGCTGGTAGTGCGTGCGCTCCCATTCCTGGTCGGGAGCGCGGAAGGCATGCCAGTTGGAGCTCTGGGCGGCGGTGTTCTGCTTGACATAGGCGCCCTTGCCGTCGGCGAAGGAGATGATCCAGTCCTGGATCAGGTAGCGTTCCGGGTCGGGCTGGACGTCGACCGTCATGTCCTCATAATGGGTGGCGCGCTGGCCTTTCGGATCGAAATACCGGTATTTCCGGCTGTCGGAGTCGGCGAAGATTGCCGCGCCGGCGGCTCCGGATCCGACTGAACTCGAGGTTGCAGGCATAGTCTCTCTCCCTTGTTGCAGTTGTGGTTGGCTGTGGTGTCGGCCGCCCCTTAATGGGCCGGCGTTGCACCTGCCGATGTGGTGAATTTGTCGAAGAAGATCCGCTCGGTTTCGAAGCCGTTCATGAACAGCACCGGCTGCAGCGCATCGATCATCGGCGGCGGGCCACAGGCATGGACATCGCCCTGCCCGTCGACCGCCAGTAGCTTGAGCATGGCGTCGACGCTCTGGTGCACGAAGCCACGCTCGCCTTGCCATTCGGCGTCGTCATTGGCGTGCGACAGCACGGGAATGAAGGTGACGTCGGAATGATTGCCGACCAGCTCGGCGATCCTGTCGAGATAGAACAGGTCGTTGCGGGTGCGGGCACCGTAGAAGAAATAGACCGGACGCTTCTCGCCGCTCTTCAGATGGTCGTTGAGGATCGACCAGATCGGCGACATGCCGGAGCCGGCGCCGACCAGGATCAGGGGTCCTTGCCGTTCGTCGCGGCGGAAACAGGTTCCGTAAGGTCCGACGACGGTGACTTCGGCTCCGGCGCTGATGCCTCCGGAATCGAGTTCGCCCGAGAACTTTCCCTCAGGGTATTTTTTGATGATGAAGGAGAGTTTTTCGGTTTGGTCCGGCGTATTTGCCATGGAGAACGAGCGCGTAATCGTCTCCCCTTTTTGCGTGGTAACCGTGATGTCGACATATTGCCCCGCCCAGAACTTCATTGGGGAGCCGAGTTCGATCTCGATGCCGCGAATGTCGTGGGTCAGGTGCTCGATGCGAGCAATCCGGCCCTTGTACGTCTTCACGGCGATCGCTTTCGCCAGAATCTCCTCGTCGTAATTGAGAAGCTCGACTTCCAGGTCGGAGTAGGCAATGCAGCGGCACAACAGAACGTGCCCGCTTTCCTTCTCCATGTCGTTCAGCGCGAAGGTCGAGTATTTCAGCATGTCGACTTCGCCTTCGAGCAACACGCTTTTGCAGGCCGAGCATTGCCCTTCCTTGCAGCCGTGCGGCAGGGCGATGCCCTGGCGAAACGCGGCGTTGAGCACCGTTTCGCCATTTTCGACCTCGAATTCGACGCCGACCGGGCTGAGCCTGACCGTGTGGGTTTCCGACATACGGACCTCCAGTGAAAGGAAGGGGCGGGACGAACCCGCCCCCCTTTGGCCTGATCAGTTGCAGGGATTGATCGTGAAGCCGGCCCGGTATTCCGCCAGGTGCTTCTCACGGTCGGCGGGCGACATGGCACGCAGCGCGTTCAGCGGCGATCCGAGCGTGTTGCCGCGCACATCGTCGAGCGTCCACATCTCCTTGTCGTCGAAGCGCAGATGCGGCTGCGGGACCAGCGTCTTGCCATCGGAGCGGACGAAGTTCAGGTCCTTGATCGCATCGGCCAGATCCCAGCCGTCATAGAGCGTCTCCCACTCGCGCTTGCCGCTGAAGCGGCCCATCGCGGGCGTCGGGCGGCCCTGATACTCGTCGGCGAAGGCAACCGTTGCGGTCCACTTGTCGAGTTCGTGGGCAAAGGTGTGGAGCTGACCGTCGATCTCGCCGACCACCATGTCCTCGCGGATCAGGCAAGGAACGAGGCACGACCAGCAGCGGTGCGGATAGACGTAGCCGACGTCGCTGTTGAACAGCAGCACCTTCTCGCCCTTGTGGCTGAGCTTGGCGTACCATTTCCAGAAGTCGCCGAACTCGGCGTACCAGCCCGGATACTTATGCTCGAACCACTCGAAGTCCTTGTCGGTCTGGGCTTCGATGCGCCAGAAATTGACCGGCCAGCCGACCGCGAAGAACTGTCCGACCTTGTGGACGTAGTTCTTCTTGGTGATACGCTCCCAGGCCGCCTGGACGTCGTCGTGATGGACCTTGATGCCGTATTTCTCGAGCGGCAGCATGTAGGTGCGGTAGTAATCCTCATAGATCCAGCGGTGCCACATCTCCGCGTAGGATTCCTTGTTCTTGTCGCGGTTGGTGGTGCCGTATTCGATGAAGGTGCCGATGGCCGCATCGACGATCGCATGGTTCTGCCAGAAGGCGTAACGCAGGTCGCGCTCGAGCAGGAGATGGTTTTCCGGCTCCTTGAGTGCCGCCATCAGCAGCGAGTGGCCATTGCCGATATGCCGGCTTTCGTCGGACTGCACCGACAGGAAGACGGTCGGCAGCGCATAGTCGCCATTGCGGGCGGCTTCCGAAGGCATGGCGACGAACAGCGTGTTGGTGAAGGCAGTCTCGGCGACCACGGTCAGGTACATGCAGGCGGCGGTCATCGTGTCGCCGGTGATGAAGCCTTCGGCGAACTGGCGGCCGATGGTGGTGGCGTAGCACTTTCCGAAGGCTTCCTCGGTGATGTCGAAGCCGGCCGGATCGATGTAGTTCTCCATGTACCATTTCTTCAGATTCATCTGGATCGTCGAGTGACGGAACTCGTCGATCATCTGCATGGTGAAACCGGTCCGGAGTTCCTCGCCGGGTGCGATGCGGGCGACCATCGCCATCGAGCGGGCGGCCGAGATTTCCGGGAACGGAATGATGGCCAGGAAGAGCTTCATCCACTCGACCCAGCGCGGCTCGACATTGCGGAACATGTCGCCGCGCAAGGCCGCATCGAGCGCGCCATAGACGCGGTTGTCCTTCTCTTCCTGCATCGGGAAATAGGACCGCAGAACCTGCTTCATCGGGTCGCGCGGCGTCTTGTTGATCTTGTAGTCGGTCGGAAACGTCATCGCTTCCTGCACGTAGGAAGGATTCCAGCCGAGATCGGCAATCTTCTTGGTCGCCTCGCCGACGGAGATTCCGCGTTGCGAGGTAATCTTGTTGAGCGTCAGAGACGTCATGGTCATAAGCCTCCACCAGGTTTGAGCCGCAGGTCCCTTGACCCCGGCATGAAGCGGCAAAGCACCGCCAGTGAGAGTGCGAGCGGCATGACAAGGCGTTGCGCGTCGAAGCGCGACCCGAGGTCCGGCCGTTCAAGTGGATCGGGGCAAAGGTTTCGAGGCGTCTGGCAAGGATCCGCGACGCCAACCGCATATGCGATGGGCGTATCGAAGCGGTCCTGCTTCCTCCGTTCCTTCGTTCTTTTGGCACCGCGTCAAGCGCGATGGGCTTCTTATGAAAATGAACAAAGCAAGCGCCGTGCCAGTTTTAAAATAGCGCTCACGGCCGGCATTAAAAACAAGACCGTCGCCCTTTGGGCAGGCAATCCGATGCGCAACTGTAACGTTCTTTTACAGTTGTAACTTACGCCTGTAATATTTAACATATATTCGCATGTGCAGCATGATTAGTTAGCATTCGCAGCAAATAACGAAATTCATATTATCTGTTTAACTCTTCGTCTTTCCAGACTATTTGAAGGCGGCGGCCCATGGGTGGGCCTGGCGCTGGAGAAAAACCATGCCGAACGACAAGGACAGTCGAGGGTCACCCGAGCCGATGTCCAGCCATGCCGACGGTGTAACCGGTGATCTCGTCAAGCTGATGCCGCGCGATCTGGTCTTCGTCATGCGCTTCATGGGCGAGAGCCAGCACCGTCTGCAAAGCCATTTCCAGGACTTCATCCGGGCCGAGCTTGCCGCCGGCGGCGTCACCATGGAGACGCATCCGATGATCCATCTGTTCATCGAAAACCACGCGATCCTGCTGCGCGACTTCGTGTTTTCCGGGGTTTCGCTGACGCGTCAGTTCCGTGTCGAAGAGATCGAGCGCCTGACCGGCGACACGACATCGATGATCCGCGTCGACATCTGGGACCAGTTGAAGAGCCACATCGAGACGGCTGAAAAACAGTTCCAGTCGCAAGCCGGCACATTGCCCAAATTGCTGTCGGCTTTCGAGAAACCGCAGGGGCCTTTGGGGAGCGAAAAATGACCCAGGCATCCAAAACCGCCAGGCGTGACGCGCTGCTCGCGCGCCGGCTCGATCTCGTCGCCAGCGTCTCGGCGCTTACCGCGGAGGCGCTGCGGCTCAACCAGAAACGCGCCGGTATCGAAATGGACGTGCTGCGCCTGGAGCTCGAAATCGGCAGAAGCGGCGCCAGCGAGCAACTGGTGCGGGACTTGCATGAGGCTGAAGAGAACGCCGAGGCAATCATGCAGGCATGTGCGGCTTGCGAGGATCGCATCATAGCTGCGGAGGGCGATGTCGAGGACGTCGATCGCCTGCTGGCCGCAACGGCGAACGAGGACTGACGGGAGAGACAGCATGAACCAGCAGACGATGCAGAACCTGACCTTGTTCGACCTTCTGGCCCGCAGCTGGCAGCGGCCGTCGGCGATCGCCGATCTGCGCTTCAGCGCCGACGGTTCGGCTGTGACTTTCACCTCGGTCGACGGAACCGTCGCCATAGCCGCGGTCGCGGATCACGAGCCGCCGGAAGCGCGGATCAGGGTCAGCAACGATCTCGGCCAGACGACGATCCGCCCCAGGGAGAAGCCGCCAGTGCCATTGATTGCCACGGCGGCATTCGGTGACGGCGATGTGCCGCTCGCCAGCTATGCGCATTCCGGCTTCCTCGTCGGCGCGGCGAGCGGCGACGTGCTGCATCTGACCACCGGCGGTGAAGTCGCTGAGCCCCTGGTCAGGATCGACGGGCCGGTCGTCGCCATCGACCACAGCGCCAAGGCCGGCACGATAGCCATCAGCAACGGGCATGATGTCTTCCTGTCGCGGGGGAAAGGCGATGCCGTGCGACTGGAACGCGATGTGACCTCGTCGACAGATGCACTTGCCTTCTCGCCGGGCGGGCGGCGACTTGCCTGCGGCCTTGGCGAAGGGCTGTCGATCTGGGCGGTCGAAGGCGACGCAGCCTTGACACACGACATCCCGCTATCCGCGCGCCCGGTGTCGATCCGCTGGAGCAGAGACGGCACCTGGCTGGCCTGCGGGCTCGAAACCGGCGGCTTTGCTCTGGTCTCTCTGGCCGATGGAAGAGCAGAAATCGTCGCGGGATTTCCATCGCCGGTCCGCACCGTGTGCTGGAGCCAGCCGGCGCATGCGTTGTTTGCATCGGGCGCCTTCCGGATCGCCGGCTGGTCGATGACCGCCCCGCCGGTTGGCGGCGAAACCTCGGGTGCGCTGGAGACAGGTCGCGCCGGGCTGGTCCTTGTCGAGGCGGTGGCGGCACACCCGGAAAAGAAGCTGATTGCGGCGGGCTACGCCAACGGCCGTATCACCATCGCCCAGATCGGCGCGCGGGACGAGCTTCTCGTCAGGCCCTTGGGCAGCGCCGTCACCGCTCTCGCCTGGTCCGGCGACGGTCGGCATCTGGCGATCGGAGCTGTCGATGGCACCGCCGCCATCGTCACCTTTCCCGCACAGATGTTCAAATAACGGACGCAGTCCTTATGAAACAGGAGGATGACATGCAGACCGAACTCACCGCCGAGGACAAGAGCAAGGACGAATTTTTCGAACGGCTGGCCGAACTGTCGGAAGAAATGGTGGCCAAGCATGGCAAGGATTTCAGCATGGGCGCGCTGGTGCTCGCCGCTCGCTGGATCGCGGAAAACCGCGTCGGCAAGCTGAAGACCAACTAAACCGACGAGACTGTCCGTTGCTCAGACGAAGAGGCGACCCCTATCGGGCGGAGTTGATACCGCTGCTGGGGGTATGGTCGCGCCGCTTCGGCATCAGCAGGACGCCGCATATGGCCACAACATCACTGGCGCGGATCCAGCAAGATCATCTCCGCAGCCTTTTCCGCGATCATGACGACCGGAGAGTTGGTGTTGCCCGAGACGATTGTCGGCATGATCGAGGCATCGACCACGCGCAGTCCGGCAAGCCCGTGAACACGCAGCCGATCGTCGACCACCGCCATCGAGTCCGAGCCCATCTTGCAGGTGCCGACGGGATGGAAGATCGTCGTACCGATATCGCCGGCCTTGCCGATGAGATCTTCGTCGCTCTCATATTGTGTGCCGGGCAGCATCTCTTCGGGCGCAAAGCGTGCCACGGCCCGCGCCTTCATCAGGCTACGGACATGGCGCAGCGAAGCGATGGCGACACCGCGGTCTCCCTCGGTGGATAGATAGTTCGGCCGGATCTTCGTCGCCTCGCGCGGATCGGACGATCCCATATGCACCGTGCCCCGGCTTTCCGGGCGCAGATTGCAGACCGACACAGTGACCGCGGGAAAGCGATGCAGCGGCTCGCCAAGCCGGTCCGTGCTCAGCGGCTGCACATGGTATTCCAGATCGGGTGTCGCGAGGCGAGAATCACTCCTGGCAAAAATGCCGAGCTGGCTCGGGGCCATCGACAGCGGCCCGCTGCGCTTGAGCGCGTATTCCACCCCCATCGACGCGCGGCTGATCAGATTGTGATAGCGCTGGTTGAGCGTCGCGGCATTGGCGACCTTGAAGACGGTGCGGAGCTGCAAATGATCCTGCAGGTTTTCACCGACGCCCGGCAAGGCATGACGAACATCCACACCGATACTCGAAAGCAGATCGGGGCGCCCCACCCCCGACAGTTCGAGCAGCTTCGGCGAATTGATGGCGCCGGCGGCAAGGATCGTCTGTCCGGCGCCGACCCTATGCAGGCGGTCGCCTTGGCGAAAGACCAGTCCGGTGACACGCCGGCCGTCGAATTCGAGCCGTTCCATCTCGGCCCCGGTCATCACGCGCAAATTTTTGCGCGCCGCAATGCCGCGCAAAAACGCCTTCGATGTGTTCCAGCGCACGCCCCGCCGCTGGTTGACCTCGAAATAGCCCGAGCCTTCATTGGTGCCGGTGTTGAAATCGTCGGTGCGGGGAATGCCGAGTTCCTCGGCTGCGTCCCGGAACGCGTCGAGGATTGGCCAGGACAGACGCTGCCGTTCGACCCGCCACTCGCCGCCGGTGCCGTGCATGGCGCTATTGACGCCATGATAGTCTTCCGATTTGCGGAAATACGGCAGCACATCATCCCAGCCCCAGCCGACATTGCCGGCCTGCCGCCAGCCCTCATAGTCGGCTGCCTGGCCACGCATGTAAATCATGCCGTTGATCGACGAACAGCCGCCAAGCACCTTGCCGCGCGGATAGTTGAGGCTGCGTCCGTTGAGACCGGCTTCCGGCTCGGTCTTCATCATCCAGTCGGTGCGCGGGTTGCCCATGCAGAAGAGGTAGCCGATCGGGATATCGACCCAGTGATAGCGGTCACTGCCGCCGGCTTCGAGCAGCAGCACCTTGTTGCGCGGATCGGCGGAGAGCCGGTTGGCGAGCACGCAGCCGGCGGAACCCGCACCAACGATGACATAGTCGTAGTCGCCGAACGGAGATGATGAGGTTTCAGTCACGTGCAGGCCTGCTGTCCGGCGAAGCGTTCCCATAGCGGCACCATCGCCTTGTTGATCTCGCCATAGAGTCGATAACGCCCTGCATACGCCTCGGCAACCGCCCCGTTGGGTACAAACCGTCGGGCGGCCGCCGTCATGGCCGCGGCGCCGGCGCTGTAGTCAGCGAAGATGCCGACGCCGGTGCCTGCCGCGATCGCCGCCCCAAGTGCGCCGGTCTCGCGGCTGCGCGCCACGGTTACCGGCACGCCAAGCACATCGGCGAAGATCTGCGGCCAGACGCTGCTGCGCGAACCGCCGCCGGACAGCACCACCTCATCGAAATCGGCGCCGGCCTTGTGCAGCGTCTCGACATGCCGCTTGTGCTCGAAGGCGACACCCTCGAACAGCGCGCGCAACAGATGCGCCCGGCCGTGCCAGCCGGCGATACCGTAGAAGCCGGCGCGCGCATGGCCATTCTGCTGCGAGCCGTAGAGGAAGGGATGGTAGATGGGGATGTCGCCCTCGGGATCGACGGAGGCGACGAGTTCGCTGCACAGTTCGAATGGTGACTGGTCGGCTTCGCCGCCGTGCTCGAGGAATTCGCGAACGATCCATTCGAGATTGGCGGCCGAGGTCGCGCTGGATTCGATCGCCAGATAGCGCTGGCGATCGAAGGTCGACAGCATGAAGATCGAAGGATCGCGGATCGGCTCGTCGGTGATGACCTGGTTGATGCTCCAGGTTCCGGCGATGACCGAGGCAGCTCCGGTTCGGGTCACACCGGAACCGACGGCGCTGGCGACGACGTCGAACAACCCGGCCACGACAGGCGTGCCGGCACGCAGTCCCGTCAGGGCCGCCACGTCTTCGCTGATATGCCCGGCAATGTCGGCCGATTCCAGCACCGGCGGTAACAGATCCATGCAATCGCCGAGCCCGTAGGCGGCAAGCAGGTCCGGTTCATAGCGCCGGTCCTGCATCTGCAGCAGGCCGCAGCCAGACATGTCTGATGTATCGCTGCAGCGTGCGCCCGTCAGCCGATTGACGACGAAATCCTTGCACAGGAAGACCGTGCCGATGCTGGCGAACAAGGCCGGCGAAAAGCGCTTGAGCCAGGCAAGAAGGGTCGGTGTCTGCGCCGCCCATGGCCGTTGCAGGCAGTGTGTATAGGTGCGGTCACCGACATGCCGTTCGGCCCACTCGGCAACAATGCCGACGGCGCGGGTATCGAGCGACTGGATGCCGATCAGCGGCGCCCCCGCCCGATCGAGCGCATAGAGCCCGTTGCCATGGCCGGCGCAGCCGATGGCGACGATCTCGCCGGCGTCGATGCCGGCCTCGGCGATGCATTGACCAATGACCGAAACCGCGTTGCGCCAGAGTTCGTCGAGGTCGCGTTCGACGTGGCCGGGCTTCGGCATGGATGAGCGGCCATCGTGGGCGGCGAGCGCCAGCTCGCGCCCCGACAGGTCGAAGAGGACAGCCTTGATGACAGTGTTGCCGGCGTCCAGACCGAGAATGTAGTTTGCCATTGGCGCCTCCCGAGGCCGCAGCCTATGCCTGGTTGTACAGGTCCCAGGCCACGCGGCCATCGGCATCGTCATGAATGATCGCCATCAGCCCGCGCACGACAGCACTCGGGTTGGCATGCTGGTAGATGTTGCGGCCATAGACCATGCCGAGCGCGCCTTGCGCCATCAAGGCAGCGGACTTGTCGAACACCGCGCGCAGATCCTCTTTGCCGCCGCCACGCACCAGCACCGGGCAGCGCGCGGCCTCGACGACGCGGTGGAAGTCATTGGGATCGGTCGTCGGATCGGCCTTGATGATATCGGCACCCATCTCGCGCGCCAAGCGGGTCAAGGTGACGATCTTTTCGGCATCGCCGTCGACCATGTAGCCGCCATGTTCGGTGACCGGCAGCATGGCCAGCGGCTCGATCATCAGCGGCAGGCCGTATTTCTCGCAATCGGCGCGCACACGCGCGATGTTCTGCACGCATTGCCTGAACAGGTCGGGCTCGTCGGGCAGCATGAACAAATTCACCACGACGCAGGCCGCATCCATCTCGATGGCGCCAAGCAGAGGCTCGGCTTCGTTCTGCAGCACCGCCCACATCGCCCGGTGGCGCGTCTTGTTGTAAGGATTGCCCATGTCGATACGCATGACCAGCGCCGGCTTGTCCTTGCCCGGCACGGATTGCAACAGATCGGCCTGGCCGTAATTCATCTGGATGGCGTCGGGACCGGCCTTGACCAGTTGGCTGACGACACCGGCCATGTCTTCCAGCCCGGCCAGGAAACTCGGCTCGTTGCAGACGCCATGATCGATGGCCACGTCGAGGCAGCGCCCCCCGCCGAACAGCCGGTTCATGCGGACTTTCTTGTTTACGCGCATAGGGCGCTCCTTTGATGCGTCTGGAGGTCGATGCCGTGCCGGTCTGCCAGCAAGGCCAGGAAGGTCGAGCGCTCGGCGACGGCCTCGCTGGCATTCCAGCCTTTGTGATCGGCCAGCATGTCGAGAACGGCGCTGATGAGGTCGAAGCTCAGACCACCCGAAATGGCGATGGTGGAGCGGCGCAGGAACAGGTCGGCAAGGCACTCGACCTGCTCATGCTCGATGATGTGTCGGATTTCGCTTGCCGAGTAGTCGGACCGCGGCAGCATCTGTTCGCCCGCGGGGCGCGAAACGAAGTCCACGGCAGACGTGCCGTAGCGCTGCAGAAGTGTGTGCGCGCGCTCGACCGTCAGGCCGTATTCAAGCGCGAATGACGCGCACCAGCTCTCCTGATCGGCAGGGAAGTCGCGACCGCCGCCGATGGCCATATCCTCTGTACCCACACTGCGTTCGAGCCCGAGGCGCTCCAGCACACTGCCAGCCGCCAATGCTCCGAACGAACGAAACGTCGTCCACTTGCCGCCGATCATGCATAGTGTCGCCGGCAGATCCCCGCTCGCCTCGACGAACTCGCAATAGTGGTCGCGCGGTATGCGGCCGGTGAAGCTGTCTTCGCTGGCGGGCAAGGGGCGCACGCCGGCGAAGCGGAACACGATCTGGTCGTCGGTCACCTTGATCGAGGGAAAGACGAAGGCGAGCGACTGCAGGATGTAGCGCTGTTCGTCCTCCTCGCATCGGACCTGGTCGGGATCGTCGATCCGGATGTCGGTCGAGCCGATCAGCACCTTGCCGAGATAGGGAAACAGGATGCAGATGCGCCCGTCCTCGTTCTCGTAGTAGACCATATGGCCGCCGAGCGCTGCGAGCAGTTCGTCATTGTCGACGATGAGATGCGAGCCCTTGGTGCCGCCCATCATTCTCTGCGCCGCCGCCCCGATTGCCTTGTTGGTCAGGTCGATCCAGCCGCCGGTGGCGTTGATGACCAATCGCGGCCGCACCGGCAGTTGTTCGCCTGTCAGCCTGTCGGTGATGGCAAGGCCGTCGCCGTTCGATGACACCTGCGCATAATTCAAGGCGCGCGCGTTCGCCCCGCTCGCCATGGCGTCCAGCAGCATCTCCAGGCCGAGGCGTTCGGGCCGGCTCACCCAGGCGTCATAGTAGGTCGCCGAATTGCGGATCGCCGGATTGATCGCCGGCCATGTCTTCAGTGTCTCGGCGCGTCCCCGGAATCGGTGCGTCGGCATCAACCGCCGTGCGGCGGTGAACAGGTCATACATGGCAAGGCCAGTCTTGATCACCAGCGCGCCGCGCCGACTGGGCCGCCTCGTCAATCCCAGGAAACGCACCGCGCCATTGGCAAGGCCGGAGAACATGTCGAAGATCGGTACCGTCGTCGGCAGGGGCGCCACATAGTGCGGGGCATTCTTCAGCAGGCGATCGCGTTCGAGCAGCGATTCGCGCACCAGTTTGAATTCGCCGTTTTCGAGGTAGCGCAGCCCGCCATGCACCATGCGCGACAGGGCGGCACTGGCGCCGCTGCAATAGTCGTCCTTTTCCGCCAGCACGACATCGACGCCTTGCAAGGCCAGTTCGCGAAAGACGCTGATGCCGTTGATGCCGCCGCCGATGACGAGCACGGCTATATCAGGCCGTTCGCGCAGAGCGGCTGTTGTATCGCTACGGTTCATTGGACTGCTGCCTTTTTGCTCAGGCATCCATCGCCGTGAGATGCGCGGCGGCTGCGGCGTCGATTGCCGCAAGTTCGCCTGCCGCAAGCGTGATCTCGCCGGCCCGCGCATTGTCGAGCGCCTGTTCGGGATTGCGCGCGCCGCACAGGGCAAAAGTGATGCCCGGCTGGGCGAGCGTCCAGGCGATGACGATCTGGGCCATCGACGCCTGATGGTCTGCGGCAATCGAGGCGATGGCCTCCTTCAGCTTCGCCACCTTTTGCCGGTTGGCCGTGGAGAAGCGTGGATTGTCCTTGCGCTGGTCGTCGCCGCCGAATGTGCGGCCGGGGTCGACCGTGCCGGTGAGCAGGCCAAGCGCCAGCGACGAATAGCTGAGGGTGGCGATGTCATGGCGACGGGTGATCGGCAGCAGGCTGCCCTCGATCTCGCGATCGATCATCGAATAGCGCTCCTGGATCGCATCGAGCTGGCCGGCGTCGATATAGTGGCCAAGATCATCGGCACTGATGTTGCTGGCGCCGATGGCGCGGATCTTGCCGGCCGCCTTCAGTTTTTCCAGCACCACCATCGTCTCGGCGATGGGCGTCGTCGGGTCCTGCCAATGGGTGATGTAGAGATCGATATGATCGGTGCCGAGACGCCGCAGGCTCTGCTCGACTTCGTAGGCGATGCCGTCAGCCCCGAGATAGCGATGCACCGGCTTGCCGTCCTGGTCGAAGAAATGGCCCCCTTTGCCGGTATGCCAGTTCAGCCCGCATTTGGTCGCGATCACCACTTTGTCGCGCTTGCCCTTGATGGCGGTGCCAACGATCGCCTCGCTGCGGCCAAGGCCGTAAGCCGGTGCGGTGTCGATCAGGCTGAGGCCGGCGTCGATCGAGGCTTCGATGGCGCGCACCGATTCCTTCTCGTCGGTGCCGCCCCACATCCATCCGCCAATCGCCCAGGTGCCCAAGCCAACAGCCGACGCCGATATGCCGGACTTGCCGATCTGCCGCTGGATTTGTCGAGAATTCATGCTGCCTCCTGTTTGGCCAACTCGAGGATCTGGAGCCCGGTGGCCTCGTCCGTGACGATGGTGTCGAGATGGTTTCCGCGCATGGCGGCGAGGATCGGCGCGACCTTGCTGGGTCCGCTGGCGATGCCGATCGAGCGTGGGATGGTGGCGAACTCGTCGAGCGTCAGCGAGACCAGCGAACGGTTGAGCGAGTAGTTGCAGAGCTTGCCCTGGCGATCGATGAGATGGGCCAGCAACTCGCCCGTCGCCCCGGATTTCTGGATCGCCTGGCGGTCGGCATTCGAGGACGGATGCAGATCGTAGTAGCTGGAATCGTCGGTCAGGATGGAGCCGACCCCGACCACCGCGACATCGGCCTCGCGCGCCTTGCGAAACACGTCGGCGACGGAGCTGATGCCCATCAGCATCTCGCGCTGCTGCGCGGTGTCGGCGAACAGCGGCGCATGGATCTGGTAGGCGCGGCCGCCGAGTTTGTCGGCCATCAGTGAGGCGACGTGATTGACGTCGGTATAGTGCTTGCCCTGCACCAGGCCGGTGGCGGGGATGATTTCGACGTCGTATCGGCGCCCCGGCTTGAGACCGGCGACCAGCGCGCTGACACCTTTGCCACCGGTGATCGAAATGGTGTCGCCGTCCTTGATGGTGTCGAGCAGCAGCCCAGCCGCCGCCTCGCCGACCCGCTGCAGGGCCGTGTGCGGATTTTCGGAGACCGATGGCACAACCATCGCCCGCTCTATACCGCCCAGCGCCACCAGCCGCGCCTCGAGTTCAACCAGATGATCGATCGGCGACTTGATCTTGATCTCGACCAGGCCAAGCTGGTGGCCGCGCTTGATCAGCCGGTTGACGGTCGCGTGCGAGAGGCCGAGTTCCACGGCGATCTCGGCCTGGGTCTTGCCTTCGACGTAATGCAGGACAAGCGCCTGGTGCATCTGGCGGACGGCGGCGATGTCGTCGCGGGTGTTGGGAGGGGCCATGGTGTTGCTTCGGTGCGCTTGAGGTCAGGACTTCTTGCGATGCAGGAAGTGATCGATCGATACGGCTGCGAGCAGAATGCATCCCTTGATCATGTCCTGCCAATAGACCGAGATATCGAGGAGGATGAGCGAGCTGGTCACCACCGAGAGCAGCGCCATGCCGAGGATCGCCCCGAAGATGGTGCCGGAGCCGCCATTGAGCGAGGCGCCGCCGATGACGGCCGCGGCGATGATGTTGAGCTCCATGCCGGCGCCGAAGGTCGGCGTCGCCGCACCGAAGCGCGCCATGTAGATGACGCCGGCCAGCCCGGCCAGCGTCGAGCACAGCACCGTGACCCAGAACTTCACCTGTTTGGTCCTGATGCCGGAGAACTGCGCGGCCTTCTCGTTGGAGCCGGTGTAGAAGACTTTTCGAAAGGCCGTGGCGCGACGCAGCAGGAAATCGAAGATCGCCACCACCACGACAAAGATCAGGATGACATAGGGGATGTTATTGAAGCTGCCCTGACCGATGGCCTTGAAAGCCGGCGGCAAGGTGAACAGCGACAACGGCGTGCCCTTGGTGACGACCAGGCACATGCCGCGCACGATGACCATCGCCGCCAGCGAGGTGATGAAATGATTGAGGCCTATCACCGTGACGAAGAAGCCCATCGCCGCGCCGATCAGCGCGCTGACGCCGATGCCGATCAGGCTTGCCGTCCAGGGATCGAGGCCGGCGAGGAACAGCGCGCCGGAGACAACCATCGAGAAACACACGACCGAACCGACCGACAGGTCGATGCCGCCGACGATGAGCAGGATGGTCATGCCGACGACGACGATGCCTTCGATGGAGAAGCTCATCAGCATGGCGCGGAAATTGCCCCATGTCAGGAAGTGCGGCGAGGCAAAGCTCATGGCGATGCACAGCGCCAGGATGATGACGATCAGCCCGGCTTCGCGCATCGACGCAAGGCGGGCAAAATTGACGCGCCGCCCGCGACCCGCGGCCGGTATCTCGGCATGCATGAGCGCTTCTCCTGAGTTCCTAGGCGACATTCTGGGCCTGCCTTTGGTTTGAACTGTTGTGGACACCCGATGCCAGCATGATGATGGCCTCCTCGCCGAGTTCGCCGGCATTGAGTTCGCCGGCGATCCTGCCTTCGCGCACCACCATGACGCGGTCGCACAGGCCGATCAGCTCCGGCAGTTCCGACGAGATGACGACGACACCGACACTGCTGTCGGCAAGTTGGCGCAGCAGCCGGTGGATCTCGACCTTGGCGCCAACGTCGATGCCGCGTGTCGGCTCGTCCATGATGATGACTTTGGGGTTGACGGACAATTGCTTGGCGATGGCGACCTTCTGCTGGTTGCCGCCGCTCAGTGTCGAAACGGTGGCCTCGATGCCGGCCATGCGCACGCCGAGCCTGCCGGTCAGTTCCCGCGCCTGACGATCCTCGGCCTTGCGGTCGAGCAGGCCGAGTGGCCCCGTCAGCCTGGCGAGGTCGAGCGCCGAGATGTTCTGCGCGATCGGCAGATCGAGGAACACGCCGGAGCCTTTGCGATCCTCCGAGAGATAGACCAGCCCCGCCTTGACCGCATCGCCGTAGCTGCGCGGCCGCAATGGCTTTCCGTCGAGCGCAACGGTTCCTGCCGTCATCGGCTTCAGGCCGCAGATCGTCTGCGCGATCTCGCTGCGGCCGGCCCCGATGAGGCCGCCAATGCCCAGAATTTCGCCGGCGCGAAGCTGCAGATCGACGTCGGCGAAGCGGCGGCCATCGGAAAGGCCCTCAACCGAAAGGAGCAAGCGCCCAGCTTCTTTCGGCGCCAGCTTGTCGGGGTAGAGCTGGGTGATTTCGCGGCCGACCATCTTGCGCACCACGTCATCAGGCGAAACGGCGGCGATCGGGTCGGTCGCCACGTAGCGGCCGTCGCGAAAGACGGTGACGCGGTCGCACAACGAGAAGATCTCAGCCATGCGGTGGCTGATATAGACCACCGAAATGCCGCGCTGCTTGAGCCCGCGCACGATCAAAAACAGGCGCCGCGCCTCGCTCTCGGTCAATGCCGCCGTCGGCTCGTCAAGCATCAGCACCTTGCAGTCGAGCGTCAGCGCCTTGGCGATCTCGACGAGCTGCTGGTTGGAAATGGAGAGATCGGCGACCCTGGTGCGCACCGGAATGGGGGCAAGCAGGTCCATGACCTTCTGGGCATCGGCATAGAGCTTCTGGAAATTCATCAGCGGCGCCCGCCGGCTGTTGATCGCGGCCATGTAGATATTTTCCGCGACCGTGGCATCCTGGCAGAGCGCGATCTCCTGATGGACGAGCGCGATGCCGAGGCGTTGGGCGGCCGCCGGCGACAGGATCGAAACCCGCTCGCCGTCGATCAGTATGTCGCCCTCATCGGGTTGCAGCACGCCGGCGATCATGTTCATCAGCGTCGACTTGCCGGCGCCGTTCTCGCCGCACAGCGCGTGGACTTCGCCGCGTCGCAGCGCGAACTGCACGTCGCTCAGCGCCTTGACCGGGCCAAACGCCTTGGACAGGCCGCGGATTTCAAGAATGGGCGCCTGGGTCACGCCATGCTCCTGCGATGAACCTGCGGGGGGAGGAAGGAGGCCATGGCCTCCTTCCCGGTTGGCCCGGCCTTGCGGAGGCCGGGGTAGCAAGAGCGAGTTTATTCCTCGATGCCCTTGGTGCCGCGGCGCTTCAGGTATTTGTCCCAGTAGAAGTCGTCCGCATTTTCCTTGGAGACGATGGAGAAGCCATTGTCGACGAAGGGCACGCTCATCGGGTTGAAGCCCGAACGCTTGGCGTCGTTCATCGGATCGATCAGGCCCGGATGCTTGGCCATCCACAACAGCATGAAACCCATATAGCCCTGCATGCCCTGGTTCGGATTGACCGAGCCGAAGATCTCGCCGGCCTTGATCATGTCGAGGATCTTGGCGTTGACGTCGGCCAGCATGACGCGGATCTTGCCGCCGCCTTCCTTGGCGGCCTGCGCGGCGCCGATGGCCGAGTTGGCTTCCGGCATGAACACGGCGCCGAGGTCGGGATGCGCCTGCGCCAGGCTCAGCACTGCCTGGTAGGCCTTGGTCGGATCCTGGTTCGAAGCGGCGCGGCCGACGAGCTTCATGTCAGGCCATTTGGCTTCCATGCGGGCGACAAAGGCGTTGACGCGCTTGTCGTGATTGTCCTGGCCGGGATTTTCCAGCACGGCATATTCGCCTTTGCCGTCCATCGCCTTGGCAACGGCGTCGGCGGCATAGGTGCCTTCGGCATTGTTGTCGGAGGTGATGTAGGAGACGCGCTTGGAATTGGGCGAGTCGGCGGCGAAGGTCACCACGGCGGTGCCCTGTTCGATGGCGCGGTTGATCGGCTCGATGAATGGATCGGAGTTCATCGGATGCACCAGTATACCGGCCGGCTTCTGCGCCAGCGCCTGGTCGAAGGTCGCGATCTGCTTGTTGACGTCGTATTCCGGCGTGCCCGTATAGGCGGTCTCGCAGCCGAACTGCTGGCCGGCCTGCTTGAACATTTCATAGACGGGGAACCAGTATTCGACGCCCGAGACCATGACGTTCATGACGTATTTTTCACCCGGCTCGCATTTGAACGGGTTTGGGGTTTCGGCGCGTGCCTGCATGGACCCAAGACAGGTCGATGCAGCCGCCGCGATTGCGAGCGTGCTCAGAAATTTGCGCAAGTTTCCTCCCTTGGCCGAAGCCATCCTCAATGACCGTTGCAGACGCTCTGCGAGCGCTGCCGTATGGATTTGATGAAGCCGACCTTCCTCCGAAAGCCGACGACCGGGACATTACAGCCCGGCGTTCCATTGTCAATATAATTCACATAGTGAAATATATTTCACATCGAGGCTTTAGAACTGCCCAGAGACGGCGGCGCAACGAGCGCAACTCCCGCCACAGTCTCCGTATCGAGTTGGCGCGCGACGCAAAAGGCAATTTCTGACTGGCAGTAAGAACTGAATGTCTCCCCGGCCCGATTGTCACCTTGTGGAGACAACCGCAAGTTAACGGCGACCTCCACGCGTGAAACTGGGCCGGTGTCTACGGCAACAATTTCTGGGTCGATTCGGCGATCGGCCTTTCCGTCGTCGCGCTGACCAACACCGCAGTCGCGGGCATGACGGGTGAATTTCCATTGGCCCTCAGACGGGCGGTTTACGCGGTGTGAGATCTGTCGATCACCAACATGATCAAGGAGCTTTCTTATGAAGGCCTATCAACTTCAGTCAGGCGGCGGCATCGGCGGGTTGAAGCGTGTCGAACTTCCGAGCCGCGACGTGGGCGCATGCGAAACTCGCGTGCGTATCGAAGCCGCGTCGCTCAACAATCGTGATCTGAGCTTTGCGCGCGGCCACGGCGCTCGCAGCCGCCTCCCCGCAATTCGTCGCATCCGGCGGTCTCGACAAGGCTTCAGGCATAGCCGTGTTCATGCCGACCGAAGACACACAAGGCGTCCAGGATTTTGTTCAGGCCTATCGCGCCCACTTTGGTTTGATGCCCACCCAGCGCTCGTTCTTCGCCTATGAGGCAACCCGCCTGGTCGTCGACGCGATCCACCGCGCGAATTCGGACAGCCCTGCGGATATTCAGAGCGCGCTGAAATCGTCTCGGATGCCGGCACTGCATGGCGGGACCTACGCGATGGATGCGCACAATCACCCGCACACGCCTTTGCAGATTGTCGGCTTGCGCGGCGGCAAGGTGGTCGTCATCGGCAAGGTGGGCGGTTGACCAACATTACGCCAAGACCATCAGGCCATGGCTCACCGACCGTTTCAGTTTTTACCCTGCAGTGTGCAATGTCGAATGCGGCACCGGCGTCAATCGACATCCCACGGCGGTCGCGGCGTGAAGGCAGCAACCAGGAAATCGATCATGACCCGGACCTTCGCGGGCGGGGAGCGGTCAGGCGCGTAGACCAAGTGGATACCGCCGAGGTCGGCAGTCGGCTGATCGAGTTCGACTGCTTCCAGCAGGCCTTGCCGGATTGCCTCGGCAACGATGAATTGCGGCTCGTAGAGGACACCCAGGCCGGCGGAAGCGGCCGCAACCAGAGCGTCGCCATTGTTGGCCCGCAGCGTGCCCTTGACGGCAATGCTGCGCTCCCGGTTGCGCCCGAAAAACCATTCATCGGGCCTTGCGATGTTGGTGAATGCAAACCCCAGGCAATTGTGTTGCTGAAGGTCCGCCCAGACTTCAGGGCGGTCGTGCTTCACCCAGTACGTGGGCGCCGCGCAGACGATCATCGAGCTTTCGGCGAGCTTTCTGGAAATCAGACGGCTGTCCTTCAGGCGCCCGACACGGATCGTGAGATCCCAGCCTTCGTCCGTCAGATCCACCACCCGGTCATTCAGGCCGAGATCGACGGTAACCTTCGGGTGCTTTTCGGTGAAAGCCGGGATCAGTGGCGCCAGGTAGCGCACGCCGAACGATAGCGGAGCGTTGAGCCGCAGAAGCCCTGAGGCCTCGACCCGCTGAGAAGCAATCAGAGCCTCCACTTCGTCAAGCTCCGGCAGCAGGCGCGTGCAGAGTTCAAGATATTGCTGCCCGGGCTCGGTGAGCGTGAGCTTTCGCGTGCTTCTGTGAAACAGCCTGACGCCGAGCCGCTCTTCCAGGGCGTCGAGATGTTTCGTCGCCATGCCGGGAGACAGGCCCATTTGCCGGGCCGCAGCCGAAATGCTGCCGGCATGAGCCGAGCGGGAGAACACCTGCATTCCGGTGATGCGATCGAGCATTTCTTACTGTGCCTATGAAGTGACCCTACCAATCCGCAGATTATCAACTCTCAGCCAAACCGCTATCTGGTAGAAAGAAGCTTTCACGAGGCGTCCGAACCAGGGATGGCGATAGGACCCTTTTCGCGACGCGACCCCGTGATGATCCCCGAAACTTGATGATACGCCAATCGTCCCCGCGACGGGGGCCTGCCGGGCTCCGCCAGGCTGGCAGCGTTGGTTTTCAATGGCACTAGGACATTGCATGAAAATCTTGATACTCGGCGCAACGGGCCTCGTTGGCGCGACGGCACTCCAACAGGCTCTGGCGGATCCGCGGGTCGACCAGGTTGTTGCGCCGTCGCGACGCAGCCTTCCCGCTCATGGCAAGCTTGTTAATCCGGTCGCACCGGAACTGGGCATGCTGCTGCCGGATGCTGCGATCGGGAGCGTCGATGCCGTGATTTGCGCATTGGGAACGACCCCGGCGAAGGCTGGGTCAAAGGAGGCGTTTCGGCATATCGACTATGAGCTGCCGATTGCGTTTGCGAAACTCGCCCATGAGCGGGGTGCGGAGTCTTTCGCACTCGTTTCCTCTCCCGGCGCGTCGCTCTCCATTCCCCTGTATTACTGCCGCGTCAAAGGTGAAGCTGAACGTGACATTGCAAGTATCGGCTTCAAGTCTCTTACGATCGTGCGACCAGGCATGATCGGCGGCGATCGGGCGGAGTTCCGGCTGGCTGAACGTATCGTGCTGCCGATAGCGGCTGCTCTTCAGCCGTTGTTGCCTCGAGCGCTCCACATAAACCTTGCCTCACGAATAGCTGCCATCCTTGTTGAAGCGGCGGTCGCACCAGCACCCGGACGCCATATGGTTACTTCAAAGGATGTCGTGGGGCTGCCCACTGCGAGCGGAGACGTTCCGGCTTGACCATAGTCAGCTGAATAGGGCGAAGCCGGCCAAGCCCCCCAGGAGTCTGGTGGCAATCTTCCGCGTCTTTGTTGAGATCGTCGGAACCCTTGACAGGCATCGTGATTTTCGTGTTCGGCCAAGCGAACGCATATCCCATCAAAACGATAATTGACGGAGCCGAATGGCTTCATCGCAAACCTGATGCGCTAAGTTGTGAAGCCGCAGCACCGGTGAAACCAGCAGCGTATCTGTAGGCGCGGTGCCGCAGGGTTCAAACCGACGAACGGATTGATAGACCCTGCGGGCGTGCGCTGGACTGCGTCGAAACTATGGGCGGCGTGACGTCCTGGCTTACGACGGGCTGCGTCCGATGCGCCATTGATAGGGTGGTGGCGTGCCGTTGACTGCGTAGTCGCCGACGATGCGATCCTTGTAGATGCGTGGGTTGTGCGACGACAGGGTACGAGCGTTGCGCCAATGGCGATCGAGGCCGATCGGTTTTCTGGTCGAGGATGCGCCCAGCGCATCGAAGATGATCGTCGACGCCTCAAGAACCAGATTCGTGACGACCGTCACCGCCTGCGATGTCTCGAGTTCGGCGACCGCATTGGCCTTTTCCTCCAATTCGGCATCGCCGGCAAAGTGTGCCTGGTAAGCGCGTTCGATGGCCTGCGCGACTTGCAAAACGATGGCGCCGGCCGCATAGGCGTTGCTGCGAATACGGCCGACGACCTGAAGCACCTGCGGATCCTGGCTTGAGCGCGGGCCGGCGGCATTGGAGTAGGAGCGATTGCGCGCGGCAACGGCGGCGGCGGTCTCGTTGGCTATCGCCCGGCCTATCCCGGCGAGCGTGGCAAGATGCACCAGCTGGTAGAAGGCGGCGCCATAGCGGAACTTATCGTCGTCGACGACGACATCGCCGGGGTCGACCGTGGCATCGGTAAAGATCGTGGTGCCGCTGGCGGTGAGCGTCTGGCCAAAACCGTCCCAGTCGTCGACGACATTCACGCCCGGATCGTCGCGGCGCACCTGCAAGACGATGCCTTCCCCTTCGAGCCCCGTCGCACCGACATCGATCCAGTCGGCGAACAGCGAGCCGGTGGTGTAGTATTTGGTGCCGTTGAGCACCAGCCTGTCATCCTTGTTCGAGATGCGGGTCGAGAAAGCGTCCTGTTTTGCGTCGCCGATCTCGGTCCAGGCATTGCCGGCGATCTCGCCGCGGGCAATGCGCTCTGCCCAGCGCTTGCGGCTCTCGCCGGATGTCTTGTTGACGACATCCTCGACAAACCCGAAATGACCGCGCAGAGCTTGGGTGATATTGGAATCGGCCGCCGACAATTCGATCAGGATGTTGGCCAGTTCAGGCAGCGTCGCGCCAAGACCACCTTCGGCTTCGGGTATGCGCAGCGCGCCCAGGCCCGCCTGCTTCAATTTCGCGATCTGCGCCACCGGCAGTTCCCGGCCAAGCTCCCGCTCAACCGCACCGGCGGCAATCTCAGCAAATATCGGCCGGAACCGTTCGGCCAGTGTCTCATAGCGAGCGCTGGGGCCCGCGCCCCAGGCGGTATCGATCTGTGTCATTTTGCATTGTCCTGAAATTAGCGACCTCACCCGGCGCGGGCGAGGCGGTCAGTGTGGTCTGGCGACATTGGCACCGCCCAGGTAAAAGTCCTGGACATCCTCACGGGCTCGCAGTTCCTCTGCCGTTCCCGACAGAACGACGCGACCGTTTTCGAGGATGTAGGCGTAGTCGGCATAGCGAAGCGCGAGATTGGCGTTCTGCTCGGCAAGCAGGAAGCTGACGCCCTGCTCACTGTTGAGGATGCGGATGATCTCGAAGATTTCCTGCACGATGATCGGCGCAAGACCCATTGACGGCTCGTCCAGCAGCACCAGGCTCGGCTTGGTCATCAGCGCGCGGCCGATGGCCAGCATCTGCTGTTCACCTCCCGACGTCAGGCCGGCCTTGACCTTGCGCTTCTCCTTGAGGCGCGGAAACCAAGTGTAGATCCGTTCGACGTCGCGCTGCAGGTCTGCCCGGCTCGGCTTGCGGACGAAGCCGCCGGAGAGGATGTTTTCCTCGACCGTCAATTGCGCAAAGCAATGACGGCCCTCCAGCACCTGCACGACACCCTTGGCGACGAGCCGAGACGCCGAGAGGCTGCTGACCTGCTCGCCCTGCCAGAGGATGCTGCCGCGGCTGACCTTGCCGCGCTCAGGCCCGAGCAGATTGGAAACCGCCTTCAGCGTCGTTGTCTTGCCCGCGCCGTTGGCGCCGAGCAGGGCAACGATCTTGCCCTGCTCGACCTTGAGCGACACGTCGCGCACAGCAAGGATCGCCTGACCATAGAGCGCTTCCATGTTCTGGATCTCGAGGAAGCTTCTTTGTGCAATGGTCATGGGTCGATCCTGTCTATGCGGTTTGGTGTCAGTTCGTTGCAACGCGGGGCTCGATGCCCTTTTCCTTGGCGTAGGCTGCGGCCTTTGCCTTGATGACGTCGGCAAACAGCGAGGCATCGGCCTTGATCCAATCGGTCCTGGTGTCCCAGGACTGACCGTTCCACTGGATGATCTTGGCGGCGATGGTTTCGCCCTTGTGGTTGTCGATCGAGGTTTTCAGCGGGCTGATGAGGCCTTCCGCGCCAAGCTCGGAGATCCGCTTCTGATCGATGTCGAGGTTTTCAAGCGCCCACTGGCCTTCGGCGGCGGTCAATGGCCTGTTGCCGAATTTCTTGTGGCCGGTGCGCAGCGCCTCGACGAAGGTGATGGCTTCGATCACGCCGTAATTGTAAATTGTCCTTAAGGTCGGATTTGCCCTTGTCGAGGATATCCGCCTTGAGCGTCTTCAGGATGCCGTAGTTGGTGCCCGGCGGGAAGACCGAGACGGCGAGGTAACCGTTGGCGGCGGCGCCCGCCGGACGGGCATCGTCTTCCGAACCACTCCAGATATCACCGATGATGCGATTGGCGGGGAAGCCGACGCGAGCCGCTGTCTTGATCGCCACCGGCGTCATCACGCCCCAGCCGCGCAGAAAGACCCAGTCGGCGTTTGCACGGCGGATCTGCTGCCACTGCGTCTGCTGCTGTTCGCCGGGATGCGGAACCGGGATCTGGATATCTTCGAAGCCATATTTCTTGGCGAGGATGCCGAGCGGCTCGATCGTGTCGCGGCCATAGCCGCTATCGTGATAGAGCGTGGCGATCTTCAGGCCCTTGAGCTTGTCATAGCCACCGGCCTGCTGGGCGATGTAATCGACGATGATCTGGGCTTCGCTCCAGTAGTCGAACACCAGTGGATACTGGTAGGGAAAGACGCGACCGTCGGTGGCGATGTTCTGGCCGCCGCCAGGGCTGACGATCGGGATCTTGTCGATGCGAGCCTTGTCTGTGAGGACCACGTCGAGGCCGCTCGAATGCGGATAGATTGCCGCCGTCAGCGCGCCGTTATAACCGTTCTTGTAGCGCTCGTAGCATTCGATGCCGCGCTCGATCGTGTAGGCCGTCTCGCATTCCTGGACCAGGATCTTGACGCCATCGACGCCACCCTCGACCTCATTGATGTAGCGGAGATAATCGATGTTGCCGGCACCGAACGGAATGAACGATGGAGCGTAGGGCCCGGTGCGGTAGGTAAACAGCGGATAGAGCTGTTGGCCGGTGCCGTCTTCGGCGAAGGACGCGCTGCTCAGCAGCGTGACGGCCATCGCGGCAGCGGCCGCCAGCGACATGGTCTTGGTTAGCAATGACATGGTGCAACCCTTGTTTGAGTGATTTTGAGAAAGTGACGACTAATGCTTGGGAGGAGGCGAAAGACCCGGCGCCGAGGTATCTCGCCTGTCTGAGTTCAACTGGATGATCGTGCTCGCGAGCGCAGGGCTTCCACGCCGCGCCTTCTGAGACCGGACAATCCATCCGGTTCCTTGATCAACAGCACGATGATGATCGTGCCGAAGATGATGTGCTGCAGGTTTGCCAGCGCGCCCTGATCGCCGAGAAATGACAAATCGATGATCAGCGACAGCCGGTCGAGCAGGATTGGCGTCAGCACGATGAAGGCGGCACCGAGAAAATTGCCGAAGATGGTTGCCACGCCACCGATGATGACGATGAACAGGATCTGGAACGATTTATCGAGATTGAACGCATGCGCATCCGAGGTGCCGAGATATCCGAAGGCCCAGAGCGCGCCGGCGATGCCGAGGAAAAACGAGCTTATGCCGAAGGACAGCAGTTTGCGGCGCGCAACGCTGATGCCGATGACCGAGGCGGCGACATCCATGTCGCGGATCGCCATCCATTCGCGGCCGACCCGGCTTTTCACGATGGCGAAGGCCAGCGCGATGAGCAGCACCGTGGTGGCAATGACCAGATAGTAGCGGCCGGTGGCCGACTGCAGGTCGTAGTCGAGGATCTGCAGTCGAGGCGCCGAGATGGTCAGCGACTGGCTGTCATTCGAAAACCAGCTGAAATTGGTGAACAGCCATTCGAAGAAGAACTGGGCGCCCAGCGTCGAGGCGCCGAGATAGAAGCCCTTGATGCGCAGCGACGGCAGCCCGAAGATGACACCGGCAGCAGCCGCGATCAGGCCGGCAAGGATCAGGACGACCGGCAGCGGCAGGAACGGCGCCCGCAGCAGCAGATTGTAGGTCGAGAAGGCGCCGATCGACATGAAGGCAGCCGAACCGATCGACACCAACCCCGTATAACCCATCAGCAGGTTCAGCCCGATGCCGGCAAGCCCCATGATCACCGTCGGGATGATGATCGAGCTCAGCCAGTAATCGTCGGCAAGGGCCGGCACCGCAAAGGCGGCAATCAGGCCAGCGACGATAGCGAGGGTGCCAACCCCGAAGGCAGGCTGGCGGAGCGGCTTGGCCGGGGCGGATTCCTGCAGCGTGGTCACGATCAGACCCTTTCGATTTCGCGGTCGCCGAACAGGCCGGCCGGACGCACCAGCAGGAAGCCGACAGCGAGGATGTAGGCAAACCAGGTGGAGACGCTGCCATTGACCAGCGGGCCGATATAGATGTCGGCCAAGGCCTCGGTCGCGCCGACAAGCAGGCCGCCGGCGATGGCGCCCGGGATGGAGGAGAAGCCGCCGATGATCAGCACCGGCAGCGCCTTGAGCGTGACCAGCGACAGCGAATACTGCACGCCCTGGCGCGATCCCCAGACAAGGCCGGCAACCAGGGCCACGATGCCGGCTACGCTCCAGACGATGCGCCAGATGGCAGGCAGGCGGATGCCGATCGACTGCGCCGCAAGCGTGTCGGAAGCCACCGCCCGAAGCGAGATGCCCATGCGTGTCTTGTTGAAAGCGATGGCCAGCGTGGCGACCAGCGCTAGCGCAATCAACGAGGCAATGATGTCGAACTGGCTGACGTAGATGCCGCCGACCTGTACGGCGACATCGGGGATGCCGAGATCGAGCATGTGAACATCCATGCCCATCAGCAATTGGGCAAAGCCCTCGATGACATAGCTCAATCCCAGAGTGGCCATGAACAGCGTCAACGGATCGCGGTTTCGCAGCGGCCGCAGCACCAGCCACTCGATCAGCATCGCCATCACCACCATGACAAGCGATGTGACGATGAAGGCCAGGGCGAAGGGCATGCCTTTCTCGGTCAAGGTGACGAAGGTCAGCGCCGCAAACAGCAGCATCGCACCTTGTGCGAAATTGAAGACCCCGGATGCCTTGTAGATGAGCACGAAGCCGATCGCGACGAGTGAGTACATCACTCCGGCAAACAGACCGCTGACCAGTGTTTCAAGGAAATAGGACATGAGTTTCCTCAGTGAACCGTGCCGAGATAGGCGGCTATCACGTCGGGGTTCTTGCGCACCTCGTCGGGTGCCCCGTCTGCGAGCTTGCGGCCGTAGTCGAGCACCACCACATGGCTGGCGAGGTTGAGCACGATGCCGACATCATGTTCGATCAGCACCACGGTCGAGCCGAAGATGCGATTGACCTCGCGGATCACGCGGCTCATCTCCTCCTTCTCCTCCTGGTTCATGCCGGCCATCGGTTCGTCGAGCAGCAGCAGCTTGGGGCCGGAGACCAATGCGCGGGCCAGATCAACGCGTTTCTGCAGCCCATAAGGCAGCGTCGAAACTATGCTGTCCGCATGACGGTCGAGCCCGAGGAAAGCCATGGTGCGCTCGGCGCGGGCATGAAAGCCGCGGCGCTCGGCGCTGTCCCTGCCCAGCCGGAAGATGTTTTCGAAAAAGCTGGCGGTGCCATGACGAGAAAGACCGGCCAGCACGTTTTCGCGCACCGACAGGCGCCGAAACAACGCATTGTGCTGGAAGGTCCGGCCGATGCCGAGATGGGCTGCCTTCTGCGGATGGATCGCCTCGAAGCGCAGCCCGTCGAAGACGATGTCGCCGGCGTCGGCGCGATAGACGCCGTTGATCACGTTGAGAAGCGAGCTTTTGCCGGCGCCATTCGGCCCGATCAAGGCGCAGATCTCACCGTTGGCGACGCTGAAGCTCAGCGCGTTGAGGGCTCGTACCCCCTTGAAAGACAGCGACACGTCGTGGAGTTCGAGCAGGCCAGCCATCACGCATTCACGGATTTCAGACGGGCCGCCGAAGCATGGTCGGCTTCGCGGCGCTTGACGGCCTCGATGTCACGGTACGCGTCGGCGGGATGCGTCCTGGGAAGATAGGGTCCGTCGCCGAACAGCTTCTCGCGCAATGTGCCGGGCTTGTAGGCGGTGGGATAGACGCCGCGCTTCTGCAATTCCGGTACGAGCAAGTCGACGGCGGCCTCGAAGCTTTCGGGCGTTACCGCATAAGCAAGGTTGAAGCCGTCGACATCGGTTTCATCGACCCATTCCTGCAGGATGTCGGCGATGGTGCCGGGCGAGCCGACGAAGACCGGGCCAACGCCGCCGATGCCGCCCCATTTCGCCAGCTCCTCGACGGTCCAGGCCTTGTCCTTGCCGGCGAAATGCTCGACCATCGAAACGATGGCATTGGTCTCGACCTTCTTGAGCGCGTCGGTCGGCGCATACTGGCCGAAGTCGATCCCGCTCCAGCCGGACATGAATACGAGCGAGCCGTCATAGGACGTATAGCTCTGATACTCCTCGAAGCGCTTCCGGGCCTTTTCGTCGGTTTCGTCGATGATCAGCGTGGTGAGGTTGTAGATCAGAACTTTCTTCGGATCGCGGCCGGCGGCAGCGGCCTTTTGGCGGATTTCGGAAACATAGGCCTTGAGCAGCGATTTGGTCGGCGCGCCGACGAAGACGCACTCGGCATGCGCAGCGGCAAAGGCCTTGCCGGGACCAGATGCGCCCGCCTGATAGAGAACCGGGGTGCGCTGCGGCGACGGTTCCGACAGATGGTAGCCAGGCACTTCGAAGAATTTGCCCTTGTGGCCGATCTCATGCACCTTGCTTGGGTCGGTGAAGATGCCACGGACCGGATCACGCTGCACCGCGCCCTCTTCCCAACTGCCTTCGAACAGCTTGTAGAGCACCTCGACATATTCGGCCGCGACCTCATAGCGGTTGTCATGGCTTTTCAGGCCGGCCTGGCCGACATTCTTGGCGCCGCTTTCCAGATACGAAGTGACGATGTTCCAGCCGACGCGGCCCTTGGTGTGATGGTCGGCGGTCGAAAGACGGCGGGCGAAGGTGTAAGGGTGTTCGAACGAGGTCGAGGCGGTAATACCGATGCCGAGATGTTCGGTGGCAAGCGCGATCGGCGCGGCGAGCTGCAAGGGATCATTGACCGGAATCTGCGCCGCTTGCTCGATCGCGTGGTAGTTCGAGCCCTTGTAGACGTCGTAATAGCCGATGACGTCGGCGATGAATATGCCGTCGAAAATACCGCGCTCGAGCGTGCGAGCCAGGTCCTGCCAATAGTCCAGGTCCTTGTATTTCCACGACTTGTCGCGTGGATGCTTCCAGAGGCCAGGGGACTGGTGGCCAACGCAATTCATATCGAAAGCGTTGAAGCGAATATGCCGACCCATCCGTCACTCCTTTGATAGCCCTGTCGGGCGACTGCGGGAGGAACCTACCGATAAGGCGGCCGTCAACGAAGACAGAATATAATGTCTATGGATTATATATAGAATTATTATTTCGCCTTGAGCCGGGATCATGGCACGCTTGGACAGATCGCCTTTGAACCTCCAATGGATCTGCATCAAGCTTTTGCTGGTGCTTAGGTGTTCTGGCAGTGCTCGGGGGGTGCAGGCATCCGCGCTGTCCGGCTTCGTCTTCGAAAGCCCCGATTCGCCCGATGGCAGCGGCCCGGCTTTGACGCGGTCATCGCCAGTCTGATCCGACCAACACGGATTTTCGAACGCCCTTGATCGCGTCGTGCTGCTCAGGCTTTCGCAGGGATCGATCATGGCGCTCGACGCGCCGGCCATGTTCCAGAATGACCGCAATGGGGGCCGAAAGCGGACAGGCGGCTCACAGCTCGGACATGTTCGAAATCAGTCTTTTTGGACGATGGCTCCAGGCTGATGCATCACTTTCGATGGCGCAGCAGTTCGACGACGGTCTGGAACGCCGGCGAGTTCTGTCGCCGGCTTGGATAATAGAGGTGAAAGCCAGACGTGGGCGGACACCATTCACTGAGCACCTCTATCAGTGTGCCTTTGGCCAGGTGCTCGGAGACGCTGTCCTCGGGTACGAACGCAATGCCGTAGCCGGCGATTGCAGCCGTCACCAGGGACCTGATGGTGTTGAAGGTCAGTTGCCCATCGACACGAACGCGCTGGGCGCGGCCGTCTTTCTCAAATTCCCAGGCGTAAAGACCGCCTAACGTGGCCAAGCGCAGATTGATGCAATTGTGCCGGATGAGGTCTTGCGGAGTTTCTGGCCGGGGGGTTCGTGAGAAATAGGCGGCAGATCCTACCGGCACCAGCCTTACCTCAGGCCCGATGCGCACGGCAATCATGTCCTTTTCCAAGCTCTCTCCCAGACGCACGCCGGCATCGAAGCGCTCTGCGGCAATGTCGGTGAAGCCATGATCGATGTACAGTTCAACCTTGATGTCCGGAAACCCGGCGAGACCCGCGGCCAGCTTCGGCCACACGACTGTATCGGCTGCGTTTTCGCTGCAGGTGATGCGCACCGTGCCGGCGGGCTTGTCCCGCAAGTCGCTTAACGCCGCCAATTCCGACTCGATCTCTTCCAGTCGCGGCGCAGCCGTCCTGATCAACCTCTCGCCGGCTTCCGTGGTGGACACACTGCGGGTGGTGCGCGTCAAAAGCCTGATCCCGAGTCGATCCTCTAGCCCGCGTATGGTTTGGCTCAGCGCAGACTGAGAAACTCCCATCTGGGCGGCCGCCCGGGTGAAACTGCGCTCCCTGGCGACGGCCACAAGCGCGAGCAGGTCAGTCATGTCCTCTCGCCTCATTCATTAGTGCTCCTTATTGTTTCTTGCCGATACTAGCATCTAATCGAATGAATGAAACGGGCCTAGTTTGCCGTCACGAGATGGGCGGACGTGCCGCCGGCAACGAAAGCAACGCCAATGACTTTGCGATCTGGGCAAGTAGCGCATCCCAACACGGTTCTCGCCACTGTGCTGACCGTGTACCTGATGATTCTGCTGGACCTTTGCATCGTCTACACGGGCATGCCGGAAATCGGTCGCACCATGGCGATGAGCCCGATCATGCAGACGTGGGTGCAAAACGCTTATCTGCTGTTTTTCGGCGGCTTTCTGCTTCTGTCGGCTCGTCTCGGTGACACATTCGGTCGGAAGCGGGCCCTGCGGCTGGGCGTTATCCTGTTCACGCTGGCCTCCCTCGTGATCGGTTTCTCGCAGTCGTCGTACGAGCTGATCGCCGCACGCGCCGTACAAGGGCTTGCGGCATCCATCCTGGCGCCGAGCGTGCTGGCGGTTATCTCTACCACCTTTGCCGAAGGCAGCGAACGCACGCGTGCCCTGTCGTGGTACTCGGTCGTCGCCGGCGCCGGCGCAAGCCTTGGCATGGTCCTGGGCGGTGTTTTTGCGGGCCTGTTGTCGTGGCGAATTGGGTTCCTGGTCAACCTTCCGATCGGCATCGGCCTCCTCTTCGCGATCAACCGCATCATTCCAGACGGCGAACGCATGCAAGGCCGCTTCGACATTATTGGCGCCGTCGCCTCGACGCTTGGCATGGGCCTGCTGGTCTACGGTCTGGTCAATTCGGCCGCTCAAGGCTGGCAAACCCCTGTCACGTTGCTTTCCCTTGGTGCAGCCGCAGTCGTCCTGGCTTTCTTTCTCTGGTTCGAAAGGCGTGCCGCCTTTCCGGTACTGCCACTGCGTCTTTTCGCGAGCCGGGAGCGGTCGGCCGCCTATGCCGGGCGTATGCTCTATATCGGCTCGATGGTGTCGTTCTTCTTCTTCACCACGCAGTTCATGCAGCAGGTGCTGGGTTACACAGCACTGCAGGCCGGGCTGGGCTTCCTGCCGATGACTGTTCTGACCTTCGGCTCTGCGGTGACGATTCCACGACTTACCCGCGTCGTGGGTGGGCCCGTGCTTCTCATCGTTGCGCTGGCGTCCATGGCGGTCGGCTTGGTCTGGTTGGCTCAAGCCGGAGCCACGGCAACATATTGGCAACTGGCGCTTCCGATGATCCTCATCGGTATCGGGAACGGCACCGCCATGGCGCCGTTAACCGCTGCGGGCGTCCACGGCGTCGAACCTCGCGACCAAGGTGCTGCCTCGGGCGTGGTCAACGTTGCTCATCAGCTCGGCGGCTCGATCGGCCTCAGCGTCTTGATCGTGGTCTTCGCTTCAGCAGCCAGGCCTGCAGCGTCAGCAGCTACGGCCATCGGTCACCAGATCAGTGCCGCCATGCTGGGCGCGGCCGTCATGAACATCGTCGCGATCGCCTTGGCGGCCGCTTTCATCCTGCCGGCCAGCAGGAGCAACGGCGCCGCGCTGCCGGGTTCCGGCCTGTTGCCTCAGACAGACTAACGACAAGGAGAAAACCCATGAAAAAGCGCACACTTGGAAAAGACCTGGAAGTCTCGGCCATGGGCCTTGGTTGCATGAGCTTCGCCTCGACATACGGTGAGACGGGTGGCCATCAAGAGTCGATCGAGATCATTCGCGGCGCCTTCGATCTGGGCGTCACCCTTTTCGACACCGCCGAGGCCTACGGGCCCTTCACGAACGAGGAACTGGTCGGCGAAGCTCTTCAGCCTATTCGAGACAAGGTCGTCATCGCCACCAAGTTCGGCTTTGATATCGACCTTGCGACCGGTAAGCGGAACGGCGGGACCAACAGCCGGCCGGAGCACATCAAGGCGGTTGCCGAGGCCGCTCTCAAACGCTTGCGCACCGACCACATCGACCTGTTCTACCAGCACCGCGTCGACCCCAACGTGCCGATCGAAGACGCCGCCGGCGCCGTGAAAGACCTCATCACAGACGGCAAGGTGAGACACTATGGGCTCTCGGAAGCAGGTGTCGGCACCATCCGCCGCGCCCACGCCATACACCCTCTCACGGCCGTACAGAGCGAATACTCCCTGTTCTGGCGCGATCCTGAGGCCGAGCTGCTGCCGGTGCTGCAGGAGCTTGGGATCGGCTTCGTGCCGTTCAGCCCGCTTGGCGCCGGGTTCCTCGCCGGGAAGATCGACGAGAATACGAAATTCGAGCCAGGTGACTTCCGCAATTCGGTGCCCCGGTTCTCACCTGAAGCGCGCAAGGCCAATATGGCGCTGGTCGACGTGGTCAAGGTCGTTGCGGAGCGCAAAGGCGCCACGCCCGCCCAGGTCGCACTCGCCTGGCTGCTCGCGCAGAAGCCGTGGATCGTGCCGATCCCCGGCACGAAAAAGCTTTCACGCGTCGAAGAGAACGTCGGCGGTGCCGATGTCGAGCTGACCGAGGCCGACCTTTCCGAGATCCGCGTCGGTCTGTCCAAAATCAAAGTGCAAGGCGAGCGGTTGCCGGAGGCGGTCCTGAAAATGACCGGGCTCTGAGAACGCATGCTGGCGTTGGATGAACTCACGAAGGAAGGAATAAGCAATGCGATCAGAAATCACCCGAGTAAGCCGTCGCAGCCTGCTTGCAGCGGCAGGCGTGCTGGCGGCCGCACCGCTCGCAAGCGGTGCCTGCGCTCAGTCGAATGGAGCTTCGCCAACCATCGCAAATGCGCCGCAGACAGACGTGTCAAAGCGCCGGAAACTGGGCTCCCTTGAAGTCTCGGCCGTCGGGCTTGGCGTCCAGAATATGAGCCGCACCTATCAGATGACGGTCCCTACACGAACCGAGATGCACAACATCATCCGGGTCGCCTTTGATCACGGCGTAACCTTTTTCGACGCGGCCGAAGCCTATGGCCCCCATGAGGTCGAGCGGATCCTGGGCGAGGGCATCGCGGGTTTCCGTGACAAAGTCGCAATCACCTCGAAATTTGGTTGGAACATCGATCTGGAGACCGGCAAACGCCTCCCCGGGCTCAACAGCAAGCCCGATCACATCAAGCTCGCTGTCGAGGGCATGCTCAAGCGGCTGCGCACCGACAGGATCGATCTGCTCTACCAGCACCGCGTCGATCCGGAGGTGCCGATCGAGGACGTTGCCGGCGCCGTCGGAGATCTCATGGCAGAGGGCAAGGTCCTCCATTGGGGCCTCAGCGAAATGGGTCTCAAGACGCTTCGGCGCGCCCATGCCGAACGACCCGTGACTGCGGTGCAGAGCGAATACTCGATGCTGTGGCGCGGACCGGAGGAATCGGTCCTTGCGACTTGCGAGGAACTCGGCATCGGCTTCGTGCCATGGAGCCCGCTAGGCGTTGGTTTCCTGACCGGGGCGATTGACCAGGCTACGCGTTTTGCCCCCGGCGACATCCGCGCCATTGAGACCCGTTTTTCGCCGGACAATTTGCCGAACAATCTTGCGCTTGTTGCTCTCGTTAGAGACTGGGCCAAGCGCAAGAACGCAACGCCCGGCCAGATCGCCCTTGCATGGCTGATGGCGCAGACGCCTTGGATAGTTCCTATTCCCGGCACGACCCAGATGGCCCACATGCTCGAGAACATAGGAGCAGCCTCGATTGAATTTTCGCCGTCAGAGGTTGCGGAGCTGAATGCGGCGGTTGCGGCAATCGAGGTGCACGGTCAGCGGCTGCCCGATGCAGTCTTGGCCTATTCGGGCGTGGAAGCGGCGCCGAGATCGTGATGCGTACCAAGCCGAGCACAATGATGCCCAACACCGCAAAACCCACTCGACGAGAGATGCTTGTGTCTTCGCTGCTTTTTCCGCTGGCCGCCGTCAGCGCCATGTCCGCTGCATCGGCTAGCGCCGAATCTGGCGCAGGCGGCAAGCCGCTGGTCGCCTATTTTACGCGCAGCGGCAACACACGCACCATAGCCGCCCTTCTCAGCCGTGACCTCGACGGCGACCTGTTCGAGATAGAGCCGGCTACGCCCTATCCAGCCGACTATTTCGCTACGGTTGACCAGGCAACGCACGAACGCGAGAGAGATTTCCTGCCGCCACTCAAAGCGAGCGTCAGTAATCTCAGTTCTTATAAAACCGTGTTCCTCGGTTTTCCAATTTGGGGTGCTTCGGCGCCACCGATTGTTCGTTCATTCCTGGCCAACCAGGACTTCTCCGGGAAGACCATAATTCCGTTCAATCTGCACGGAGGCTACGGCCTTGGGAACAGCCGCGAAACCATAGCAAGGGCCGCGCCACAGGCAAGTTTTGCCCCAGGGTTCGTCATGGAGGGCCTTCAGGAGCGGCGGACCACCGAGCAGGTGCGCGACTGGCTGACTAAGTCGGACTTGGCTCCGGAAAAAAGGTAGACGGCGAGAAAACGGCTCGCCTTACGGCTTTTCGATATGTGTCGCGAACGGATGGCCGCGTCACCGCCATTCCAGCGTCGATGACGTCGTCACGAAAGCGACCCGTTCCTTGTAGGGACTTCGTACAGTTCCAGCGGCAATTCATCCGGGTCTCTGAAAAATGTAAACCGTTGATCCGTATATGGGTCGATCCGGATTGGCTCAACGGCAACGCCGGCGGCTTCCAGCCGCGCTATTACCGGATCAAGATCCGCCACGGCAAATGCCAGATGTCTCAAGCCTGTCGCCTCTGGATGGGAGGGCCGCATCCCGGGTGCGGGGAAGGAGAACAATTCCAGTTGGATGGATCCGATCCGCAAATCCGCCTTCCATGACTGCCGCTCCTCCCGATAGACCTCACGGATCAGATCGAGGCCGAGAAGTTCGACGTAGAACCGTCGCGACCGCTCGTAGTCGGTGCAGATGAGTGCGACGTGGTGAATGGCATTCAACATGGTGCCAACTCTAGCCAAGCTGGAATCCGAGGCCAAGGTCGCCAATTTTTGAGTTGGCTTCTGCCACCGACATGATCTGCCGCACTGGCCTGTATCCTGGAATCAACTACCCGAGAGTCTGACTGGCGAGAGCGTAAGTCATCGGTGCAATTGCACCGCCGACGGCAAAATCGGCGAGGCGTTTGCCCAGCGACATGGTGAGCACCGTGTCGAAAACCGGCATTCCGCTATGCGACAGAAAGGCGGCGAACTCGCCATTGTCCATGTGGGTGTCGATGCGCAGGAAAGACCCGGAATGGTCGGCCACGTGCGGCTGGACGACCGCCACGGCGTCGGCATCGCTTTGCGCCACGACCGGCCCCACGACATGGCCCCGCCCGAACGGCCGGCAGAGCGCGAATGCGTTCAGCTTATCGCCCTTGAAAAGACCATAGCCGGCCGAGTGTGCGAAAAGCTTCTCGATGAGCGCCGCCCGCCTCACGCCAAACCCTGCCGCGTCGAGCGCGATCACGGCGGGAAAATCATTTTCGACCAAACTCCGGACTTCGCCGCGGGTATTTTCCTGCCCAACTGTCGTCTGCGCACGGACGATGCCCTGGCATTGATAAACGGTCTTCTCCGGCTGGAAGTCGAGCGAGAGATAGAGCCGCCTTGCCGCGCGCGTTGCGTTGAGGCGCAAGTCGCGGCCGACGACCTTGTCGAAGACCCGCTTCATCAACCATTGCCCCGCCCCCAACGTCTGGAGTCGCGGTGAGGTGATGACCATGCCCACGGTGGCGAAATCGGCACCATGCGTGAACCACATGGCCGAGCCGAGAACCCGGCCAATCTCATCGAGCGCCACCAACCCCTGCCCCGATTCACGCACGAATTGCCAATCCTCGGCGCGATGCGGCCATCCCACGGAGAGCGAGAGCGCGTGCAAACGGTCCAGTTCGACGTCTTCGATGTCGCCAATGCGCATCGAGAAGGTATCGATTTTCAAGCTTCCGGACGGCTTCAATTCCATGCCCCTGCAAGATTTCCGCACCAGAGCGCCACCCACTGATGGCCACCCTCTGCTCGCCAACGCTAAACGAGCAGACCGATACGATTTGCTCGAAAGCCGCGCAGCAACGCAAGATTCAACTGAAACATTTCAGCTTTCGGCACGCAATCGCGAAAGAACGCGCACATCCTCTTTGGAAATTTGGCAGCTTATGGTCGACGGCACCGATTCCGGCGAACCCGAAACGCTTTGAGGGCTGGAATGGACGTCTTCGACATCCTCGATCGTCTCGTCGCCTTTCCATCGGTCGCCGGCAGGCCGAACGGCGATATCGCCGGCTGGATCGCGACCTATCTCGCGGAACTCGGAACCCAGGTCACCGTGGTTCCAGGGCCGGAAGGCGATCGTTCCAATCTTTTCGCGACGATCGGCCCCGCCGACGTCCCTGGATACATTCTGTCCGGCCACATGGACGTTGTTCCCGCCAGCGAGCCGCAATGGAGTTCGAACCCTTTCGCGCTTCGCCGGGAGGGCGAACGGCTCTACGGACGTGGCACCACGGACATGAAAGGGTTTCTGGCCGCGGCGCTCGCGGCCGTGCCCACACTGGCGGGACTGCACCTTGCCAGGCCAATCCACCTCGCCTTCTCCTATGACGAGGAGGTGGGATGCCGCGGCGTGCCGCATTTGATCGCCCGCCTTCCCGAGCTTTGCGCCAAGCCGCTCGGCGTGATCGTCGGCGAGCCGAGCGGCCTGCGCGCCGTGCGCGGCCACAAGGGCAAGGCAGCCGCCCGCGTGATCATCAACGGGCGCTCCGGCCATTCCTCGAGGCCCGATCTCGGGCTCAACGCCATCCATGCCATGGTCGCGGCGCTGAGCGCGGCAGTGAACGAGGCCGAACGGCTGACGCACGGTCCGTTCGACGCCGCCTTCGAGCCGCCCTACTCCTCGCTGCAAGCGGGCGTCGTGGCCGGCGGACATCAGGTCAACATCATCCCCGACACCTGCACGCTGGACCTGGAGGCGCGCGCCATACCCGGCGTCGACCCGGCCAGCCTGCTGGCGCCGGTCAAGGCGCGGGCCGAGGCTCTCGCGGCCGATGGCTTTCGCATCGAGTGGACACCGATAAGCGCCTATCCGGCGATGTCGCTGCCGCCAGACGCACCGCTAGCGGGACTGCTGCATGCCTTGACCGGCGAGGTGCCGCTTGCCGCCGTCAGCTACGGTACGGAGGCCGGGCTTTACCAGGCCGCCGGGCTCGATGCGATCATCTGCGGCCCTGGCGACATCGACCGCGCCCACAAGCCGGACGAGTACATCCTTGCCAGCGAGCTCACGGCCTGCCAGCGATTGATCGAGGCCTTGGGCGCCCGCTGCGCGGCTTGACGAGGAACCGGAATGACATTTCTGTTCAACTCCGATGCGCGCCGCGGGGCGGTCTTCGCCGATGCCTTCGCGAGAGAGCTGCCGGACGTCCCCTTCACGATGGATGCCGCAACGGCCGATCCCGACACCGTGCGTTACCTGATCAGCTGGACCGTGCCGGATAATCTCGGCCGCTACAGGAACCTGGAAATCCTGTTTTCCATCGGCGCCGGCGTCGACCAGTTTCGCCTCGATACGGTGCCTGCGAACGTGAAGATCGTGCGCATGATCGAGGACGGCATCGTGCGCATGATGCAGGAATATGTGACGCTTGCCGTGCTCGCGCTCCACCGCAACCTGCCTGGATATCTGGCGCAGCAGCGCGCCGGCGAATGGGCAGATATCGCGCAGCCGCAGGCCCGGTCGCGCCGGGTCGGCGTGCTCGGCCTGGGGCAGCTTGGCCAAGCGGTCCTCGACCGCCTGAAGCCCTTCGGCTTCCCGCTTGCCGGATGGAGCCGCTCGCCGCGGCTGATCGAGGGCGTGACCTGTCATCATGGCGAGCCCGGGCTGAACGAGATGCTCGCGGCCAGCGACATTTTGATCTGCCTGCTGCCGCTGACCGAGGAGACGCGCGGTTTCCTCGACGCCGAGCTGTTTGCAAAACTGCCCAAGGGCGCGGCGCTCGTTCACACCGGCCGGGGGCCGCAGCTTGACCAGGAAGCCCTTGTCGCCGCGCTCGACAGCGACCAACTTTCGGCGGCGATGATCGACGTCACCGATCCCGAACCACTGCCGGCCGGCCATCCGTTCTGGTCGCATCAAAAGGTCATTTTGACCCCGCATGTCGCCAGCGTCACCCAGCCCGCCAGCGCCGCACAGGCCGTTGTCGAAAACATCAGGCGTTACCGCGCCGGCCTTGATCCCATCGGGCTCGTCGACCGGTCGCGCGGCTATTGAAACTCAACATGAAAGGCCATCCCTTGTCCCTGCTCAAGACCGTCGATACCAGCCCTGCCTTCCCACCGCGCGAATCCGGGGCGCTGCCCGAACGGCTGATTTCCGGCAACCCCGCCTTCAAGACCTGGGCGCAGGATGTCGCCAAGGACGACCTCGTCCATACCGGCGTCTGGGAGGCGACGCCTGGCGAAACGCGCTCGATCAAGGGCGAGACTTTCGAGTTCTGCCACATCCTCTCCGGCGTGATCGAAATCACGCCCGACGGCGGCAGACCTGTGACCTACCGCGCCGGCGACAGCTTCGTGATGAAACCTGGCTTCACCGGTGTTTGGAAGACCATCGAAACGGTACGCAAGATCTACGTAACCGTGGGGTGACGGGAGCGTGCGAGGCGCAGGCCTCCGCAACAGATTTTGCCGTCTGTCATCGCCGGCACACAACAATCATCCGCGACCGATCGCCGAACGGTGCATGCTGCGCCAGAGCCCGCGTTAGGCTCCGGCAGAATACTCCAGAGTGGGTGCCATGGGCTTGAGCTTCGACCCGGATACTGTCTCCCTCCCCGTCGGCCATTTCATCGGCGGCGAGCTGATCGCGGCCGAGGGTGCGATCGAGATGCACCGACCGTCGGACGGCGAGCCATACGCCACCTGCCCGGTGGCCGGCGCCGATATGGTCGACCGTGCCGTGGAAAGCGCCAAGGCGGCGCTGAAGTCCAGCAACTGGGGTGGTGTTCGGCCGCGCGAACGAACGAAGGCGCTCCAGGCCTGGGCCGACCTGATCGAGGCGGAGGCCGAAACGCTGGCCAGGATCGAGGCGCTGTGCTCGACCCGGCCCGTCGGCCAGCTCGTTGCCGGCGACATCGCCATCACCGCCGAGCAGATCCGCTTCTTTGCCGAATTCGCCGACAAGGAAGGCAGCGAGCTCGTGCCGACCGACGACGCCACTCTCGGCATGATCATGAGCGAGCCTTATGGCGTGGTCGGCGCGATCACGCCCTGGAATTTTCCCGTCTCGATGGCCGGATGGAAGCTTGGCCCGGCATTGGCCGCGGGCAATGCGGTGGTGCTGAAGCCGTCCGAAATGACGCCCTTTTCGGCAGTCTATATGGCGCAACTCGCCGTAAAAGCTGGCCTGCCGGCAGGACTCATAAACGTGGTGCTGGGAGACGGTCCGACGACCGGCACGGCGCTGACCGGCCATGCCGAGATCGCCAAGGTCAGCTTCACCGGCTCGACCCGCGCCGGATCGGCGATCATGGAGAACGTCGCCCGCACCGGCGTCAAGCCGATGACGCTGGAACTTGGCGGCAAGAGCCCGCAGATCGTCTTTGCCGATGCCGATCTGGACAAGGCGGCGACGGCCATCGCCGGCAGCGTCACCTTCAATGCCGGCCAGGCCTGCGTGGCCGGCACGCGCCTGATCGTCGAGAACAGCGTAGCCGACAGGCTCACGGCTGCCATACTGGAGAGGATGCACGTGGTGCGGCCCGGCCCGACCTGGGACGAGGCGACGCAGTATTCGCCTGTTATCTCGGAGCGGCAGCGGGCGCGTGTCGACAGCATCGTCCGGGCCGCGATCGCGGCCGGCGGCGAATGCCTGACCGGTGGCAGCGTCATTGACAGCCCCGGCTATTTCTACCAGCCCACGCTGATCGCAGATGTCGACCAGGCCAATCCGGCGATCGTCGAGGAAATCTTCGGCCCGGTCCTGACCATCCAGACCTTCGAGACCGAGGAAGAGGCGCTGGCGCTGTCCAGCCATCCAACCTACGGACTGGCTTCCGGCCTGTTCACCGCCGACCTGTCCCGTACCATCCGCTTCGCACGCAAGCTCGAAGCCGGCACCGTCTGGGTCAACCGCTACAGCCGCTCGCGCGACCATATCCTGCCAACCGGCGGCTACAAGCGCTCCGGCATCGGCAAGGATCTCGGCCGCGAGGCCTATCTCGCCAACCGCAGGACCAAGAGTGTCCTGATCAGCCTCTAGAGAGATGCCGATGAAGTCCTATTCGATCGCCCTGATCCCCGGTGACGGCATCGGCCGCGATGTGACCACCGCCGCCTGGTCGGTGCTCGAGACCGCGGCCAGCCACGCGGGCTTTGCCTTGACCGGAACCGAGTTCCCGTGGTCCTGCAAATTCTACAAGGAGACAGGCCGCATGATGCCTGAAGACGGCATCGAGACCTTGCGCGGCTTTGACGCCATCCTTCTCGGCGCCGTCGGCTGGCCGGCGGAGGTGCCGGATTCCGTTTCGCTGCATGGGCTGCTGCTGCCGATCCGCAAGGCGTTCGTGCAATATGCCAACATCCGGCCTCACCGCCTGCTGCCGGGCGTGACCGGCCCGCTGCGGGCGGAAAATTTCGACATATTGTGCATCCGCGAAAACACCGAAGGCGAATATTCCGGCGCCGGCGGGCGCGTGCATCAAGGCACGCTGGACGAGGTCGCGGTGGAGACCTCGATCTTCACCCGCGCCGGCGTCGAGCGCATCTTGCGTTTCGGCTTCGAGCAGGCGCGGACACGGCGCGGCAAGCTCGCCTCCGTCACCAAATCCAACGCACAGAAATACTCGATGGTGTTCTGGGACGAGATCACGCGAAAGCTGGCCGCGGAGTACTCTGACGTCGCCGTGACCAGCTATCATGTCGATGCGCTCGCCGCGCGCATGATCATGGCGCCGGAGAGCCTCGACGTGGTCGTCGCCTCCAACCTGTTCGGCGACATCCTCACCGACATCGGCGCGGCGATTCAGGGCGGGCTCGGCTACGCCGCCTCGGCCAACATCAATCCCGGCCGCTCGGCGCCATCCATGTTCGAGCCGGTGCACGGCTCCGCGCCCGACATCGCCCATCTCGGCATCGCCAATCCGATCGCCGCCATCTGGTCCGGCGCCATGATGCTCGATCATCTCGGCGAAAAGGCCGCGGCCGACCGCGTTATGCAGGCGGTCGAGGCCGCAACCGCCAGAGGCATAGGCACCATTCCCGGCAAGGACCGGACGGAGGCCATCACCGCCGCTGTCGTCGCGGCACTCACCTGATTGCAAGGTCGTTTTCGATGAAAAACCTCAGAGACAAAAGCCTCCTCCGCCAAGCCGGCCTGATCGGCGGCAAATGGGTCGCTGCCGGCTCCGGCAGGACGGTCGACGTCATCGATCCGGCAACCCAGGCGGCGATCGGCACGGTGCCCGACATGGCCGGTCCGGAGACCCGTGCGGCCATAGAGGCGGCGGCTTCCGCCTATGGGGGCTGGAAGAAGAAGACCAACGCCGAACGCGCCGCCCTGCTGGAAGCCTGGCACAGCCTGATGTTGGCGCATCTGGATGATCTGGCGCTGATCCTGACGACCGAGCAGGGCAAGCCGCTGGACGAGGCCAAAGGCGAGATCCGCTACGGCGCATCCTTCGTCAAATGGTTCGCCGAGGAAGCGCGCCGCATCAATGGCCACACCATCCCCTCGCCCACCTCCGACCGCCGCATCATCGTGCTGAAGGAACCGGTAGGCGTGTGCGGCATCATCACGCCGTGGAATTTCCCCAATGCGATGATCACCCGCAAGGTCGCGCCGGCATTGGCCGCCGGCTGCACCGTGGTGATCAAGCCGTCCGAGTTCACCCCCTATTCGGCGCTGGCGCTCGGCGTGCTTGCCGAGCGCGCCGGCATCCCCGCCGGCGTCATTAACATCGTCACCGGCATGCCCACGGAGATCGGCAACGAGATCATGGCGAACGAGGCCGTCCGCAAAATCTCCTTCACCGGCTCGACGCGGGTCGGTTCGCTGCTGATGCGCGGGGCGGCCGACAGCGTGAAGCGGCTCAGCCTCGAACTCGGCGGCAACGCGCCCTTCATCGTCTTCGACGACGCCGATCTCGATCTCGCGATCGAGGGTGCGCTGGTCTCTAAGTTCCGCAATGGCGGCCAAACCTGCGTCTGCGCCAACCGCATCCTCGTCCAGGCCGGTGTCTACGAAACCTTCGCCGCCAAGCTTAGCGCACGCGTCAACGCCATGACGGTGGGGCCGGGCACGCAGCCCGGCGTCGCCATCGGGCCGATGATCAACATGGCAGCGGTCGAGAAGATCAACCGCCACGTCGAGGACGCGCTCGCCAAGGGTGCTGCGATCATCACCGAGAAGCCGGCTCTGCCGGACGGCCCTCAGTATGTCGCGCCGCTGGTGCTGACTGGCGCCACGAAAGAGATGCAGCTTGCCGGAGAGGAAACCTTCGGCCCGGTCGCACCACTTTTCCGTTTCGAGACGGAAGAGGAAGCGATCGCGCTGGCCAATGGCACGCCGTACGGGCTTGCCTCCTACTTCTACACCGAGAATTTGAAACGCGCCTGGCGCGTCGGTGAGGCGCTGGAGTTCGGCATGGTGGGCTTGAACACCGGCTCGGTCTCGATTGAGGTCGCCCCCTTCGGCGGCGTCAAGCTGTCCGGCCTCGGCCGCGAGGGCGCGCAGGCCGGCATCGAGGAGTATCTAGAGATGAAGAGCTTCCACATCGGCGGGCTGGGCTGAAGCCCCGATCGGGCCGGATCGGCGATCACTGAATACGGTCGAGCGCCTTGTAGTAGAGGCCGACCATCGGCAGGAACCAGGGTTTGCCGGAGTATCCGGGAATGGACGGCCATTCGAGCCCCTTCATCGGATTGCGATCTTCGCGGCCGAGCATGGCATCGGCGAGGATGATGCCGAGTTGGGTGGAGAGCTGCGCGCCGTGGCCGGAATAGCCCATCGCGAACCAGACACCGTCATGGTAACCGGCGCGCGGGAAGCGATCCTTGGTCATATCGACCAGCCCGCCCCAGCAATAGTCGATCTCGACCTTGGCGAGTTGCGGAAAGATGGCCGCGAGGCCTGCCTGCAATATCTCTCCGCTCCTGGCGTCGGAGCGCTGGTCGGATGTCGCCGAAAAGCGTGCGCGGCCGCCGAAGATCAGGCGCCTGTCTGGCGACAGCCGGAAGTAGTTGCCGATGTTCATCGAGGTCACGCAGGTTCGGTTGCCCGGCATGGTGGCAGTGATCTCGGCGTCACTCAACGGCCGCGTGGCGATGATGAAGCTGCCGACGGAGATGATCCTGCGGCGGAAGTAGCCGAAGTCAGGCGTCGTGTAGGCGCCGGTCGCCACCAGCACATTGTCGGCGCTGATCCGGCCACGCGAGGTGGTCAGCTCATGCCTGCCGCCGGCCTGCGTGTGGTTGGTAACCGCCGCGTTCTCGTGGATCACGGCTCCATAGCGGGCGGCTGAAGTGGCGAGACCCGCCACATAGCGGCCCATATGCATCATGGCGCTCTTCTTCGACAGCATCGCGCCGTGGAATGGCGAGCCGATCTCGGACTTGAGATCCGCCGCCGACAGCAGCGCCGTATCGGGATCCACTTCGGCATGGAGGGCTTCGAAGTTGCGGGCGATCGCATCAAAATGCTGCGGCTTGGAGGCGAGCTTCAGCTTGCCGGCGCGGCGGAAATTGCAGTCGATGCCTTCCTCCGCGACCAGCGCCTCGATGGTGTCGACGGAGTCGTCGAGCGCCCGGTAGAGCGCGATGGCGCGTTCCTTGCCGAGCTCCGCCTTGGCGGAGAGATAGCCGTGGGCGAGGCCATTGTTTAGGTGTCCGCCATTACGTCCAGATGCGCCCCAACCCACACGTTCCGCCTCCAGCACGGCCACCTTGGCTCCGGCCTTCGCCAATTGGCGTGCGGCGGCGAGACCGGTGAAGCCGCCGCCGATGATGGCGGCATCGTAGTGCCCCTCGACCGGGCCTTGCGCCCCGCCGGAAAAGACAGGGGCCGTGTCGTGCCAGTAGGAGACGAACTTCATCGGCAATCCGCCTGTTTCAGAGCCCAACGACGCCTGGAAGACCGGAAATGTCTGATATCTCGACATAGCCGTAGTACGGGTTGGCCGGTTCATGGCCGCGATTGACCCAGACCTTGTTCTTGATGCCGAGATCGTGTGCCGACATCAGGTCGTAGCGGAACGAAGACGAGCAGTGAAGAATATCTTCCGGGCCGCAGCCCAGCCTGTCGAACATGTATTCGAAGGCCTTGAAGCGGGGCTTGTAGGCCTGCGCCTGCTCGGCGGTGTAGACGGCATGAAACGGCGCGCCGAGCTTTTCAACATTGGACATGATCTGCGCGTTCATGGCGTTGGACAGGATGACCAGCGGAATTTCCTTGGCGACCTTCGCCAGCCCGGCCGGAACGTCGGCGTGCGGCCCCCAGGTCGGGACGCGCTCGTAGACCATTCGGGCATCGTCGGCGCTGAAGGCGACGCCGTTACGCTTGCAGGTGCGCTCGAGCGCATTGTGGACGACGTCGGCATAGGGCTTCCAGTCGCCCATGATCTCGTCGAGCCGATACGCCGCGAAGTTCTTGATGAATTCCTGCATGCGCGGCTCGTCGAGCCGGCTGCCGTAGAGGTCGCGCGCCGCTTCCGCCATCTGGAAAAAGGTCAACGTGCCGTAGCAGTCGAAGGTGATGTATTTGGGCCTGAAGGAAGCCATGTCCGTCGATCTCCGGTGGAAGCACATCCGCGCTGGGATGTATTTCATCATAGGACGGCAGGTGGCGACCCACCTGACCGAAATCGCCCTCCCGAAAGCAGAAAGTTCCGTATCCGCCATCCGGTTTGGCACGCTGTAGCATCTGGCGTGCCGATCGCGGCGCCGCGATCGGCGTGAAACGCATCCGCCGCGGACGATGCCAGCACAAGATGCGGCGCACCGCTTGCGCTACGGCGAAAGATACCGCCGAGGCCAATGCCTTCAGATGATCTGCGGCGCGCCGATGGCCGAGACTTGGGCACTAGACGGAAGGATGCCTCATGCAGCAGGGCGAGATCGAACTCCAGGCCTTCGGGCCGGACCATATTGAGGGAGCGGTGGTGCTTTCTCGCCAGGAGAATTGGCCGCATCGGCCGCAGGACTGGCAGATGGCGCTGCAGCTCTCGAACGGTGCGGTCGCGCTCGACGATCAGGGCCGTGTCACCGGAACCATCCTGGTGACGCCCTATGGCATGGATTGCGCCATGATCAACATGGTGATCGTCGACAGGAATGTGCGGGGCAAGGGGCTTGGGCGCCGGCTGATGGATCAGGCCTTCGCACTTGCCGGCGACCGTCCGCTGCGGCTCGTCGCGACAGCGGACGGCATGCCGCTCTATGAAAAACTCGGCTTCGTGCCGTCCGGTACGATCCGGCAACATCAGGGCAGCGTTGCCGAGCTTGGTGCGCCCGGCGGCGTGGAAGCCGCGGGCACCGCCGACCTCGCGGAGATCAAGGCGCTGGACCGCGATGCCTACGGCGCCGACCGTGAAGCTCTGATCGATGCGCTGGCGGAGCGCGGCCAATTCGCGGTCATCCGCCGTAACGGCGCCATCGAGGCCTATGCCGCGATCCGCCCGTTCGGACGCGGCGAGGTGATCGGTCCGGTCATCGCGGGAAGCACCGACGAGGCTAAGGCCCTGATCGGCTTCTTCGCCGCGCCGCGTCCCGGAGCCTTCCTGCGCGTCGATACCGGCAGCGGGACCGGCATCGCCGGCTGGCTCGAGGAAATCGGCCTCGCCCATGTCGGCGGCGGCGTGGCCATGGACCGTCCACCCAAGACGAACATGGAACAGGCCAGACCGAAAGTTTACGCCCTCGCCAACCAGGCGCTGGGCTAGTCCGGAGGACAACAATGCTCGCCAATTCCCTGATCGAACTCGATCGCGCCCATCTCATCCACCCGGTCTCTTCATACCGTGGTCATGAGGCGCAAGGCGTGCGCGTCTTGAAATCGGCGAAGGGGGCGACCGTGACCGATGCGTCCGGCCGGCAACTTCTTGACGGCTTCGCGGGGTTGTGGTGCGTCAACGCCGGCTACGGCCATGACAGCATCGTCGAGGCGGCGGCCCGGCAGATGCGCGAGCTTCCCTACGCCACCGCCTATTTCGACCTCGGCTCTGAGCCGGCCATCCGCCTCGCCTCGGAACTGGCTGAGCGCGCGCCCGGAGATCTCAATCATGTCTTCTTCACGCTTGGCGGGTCGGACGCGGTCGACAGCACGATCCGTTTCGTCCGCTATTACTGGAATGCCAGGGGCGAGCCAAAGCGCGACCAGTTCATTTCCATCGAGCAGGGCTATCACGGGTCGTCGGTGGTCGGCGCGGGCCTGACCGCCCTGCCCGCCTTTCACGCAGGCTTTGGCATTCCCTTCGAATGGCAGCACAAGATCCCCTCCCCCTATCCCTATCGCAACCCGGTGGGCGAGGACGGCAACGCGATCATCGCCGCATCGCGCGCCGCGCTGAAGGCCAAGATCGAGGAGATCGGACCGGAGCGGGTCGCTGCCTTCTATGCCGAGCCGATCCAGGGCTCGGGCGGCGTCATCGTGCCACCGAAAGGCTGGATCAAGGCTATGCGCGAGCTCTGCCGGGAGCACGGCATCCTGTTCATCGCCGACGAGGTCATCACCGGCTTCGGCCGCACGGGCCCTTTGTTCGCCTGCACCGATGAGGACATCGTTCCCGATTTCATGACGACCGCGAAGGGGCTGACCTCGGGCTATGTTCCCATGGGCGCCGTGTTCATGGCCGATCATGTCTACGACGTCATCGCCGATGGCGCAGGCGCCTCGGCCGTCGGCCACGGCTACACCTATTCCGCCCATCCCGTCAGCGCCGCCGTCGCGCTCGAAGTTTTGAAGCTCTACGAAGACGGCCTTCTCGAGAACGGCATCAAGGCCGGCGCCCGCCTGATGGCTGGCCTGGAGGGCCTGAGGGACCACCCGCTCGTCGGCGACGTGCGCGGCCGCGGCATGCTTGCCGCCGTCGAACTGGTGGTCGACAAACAGAAGAAGGCGCCGCTTCCGGCGTCGGCCATGCCGGCGCGGCGCGTCTTCGACAGGGCGTGGGACAATGGCCTGATCATCCGTGCCTTTGCCACCGGGGTTATCGGCTACGCACCGCCGCTCTGCTGCACCGACAGCGACATCGACGCGATCATCGAACGCACGCGCCGGACGCTCGACCAGACGCTGGCCGATCCCGATGTCCGCCAGGCTCTGGCATGACGGCGGCGAAATATGTCGTGTCTCGAAATATCGCCGGGGCAGACGATTTCGCAATTTTGTGCCGCCCCCTCACGCCTTTTCGGCGAATCCAGCGCGGGGGAAGTGCCAGACTGTTGATACGACAAGGCCAGAAAGCCCGGATATCCGGGCCTTCGAAAAAGGCCTACGCCCCGGACAGCACGGAATTTTGTTCTGTTCAACACATGCAATTCGGCCGCGCGCAGAGGAGACCCAGTCTTGGCCAGGGGCTTTAGCGAATTCAAATACATGACCTTCGATGTCGTCGGCACGCTGATCGACTTCGAAGGCGGCATCACGACTTGCCTGGCCGGGATTGCCGCCGAGGCCGGCGTTTCGCTCGATGGCGAGGAAGCGCTGAGCCTTTACCGGCAGGCCCGCTACATGCCCGATGCAAGCCTGTTTCCCGACGATCTCGTGCGTGTCTACACAGTCATCGCGCCGCGGCTCGGCCTGCCGCCCGAGGAGAGATACGGCGTCCGCCTGCGGGATTCCGCCAGCCTCTGGCAAGGCTTCCCCGACAGCGCGGCGGCATTGGCGGACCTTGCGAAGTCGCACAGGCTGATTGCCATGACCAATGCCCGGCGCTGGGCGCTCGATCATTTCGAGAAGCAACTCGGATCACCCTTCTTCGCCACATTTACAGCCGACGATACAGGCACGGAGAAACCGGACCCGGCCTTCTTCCAGAAGGTCTTCGATTTCGTGGCTTCCCGGGGCGACAGCAAGGACGACATCCTGCACGTGGCGCAAAGCCAGTACCACGACATCGGCATATCCCGGGCGCTTGGCATGACCAATTGCTGGATCGAGCGCCGGCACGCCCAGAAGGGCTATGGCGGCACGATCGAGCCCGAGCGTTTCACCACGCCGGACTACCACTTCACGTCAATGGCGGCCCTTGCCGCCGCCGTGCGGGAAAGCCTGAAGCAACGAACCTGAGCCCAAGCCCGGAAAGCCGCAGGAAGACGAGCAACCCGGAAAACAAACGAAAGGGGAATGATATGACCGACAAGATCACGAACTGGACCAGCGCAGACGATGCCATGGTCGAAAATGCCATTCGGCGGGGCGCGAGCCGCCGTGAACTCCTCAAGATGCTGTTGGCCGGCGGCGCCGCGATTGCCGCGGGCAGCATGGTGCTTGGCCGCGCCACCAATGCCGTCGCCGCCACGCCGGTTTCCGGCGGGAGCTTCAAGGCCGCCGGCTGGTCGTCCTCGACCGCCGACACGCTCGATCCGGCAAAGGCGTCGCTGTCGACCGACTATGTCCGCTGCTGCTCGCTCTACAACCGCCTGACTTTCCTCGACAAGGATGGCGTCACGCAGATGGAGCTGGCCGAAAGCTTCGACAGCAAGGACGCCAAGACCTGGACCGTAAAGCTGCGCAAGGGCGTCACCTTCCACGACGGCAAGGCCCTCACCGCCGACGACGTCGTCTTCTCGATGAAGCGCCATCTCGATCCGGCGGTCGGTTCCAAAGTCGCCAAGATCGCGGCCCAGATGACCGGCTTCAAGGCCGTCGACAAGTCCACGGTCGAAATCACGCTCGCCGATCCGAATGCCGACCTCCCGACCATCCTGGCGCTGCATCACTTCATGATCGTCGCCGATGGCACCACCGACTTCTCCAAGGGCAACGGCACCGGTGCCTTCGTGCTGCAGACGTTCGAACCGGGCGTGCGGTCGGTCGTCACCAAGAACAAGAACTACTGGAAATCGGGCCAGCCCTATCTCGACTCGTTCGAATTCATCGCCATCAGCGACGACAGCGCCCGCGTCAACGCCCTGCTTTCCGGTGACATCAACTTCGCCGCCTCGATCAATCCGCGCGCGATGAAGCTCATCGGCGGCCAGCAGGGCTTCGAATTGTCGAAGACGACCTCGGGCAACTACACCGACCTCAACATCCGGCTCGACATGGATCCGGGCAACAAGGCCGACTTCGTGGCCGGCATGAAATACCTCGTCAACCGCGAGCAGATCGTCAAATCGGCATTGCGCGGCCTTGGCGAAGTCGGCAACGACCAGCCCGTCTCGCCGGCGAACATCTTCCACAATGCCGACCTCAAGCCGAAGGCCTTCGACCCCGACAAGGCCAAGTTCCACTTCCAGAAGTCGGGCTTGCTCGGCCAGTCCATCCCGGTGATCGCCTCCGATGCCGCGACCTCGTCGATCGACATGGCGGTGATCATCCAGGCCGCCGGAGCCGACATCGGCATGAAGCTCGACGTCCAGCGCGTCCCGTCCGACGGCTATTGGGACAATTACTGGCTCAAGGCGCCGATCCATTTCGGCAACATCAATCCACGCCCGACGCCGGACATCCTGTTCTCGCTGCTCTACGCCTCCAACGCGCCCTGGAACGAAAGCCAGTACAAGTCGGAGAAGTTCGACAAGCTGATGATCGAGGCGCGCGGCTCGCTCGACCAGGCCAAGCGCAAGGAAATCTATGGCCAGATGCAGACCATGATCTCCGAGGAGGCCGGCACCATCATCCCGGCCTACATTTCCAACGTGGATGCCCTCTCCAGCAAGGTGAAGGGTTTGGAGGCGAACCCGCTCGGTGGCATGATGGGCTACGCAATGGCGGAATATCTCTGGCTCGAAGCCTGAGAGGCGCCTGCCGGGGGCCGGATAGCCGGTCCCCGGTACAATTGCGCAACATGGCTTGGCCGAACGCAACCGCAGGAGCGCTTCCATGACGTCTGGGGTTTTAAACCTCGTGTTGAAGCGGCTGGCGATCGCGGTCGTTACACTTCTGATCGTCCTGTTCGCCGTGTTTTTCGCCACCAGCATGCTGCCCGGCGACACCGCGTCGATCCTGCTCGGCCAGGCGGCTACGCCTGAAGCCGTTGCCGGCTTGCGCGAGGCCATGCATCTCAACGATCCGGCAATCCTGCGCTTCCTGCGCTGGCTTCTCGGCCTGCTCCACGGCGACCTCGGCACCTCCTATGCCAATGAGATGCCGGTCGCGGCGCTGATCGGCGGGCGCTTCGTCAACACCATGGAGCTCGCCGGCATCACCACGCTGCTTTCGGTGCCGCTGGCGCTGACGCTGGGCATCACCGCCGCGATGCTGCGCGGCTCCTTCTACGACCGCACCGTCACCATTCTTGCGATCGGCGTCATCTCGGTGCCGGAGTTCATGGTCGCGACGCTGGCGGTCCTGCTTTTCGCTGTCTATCTCAAATGGCTGCCGGCGCTGTCCTCGGTCAATGAGGCGCATACGCTGACCGACCTCGTGCGCATCTATGCGATGCCGGTGATCACACTCACCTTCGTCATCTCCGCCCAGATGATCCGCATGACACGCGCCGCGGTGATCGAAACGCTTTCCACGCCCTATGTCGAGATGGCGCTTCTCAAAGGCGCCTCACGCGGCCGCATGGTGCTCAAGCACGCGCTTCCCAATGCGCTCGGGCCGATCGTCAACGCGGTTGCGCTGTCGCTGTCCTACCTGGTCGGCGGCGTGATCATCGTGGAGACGATCTTCAACTATCCCGGCATCGCCAAGCTGATGGTCGATGCGGTCGCGACCCGCGACCTGCCGCTGATCCAGAGCTGCGCAATGATCTTCTGCCTCGGCTATCTCTTGCTCATCACGATCGCCGACATCATCGCCATCATGTCCAACCCGAGGCTCAGGTGACGATGGCGCGCGTGGCAACTTCCCGACGGTCCTTCCTGGGTCACAGCTACAATCTCGTGGGCGTCGTGGCCGCGCTGGTCATCCTGGCGTGGACGCTGATCGCCATCTTCGCGCCCTATATCATTCCCCATTCGATCGGCGACATCGTCGACGACGATTATTTCGGCCCGATGCGTCAAGGCCTATGGCTCGGCTCGGACTATCTGGGGCGCGACATGCTCTCGCGGGTGCTGATGGGCGCGCGCTACACCGTCGGCATATCGCTCGCCGCCGTCGTCATCGCCTGCGTCTCGGGCGTCGTGCTGGGGATGATCGCGGCCGTCACCGGCGGCTGGCTCGACAGCTGCCTCAGCCGCTTCCTCGATGCGATGAACTCCATCCCCAGCAAGCTGTTCGGCCTTGTGGTCGTCGCCGCGGTCGGCTCGTCGATCCCGGCGCTGATCCTGACGCTCGCCGTCATCTATATCCCCGGCGCCTACCGTTTCGCGCGGGCGCTCGCCGTCAACATCAACAGCATGGACTTCATGACCGTCGCTCGGGTCCGCGGCGAAAGCACCGCCTATCTCATCGGATCCGAAATACTGCCCAATATCATGCGCCCGGTGCTGGCCGACTTCGGCCTGCGCTTCGTCTTCATCGTGCTCTTGCTCTCCGGCCTGTCCTTCCTCGGGCTCGGCCTGCAGCCGCCCCTCGCCGACTGGGGCGCGCTGGTGCGCGAGAACATTGGCGGCCTGCCCTTCGCGGCGCCCGCCGTCATCATTCCGTCGCTGGCGATCGCCAGCCTCACCATCAGCGTCAACCTGCTGATCGACAACCTGCCGCAGAAGATCAGGGACAGGGACGCATGAGCAATCTCGTCGAGGTCAGGAACCTGAGGATCGAGGCGACGACCGACGCCGGTCGCGTCGTCGAGATCATCAAGGGCGTCAGCCTCGACATCGCCGATGGCGAGATCGTCGCCCTGATCGGCGAAAGCGGTTCCGGCAAGACGACGATCGCGCTCTCGCTGATGGGCTATGCGCGTCCTGGCTGCCGGATCACCGGCGGCGAGATCAATGTCAACGGCAAGAACATGGCGGCACTTTCCGAAAAGCAACGCGCAAGGTTGCGCGGCACCGACATTGCCTATGTTCCGCAAAGTGCCGCCGCCTCCTTCAACCCCTCGTCCACCATCATGGAGCAGGTGATCGAGGTGACGCGCATCCACGGGCTGATGCCGCCCGAGCAAGCGCGAAAGCGAGCGGTCGAGCTGTTCCGGGCCTTGTCGCTGCCGGATCCGGAAGGGATCGGCGCGCGTTATCCGCACCAGGTTTCGGGCGGGCAATTGCAGCGGCTGTCGGCGGCCATGGCGCTCATCGGCGATCCCAAGCTGATGATCTTCGACGAACCGACGACGGCACTCGACGTGACGACGCAGATCGACGTGCTGAAGGCATTCAAATCGGTCATGCGGGCTGGCGGGATAGCGGGTGTTTACGTTTCCCATGATCTCGCGGTCGTCGCCCAGATCGCCGATCGCATCGTGGTGCTGAAGGGCGGCGAAGTGCAGGAGACCGGCACCACGGCTCAGATTCTTTCGGCTGCCCAGCACCCCTATACGCGCGAACTGCTGGCCGCCTTCGAGCCGAAACCGCGGCAAGCACATGCGGACGCGGATGCCGGGACGAAAGAGCTGCTGCGTATCGACAATGTGACCGCCGGCTATGGCGCGGTGCGGGGTGACGGACTGCCGCTTGTCCGCGCTGTCAATTCCGTCAGCCTGGTCGTCGAGAAGGGGCGCAATCTCGGCGTCATCGGCGAATCCGGCTGCGGAAAATCGACGCTGGCGCGCGTCATCGCCGGCATCCATCCGGCGGCGGCCGGCGACATCATATTCGACGGCAAGGAATTGCAGCGCGCCGCAGGGAAACGCAGCCAGGACCAGCTGCGCGAGATGCAGATCGTGTTCCAATATGCCGATACCGCGCTCAATCCGGCCAAGCCGGTGGAGGACATCATCTCCCGGCCGCTAGCCTTCTATCACGGGCTCGACAGACAGGCGCGCTCGAAGCGCGTCGACGAACTGCTCGACATGGTTCGCCTGCCGAGGACACTGCGCTACCGTCGCCCGTCGGAGCTTTCTGGCGGCCAGAAGCAGCGCGTGAACTTCGCGCGCGCCCTGGCGGCCGGACCCAAGCTCATCATCTGCGACGAAATCACCTCGGCACTCGACACGGTGGTGGCGGCCGCGGTGATCGAACTGCTCAAGGAGCTACAGCGCGAGTTGGGCCTTTCCTACATTTTCATCAGCCACGACCTCTCCGTCGTCGAAGCGATCTGCGACGAAATCATGGTCATGTATAATGGGCAGCGGGTGGAGCAGATCACGCCCGACAGACTGCAGGCGCCCACCCACCCCTATTCCAAGCTTCTGTTCTCCTCCGTGCCGAAGCTCGATCCGACATGGCTCGATGGCCTCGTCCGCGATCCTGAGCTCGTCAGCCAGTATGGCCATCGATAGGGCGGTTAGCCGTTTCATGGAAACAGCTAACCGCCTATCTATTTGTTTTTAAAGCAATTCCCTAGGGAAAGCGCTACGCGCTTTTCCCGGGGAAATCCGCTTCACACTTTTCCTGGAATTGCTCTGACTACATCGGAAACAGGCTGGGCAGCGGCATGTGCGCCTTGAGGATGGGAGATTTCAGCACCACGAAGCTGAAATACTTGTCGATGCCGATATCCATGTCGCTCAGCCGCTCCATGATCTCCTGGTACTCGCCGATGCCGGCGGCGACGAATTTCATCAAATAGTCGTAACGGGCGGAAACTCGGTGGCATTCGACGGCCGCATCAACCTTGTCGACGGCGGCAAGGAAACGCGCGAAGTCGATCTGACGATGGTTCTTGAGCGTAATTTCGGTGAAGACGGTGAGCGTCCGCCCCAGCTTTGCGATGTCGATCTGCGCCGAATAACGCACGATATAGCCTTCGGCATGCAGCTTCTTGACCCGCATCAGGCATGGGCTGGGGGAGAGATTGACCCGTTCCGCCAGCTCCACATTTGTGATGCGGCCGTTCTTCTGCAGCTCGTACAGAATCTTGATGTCGATCCGATCGAGTTTCATGGGCTAGCGTGCTTCCTGTCAGGGCAAATCAGCCTGCCGCAGTCGGCTTTCACCCTGTCTACAATTGCGAGCAGAGCCGGTAGGCCTCATAGATCGACGAGTAGATGTCCCGGCTGGCAACTGCGTCTCCAATGCGGTGCAAGACGAACGATCCGGCAGCTTGGGGACCATTGTCCCGCTTCGTTTCCGTTCCCGTCATCAGTGCTATGTCGGTGACGCCGTTGTTGGCTGAGCGCGCCCGCAATTCCTGGTAGGTATCCTCCATGGGGACCGTGCCGCGCTCGACAATGAGTTGGGCCGCCATCATTTCCGTTTCCGCACCGGTGAGCTCATGCCGGAACGTGGCGGCGATGCCGTTGCCCTGGCGCGCTGCCTTGACCAAGCGCACATCGCTGACGACGCGGATGCCGCGTTCCGCAGCGCGTTTGCGGAAACTCACCCGGTCCGGATAGGGCGTCTCGATCGCCAGCGTGTCGTCCGCTATAGCCAGGCTGACCACGCGCCCGGGACGGGCAAGATGCAGGGCGCAGGAAATTGCGGCCTGGCGTCCGGTCTCGTCGTAGATCAGCACGTCGTCCTTCGCCGGCACGACCCCGGTCAGGACGTCCCAGACGCTGTCGCAATGTTCGGCGCCCTCCAGCCTTTCCATATCGGGAACGCCGCCGGTGGCGACGATGACCGCGTCCGGTTGCTCGGCGAGGACGATCTCTGCGTCCGCATAGGTGTTGATACGGACTTCCACGCCCAGGCGAGCGAGTTCGTCGACGCGCCAGTCGACTATGCCGATGAGATCCTTGCGGTCGGACGCCGATGCCGCGACGAGCACCTGTCCACCAAGTCGCGCCCCGGCTTCGAGCAAGCTCACTCTGTGGCCGCGCTCGGCGGCGACCCTTGCCGCTTCCATCCCGCCCGGACCACCGCCGACCACGACCACACGTTTCGGCGTCTCAGCCCGCACGATGGTATGGCTGATGATCGTTTCATGGCCGCTGGCCGGGTTGTGAATGCACTGCACCTTCTTGTACAGGCAGTAGGATGCTCCGACACACGGACGAATGCGTTCTTCTTCGCCGCGCATCACCTTGTTGATGATGTGCGGGTCGGCAATATGCGCCCGGGTCATGCCGATCAGGTCGACAAGGTTCTCGCGGATCGCATGCCGCGCCGTCGCTATGTCCCGAATGCCCGCGGCGTGGATCACGGGCAGCCTGGTTTCCTGTTTGAACTGTCCGACCAGCGGCAAGAACGGCGCGCTCTGGCTGAACATGCCGGGCATGTTCTGCTCAGCCAGCGACAGGTCGGTATCCATGCGGCCAAAGATGCAATTGAAGAAGTCGATATGACCTTCCCGCTCGAACAGCCTGGCGAAGGCAAGGCATTCCTCGAAATCCGACCCGTCCTCGACGGCCTCGTCGATCACGAACCGGATGCCGACAGCGAAATCGCCGCCCACCGCGCGGCGGATCGCCTCGTGAACCATCAGGCCGAAGCGCGCGCGGTTTTCCAGCGAGCCGCCGAAGCCATCCGTGCGTCTGTTGGTTCGGAGCGAGAGAAATTGACCAATCAGATGCCCGCCTGTGACGGTTTCGACGCCATCAAGACCGCCGTCCACGCAGCGCCTGGCGGCACTGGCATAGTCCTTGATGATCCTGTCGATGTCCGCGGCGTCCATCTCCTTGGGAAAATTCCGGTTTCGCGTCTCGCGAATGCGTGACGGCGCCACCGGCGGCAGCCAGTTCCCGGCATAGGCAGTGGCGCGCCGGCCAAGGTGCGAGACCTGGCACATGACGGCAGCGCCGTGGCGATGCACCCGCTGCGACAGCGACTGGAGATGAGGCACGATGCGATCGGTCGAAAGGTCCAGCTGACCGCCGCCCCAACTCGAGTCGGGCGACGTCATCGCCGAGCCGCCCACCATGGTCATCGCCAGGCCGCCGCGCGCTTTCTCCTCATGGTAGCGCTGGTAGCGCTCGAGCGGCAGGCCGCCATCGTCCAACATCGAAGCATGACTGGTGCTGACGACACGGTTGCGCAGCGTCAGACCCTTGAGCCGAAACGGCTGCAGCAGAGGATCGCTGGATGTGCTGCCCGCTTGAGATCCCGCTATCTTCACGTCCCGCTCCGCCCCATTCATGAGGGTTATAGTTCGCCATTTCCGGGACCATAGAAAGCTTGTAAATTGTTGGGGTGTCTATACGCTGGGCGTATGGCTGGTTTTGCTAAACTCGTTCCCTCCGCGCGCGGACTGCTTGTCTTCGAAGCGGCTGTCCGGTCGGGTAGCTTCACAGCCGCGGCGCGCGAGTTCAACGTCACGCAACCATCGATCAGCCGCAGCATTGCCCAGCTCGAGGCCGATTTTGGCGTTCCTCTTTTCACACGAGACCCAACGGGGTTGACCCCAACCCCGGACGGACGCGCCCTCTATTCGGCCGTGCGGGAGGGATTTGACGGCATCGCGGAGATGATCCGGAGAATCAAGCAGAACAGCGCTGCAAAGCCGGTGGTGACCCTTTCCCTTTCGAGCTCTCTGGCAACCTATTGGTTCGTTCCGAGGTTAGGGGCATTCAACACCAGGTTTCCCGACGTCGACCTGAGATTCGAACTGATCGCAGGCGTCCTGCGAGGACCCGCCGAGAATGTCGACCTTGCCACGAGAATCCTGGCCGATGACGACACCCACTATCACCACTGGGCATTCTCGCCTGAGATCATCGTTCCGGTTTGCAGCCCATCCTATTTGTCGGCCCACGGTCGGTTGATCCATGCCGGAACCGGGGAAGGTCATGCCCTGCTTCACCTGACCGACGCCAAGGAGCAATGGCTGGACGCCTGGGGCAGTGTGGCGGACCGCAAGACCAGCAGGGCAAAGTGGCTCGAATTCTCGGACTACGCCGTCGTGCTTCAAGCCGCGATGAACGGGGAAGGCGTGGCGCTCGGCTGGCTCAGCAACGTTTCAAGGGCATTGCTTCAGGGAACCCTTGTCCCGGCCTCGGACAGGCAGATCAAGACAGGCCGGATCCATCAGCTGATTGCTCCGCGCTCGAGGCCGGTACGGCCTGTCGTCTCCGATATCCGCGCCTGGATGATCGCCGAGATGCAAGCCGAATTGGAAGCACTGCACCCGATCTTGCGGCCGGACACCTGGTAGCGGCTACAGGCGCAGCGCGCAGCGCGGCAATTGCCGACTACCTCGGAAACAGGCTGGGCAGCGGCATGTGCGCCTTGACGATGGGCGACTTCAGCACGACGAAGCTGAAATACTTGTCGATGCCGATATCCATGTCGGTCAGCCGTTCCATGATCGTCTGGTACTCGGCGATGCCGGCGGTCACGAACTTCATCAGATAGTCGTAGCCACCCGACACGAGGTGGCATTCGATGACCTGGTCGATTTTCTCCACGACGGCGAGAAAGCGGGCGAAGTCCACCTGGCGATGGTTCTTCAAGGTGATTTCTGTGAACACGGTCAGCGTCTGGCCGAGCTTGCCGATATTGATCTGCGCGGAATAGCCCTCGATGTAGCCCTCCGATTGCAGTCTCTTGACCCGCATCAGGCACGGGCTTGGCGACAGGTGCACCAGATCAGCCAGTTCCACGTTGGTGATGCGGCCGTTCTTCTGCAACTCGTACAGAATCTTGATATCGATCCGATCCAGTTTCACGGTCGTCTCCGCAGAACACGCCGCAGCACAAAATGCTGCCTTGCTCATAGACATTGACACTACCACAGCCCGTTGGCCTGTCCATCCAAGCGGACAGCGCTTTGAAACGCAGCGGCTCCCGATTTTGACCAGGCTGCCGGAATAAAATTCTGCTTCGGCCGCAACTGCGGCAGCGGCTGCCTGCGCAACGCGTTAAATTGGCGCTTCAAGGCAGAGAGACCATGCGCGCACCCCTACAGAAAATCGAGACATCCGGCGAACTGCCGCAGACTGCGGACGCGGTGGTGATCGGCGGCGGTATCGTCGGCATCTTCGCGGCCTACTATCTGGCCAGGCGCGGCCTGAAGGTCGCGCTTGTCGAAAAGGGCCGCATCGGCGCCGAGCAGTCCTCCAGGAACTGGGGGTGGTGCCGCCAGCAGAACCGCGACGCGCGCGAGTTGCCGATGGCAACGAAGAGCATCGACCTGTGGGGCAGCTTTGCGGCAGAGACTGGCGAAGACACCGGCTTTCGCCGCTGCGGCCTGCTCTATCTCAGCAATGACGAGGCGGAACTGGCTGGCTGGGTGCGTTGGCGTGACTTCGCCAGGACGGCCGGCGTCACCACGCATATGCTCGACGGCGCCGAGGCCAGCGAGCGGGGCCGCGCCACGGGCCGGACATGGAAGGGCGGCGTCTTCTCGCCGACCGACGGCACCGCCGATCCGTCGCGGGCAGCACCCGCGGTCGCCCGCGCCATCCTCAAGCTTGGCGGCTCCGTGCACCAGAATTGCGCCGCGCGCGGTATCGAGACCGAAGGCGGACGCCTGAGCGGTGTAGTCACAGAAAGCGGAACGATCCGGACCAAGGTGGCGGTGCTGGCCGGCGGCGCCTGGGCCTCCTCCTTTTGCCGGCAGTTCGGTTTCCGTTTTCCGCAAGCGTCGATCCGCTCCTCAATCCTGTCCGTTTCGCCCGGCGCCGAGGGTCTGCCGGACGCGCTGCATACGGCAGGGGTCTCGGTCACGCGGCGCGGCGACGGCGGCTACACGCTCGCTATAAGCGGACGCGGGCGCGTGGACGTGACACCGCAGCAGTTGCGCTTCTCCTCGCAGTTCCTGCCCATGTTCCTGAAGCGGTGGCGCAGCCTTGCGCCCGGCGGGCTGCAGGGCGTGCGCTCGGGCCACGAAACGCTCCGGCACTGGCGGCTCGACCAGCCGACACCGATGGAGCGGATGCGCATCCTCGATCCGGTTCCGAACCAGGCGACCATCAGCCTGACCCACGCGCGGGCGCTCGAATTGCTGCCGGCACTGCGCCAGACCAGGATCAGCGCGGCCTGGGCCGGCTACATCGACAGCACGCCGGATGGCGTGCCTGCCATCGGCGAGATCAATACCGTTCCGGGTTTCTTCCTGGCTGCCGGGTTCTCGGGACACGGCTTCGGCATCGGGCCCGGCGCCGGGCACCTCGTCGCCGATCTGATGACTGGCTCGCAACCGATCGTCGATCCGCAATCCTATGATCCCAGGCGCTTCGACACTTCGTCCTGGGGGAAGGTTGCCGACTTCTGAGGCGCGATACATTCCGACATCTAGACATGGTCTCCGGAACGCCATCAATCTTGCTGGAGAAAAGCGCTGATAGGCGCCGGGCGGACAGGCGCTTGCCCGCGGAACCGGCCGACAGCGCCAGGCGTGCAGCCGGTCTGCGCGGCTATAAGTTCGACGGCGGCCAGCTGACAATAGCGCCCCTGGCATCGCCCCATGCCGACGCGCGACAGCGATTTCACCCTGTTGGCCTCGCCGCCGCCGAAATCAACACTCTGACGTACGTCTCCGGCAGTCACGTTCTCGCAGCGGCAGACGACCGCATCGTCGGGGAGCGCCCGCGCCATCGCCGCCGGCCAGGGAAAGGCGCTAGCCAGACCGCGGGCAAAGCGTTCGAGCCGCGCGAGCTTGCGCAGATCGGCACTGACGGAGGGCGTCGGCAATCCGAGATCGGCAAGGCACGCCACCGCGGCAAGACGCCCCCCGATCTCCGCGCCGTCCGCTCCCAGAAGACGAACCCCATCGCCCGCAAGATAGACTCCGTTGCCGGCGCGCCCCATCTTGTCGGTCTTCGGCAGCCATTGCTGCCACTGCTCGTCATAAATGAAGGCGCATCCCGCCAGGTCGGCCAGATGGGTCTCCGCCCGCAGGTGCCAGCCCATGCCTATTGTGTCGCACGGCGTGAGGTGCTGCCTTCCGCCGGCGTCGCGCCAGCGCATCGTTGACATCCTCTTCCCGTCGGCCTCGATCGCTTCAAGCGTCACGCCCGCATGGTACCGGCCGACGAGCCTCGCCCGCAGGGCCAGACCGCGCAGCGCGCCCAACGGCCGGGCGGCAAGGTCCCAGAGCCCCCGCATCTGCTGTTGCCAGGTGGAGGTATCCAACACCGCCGCCACATCAGCTCCAGCCTTGACGAGCTGGGCGCCGACCAGCGTCAGCAAAGGCCCCGATCCGATCAGCACGATCCGCTGCCCCAGCGCCACGCCCTGCGCCTTGAGCGCGATCTGCGCCGCGCCAAGGCTGTAGACGCCGGCACTCTGCCAGCCCGAGACCGGAGCGACACGGTCGGATGCGCCGGTCGCAAGGATCAGGCGATCATAGCTGACTAGCTGCACGCCGCCCTCCCCCAACACGTGCAGCCGCCCCTCCTGCACGGCGATGACCGAGCTGCCCGCGCAATGGGTAAGGCGCCCCTCTTCGACCAGCCGGTCGAAGAGGGCATGCAATGCGCCCGCTTTCGCCGCCTCCGATCCGTAGAGTTGCTTGGCGGTGCGGGTGAACCCGGCAGGCGGGCGGCGATAGATCTGCCCGCCCGCGCGCTGGCCTTCGTCGATCACCACTGCGTGGAGCCCGGCCTCGACCAGCATGGCCGCGGCCCTTATGCCGGCGGGACCGGCACCGACGATCACGATCCGCGGCAAGCTCTCGCTCACGGCCAGCCCTCCGGCTCCGTTGTGCGCAACCGCATGCCTTCGGTGATCTGGGTCGAGCACGCCCGGATGCGCGGTCCCTCGTCCTGCCATATCCAGCAATCCTGGCAGGCTCCCATCAGGCAGAACCCGGCGCGCCACTCGGGTCCGAACTCAGACTTCCATAGGCCGTGCCCCGATGCCAGCATGGCGGTCAGCACGGTATCGCCCGCCAATGCACTGCACATCTGCCCGTCGAGAAAGAAATGCAGCTGCGCCCGGTCGAACTCGGCCAGCCGGACGATGCGGCCGGCGGTAATCATTCCGCCGCCTCTCGCACCGTGCCAGGACGAGGCAGTTCGGGGAAGCGTTCACAGACCGCATCGAAGGCCGCCTGGACGCCCTCCGGTCCCGAGCGCCCTTTCATGCGGCGGAAGATCTCCGTCTTGGTGAAGAACCGCCAGTGGATCGGCAAATCCCCCAGTATGGCAGTGAGCCGGTCATAGGCGGCCGGGGTCCACTGCGCTTCGTAGCCGTCGCGCTCCGGACCGAAATGGAAATGGCCGGCAGCCGACTCCTGCCGCGCACGCAGTTGCCCCGTTGCCTGCTCATCGACGTCGCCGCCGCGGATGACGACGCCATAGTCGCGTTCAGCCGCCGCCAGCGAGACATAGCCACGCCGCACATCCTGCGCGACCCGCCAGGGTTCGCGTTGATGCGGATCGCCGCGCCCGCCACCTCCGGCGGAGCGGATCTCGAGCACATCGCCGGGCTGCAGCACAGTGGTGTCGATGTTGCCCAGCCGCCGCTCGTGCTCGGTCGCCGGATTGACGACCATGTCCGACAGGCCGGCCGCCTTGCCGCCCAGCACGCCCCAGGGACGAAAGAAGCTGCGGTCGCGGTTGCGCGCCGTGATCCTGGAATCGGGGGCAAAGACACGGAAGGCCATTTCGGTCGCCAGGCCGCCGCGCCAACGCCCCGCCCCGCCGCTGTCCCTGGCGAGCCCGTATTTCACGAATTCGACCGGGGTCTCGGTCTCGGTGATCTCGATCGGCGTGTTCTTGAGATAGGCGGCATCTGCGCCCGATCCGTTGGTTCCGTCGCGATGCGGCATCGCCCCTCCGCCGCCGACCACCGGGTTCACCGCCGTGATGACGGTCCGGTAGGTCCGCTCGTCCGTGGTCATGACATTGACGATACAGTTGTTGCCGGCCGGAGCTGCTGGCAGGCGCTCCGGCACTACCTGCGAGAAGGCGCCGAAGATGACCGACCGCAGCCGGGCACAGGTGAGCGAGCGCATGCCGACGGCGGCGGGGTGTACCGGGTTCAGCACCGAACCCGTGGGTGCGATGCAGGTGAACGGCCGGGTCAGGCCGGTGTTGAGCAGGAGCTTCGGGTTGAGCGTGTAGAGCACGTAGTAGACGCCAACCAGCAGCATGGTGTGTCGCGGGTCGCCGCCCGAAGGCACGTTGAGCGAGGAGCCGAGCTGCGGATCGGAGCCGGTGAAGTCGAGCACCGCCGCGTCGCCCTTGATCGTCAGCGTCAGCTTCAGCCGGCACGGATTGGCCTCGACGGAATCCTCGTCGGCATAGTCGCAGAATTCCCATGTGCCGTCGGGCATGGAGCGCAGCACGTCGCGCGCCTGCGCTTCCGCCTGGTCGAGAAGTGCTGCAACGCCTTCGATGAAGCCGGCCTTGCCGAACTTCCTCACCATTGCCTGGATCTTGCGCTCGCCGGTGTTGAGCGCCCCGACCAGCGCCTTGATGTCGCCGATGTTGAGGTCGGGCTTGCGCACATTCGTGCTCATGATCCGCAGGATCGTCTCGTCGAAGACGCCTTCCCTCACCAGCTTCATCGGCGGAAAGCGAATACCTTCCTGATGGATTTCGGTCAGCGCCCGGCTGAGCGAAGCCGGCACCGCCCCGCCCATGTCGGTGTTGTGGATATGCCCGCCGGTCCAGGCGACGATCTCGTCGTCGACGAAGACCGGCTTCCACAAATGCGTGTCGGGTGCGTGCGTGGCGACGTAGCCGGAATAGGGATCGTTGGTGAAGGCAACGTCTCCCGGCCGGTAGTCGTCGACCATGGCGATCGCGCGGTGATAGGACAGCCCCGGATACCACGTGGCGCCGAGCTCCATCGGCACGGCGAAGGTCGCGCCTGAACGGTCCATCAGCATCACGGTAAAGTCCTGCGTCTCTTTGACGAAGGCGGAATGCGCGGTGCGGTGCAGCGTGTGGGCCATGTTCTCGGCGGCCGCGCGGGCGTGGTTCGCCAGAACCTGCAGGTTTGTCCGGTCAAACATGGCGTCACTCCGGGAAGGTCAGCAAAAGGTTGAGATGGCGGTCGACCCTTGCCTGCGCTCCGGCGGGAATGGCGAAGGTGGTGTCTTCCTGAACGACCACGGCAGGCCCGTGGAACGTGCTGCCCGGCACGAGAGCTTGCCGGTCGTGGAGGTCGACGATCTCGACGCTCGTGCCCGTGTAGACCGGAAGCCGGCGCGCCGGAATGGCTGGAGCATCGACCTCGCCGATCTCCGGGAAGGAGAGTTTCGGTCCTGCGCCTATGGCCGATAGCCGGACATTCACAAGTTCGATCTCGCCCTCGGGGTCGTGGAAATCGTAGAGCCGCTCATGGGTGAGATGGAAGGCCTGCTCGATGGCGGCCACATTGCCGTCCGCCAGCCATTCCGGCAGAAGGACGACCTCGATTTCATAACTCTGCCCGACATAGCGCATGTCGCAGGTGAGATTAAGCTCGGCCGCCGCATCGTGCCCCTGCGCCGCAAGCCAGTCGCGGCCCTCCCTCGCCAAGGCCTCGAAGGACACGTGAATTCCAGCAAGCGCCACGCCCGACAGCGGGCTGAAGATGGTGCGGATGAAGTCGCCGCGCAGGTCCGCCACCAGCCCGCCCAGCGCCGACACCACGCCGGGCCGGCGGGGCGCCATGACACGCTTTATCCCGAGTTCGCGGGCAAGGAAGGCGCCTAGCATCGGCCCGCCGCCGCCGAAGGGCATCAGCGTGAAGTCGCGCAAGTCGACGCCGGCGCGCGAGGCGAGCTTCTCGACCTCGACGAACATCTCCGACACCGCGATATCGAGGATCGCCTGCGCCGTCTGCTCGACCGGGCGGCCGAGCCGGGTGGCAAGCTCGCCGACCGCGCGACGCGCCAGGCCGGTATCGATGCGGAGCTGGCCATAGGCCATCTCGCTGTGACCGAGCCATCCGCACACCACCATGGCGTCCGTCACCGTCGGCCTCTCGCCGCCACGGCCGTAGCAGGCCGGTCCTGGTGTCGAACCGGCCGATTCCGGTCCGACCCGCAGCACACCCTGCGCATCGACACTGGCGATCGAGCCACCGCCGACACCGATCGAGCTTACCGACACGGAAGGGATATAGAGCGGAAATTCGCCGATCAGTTCGCCGGTGCCGAACTGCGCCTCACCGCCAATGATAAGCGCGAAGTCGGCCGAGGTGCCGCCGATGTCTAGGGTAAGAACCTTGTCTTCGCCGGCCTGCCGCGCCAGCCACGAGGCGCCGATGACGCCGGAGGCCGTTCCCGACAAAAGCATGCTGACGCAGGCGCGCTTGCCCTCGGCGGCGTTCATCAGCCCGCCGTTCGACTTCGTCAGCATCGGGCGGGCCGGCACGCCGTGCTCCTTCAGCCGCTCTTCCAGCGCCGTCAGATAGCCCGAGACGCGCGGATGGACATAGCCGTTGAGGATGGCGGTCGAGCTGCGCTCGTATTCGCGAATGACCGGCCATACCTCGGCCGAGGAGAAGACGAACAGGTCGGGCGCAAGACGCGCGATCGTCGCCTTCACTGAAGCTTCCTGAGCGGCATTGCGCCAGGCATGCAGGAAGGAGACGATGATGCCTTGCGCCCCGTTGGCTTTCGCCACTGCCACCGCGCTTTCCACCGCCGCCATGTCAGGCGCCCGGGATTCGCTGCCATCGGCACGCATGCGGGCCGGAATGCCGAAAACCATGTCGCGCGAGATCAGCGGGTCCGGCCGCGAGCAGAACAGCGAATACATGTCCGGCATGCGAAGCCGCGCCAGTTCGATGACGTCCTCGAAGCCGGCATTGGTGAACAGCGCAAGCGGCGCGCCCTTGCGCTGGATGATGGTGTTGATGCCGACGGTCGTACCATGCACGAAGCGCGTCATGCGTTTGGGATCAAAGCCTTCGCGTTCGGCCAAAAGCGTCAGGCCCGTCATCAGCTCGGCACCCGGATCTTCCGGCGTCGTCAGCACTTTCAGCGAGGCGACACGCCCCGAATTGGCTTCCAGCGCGCAGAAATCGATGAATGTGCCGCCGATATCGACGCCGACCTTCCAGTCGGCTTCGTTGTGCGCCTCGTCCGCCGCAATGGCACCATCCATGATGCGTCCCTTCCTGTCTGCCAATCAAAGCTGACACGACAGGATGGCCAGGGTCCAAGATGGATGACGAGCAGGGCTATAAGTCGTGCTTATGCTCTTGCTCTGTCACCGCCCAGCACGGCGGAACAGGCCGCGCGGATCTGGTCGCGCATCATCTCATCGGCCCGCGAAAGAGCCCGTGTGCGCGATGTGAGCAGCGCGATCGGAAATTCCGGCCCATTCGTCAGCGGCCGGACGGCAAGCCCGGCAAACTGATGCCAGGGCAGCAGCGCGTCGACCAGCGCGACACCCAGGCCGGCCTGGACGAAGCCAACCGCCGAGATGGAGACATCGATCTCGAGCGACGGCGAAAGGACCACGCCCTGCGCGCGGGCAGCGTGGGCCAACTCGTCGGCGGGACGGGTGTTTGCGCGATAGGATATCAAGGCCTCGCCGGCGAGATCGGCGAGGCTCAACTCAGTTTTCCCGGCCAATGCATGCCCGGCAGGCAACAGGCAGGAGAAGCCGACGCTGCCGATCACTTCCGCCTCGATGTCGGGAGGCAGGCGGTCGTCCATGGCCACGCCGAGGCTGGCATCGCCGGCGCGCAGCATGTCGACGATCGCGGCGATCGGCGCCATGTGGGAGCGCAGCAAAATATCGGGATGCTGCGCCCGGAAGCTGGTGAAAGCGCGCGGCAAGATGGCCATGGCCGGAGGCGGCGAAGCCGCGACCCGCACAAGCCCGGTTCGGCCGAGACGCAGGTCTGTGGTCTTGCGGCGCAAGCCCTCCAGCCCCGCCGACACCCTCTCGGCATCGGCGAAGATCTCGAGCGCTTCCGGCGTCGGCCGCAGCCGGCCCTTGACGCGCTCGAACAGCGTGAAGCCGAGTTCGTCCTCGGTGTGGATCACGATCTGGCTCAAAGCGGGCTGGGAGATGTTCAGCATCCGCGCCGCGGCGGTCACGGTGCCCGCGCGCATAACGGCGATGAACACTTCGAGCTGACGGGCCCGCATTGCCACTCCATAGGTTAAGCTTATGGCTGTTGTCCAAACCCATCTTTGACGCAATGCAGCGGTGCCGACAAGATGGGCGCATCCAAGGATCAGCCGCTCTGCGCTAGGGAACGACTATGGATGTGATCGTGCTGGGCGGCGGACTGATGGGGACGGCTTCGGCCTATTTCCTCGCCAGGCGCGGCGCGCGCGTGACACTGATCGAGCGCAACCGGATCGGCACCGGGGCAACCGTCGCCTCCTTCGGCAATATCCGGCGCACGGGACGTCATCTGTCCCAGCTTCCGTTGGCCCACCGTTCGCTTCGGCTGTGGGGCGAGGCCGAAAGAATGCTTGGGCGCGACGTGGAATTCCGCGCCACCGGCCATGTCAGGCTGATCTTCGATGAAGGAAGCCTTGCCGACATGCGGGCCTATGCCCAAGCCGCGCGGCCGTGGGGGCTCGAGCTGGAAGAACTCGGCCCACGCGAGATCCGTTCCCGGTTTCCCGGCCTCGGCCCTGACGCGATCGCGGCGTCGTTCTCTCCGCAAGATGGCAGCGGCAATCCACGGCTGATCGCCCCCGCCTTTGCCGAGGCTGCCCGCAGACTGGGGGCACAAATCATCGAGGAAGCCGAGGTCGAGAAGATCACCCATACGGGCTCCGGTTTCCTTGTCGCCAGTTTAAAAGGTGCCTTCGCCGCCGACTGCTTGCTCAACACAGCCGGCGCCTGGGGCGCGCGCATTGCCGTACAGTTCGGCGAAGAGGTCCCGCTCGACGCCCGCGGTCCGCAGATGGGTGTGACCGAGCCGCTGCCGCATCGGATCCTGCCGGTGGTCGGCATCTGGACGCGCGACAAGGACCATGGCGCCTATCTGCGTCAGGTCGAGCGCGGCAACATCGTCTTCGGCGGCGCCGCCGAAAGGGTATCGGTGAACCTCGATCCAGGCCATGCGGTCGCCGATCCCATGCGTCTTCCCCTGCAATTGCGCGCGGTCACTCGGCTGCTGCCGGCAATCGCAAAGGTCGCGGTCATCCGCACCTGGTCTGGCTGCGAGGGCTATATCAGGGACATGCTGCCGGTCATGGGACGCTCGGCGACAACGCCAGGCCTGTTCCACGCCTTCGGCTTCAGCGGACATGGCTTCCAGCTCGGCCCCGGCGTCGGCGATGCCATGGCCGAGCTCATCGCGACCGACCGGTGCGAAACACCGCTCGACGATTTCAGGATCGATCGCTTCGGCCGCGCCGCCTGAACAGATTCAGCTGACGGGTGTGTGACAAGGTCCTGCTGGATGCTCCGGAATATACCGTCAGATTTCCTCTCGCTGCCTTCCAGCCAGCCCGCCCAACGGAGTTCTTGAAAATCAATAGCTCGGGGGTGGAGCGCCTCGTGTGCTCTTCATCATTCCATTCCTTCCCTGTGTGGCGGTGGCGCCCAACCGGCCAACGCCGCAAGGCTGGGCACCCTCTGCGCGTGATGATCGCGCTGACGACGCATGATGTCGATTAACATCCTTACGATCGGACAAGCTCGACCGCTGTACCTGCCTTGCTCCCAACCTCACTGGAGGATGGAGATGATCAAGAAGCGCTCTTCCCCCAGGAGAATAGGCCATTGACATTCCAAAAAGTTTTTGGATACTTTTTGGCATCTGAATGAGTTCCCAAGCTTTGGATTCTGTCCTTTCAGGCCCAGGCCGGACCGGATCCAGAGACCTTAATCGACGCTCATTTGGGAGGATATCTTGGCTTTCCCGCACGGCCTCTGACCGCGGGAGGGCGGGCGGCCTAGTTCTCAATTGAAATTGTCGAGGCCTACGGCGGTGTCCCGGCAGCCAAGTGACACGAAAGACAAGTGGAGGAACCGACATGGCAATGACGAATGAGGCACCGAAGAGCCTCGAGAGCATCCTGGAAGCAGCGGGAGGACCGGTAAACCTGCTGCGCGGCTCCAACCTTGGGCCGTACCGCTTTCCAGTCATTCCGCCGGAGTTCACGAACTGGCGCGATGAAGTGCGTGCGTGGAAGGACAGCTGCGCGCTGCTCGAGCAGTCCTACCACATGACCGAACTGCATCTGCGCGGGTCGCAGGTCATCCCCTTCCTCTCGGAGATCGCGGTCAACAAGTTCGACCCGTTCCCGGTCCTGCGCGCCAAACAGCTCGTACTGGCGGGCCATGACGGATACTACATCGCCGACGCCATCATCTTCCGGGAGGCCGAGGACTTCTTCCGCATCGTCGGCGCTCCTTTCGCCAGCGACTGGGTGCTCTACAATGCGCAGAAGAGCGACTACGACGTCGAGGCCAAGAAGGACGACAATTTCTCGATCCGCTCCGGCACACGCGAGGTGTTCCGCGTCCAGATCCAGGGGCCGAACGCCCTTGCGCTGATGCGCGACGTGACGGGCGGCAGCCTGCCGGAGATCAAGTTCTTCAACATCGGTGAGTTCAAGATTGCGGGAAAACCCGTCCGCGCCCTGCGGCACGGCATGGCCGGCGAACCCGGCTTCGAGATCTACGGAGCCTGGGACGACCAGCAGGCGGTGCGCGAGGCGCTGGAGACGACCGGCGAGAAATACGGGATGCGCAAGATCGGCGCGCTCGCCTACTCGACAACCGCGCAGGAGTCCGGCTGGGTGCCGATGCCGTTGCCGGCCATCTATCACGGTGAGGAGATGAAGCCGTACCGCGATTGGCTGAACAGCTACTTCCTGGAGTCGGTCGCCTCACTCGGCGGCAGCTTCGTGTCGGACGACATCACGGATTACTACGTCGATCCGATCGAACTCGGCTACAGGAACGTCATCGACTTCGACCGCGACTTCATCGGCCGCGACGCCTTGCTCGAGAGGGCGAACAATCAGCGCCGCACGAAGGTGACGCTTGAGTGGAACGATGAGGACGCAACCGCCGTGATGCGGGACTCCATCTTCCCGGCCAACGGGACGCCCGCCAAGTTTCTCAGCATGCCGATGCCCATGTACGCGACATTCCAGGTCGATGCCGTCATGAGGAAGGGCAAAGTTGCGGGCATCTCCACCTGGCCGGCCTTCACGGCGAACGCCAACCGCTTCATCTCGCTGGGACTTGTGGACCTCGAGCATGCACAAGCGGGGACTGAGGTCACACTAATGTGGGGCGAGCCGGAGTCGCGCCGCAATACGGTGGAGACGCATCAGGTCCGCGAGATCAAGGCAAGGGTCGCGCCGGCACCCTATTTCGACAAGGTCATCAAGACCGGCAAGCACTGACGCCTGGGCATCGTCGCCTGACGGCTGGCCGCGCACGGATCGAAGATTCGCCGGGCACTGCTGATCAGGCGACGTCCTCCAGATAGCGCCTATCGAAGACGCCTTCGGCCACGTCGTGCTTGGACGTGTCGAGAAGGTTCGCCCTGACCATCATGTCGATAGTCGTCTTGAGCGCCTTGTCCGGCACGGCAAGGCCTCGCGGCCACATGCCCATGCCGCGCATGTATTCCAGCCCCCGCCGCGCCAGGGATTCACTGTCGGGCGTGGTGATACGCTGGAAGATCGGCAGGGTGATACCTTGGTTGGCCGCATCATTGGTGACCGCATGCGCTTCGATCAGCGCCTTGAGGAAGCTGGTTACCACATCGCGGTTCGCGCCAAGCCAGGAAGCCTTTCCGACAACAGCGGTGAAAAGGATCTCAGGGATTGCGGCGCAGACTTCTCCAAGCAGGTTGTAGCCCTTGTCCTGCGCAAGGAAATTCCATGGCGCGGGCTGCGGAGCGCAGTCGATCTCGCCCGCCTGCAGCGCCTCCCAGCGCTTGGTGTGAATGCCGGCCAGGGCAAACTCATAGTCCCCGGGATAGTGCAGCCCTGCCGCGGCCAGCATGATCTGCGTGTAGATCGCAGTGCCCTCCGTCAGCGAGGAGGTGCCGACCCGCTTGCCCCTGAGTTCGGCGAGCGAGTTGATACCCGGGCGCGCCACGATGGACATTGGCAAGCGCACGGCGTTGGCGGCGACGATGCGCAGTTCCCCTCCCCTGACGAAGTCAGCGACGGCGCCTTCCGGTGGCGTGATCGCCAGGTCCGCTTCACCCTCGAGAACGGCCGCGGTCGCCTTGTCGACGCTGCCCATGCGCTTGTAGACGATGCGGATACCGTGCTTTTCAAAAAGGCCCTGTTCGTCGGCGACGAAGACAGGAAGCCAATTGAACCCCTGCGCGCCGCCCGCAAGCCTAAGATCGGCGAGGCCGACAGGTTTCTGGTCAGTCATGACGATATCCTCCCTTGAAACTTCCGGCGCAGGCGCCGGCCTGCTCATCTGTCTGGCGAAATTCGGTTCGGCCCTGCGACCGTGGCGCCGCACACATTGACAGATACGATGATTTTAGATACCATATGGTATCTGAAGAATAGTCGGTATGTCAATATATCGGATGGAGAATCGGCTGATGCAACATCGCGCCGAGAGGGGGAGACGTATGCACACCGCCATGGGAGTGGCCAACACTGCTGACGACCGGCAGTTCGAAACGCTGCGAGATTGCTGACATGAGTGGTCTGGCTCGATCGCCACAGGAAGCGATGATCCTCGGCATGATTACGGCTGGTTTGCTGGCGCTCGTCGCTGCCGGGTTGCTGCGCTGGCTCCGCGCGGGACGGGTCTGGACAGATCTCCTGGTGCCCGTTTCCTTCCTCGTCGCTTACTGGCTCGCCTACAACAAGGTACCGTCTTTCCCGCCAGTGGGCGCGGTCAACAAGGTCTTCTTCGTGGCCGTGATCGGAACGGCGCTTGGTATCCTGGCCGAGACCCTGGGACGGAGCGGGTTCGGTCGCGCGCTTGTCCTTGCCCAGCCGATTGCCTCCGCCGCCTATATCGGAACGGCTCGGCTGCCCGATGCGCTTCCGGAAGTGGCAGTGGCAGCCCTATGGGGCCTGCTGGCGATGTATGGCCTTTCCGGCGGAACAGACCGGGCCGACGGCGAATCCAGCGCAAGACGAGGCGCCTTGCTCGGCACCGCATGCGCCGGATTCGCGCCGATCGCGCTATTGGGGGCATCGTCTTCGAGCTTCCAGCTCAGCCTGCTTTTTGCAGCCGCCCTGGCGGCCATTGTCGCCGCCAATATCTCAAATCCGAATTTCGGATTCCGCTCCGCGTCCCTCTTGGGAGGAGCAGGAGGCATGATAGCAGTCGCGCAGACCGTCACGCTGATCACGCGCAAGACCGACATGCTGGCACTGGCCGTGCTGTCATTGGTCTTTGTCGCGCCGGTTGTCGTCGATCCGGTTTTGCGCCGGATCCACGCCATGAATGAAGCCGTCCGCCTCGCTGCATTTGTCGGGATGTGCCTGCTGCCCGTGGGAGCATCCGTGGCGACCGTGATTGCGCGGTACGGCTCAAGCTTCCCGGTGTGACCCGGGGGAGAACTGTCGGAAACTATCAACAGGGAGGAATACCTATGTCGAAACTACTGCGCACCACCTTGCTTGCAGCCACGATCGCCTGGTTGCCGCTGTCCGCCGAAACGGCCGCGGCCGGGACATTCGATATTGATCCCGTCCATTCAGGGATCGCTTTCTTTATCGATCATCTTGGCTTCTCGCAGGTGATCGGAATCGCCAAGGAATTCTCGGGCTCGTTCCAGTTCGACGCGACGAAGCCGGCGGAAAGCAGCCTCGATGTCGCGGTGAAAGTTGCCGGCATCTCGACGAACAACAGCCAGCGAGACAGCGACATCCAGGGCGCCGACTGGTTCAATGCAACGGAGTTCCCGCAGATCACCTTTGTCGGGCGGGAATTCAAGGCGGTCGACGCCAAATCCGGCACGATCTCGGGCGATCTCACGATCGCCGGTGTCACGAAACCCGTCACGCTGGACGTCACCTTCAACAAGGAAGGTCAGAACCCGTGGGACAAGAGCCACGTCGTCGGCTTCAGCGCGCGCACGTCGATCAAACGCAGCGATTTCGGCATGAAGGCCGCGCTTGGAATGATCGGCGACGAGGTGAGCCTCGTGATTCAGGTCGAAGGACGTGCCCACTCGTAATCCGCGGTGACTTTCCCGGCAGGCGACGAGCCTGCCGGACACCTCTGCCTGCGCGCGATGGCAACAAGCGGATCCTATCGGATGGCGAGTGAGACTTGCCGTGGCCTATTCCGCTGCCACGGGATCCGAACGCTTGAAAGGATCGCCTGACCCACCTTGCGCGAAAAGGTGGCTTGCATGGGCAATGACGTTCTCGGTCGTCTCGCGGATATGCCGGTCGACCAGATCCTGCGCCGTGGCCGTGTCGCGGGCGATGACCCGATCCATGATCATCTTGTGCTCGACGTCCTTTGCGCGCCATTGCGGGCGAAACTGCGAGGACATCCTGCGATAGCGGTGGGCGCGCTCGAAGAGCTTCTGCCGTATCTCGAGCAGATTGGGCGAGCCGCATGCCGCGACCAGCGACAGGTGGAACGCACTGTGCAACGTGGCCCATTCATCGGAGAGATAGTAGCTCGCACCAAGCCGGCTTTGCAGGCGATCCATCCGATGGAACGCAGCCATGATGTCCGCTTCCCAGCGATCGTCGCCACGCTCTATCGCCAGCTTGATGCACTGCCGTTCGACAAGCACGCGGACATCCGTCAGATCTTTGAGATCGAAGAGCGAGACCGGCGCGACGAGGAAACCACGCTGCCCCTCCGCCACCACCAGGCCTTCGGCCACCAGCCGCGAGAGAGCCTCGCGCAGAGTGGAGAAGCTTACTTCATACAGCTCCCGCAGCGTTTCGAAGCGCAGCTTGGTTCCCGGCTTCAAGGTGCAGCTGATGATGTCGCTGCGCATGCGCGCCAGCACATCCCCGGCGCGTGTCTCACCGGCAGGCCTGAGAGTGGTGCTCATGCATACGACTCCGCATTGAATTAGCGCGGAGATTACTGCGGATTTTCGAAATAATCAAACTTGTGGGTGTAGGCTGGGATGGGCTTGCTCCCGCGGCGTTGGCGTCCACCGCACACGGCGCGGAGCCGACAGCTACGCGCTGGTGCGCAAGGAATGGGGCGACGCCTTGTCTGCCGCCGCCAGCGGCTCGACGTCGCGCTCGGTCTTCTCGGCTCCATTGAAGCCAGCCTCACCGCGACGCGGCCGAAAGGCGGCGACGGGCGAGCCGCCACCTAAAGCAATTCCAGGGAAAGCACCAAAACAAAGGGATAGAGCGGGTTCTGCGTTTCCGTGAAACGCTGAACCACTTCAGTAAACGACGACGCTTCGGATCGACTTGCCCTCATGCATGAGGGCGAACCCTTTGTTGATGTCTTCCAGCTTCAGCAAATGGGTGATCATCGGATCGATCTGGATCTTGCCGTCCATGTACCAGTCGACGATTTTCGGCACGTCGGTGCGGCCACGCGCGCCGCCGAAGGCGGTGCCCATCCAGGTGCGTCCGGTGACCAGCTGGAATGGCCGCGTCGAGATCTCCTGGCCAGCGCCAGCGACGCCGATGACGACCGACTTGCCCCAGCCGCGATGTGAGGCTTCCAGCGCCTGGCGCATCACCTTGGTGCTACCGGTGCAGTCGAATGTGTAGTCGGCGCCGCCGATCTGGTCGGCGCCGCGCTTGGTCATGTTGACGAGGTGCGGGACGATGTCGCCGATCTCCTTCGGATTGACGAAATGCGTCATGCCGAACCGCTCGCCCCATTCCTTCTTGTCGTTGTTGAGATCGACGCCGATGATCATGTCGGCGCCGGCCAGCTTCAGGCCCTGGATGACATTCAAGCCGATGCCACCGAGGCCGAAGACGACAGCCGTGGCGCCTTGCTCGACCTTGGCGGTGTTGATGACCGCACCGATGCCGGTGGTGACGCCGCAGCCGATGTAGCAGATCTTGTCGAAGGGGTCGAAGGGTG
>NZ_JBFUGI010000004.1:0-477227 GCF_056402995.1 Mesorhizobium sp. P3_A8 | reverse complement strand
GATCAGGGCCAGGCCGGCGACAACATCGGCGCGCTGCTGCGTGGCGTTGATCGTGAAGGTGTCGAGCGCGGCCAGGTTCTGGCCAAGCCCGGTACGGTGAAGCCGCACAAGAAGTTCGTGGCCGAAGCCTACATCCTGACCAAGGACGAAGGTGGCCGTCACACGCCGTTCTTCACCAACTATCGTCCGCAGTTCTACTTCCGCACGACGGACGTGACCGGCATCGTGTCGCTGCCGGAAGGCACCGAGATGGTTATGCCCGGCGACAACATCACGGTCGATGTCGAGCTGATCGTGCCGATCGCCATGGAAGAGAAGCTGCGCTTCGCCATCCGTGAAGGCGGCCGCACCGTCGGTGCCGGCATCGTCGTCACCATCAAAGAGTAATTTGGACTTAAACCGATCTGTCGCGGGCGCGGAAGTTGCCCGCGCCGCGCCAGAACAAGGAAGTGACGCATGAACGGACAGAATATCCGCATCCGCCTGAAGGCGTTTGATCACCGCGTGCTCGACGCCTCGACGAAGGAAATCGTGTCGACGGCCAAGCGCACCGGTGCCAACGTCCGCGGCCCCATTCCGCTGCCGACGCGGATCGAAAAGTTTACGGTCAACCGGTCGCCTCACGTCGACAAGAAGAGCCGCGAGCAGTTCGAGATGCGCACGCACAAGCGTCTGCTCGACATCGTCGATCCGACCCCGCAGACCGTCGATGCTTTGATGAAGCTCGATCTGGCCGCCGGCGTCGACGTCGAGATCAAGCTCTAAGGGAATGAGAGCGCGGTAAGGGGCGGTGCCCCTGGCCCGGAACTCTAAAGGAATTGAACCGATGCGTTCAGGTGTGATTGCAAAGAAGGTGGGAATGACCCGCATCTACAACGATGCCGGGGAACATGTTCCCGTCACAGTTCTCCAGATGGAGAACTGCCAGGTCGTGGCGCAGCGCACGCAGGAGAAGAATGGCTACACCGCCGTTCAGCTCGGCGTTGGCCTCGCCAAGGTGAAGAACACGTCGAAGGCGATGCGCGGCCATTTCGCGACCGCTTCCGTCGAGCCGAAGGCGAAGGTCGCCGAGTTCCGCGTCTCCGCCGACAACATGATCGATGTCGGCGCCGAGATTACCGTCGAGCACTTCGTCGCCGGCCAGAAGGTCGATGTGACGGGCACGACGATCGGTAAGGGCTTCCAGGGCGTCATCAAGCGCCACCACATGGGTGGTGGCCGCGCGACGCACGGTAACTCGGTCTCGCACCGTACGCACGGTTCGACCGGCCAGCGCCAGGACCCGGGCAAGGTGTTCAAGGGCAAGCATATGGCTGGCCACATGGGCGACACCCGCGTCACCACACAGAATGTCGAGATCGTTTCGACCGACGCCGATCGCGGCCTGATCCTGATCCGCGGTGCGGTTCCCGGATCGAAGGGCGCCTGGATCCTGGTCCGCGATGCGGCCAAGGTGGCACTGCCGGCCAATGCGCCGAAGCCTGCCGCGATCCGCGCCGTTGCCAAGAACGAGGCTCCGGCCGCAGAGGGAGCAGAATAATGGATCTCAAGATCACAACGCTCGGCGGTAAAGACGCCGGCAAGGTGGAACTCTCCGAGGAGATTTTCGGCCTTGATCCGCGCGAGGACATCCTGCAGCGCGTCGTGCGCTGGCAGCTTGCCAAGAAGCAGCAGGGCACGCACAAGGCCAAGGGCCGCGCCGAAATCGCGCGTACCGGCGCCAAGATGTACAAGCAGAAGGGTACGGGCCGCGCCCGTCACCACTCGGCACGCGCTCCGCAGTTCCGCGGCGGCGGCAAGGCCCACGGCCCGGTCGTTCGCAGCCATGAGCATGAACTCCCCAAGAAGGTTCGTGCGCTTGGCCTCAAGCATGCTCTCTCGGCCAAGGCCAAGAGCGCGTCGATCATCATCATCGACGAGCTGAAGCTGACCGAAGCCAAGACGAAGGCGCTGATCGCGAATTTCGCGACGCTGGGCCTGACCAACGCCCTGTTGATTGGCGGCGCCGAGCTTGACAAGAACTTCAAGCTGGCAGCCACCAACATCCCCAACATCGACGTGCTGCCCATCCAGGGCATCAACGTCTACGACATTCTGCGCCGCGGCACGCTGGTCCTTTCGAAGGCCGCCGTCGAGGCTCTCGAGGAGCGCTTTAAATGACCGACCTTCGTCATTACGACGTGATCGTCTCGCCGGCGATCACCGAAAAGTCGACCATGGCCTCCGAGAACAACCAGGTCGTCTTCAACGTCGCCAAGAAGGCGTCGAAGCCGGAAATCAAGGCCGCCGTCGAAGCGCTGTTTGGCGTCAAGGTGATGGCCGTGAACACGCTTGTCCGCAAGGGCAAGATCAAGCGCTTCCGTGGCACGGTTGGCCGCCAGAGCGACGTCAAGAAGGCGATTGTGACACTGGCCGATGGCCAGTCGATCGACGTCGCGACGGGTCTCTGAGCAAGGCCGCGAGGACAGAACAATGGCACTGAAAAAATTCAACCCGGTAACGCCGAGCACCCGCCAGCTGGTCATCGTCGACCGCTCGGGCCTCTACAAGGGCAAGCCCGTCAAGGGTTTGACCGAGGGCCTGACCAAGTCGGGCGGCCGCAACAATCACGGTCGTATCACCGCACGCTTCATCGGTGGTGGTCACAAGCGTTCGTACCGCATCATCGACTTCAAGCGTCGCAAGTTCGACGTTGTCGGCACGGTCGAGCGTATCGAGTATGATCCGAACCGCACCGCCTTCATCGCGCTGATCAAGTATGATGATGGCGAGCTGTCCTACATCATTGCTCCGCAGCGTCTGGCTCCCGGCGACAAGATCGTGGCCGGCGAATCGGTTGACGTGAAGCCGGGCAACGCGATGCCGCTGGCCTCGATGCCGGTCGGCACCATCGTCCACAACATTGAGCTGAAGCCGGGCAAGGGCGCCCAGGTCGCTCGTTCGGCAGGCGGCTACGGCCAGCTGGTCGGTCGTGACCAGGGCATGGCGATCCTGCGCCTCAATTCGGGCGAGCAGCGTGTCGTTCACGGCTCCTGCATGGCTACCGTCGGTGCCGTGTCCAATCCGGACCATGGCAACATCAACGACGGCAAGGCCGGCCGCACTGTTTGGCGTGGCAAGCGCCCGCACAATCGCGGCGTGACCATGAACCCGGTTGACCACCCGCACGGCGGCGGCGAAGGCCGCACCTCCGGTGGTCGCCATCCGGTCAGCCCGTGGGGCAAGCCGACCAAGGGCAAGAAGACGCGGTCCAATAAGGCGACCGACAAGTTCATCCTGCGCTCGCGCCATCAGCGCAAGAGCTAAGAAGAGGTAACGCCAAGTGACTCGTTCTATTTGGAAAGGCCCCTTCATCGACGGCTACCTTCTCAAGAAGGTGGACAGGGTTCGTGAAGGTGGTCGCAATGAGGTGATCAAGATGTGGAGCCGTCGCTCCACCATCCTGCCGCAGTTCGTCGGCTTCACCTTCGGTGTCTATAACGGCCAGAAGCATGTTCCCGTTGCGGTCAACGAGGACATGGTCGGTCACAAGTTCGGTGAATTCGCTCCGACCCGGACCTATTACGGTCACGGCGCGGATAAGAAGGCGAAGAGGAAATAATCATGGGCAAGGCCAAAGCTCCGCGCAGGCTTGCTGATAACGAAGCGCGCGCCGTATTGCGCACGATCCGTATCAGCCCGCAGAAGCTGAACCTCGTTGCCGCGCTCATCCGCGGCAAGAAGGTCGCGACAGCGCTTTCCGACCTCGAATTCTCGGCCAAGCGGATTTCCGGCACGGTCAAGAAGACGCTGGAATCGGCGATTGCCAACGCGGAAAACAACCACGACCTGGATGTCGATGCGCTGATCGTGGCGGAAGCCTATGTCGGCAAGTCGATCGTCATGAAGCGGTTCCATGCCCGCGGTCGTGGTCGCGCCAGCCGTATCGAGAAGCCGTTCTCGCACCTCACGATCGTCGTTCGTGAAGTCGAAGAAAAAGGGGAGGCCGCATAATGGGCCAGAAAGTCAATCCGATCGGTCTTCGCCTCGGCATCAACCGCACCTGGGATTCGCGCTGGTTCGCGAACACCGGCGAGTACGGCAAGCTGCTGCATGAGGACATCAAGATCCGCAAATATCTTGAGAAGGAACTCAAGCAGGCTGCGATCTCCAAGGTCGTGATCGAGCGCCCGCACAAGAAGTGCCGCGTCACCATCCACGCCGCGCGCCCGGGTCTGATCATCGGCAAGAAGGGCGCCGACATCGAGAAGCTTCGCAAGAAGCTGATGGAGATGACGAAGTCCGAGACGCACCTCAACATCGTTGAAGTGCGCAAGCCGGAAATCGACGCGACCCTGGTCGCCCAGTCGATCGCTCAGCAGCTCGAGCGTCGTATCGCTTTCCGTCGCGCCATGAAGCGCGCCGTTCAGTCCGCGATGCGCCTCGGTGCCGAAGGCATCCGCATCAACTGCGCCGGCCGTCTTGGCGGCGCCGAGATCGCGCGCATGGAATGGTATCGTGAAGGCCGCGTGCCGCTGCATACGCTGCGCGCCGATGTCGACTACGGCACGGCTGAAGCGCATACGGCTTACGGTATCTGCGGCGTCAAGGTCTGGGTATTCAAGGGCGAGATCCTCGAGCACGATCCGATGGCTTCGGAGCGTCGCGCGACCGAGGGTGATGCTGCGCATGGCGGTGGTGGTGATCGCGAACGCGGTCGTCGTCGCGAAAACGCCTGAGACATTTAGGAATTTGGAGTTAGAACGATGCTGCAGCCAAAGCGCACAAAGTTCCGCAAGCAGTTCAAGGGCCGTATCCATGGTACCGCAAAGGGCGGCACCAACCTGGATTTCGGTGGTTTCGGGCTGAAGGCGCTTGAGCCGAACCGCGTCACCGCGCGTGAGATCGAGGCGGCTCGCCGCGCGATCACTCGTGAAATGAAGCGTGCCGGCCGCGTGTGGATCCGTATTTTCCCAGACGTGCCGGTCACCTCGAAGCCGACCGAAGTCCGCATGGGTAAGGGCAAAGGCGCGGTCGACTATTGGGCGGCGCGCGTCAAGCCGGGCCGCATCATGTTCGAGATCGACGGCGTCAATGAAGAAACCGCCCGTGAGGCGCTGCGTCTCGGCGCGGCCAAGCTCTCGGTCAAGACGCGCTTCGTACAGCGCATCGCAGAATAGGACGGGCTGATCATGAAAGCCGAAGACATCCGGACCAAGACCCAGGATCAGCTGACCGACGACCTGGCCAGCCTGAAGAAGGAGCAGTTCAACCTGCGCTTCCAGAAGGCCACCGGCCAGCTTGAGAAGACCGCGCGCGTGAGACAGGTCCGCAAGGACATTGCGCGCATCAAGACCATCGCTGCGGAAAAGTCCGCGGCTAAGAAGGCTTAAGGACGAAAACCATGCCAAAGCGCATTCTGCAGGGCACCGTCGTCAGCGACAAGAACGAGAAGACGGTTGTCGTCAAGGTCGAACGGCGCTTCACGCATCCCGTGATGAAGAAGACCGTGCGCATGACCAAGAAGTACAAGGCGCACGACGAGAACAACGCCCACAAGGTTGGCGATCAGGTGTTCATCCAGGAATCGAAGCCGATTTCCAAGGACAAGCGCTGGATCGTCGTGTCTTCGGACCAGGCGTAAACAAACGAATTTTGGACAGACCGGGGAGGGGCTTTGAGCCTGTCCCGTTAGAAAAGAAGAAGGCGGCCAGTCATGATTCAGATGCAAACAAACCTCGACGTGGCGGATAATTCCGGCGCGCGTCGTGTCATGTGCATCAAGGTGCTGGGCGGCTCGAAGCGGAAATACGCTTCCGTGGGCGACATCATCGTGGTGTCGATCAAGGAAGCCATTCCGCGCGGCCGCGTTAAGAAGGGCGATGTGATGAAGGCGGTCGTGGTTCGCACGGCCAAGGACATCCGCCGCCCGGACGGCAGCGTGATCCGTTTCGACAAGAACGCGGCCGTTCTAGTCGACAACAAGAAAGAGCCGATCGGCACGCGTATCTTCGGACCGGTTCCGCGCGAACTCCGCGCCAAGAACCACATGAAGATCATCTCGCTCGCGCCTGAAGTGCTGTAAGGAGCCGGACCAATGCAAAAGATTAGAAAAGGCGACAAGGTCGTCGTGCTGGCCGGCAAGGACAAGGGCCGTTCGGGCGAAGTCCTGTCGGTTCAGCCGAAGGACGACACCGCGCTGGTGCGCGGCGTCAACATGATCCGTCGTCACCAGAAGCAGTCCCAGTCCCAAGAGGGCGGGATCATCACCAAGGAAGCGCCGATCCAGCTGTCGAACATCGCGCTGGCCGACCCCAAGGATGGCAAGCCGACCCGCGTCGGTTTCATCTTCCAGAAGGACGGCAAGAAGGTGCGCGTCGCCAAGCGCTCGGGAGAAGTCATCAATGGCTAAGTCTCAAACCAAGCAGGCGACTGCGACCAACACGCCGCGCCTCAAGCAGGTCTACAACGAGACCATCCGCAAGGCGCTGCAGGAGCAGTTCGGCTACGACAACGACATGCAGGTTCCGCGCCTCGACAAGATCGTGCTGAACATGGGCGTCGGCGAAGCGACCGCTGATTCGAAGAAGCCTTCGGTTGCGGCCGAAGACCTGGCGATGATCGCCGGCCAGAAGGCCGTCGTCACCCGCGCCCGCAATTCGATCGCTGGCTTCAAGGTCCGCGAGAACATGCCGATCGGCGCCAAGGTCACGCTGCGCAAGGAACGTATGTACGAGTTCCTCGACCGCCTCGTGAACATCGCACTGCCACGCGTCCGCGACTTCCGCGGACTGAACCCCAAGAGCTTCGATGGCCGTGGCAACTACGCCATGGGCATCAAGGAGCACATCGTGTTCCCGGAGATCAACTACGACAAGGTTGATCAGATCTGGGGCATGGACGTCATCGTTTGTACGACTGCGAAGACGGACGACGAAGCCCGGGCATTGCTCAAGGCTTTCAACTTCCCCTTCCGCCAGTAACGGCAGCGAGAAAAGGAAAAATCTGAAATGGCAAAGACCAGCTCAGTCGAGAAGAACAACAGGCGCCGCAAGCTTGCCGACCAGTACGGTCCCAAGCGCGCTGCCCTGAAGGCGATCATCATGGATCAGTCCAAGCCGATGGAAGAGCGCTTCCGCGCTCAGCTCAAGCTTGCCGCCATGCCGCGCAACTCGGCCAAGATCCGCATCCGCAACCGCTGCGAAGTCACCGGCCGCCCGCGTGCCTACTATCGCAAGCTCAAAGTATCGCGCATCGCGCTTCGTGATCTCGGCAATAACGGCCAGATCCCGGGCCTGGTCAAGTCGAGCTGGTAAGGAGGACATAACATGTCATTGAGCGATCCTCTCGGCGATATGCTGACCCGCATCCGCAACGCCTACGGCCGCAAGAAGTCGAGTGTCTCGACGCCGGCTTCGCGTCTGCGCACCCGCGTCCTCGACGTGCTGAAGGCTGAAGGTTATATCCGCGACTACAGCCAGACCGACTTCGACAACGGCAAGTCCGAAATCGAAATCGAGCTGAAGTATTTCGACGGTGCACCGGTCGTGCGCGAAATCGCCCGCGTCTCGAAGCCGGGCCGCCGCGTTTACGTCTCGGCCAAGTCGATCCCGCACGTCGCAAACGGCCTCGGCATCGCCATCCTTTCGACGCCGAAGGGCGTGATGGCCGACCACGAAGCACGCGAACAGAACGTCGGCGGCGAGATCCTCTGCCAGATTTTCTGATCTGGCAGCTGACCGCAAAATGGAATCCGGTCTTCGGATCGTTCCGAAGACAGAGACCTGAAACAAGAGAAGTGACGAGGACAACAAAATGTCTCGTATTGGAAAGAAACCCGTTTCGCTGCCCCAGGGCGTGACCGCGACCGTCAACGGCCAGACCGTGACGGCGAAGGGCCCCAAGGGCGAGCTGAAGTTCGTGGTGAACGATGAAGTCCTGGTCAAGATGGAAGGCAGCGAGATCGCTGTCCAGCCGCGCGACCAGACCAAGACGGCGCGCTCCAAGTGGGGCATGTCGCGCACGCAGATCGTCAACATCCTGCAGGGCGTGAAGGACGGCTTCGAAAAGAAGCTCGAGATCACCGGCGTCGGCTATCGTGCGGCACTTCAGGGCAAGAACCTGCAGCTGGCACTTGGCTTTAGCCATGACGTCGTCTACGAGACGCCGGCCGGCATCACCATCACCGTGCCGAAGCCGACCGAGATCACCATTGCTGGCATCGACAAGCAGCAGGTTGGCCAGGTGGCTGCCGAGATCCGCGAATACCGCGGCCCCGAGCCCTACAAGGGCAAGGGCGTCCGTTACGCTGGCGAGAAGATCGTCCGCAAGGAAGGCAAGAAGAAGTAGTGGGCTTGGCCCCGAAAAGTTGCAGACTTTTCGGAAAGGGCCAAACCAAGGAAGTGCAACGCCGCGGGGAGCGGTCGCGGGAGGCGCTTTCGCCTACCGCATATGGCGGCCCCCGTCTTTTGAAGGCAAGGAACTATCATGGCTAGCAAAGAGTCCATCCAGCGCCGCGCGCAGCGCGTCCGCCGTCAGATCAAGAAGGTCGCCGGCGAGCGTCCGCGTCTCTCGGTTCACCGCACGTCGAAGAACATCTATGTGCAGGTCATCGACGACGCCAAGGGTCACACCATCGCCGCCGCTTCGACGCTCGAGAAGGACCTCAAGGGTTCGCTCAAGACCGGCGCCGACACCGCGGCCGCTGCTGCGATCGGCAAGCTGATCGCCGAACGCGCCACCAAGGCCGGCGTCAAGGAAGTCGTCTTCGATCGCGGCGCCTACATCTATCACGGCCGCGTCAAGGCGCTGGCCGAGGCTGCACGCGAAGGCGGCTTGAGCTTCTAAAAACTTTCGCCCCCGGTGACCCACAGAGGCGCCGGATCTCATCATCAACCGTGCTTCCGGAAAAAAACAAGGAACAGGATATGGCACAGGAACGTAGGGAAGGCGGCCGCGGCCGCGAGCGTGAAGAGCGCGATGACGGCATGGTGGACAAGCTCGTCCACATCAACCGCGTCGCCAAGGTCGTCAAGGGCGGCCGTCGCTTTGGTTTTGCAGCACTCGTCGTCGTCGGCGACCAGAAGGGCCGCGTCGGCTTCGGTCATGGCAAGGCACGCGAAGTGCCGGAAGCCATCCGCAAGGCAACCGAATCGGCAAAGCGCGACATGATCTTCGTGCCGCTGCGCTCGGGTCGTACGCTGCATCATGACGTCGAAGGACGTTGGGGTGCTGGACGCGTTCTGCTGCGCGCTGCCAAGCAGGGTACCGGCATCATCGCCGGCGGCCCGATGCGCGCTGTCTTCGAGACGCTCGGCATGCATGACGTGGTCGCCAAGTCGATGGGTTCGTCGAACCCCTACAACATGGTTCGCGCCACTTTCGACGCGCTGAAGAGCCAGATGCATCCCAAGGATGTGGCTGCTGCGCGCGGCATCAAGTATTCGACCCTTCAGGCCCGCCGCGGCACCGCCGTTGCGGCTGAAGAATAGTCGATCTGACCAGGGATTTTGACCATGGCCAAGAAAGCAACCAAGACCATCACCGTTGAGCAGATCGGTTCGCCGATCCGCCGCCCGAAGGAACAGCGCGCGACGCTGGTCGGCCTCGGCCTCAACAAGATGCACAAGCAGCGCACGCTGGAAGATACGCCTTCCGTGCGCGGCATGATCGCCGCCGTTCAGCATCTCGTCCGCGTCGTGGACGAGGGTTGAGCCAAAGCGCAGGAGAAACCCAGATGAAACTCAACGATCTGCGTGACAAGGACGGCGCGACGCACTCCAAGAAGCGTCTCGGCCGCGGCATCGGTTCCGGCTCCGGCAAGACCGCCGGTCGCGGCGTCAAGGGCCAGAAGGCGCGCTCCGGCGTCGCCATCAACGGCTTCGAGGGTGGCCAGATGCCGCTTTACCGGCGCCTGCCGAAGCGTGGCTTCAACAACATCTTCGCCAAGAGCTTCACCGTCGTGTCGCTGGCCCGTATCCAGGTCGCCATCGACGCCAAGAAGCTCGACGCCAAGGCAACCGTGACGGCTGAATCGCTCGTTGCCGCCGGCGTCATTCGCCGCGTCAAGGACGGGGTTCGCATCCTCTCGGACGGCGAGATCAAGGCAAAGCTCGCCTTCGACGTCGCCGGCGCCTCCAAGGCCGCGATCGAGAAGATCGAAAAGGCTGGCGGCTCGGTCAAGTTGCCGGAAAAGGCAGCTGCCGAGTAACGGCAATTTGAAGCGCGATCGGCAAGAATGGGATCCCGTTTTTGCTCACGATTGCGCTTTGATCTGCTCAATTAGGCGGCCGCGTCAACGCGGCCGCTTGCATGTTTACAGCCCGGAGCTTATCTCGTGAGCTTCGGTGAAACGCACCGCCTGACCTCACGGGCCATCAAGCGTTACCAAGCGGAGAATCAGGCATGGCTTCGGCTGCTGAACAATTAGCCTCGAATCTGAATTTCTCGGCCTTCGCCAAGGCGGAGGACCTGAAGAAACGCATCTGGTTCACCATTGGCGCGCTGCTCGTCTATCGCCTCGGCACCTACATCCCGCTTCCCGGCATCAACCCCGACGCCTTCGCCCAGGCCTTCTCCTCGCAGAGCAAGGGCGTGCTCGGCATGTTCAACATGTTCGCCGGCGGCGCCGTGCAGCGCATGGCGATCTTTGCGCTCGGCATCATGCCTTACATCTCCGCCTCCATCATCATGCAGCTGATGACCTCGGTCATCCCGTCGCTGGAAGCGCTGAAGAAGGAAGGCGAACAGGGCCGCAAGGTCATCAACCAGTACACGCGCTACGGCACCGTGCTTCTGGCACTGGTGCAGGCCTACGGCATTTCGGTGGGACTGGAGAACGGCAACGGCATCGTCAGCGATCCCGGCATGTTCTTCCGCATCTCCACCGTCGTCACGCTGGTTGGCGGCACCATGTTCCTGATGTGGCTTGGTGAGCAGATCACCGCGCGCGGCATCGGCAACGGCATTTCGCTGATCATCTTCTCCGGCATCGTCGCCGGCCTGCCGCATGCCATTTCCGGCACGCTGGAACTCGGCCGCACCGGCGCCCTGTCGACCGGCCTGATCTTGGCGATCATCGTTCTCGCCATCGTCGTCATCGCGCTCATCGTCTTCTTCGAGCGTGCCCAGCGCCGGCTGCTGATCCAGTATCCGAAGCGCCAGGTCGGCAACCGTATGTTCCAGGGCGATACCTCGCATCTGCCGCTGAAGCTCAACACGTCGGGCGTCATCCCGCCGATCTTCGCGTCGTCGCTGCTCCTGCTGCCGGCCACCATCGCCGGCTTCTCGCAGACCACCAACATGCCCGCATGGGCGAGCACCATCCTGGCCTCGCTCGGCCACGGCCAGCCGCTCTATATGCTGTTCTACGCGGCGATGATCGTGTTTTTCGCCTTCTTCTACACAGCGATTGTCTTCAACCCGAAGGACACCGCCGACCAGCTCAAGAAGCATTCGGGCTTCATCCCGGGCTATCGTCCGGGCGAGCGCACCGCCGATTACATCGATTACGTTCTCACCCGCATCACCGTCGTCGGCGCCATCTATCTGGTGCTGGTGTGCCTGCTGCCGGAGTTCCTGATCTCGGCGACTGGCGTACCATTCTACCTTGGTGGCACATCGCTTCTGATCGTGGTCAGTGTCACGCTCGATACGGTTGCGCAGATTCAGGGCCACCTGATCGCGCACCAGTATGAAGGCCTGATCAAGAAGTCGAAGCTGCGCGGGGGGAAGAAAGCCAGATGAGGTTGATTTTGCTTGGGCCGCCAGGGGCGGGCAAGGGGACACAAGCACAAAGACTGGTAGACAAATACGGCATACCCCAGCTTTCGACGGGCGACATGCTGCGTGCCGCCGTTCAGGCCGGGTCCGAAGTCGGCAAGCGTGCCAAGGCGGTGATGGATGCCGGTGAGCTGGTGTCCGATGCCATCGTCAACGCCATCGTCGCCGAGCGGATCGACCAGGCCGACTGCGCCGGGGGGTTCATTCTCGACGGTTACCCGCGTACGCTGGTGCAGGCCGATGCGGTTGAATCGATGCTCTCGGAGCGTGGCATCAGCCTCGACACGGTCATCGAACTGGTCGTTGACGACAGGGCCCTCGTCGGTCGCATCGTCAAGCGTGCCGAGGATGCCAAGGCGGCCGGCCAGCCGGTGCGCAAGGACGACAATCCCACGGTGTTCGAAGAGCGCCTGCGCGAGTACTACAAGAAAACCGCTCCGCTGACCGGCTATTATTACGCCAAGGGCAGGCTCAAGACGGTCGACGGCATGGCCAGTATCGACGCGGTGACCGCCGAGATCGAAGCCGTGCTCGCGGCGGCCGCAAAGGCGCGGTAAGGGAATTTAAAGATTAAGCTTGACGGCGACGGATCGCTGCGGTATGGCGGCCCGTCTTCCTATCAGGTGCGCACTTTGCTTGTCCGCAAGGGCAAGGCGGTCGCTTTGAACTGGAAACTCCCGCAAGGGCCGGTCTCCACCGGACGCGGGGCAACTTTGACAGCGCCGGGCGTACCTTGTTTTTGAAGGTCGACCGGCCCACATGGAGAAGAGAAGAACATGGCTCGTATAGCCGGCGTCAACATTCCGACCAACAAGCGCGTTGTCATTGCGCTTCAGTACATTCACGGCATTGGCAAGAAGTTCGCCCAGGAGATCGTCGACAAGGTCGGCATCCCGGCCGAGCGCCGTGTCAACCAGCTGACCGACGCGGAAGTGCTGCAGATCCGCGAGACCATCGACCGCGACTACCAGGTCGAAGGCGATCTGCGCCGCGAAGTCTCGATGAACATCAAGCGCCTCATGGACCTCGGCTGCTACCGCGGCCTGCGTCATCGTCGCTCGCTGCCGGTTCGCGGCCAGCGCACGCATACCAATGCGCGCACCCGCAAGGGTCCGGCCAAGTCGATCGCCGGCAAGAAGAAGTAAGTGAGCGAATGGCGAGTAGCCAATAGCCAATAGCGAGTAGGGATCCCTATTCGCTATTCCCTACTCGCTCATCGCTTTCCTAGGTGGAGCCGCTGGCATTACGGCGGTGTAGAGATCAACTGAAAGGACTATCATGGCCAAGGAAGCCGCTCGTGTTCGCCGTCGTGAACGCAAGAATATCTCGTCGGGCGTTGCCCACGTCAATTCGACCTTCAACAACACGATGATCACCATCACCGACGCGCAGGGCAATTCGATTGCCTGGTCGTCGGCCGGTGCCCAGGGCTTCAAGGGTTCGCGCAAGTCGACCCCGTTCGCCGCCCAGATGGCCGCCGAAGACGTTGCCAAGAAGGCCCAGGAACACGGCATGCGCATGCTCGAAGTCGAGGTCTGCGGACCTGGCTCGGGTCGTGAATCGGCATTGCGCGCCCTGCAGGCGGCCGGCTTCACCATCACCTCGATCCGTGATGTGACGCCGATCCCGCACAATGGCTGCCGCCCGCGCAAGAAGCGCCGCGTCTAAGAAATTACCGAACGCCGCGCGAACGCCGAAAGGCGTTCCTCCGCGGTATTCCAGGTCGCCCGCCACGATTGGATGGTGGCGGGTCAACGGAAGGAAAGCATCATGATCCAGAAAAATTGGCAGGAACTGATCAAGCCGAACAAGATCGAGTTCTCGTCGAAGAAGAAGACTCTGACCACGCTGGTCGCCGAGCCGCTCGAGCGCGGCTTTGGCCTCACGCTGGGCAACGCGCTGCGCCGCGTGCTTCTGTCTTCGCTGCGCGGTGCGGCTGTCACCGCCGTGCAGATCGACGGCGTCCTGCATGAATTCTCGTCCATCGCCGGTGTGCGCGAGGACGTGACCGACATCGTTTTGAACATCAAGGAAATCGCCATCCGCATGGAAGGCGACGGCCCCAAGCGCATGGTCGTTCGCAAGCAGGGCCCGGGTGCGGTTCTCGCCGGCGACATCCAGACGGTTGGCGATGTCGAGATCCTCAATCCCGACCACGTCATCTGCACGCTGGACGAAGGCGCTGAAATCCGTATGGAATTCACCGTCGACACCGGCAAGGGTTACGTGCCGGCCGAGCGCAACCGCGCCGAGGACGCGCCGATCGGCCTGATCCCGGTCGACAGCCTCTACTCGCCGGTCAAGAAGGTCTCCTACAAGGTCGAAAACACCCGCGAGGGCCAGGTTCTCGACTATGACAAGCTGACCATGACGATCGAGACCGACGGTTCGATCTCGGGCGAAGACGCGGTGGCTTTTGCCGCCCGCATCCTGCAGGACCAGCTCGGCCTGTTCGTCAACTTCGACGAGCCGCAGAAGGAAGTCGCTGCCGAAGCCGTCACCGAGCTCGCCTTCAACCCGGCGCTGCTCAAGAAGGTCGACGAACTCGAGCTTTCGGTGCGTTCGGCCAACTGCCTGAAGAACGACAACATCGTCTACATCGGCGATCTCATCCAGAAGACCGAAGCCGAGATGCTGCGCACCCCGAACTTCGGCCGCAAGTCGCTGAACGAGATCAAGGAAGTCCTGGCGGCGATGGGCCTGCACCTCGGCATGGAAGTGCCGGACTGGCCGCCGGAAAACATCGAAGACCTCGCCAAGCGTTACGAAGATCAATATTGAGCATGAATTCCAAGGATCGGCGGCGTGGGCCGCCCGATCCGACGGTCATGCGGAAAACCATCAGAGGCCTTGGCCTCTTGAACAACTGAAGAAGGAAAAGAGCCATGCGCCACGGTTTCAAAGGCCGCCGCTTCGCCCGAAGCATTAGCCATCGCAAGTCGATGTTCGCCAACCTCGCCGTGTCGCTGCTCGAGCACGAGCAGATCGTCACCACTCTGCCGAAGGCCAAGGACCTGCGTCCGATCGTCGAGAAGCTGGTGACGCTCGGCAAGCGTGGCGACCTGCACGCCCGCCGCCAGGTCATTGCCCAGATCGGCAATGAAGGCGTCGTCAAGCGTTTGTTCGACACCATTGCCCCGCGCTACGCCAACCGCAATGGCGGCTATCTGCGCATCATGAAGGCGGGCTTCCGTCACGGCGACAATGCCGCGATGGCCGTTATCGAGTTCGTCGATCGCGACACCTCGGCCAAGGGCGCCGGCGACCGCGCGCGCATCGAAGCCGAAGGCACCGAAGCGGACGCCGCAGCCGCATAAGGCTTGGTTTTCCAGAATGAATTGAAGGGGCCTGCGGGCCCCTTTTTCATGTTCTGCGCGTGCGAGCACATGCAGAAAACGATCGGCCGGCGCGAAAATAATCGGATTTCAGCGGCTTAGCCTTTCATTTTGCACAATCGTCGGGACAATGCGCCCGAACTTGCCTTGGAGGATTCGCGAATGCGCGCCAAAAGACTGTCCTTTGTCCTGCTCTGCGCCTTCATGGTGTTCGCAGCCGCACCGGCAGTCCGGCAGGCGCTGGCCGAAGACGCCGCAAAGCCTGCCGATCCGGGCCTGTCGGATGTGCTGACCGACCTGTTGCATGGTGTCGAAGGCGAAAACTCCACCTCGGGTCCCGACAAGCGCGTGCCGTTCGGCCGCGAGGAGGTGCAGCTCTCGTTCGCTCCGCTGGTCAAGCAGACGGCGCCCGCCGTGGTCAATGTCTATGCCTCGCAGACGGCCAAGGTCACATCGCCTTTTGAAGGCGATCCGTTCTTCGAGGAGTTTTTCGGCCGCGCCCAGCCGCGCGCGCAGTCCTCACTGGGCTCAGGCGTGCTGGTCGATCCGAGTGGTGTCATCGTCACCAATTTCCACGTCATCAAGGATGCCGACGAGGTCAAGGTGGCGACCGCCGACGGCCGGGAATTCACCAGCAAGGTGATGCTCAAGGACGAGACGCTCGACCTTGCCGTGCTCAAGATCGAATCCGACAAACCGTTCCCGGTCATCGCCATCGGCGATTCCGACGCGCTCGAGGTCGGCGATCTAGTGCTGGCCATTGGCAACCCCTTCGGTGTCGGCCAGACCACCACCAGCGGCATCGTTTCGGCACTTGCCCGCAGCCATATCGGCGTCTCGGATTCGGGCTATTTCATCCAGACCGACGCCGCCATCAATCCCGGTAATTCCGGCGGCGCGCTGATCAACATGGGTGGCCAACTGGTCGGCATCAACACCGCGATCTACAGCCGCAGCGGCGGCTCGATCGGCATCGGCTTTGCCATCCCCGCCAACATGGTGCGGGCTTTCGCCGATGCCGCCAAGGCAGGTCTGGATTTCTTCGAACGGCCTTACATCGGCGCCGAGTTCGAAGCGGTGACGCCGCAGATCGCCGAATCGCTCGGCATGGAAAAGCCGACCGGGGCGCTGGTCTCTTCCGTCGAAGCGACCGGACCGGCGGGCAAGGCTGGGCTGAAGGCGGGCGATGTCGTGCTGCAGATCAACGGCAAGCCCGTCGAGAGCATCGAGGCGCTGGACTATCGCATGGCGACGCTGTCGATCGGCAGCAAGGCGAATTTCGCGATCCTGACCAAGGGCCAGCAAGCGGCCATGGACATTGCGCTGGAGCGCGCGCCTGAGGGTGCAAAAGCCTCGGAAGTGACGCTGCATGGCCGCAGTCCGTTCTCGGGCGCCAAGGTTGCGGAACTGTCGCCGCGGCTTGCCCAGAAGCTTGGCCTGCGCACCGACCTCAAGGGCGTCACGGTGATCGACATCAACCGCGACTCGCCGGCCGCCGATTTCGGCTTCCAGCCGGGCGATATCGTGCGCGAGGTCAACGGCACAACCATCGACACCGCCGCGACGCTGGCGCAGGTAGCCCAGCAGGATACGCGCTGGTGGCGCTTTACCGTCGAGCGCGGCGGGCAGATACTGCGCCAGGTGTTGCGTTACTGAGTTCGATCTGAAGGGATCGCGCTCCAAACCAAAAGAAGTGCATGGCCGATCTGTTCAGCGTTGACGAACCGGAAAAGGTGCCGCCCGGGCGGCCGCTGGCCGACAGGCTGCGGCCGAAAAATCTTGGCGAGGTCGTTGGCCAGGAGCATCTGACCGGCCCCGATGGCGCGTTGACCCGGCTGATCGGGTCCGGTTCGCTCGGCTCGATGATCTTCTGGGGCCCGCCTGGCACCGGCAAGACCACGGTGGCAAGGTTGCTCGCCGGCGAGACCAGTCTTGCCTTCGAGCAGATATCGGCTGTGTTCTCCGGTGTCGCAGACCTGAAGAAAGTCTTCGAGACGGCCAAGCTTCGCCGCGCCAACGGCCGCCAGACCCTGCTTTTCGTCGACGAGATCCATCGTTTCAACCGCGCCCAGCAGGATTCCTTCCTCCCCGTCATGGAGGATGGCACGGTCGTTCTGGTCGGCGCCACAACCGAGAACCCGTCCTTCGAACTGAATGCCGCGTTGCTGTCGCGCGCGCGCGTCATGGTCTTCCATTCGCTCGGTGAGGAGAGCATCGCCAAGCTGATGGTGCGGGCGGAGGAGACGGAGGGCAGGGCGCTGCCGCTCGATGACGAGGCGCGGACGATGCTGATCCGCATGAGCGACGGCGATGGCCGCGCATCGCTGACGCTGGCCGAGGAAGTTTGGCGTGCCGCCAAGCCCGGCGAGATATTCGATCCCGAAGGGCTGCAGCGCATCGTCCAGCGCCGCGCCCCGATCTACGACAAGGGCCAGGACGGCCACTACAATCTGATCTCGGCGCTGCACAAATCGGTGCGCGGCTCAGATCCCGATGCAGCGCTCTACTATCTCGCGCGCATGTTCGACGCCGGCGAGGATCCGCTCTATCTCGGCCGCCGGCTGGTGCGCATGGCGATGGAGGATATCGGCCTTGCCGATCCGCAGGCGCTGGTTGTCGCCAATGCCGCCAAGGATGCGTACGACTATCTGGGCTCGCCGGAGGGCGAACTCGCCTTTGCCGAGGCCACCGTCTATCTCGCCACCGCACCCAAATCCAATGCCGTCTACACCGCCTTCAAGGCCGCCACGCGCGCTGCCAAGGAGCATGGCTCGCTGCTGCCGCCCAAGCACATCCTCAACGCGCCGACCAAGCTGATGAAGGAAGAGGATTACGGCGCGGGATATCGTTACGACCATGATGAGCCGGACGCCTTTTCGGGCCAGGACTATTTTCCCGAGAAAATGGGCCGCCAGACCTTCTATGATCCGCCTGAGCGTGGTTTCGAGCGCGATATCCGAAAGCGGCTCGACTATTGGGCAAAGCTGCGCAAAGAGCGGGAGTAGCTGGTTTGCGCGGCCCGGTGGTCGTCACGCTTCGAAGCGAGGCCTCGCCATGGGGCATCCCTGCCTCGGTTGTTCTTCACACGCTGCTCGCAGCAACGCTGGCCTTGATGCCGTTGCCGAAGCCGCCGAAGCGGTTGGAAGAGGAACGGGTGTCGGTCGACATTCTGACGCCGCAGCAGTTCGAGGCGTCGACCAAGCCACCGCCAGTGCAAGCGCCGCCGCCGGCACCAGCGGCACGAGCGCCGGCGCCAACACCACCGCCGAATGACCCTCTAACTCAATCGCCCTCAGCACCAGCCATGATTCGGCCGACCGAAATGCTGTCGGCCAAGACGCTCGCCGATCCGCGCAGCCGGCAGGCGCGCGCCGATCTCGCGACCTTCGCTTCCGACGAGCGCATGGTGCAATTGTGCAATCTCGAGGCCATGGACCAGATCCGAAGTTGGCGCGCGGACTTTCATCCGGAACGCGTCGTGCCTTACGCAACGGCCGAGGAGAAGGTCCGCGGCACCACGATCGCCGCCGACGGCGCGGCTTTCCGCAGCCGCAGAAACTGGTATAATCTGAAGTTCAAATGCCAGCTCGCACAAGACGGCGAAAGCGTCATCGGCTTTGAGTTCCTGGTCGGCGATCCCGTGGCCAGGGAGAAATGGGACGAGCTCGGCTTGCCAGCGGTGCATTGACCCCAGCAGTGCATGAATCAAGTCTGGCAAAATCCACCAGGCAGTTGCCAGGCCACAAAGTCGTGGCGTTGTGCGGCGACCCAAAAAACCTTATCAAGGCGCACGGCCGGGCGGTGGTCGTTGCCGAGATTTGGCACACTCATTCGCAACAGGATCGCGCTCCGCGCGTGGAAAAATGACAAAAACCCTTCGCAAATCGCTTCGTAAATTCGCCATCGCCATCCCGCTTCTCGCCCTTGGCTTCTATTTCATCCCCATTCTGACGACGATCTTCATCGTCTGCGGCCTGATCGACGTGCTGCGCAACGACAGGAAGGATCTGTCGCTGTTCTCAGGCTACTTCCTTGGCAACGGCCTGTTCACCTGGCTGCTGTCGCCGTTCAATCTGGTGGTCGATCTGCTCTGCTACAGGAACCCCGGCGTGTGGAAGCTGGAGCAGTTTCCGGAGGATTATCAGCGCGAGGTCAATGAGGTCCTGGACATCTTCAAGGCGCGCAAGGACGAGATCATCGCCGATATCGACGCCAATTTCGGCGCCGGCCGGCGCGGCATGTATGTCTACCAGTGGTATGGCAAGCACAGGATCGACAACGTCGCCGAGTTCAACAAGGATTTCAAATACATCAAGACCATCGCCGTGTCGGTCTTCAGCAAGCGCGAATCGACTTCCTGGCATTTCGGTCCGCTGCGGCTCAGCCTGCGCATCCTCTACAATCTGGTTCCGGTGAAGTCGGAAATCTTCGTCGAATGCGGCAGCGTCAAGAACTACTGGTACGACAATCCGCTGTTCATTTTCGACGACACGCTGCTGCATCGCTCGGTCAACGAGTATGATGGCCGTCGCTACTGCGTGTTCATGGACATCATCAGGCCGTCCCCGGTTCCCAGGCTTATCGCCGGCATGCTCGCGGTTGTCTCGGTCAGCGTCGAGCGCATTAATTCGATGTTCTACAAGAACTGGAAGATGATCGGCTCGACCAAGCCGAAAAAGGTCGAAACCACCTGAGCTGAAAAATCTAAGGCGCTGCCGGCCCCGCTGGCAGCGTTCTGGTGCGCTTAGCCTGAGCGGCCGGCCACTGTCCTCAATTGCTGTTGGACCATTGTCTTATAGCGCCAGCAGGCGCTGGTCCTCTACATCTGATGCAGCGGATATATCTGAGCGGATATAACGCTGCTTGAGTTGGAAGCGCCTTGGGAGGATGAGGTGAGCGTACAGCCGGCCCATCATGCCGATATCGTCCAGGCCGCCATTGCCACCAGCGATGCCGCCCGATCGGCGTTGGTTGCTTCCTGGAGACGCTCGCTCACGGTGCATGGACTGGATCCTGGCCAACGACAGGCGCCTCGACGGCTGACCGAGAGCGAGTTCAGGTTGGCGCGGCAGCGGGTCGAGCAGCTGCTGCGGGCTGCGGATGCGAGCCTTGATCGTCTCTATCTCGCTGTCGGCGGCATTGGCTGTTGCGTCCTGCTCGCCGATCGCGACGGTATCCCGGTCGAACGCCGCGGGGCTTCCGCCGATGACGATACCTTCGACGAATGGGGCCTGTGGACCGGGACAGTATGGAGTGAGGACTCCGAGGGCACCAACGGCATCGGCACATGCCTGGCCGACCAGCGTGCGCTGACCATTCATCGTGACCAGCACTTCTTTTCGAGCAACACGCTGCTCAGTTGCACGACGGCGCCGATTTACGACCACGAGGGCAATCTGGCTGCCGCGCTCGATGTCTCGTCGTGCCGGTCGGATCTGACCGAAGGCTTTGTCGGCCTGATCGCCATGGCGGTCGGTGATGCCGCCCGCCGCATCGAGGCCGAGAATTTTCGCCTGTCTTTTCCCAATGCCCGCATTCTGCTTGCCTCGGCGGCCGAGCGCGGCGCCGGGGCGCTGATTGCGGTCGACGGCGATGATCTGGTGGTCGGTGCGACACGCTCGGCGCGACAGGGCCTTGGCATCACCCAACAGGCGCTGGCCAGGGGGCTGCCCGCCGCCGACATCCTCGGCGATTTCACCAAGGCCGCGGAGGAACTCGAAGAGGCGGAGCGCGGAGTAATCCAGCGGGCGATCGCGCGCGCCGATGGCAACGTCTCCGCCGCCGCGCACAATCTCGGCATTTCCCGAGCCACCCTGCATCGCAAGCTCGCCCGCTTCGGCATCCGCCGGCCACATTGAGGTTTCGGCGCCGAACCTGTCGCAATCCTGCGACAGTCGGCCTGGTGTGGATGACTTGCCCGGGCTGACAAAGCCCGATGGCATCCCCAATCTCCCTGGCAGCGCGGTACATCCCGTACCGCTGTTTCCTGGGAGGAAGATAATGAACAAGGTGGAATTTTCTCGCACGGCCAAGGTTCCCTTCGCCAAGCGCTACGACAATTACATCGGCGGCAAATGGGTGGCGCCGCACTCAGGAAGGTATTTCGACAACATTTCGCCGGTCAACGGGAAGCCGCTCGGCGAAATCGCCCGTTCGGATGCAAACGACATCGAGGCGGCCCTCGACGCCGCGCACAAGGCCAAGGACGCCTGGGGCAGGACCAGCCCGGCTGCGCGCGCGTTGATCCTCAACCGCATCGCCGATCGCATGGAGGACAATCTCGATCTCCTGGCGCTCGCCGAGACCTGGGACAATGGCAAGCCGATCCGCGAGACGACCGCCGCCGACCTGCCGCTCGCCGTTGATCACTTCCGCTATTTCGCCGGTGCTTTGCGCGCCCAGGAAGGCAGCCTGTCGCAAATCGACGATGACACCGTCGCCTATCATTTCCATGAGCCGCTTGGCGTCGTCGGCCAGATCATTCCCTGGAATTTTCCGCTGCTGATGGCGGTTTGGAAACTGGCGCCGGCCCTTGCCGCCGGCAATTGCGTCGTGTTGAAGCCGGCCGAACAGACACCGGCCACCATCATGCTGTGGGTCGACCTGATCGGCGACCTGTTGCCGGATGGCGTGCTCAACATCGTCAATGGTTTTGGCCTCGAAGCCGGCAAGCCACTCGCGTCGTCCAACCGCATCGCCAAGATCGCCTTCACCGGCGAGACCACGACCGGTCGGCTGATCTCGCAATACGCCAGCCAGAACCTCATCCCGGTGACGCTCGAACTCGGCGGCAAGTCGCCCAACATCTTCTTCCAGGACGTGACCTCGGAAGATGACGACTTCTTCGACAAGGCGATCGAAGGCTTCGTCATGTTCGCGCTCAACCAGGGCGAAGTCTGCACCTGCCCCAGCCGGGCGCTGGTGCATGAGAATATCTACGACAAGTTCATGGAAAAGGCGCTGAAGCGCGTCGAGGCGATCGTCCAGGGCGATCCGCTCGACCCGGCAACCATGATCGGCGCGCAGGCATCGAGCGAGCAGCTGGAGAAGATCCTGAGCTACTTCGACATCGGCAGGCAGGAAGGCGCCGAGGTGCTGATCGGCGGCGAGCAGAACCATCTGCCGGGCGATCTGGCCGGCGGCTATTACGTCAAGCCGACCGTGTTCAAGGGCCACAACAAGATGCGCGTCTTCCAGGAGGAGATTTTCGGGCCGGTGGTCTCGGTGACGACCTTCAAGGATGACGACGAGGCTCTGTCGATCGCCAACGACACGCTCTATGGCCTCGGCGCCGGCATCTGGAGCCGCGACGCCAACCGCTGCTACCGCTTCGGCCGCGCCATCCAGGCCGGCCGAGTGTGGACCAACTGCTACCACGCCTATCCGGCGCACGCGGCGTTCGGCGGCTACAAGCAGTCCGGCATCGGCCGCGAGAACCACAAGATGATGCTCGACCACTATCAGCAGACCAAGAACATGCTGGTCAGCTACAGCCCGAAGAAACTGGGTTTCTTCTGAGAGCCCTCCCAGGGCTGCGTATGTCCTTGGAAGGGGGCGCGGCCATTCCGCCGCGCCCCGATCAGTTGATGATGGAGGAGTGCCGTGCTCGACAAGGTTTCGCTTGGGAAAGTCTCGGCCACGCCGGAGGCCAGAACATTCCTGGCTGAAATCATCGCCGACCATGGGCCGGTGCTGTTCCATCAGTCGGGCGGCTGCTGCGACGGCTCCTCGCCGATGTGCTACCCCCAGAGCGATTTCATCGTCGGCGACAATGATGTCATGCTGGGCGAGATCGGCGAAACACCGGTCTACATCAGCGCTTCGCAATATGAGGTCTGGAAACACACCGATCTCATCATCGACGTCGTGCCGGGCAGGGGCGGCATGTTCTCGCTCGACAATGGGCGCGAGAGGCGGTTTCTGACGCGTTCAACTGTGTGTGCGATCGCATCGCCCTCGGCGGGAGGGGATTGACGTCACCGCCCTTGCACGGGCAGTAGACGACGATGTTCAATCTGCTTCTCGTGGTCGTCGGCGGCGGTATCGGCGCCGGCATCCGCCATCTCACCAACATCGGCGCGTTGCGCCTCGTCGGCTCCAACTACCCCTGGGGCACGATGGCGATCAACATTGTCGGCTCCTTTGCCATGGGCTTGTTCATCGCTACCCTGGCCCGCCGCGGCGGGTCGAACGAAGTCAGGCTGTTTGTCGCCACCGGCATCTTTGGCGGCTTCACCACCTTTTCCGCTTTTTCGCTCGATTTCGCGACACTGTGGGAACGCGGCGCCACGCTGCCGGCTTTTGGATATGCGCTGGCGAGCGTCATTGGCGCCATCATCGCCCTGTTTCTGGGACTTTGGCTCGCAAGAAGCCTGCCTTAGTGCTATTGCCGCGCCAAGCGCAGGCCGAGCCCTGCTTTGGAAACGGATAAGCGAAGAAAAAATGGCAGGCGTTGAACAGATCACGGTGGAGGCCGGCGAGGCGGGCATGCGGCTCGATCGTTGGTTCAAGACCCATTTCCCGGGCCTTGGTTTTGGCCATCTGCAGAAGCTGCTGCGCTCTGGCCAGATCCGCGTCGATGGCGGCCGGGTCAAGGCCGACAGCCGTGTCGAGCCTGGCCAGGTGGTGCGTGTTCCGCCGCTCGAGGTCGACAAGAAGGGCGAGAGCGCGCTGACCGGTCACTCGATCCGCAACCAGGGCGATGCCGACGTCCTGGCGAAAATGCTGATCCATGAGGACCCGAAGGTTTTCGTCTTCAACAAGCCGGCGGGCCTTGCGGTGCAGGGCGGTTCGGGCGTCACCCGCAACGTCGACGACATGCTGGAAGCCTGGCGCAACCAGAAGGGTGAGAAGCCGCGGCTGGTCCACCGGCTCGACCGCGACACGTCGGGCGTGCTGGTCGTCGCCCGCTCGCGACTGGCCGCCATGAAGCTGTCGGAGGCGTTCCGCGCCCGCGAGACCAAGAAGACCTACTGGGCCCTCGTCAAGGGCGTGCCGCCGAAGCGCGAGGACAAGATCTCGACCTGGCTGATCAAGGAGCCGACCGAGGACGGCGACCGCGTGCGGGTGGCCGCGCATGGCGAAAAAGGCGCCGACCACGCCGTGTCCTACTACCGCATCATCGAGCAGGCGGCGCAAACCATGACCTGGCTGGAAATGGAGCCTTATACGGGCCGAACCCACCAGCTCCGCGTCCATGCCGCCCATATCGGCTGCCCGATCATCGGCGACCCGAAATATTTCGAAGCCGATACCAACTGGGATTTTCCCGGCGGCATTCAAAACCGCCTGCATCTGCACGCGCGCCGCATCATCATTCCGCATCCCGACAAGGGCGTCATCGACGTTACAGCGCCGATGCCGCCGCATATGCGTCAGAGCTGGAACCTGATCGGCTTCGACGACGCCAGCGCGGAGGACTGAGCTTGAGCGGCGCCACCGACGCGCTCGATCGGCGCGACACAGTCGACATGGCCGCCGCCGCCATCATGGTCGGCCTGACCTTTTCCTGGGGCCTGAACTACGTCGCCGCCAAGATCTCCTACGCTGGCTACGACCCTGTCTTCCTGTCGATCGCGCGCTCGGTCATCGGCGGCTTCTGCGTCTTCCTCTGGTGCCGCTGGCGGGGCATCGCGCTGTTCACGCGCGATGGCACGTTGCTGGCCGGTATCGCGGTTGGCGTGCTTTTCGGCGTCGAGTTCCTTTGCCTCTATGTCGGCCTGGAGCATACGACCGTTGCCCGCAACACGCTGCTGGTCAACTCCATGCCGTTCTGGATGCTGATTGGCGGTCACTTCCTGCTTGGCGAGCAGATCACCATGCGCAAGTTCCTCGGCCTGCTGCTGGCCTTCGCCGGCCTTGCCGCCGTCTTTTCCGACAAGCTTGGCGGCGGCGGGGACATGCTGTTCGGCGATCTGCTAAGTCTCGGCTCCGGATTCTTCTGGGCCTTGACCAACATCCTCATCAAGCGATCCAAACTGGTTGAGGCGAGCGCCGAGAAGCTGCTGCTCTATCAACTAGCCGGCGCGGCGATCGTTGGCCTGTTGGTGCTGCCGCTCGCCGGCCCGCCGGTGCGCGATCCCTCGCTGTTGCCGACATTGGCGCTGCTTTTCCAAGCGATCTATATCGTCGCTTTCACCTATGTCTTGTGGTTCTGGCTGCTGCGCCGCTATCCGGCGTCCGGCCTGTCCAGTTTCACCTTCCTGTCGCCGGTTTTCGGCGTGCTGTGCGGCGCGATCATCTTGAATGAACCGCTGACCGTTCGCATCTTCCTGGCACTCGGCCTGATTGCCGCCGGCCTGATCATCGTCAACCGGCCGGCTCGCAAGCTGACACCGGTGTGAGAGAGACTTTTCATGCGTGATATTCTCAACGACCTCGAAGCGGGCAAGTATCTTTCCGATCCGGATCCGGTGCGTCGCGCCCAGATTCAGATGAAGACACCGCAGCCCAAGCGCTTCTACAAGACCGTTTCGGTTGCGCCGGCAGAGGGCGGTTTTGCCGTGCATCTCGACGGCAAGCCGGTGCGCACGCCGGGCAAGGCGCTGCTGGCGCTGCCGACCGAGGCGGCAGCAGTGCTGGTGGCCGAGGAATTCGCTCAACAGGGCGAGACGATCAATCCGGTGACGATGCCGGTGATGCGGCTGGTCAACACCGCCATCGATGGCGTCGCCAGCGATCCGCAGGCGGTGCTGGAAGACATACTGCGTTTTGCCTCATCGGACCTGCTCTGTTACCGCGCCGACGCACCGGAAGGGCTGGTCGAGCGGCAGAACGAGCAGTGGGATCCGGTCATCGATTGGGCGCGCGCCGCACTCGGGGCTCGCTTCAACCTGGCCGAAGGGATCATCCATGTCGAGCAGCCGCGCGAGTCGATCGCCGTTCTCGGCAGTCATCTTGCTCAGCGCGCGGAACCGCTGCGGCTGGCCGCCATCCACGTCATGACCTCGCTGACCGGTTCGGCGCTGCTGGCGCTGGCCGTCGACTTCGGCGAGCTCGACACGGAGGCCGCCTGGGCCGCCGGCCATGTCGACGAGGATTGGCAGATCGAGCAGTGGGGGCAGGACGCCGAAGCCGTCGCGCGCCGTGCTGCCCGCAAGCGCGATATGGTGGCTGCGGTCAGCCTTCTCGAAGCGCTCAAGGCCTGACCTCAGGCCCTACCGCACTGCACCTAATACCAAAGTCATAATCCCATCGTCGCTCTGCCTTCGGCGAGCGCTTTCTGTCATTTTTTCCGTGATGGCTCGGCATTTCTGAGTCCGCGTTCGGAGGAGAGCGCGGACATTGGCGCCTGGCATCGAGGACAGGGTCTCACGGGAGGACAACTTCAATGGCAATTGCATCGACCGCCGGCGGAACCAGCCGCGGCATGACGCGGGAAGAGAAGAAGGTCATCTTCGCTTCCTCGCTGGGCGCGGTTTTCGAATGGTATGATTTCTATCTCTATGGTGCGTTGGCGGGCGCGATCGGCTTGACCTTCTTCAACGCGTTTCCCGAGAACACGCGCTACATCTTCACGCTGCTGGTTTTCGCCGCCGGCTTCATCGTGCGCCCGTTCGGCGCGCTGGTGTTCGGCCGCATTGGCGATCTCGTCGGCCGCAAATACACATTCCTTGTCACCATCATGATCATGGGCCTTTCGACCTTCCTGGTCGGCCTGCTTCCCGGTTCGGAGAGCTGGGGCATCGCAGCGCCCATCCTGTTGATTGCGCTGCGCATGCTGCAGGGCCTGGCGCTTGGCGGTGAGTATGGCGGTGCTGCGACCTATGTCGCGGAGCATGCTCCCGACGACCGCCGCGGCTTCTACACCTCATGGATCCAGACGACGGCCACACTTGGCCTTTTCCTGTCGCTGATCATCATCCTGATCGTGCAGAATTCCTTGAGCAAGGAGGCTTTCGCGGCCTGGGGCTGGCGCGTTCCATTCCTGGTCTCGGCCATCCTGCTCGGCGTCTCGGTCTGGATTCGCCTGTCGCTTTCGGAATCGCCGACCTTCAAGCGTATGAAGGAAGAGGGCAGAGGCTCCAAGGCGCCGCTGACGGAAGCCTTCGGCCAGTGGAAGAATGCCAAGATCGCCATTCTGGCGCTGTTCGGCCTTACCGCCGGCCAGGCCGTCGTCTGGTACAATGGCCAGTTCTACGCGCTGTTCTTCCTGGCCAATGTGCTCAAGGTCGATGCCCAATCGGTCAACATCATGATCGCCATTGCGCTGGCGCTCGGCACCGGCTTCTTCGTCTTCTTCGGCTGGCTGTCCGACAAGATCGGCCGTAAGCCGATCATCATGGCCGGCCTTGCGCTGGCGGTCGTCACCACCTTCCCGCTGTTCAAGGCGCTGACCTGGGCCGCCAATCCCGCTCTAGCCACCGCGCAGCAGAACACGCGCGCCACGGTGACCGCGGCACCGGGGGATTGCGGCTTCCAGTTCAACCCGACCGGAACACGTGTTCCTGTCAGCTCGTGCGATATCGCCACCGATTTCCTGGCCAAGAACTCGGTGCCGTATGACATCGTCTCGACGGCGGCGGCGGGAACGCCGGCCAGCGTCAAGATCGGCAACGAAACCGTGCCGTCCTATGACGCCAAGGCCGCCGGCGACAAGAAAGCTGCGAGCGATGCTGCTTTCAAGAAGGCGATCAACCTCTCCCTGCAGGATGGCGGCTATCCGCTGAAGCGCGCTGCTGCCAAGGTCGCCGACCAGAAGCTCGACGCCTTTGTCGCGGCCAATCCCGAACTGAAGCTCGACGCGGCAGCTATCCGCGCCGGCGAAAAGACCGCGGTGCCTACCGAGCAGGCAATCAAGGACAAGGTGCTGACGAAGGACGAAGCCGCCGGCGCCACCGAGGTGACCGTCTACAGCGTTCCGGGATCGGGTGCGTTCTCGATGTTTGCCGACCCTGCCCAGGTCAACTGGGCCAAGGTCATCGGTATCCTGTTCATCCTCGTTCTCTACGTGACCATGGTTTACGGGCCGATCGCGGCGATCCTGGTCGAGATGTTCCCGACCCGCATCCGCTACAGCGGGATGTCGCTGCCCTACCACATCGGCAATGGCTGGTTCGGCGGTCTGCTGCCCGCGATCGTGTTCGCGTTCAGCGCCTACAAGGGCGATATCTACTATGGCCTGTGGTATCCGGTGGTGATCGCGGCGATGACGCTGATCATCGGCATGATCTTCGTCAAGGATACGCTTGGCACCGATCTGCACTCGAAGGAGTAGCCGACGGATCATCGGTCAACAAGAAAGCCCGGCGTGATCGCTCACGCCGGGCTTTTCGTGTCTGAGACCTGAAGAAGCGGATCAGCTCTTGCGCTGATTTTCTTCCTCGACGGCCGCTTCGTGATACCAGCCGTCAAAATCGGCGTGCGTGTTGCGCAACGAGGCCAGCTCTGCCGCGAATTTCGCCTTAACGCCTAAATTTGAGGCAGAGTTGCGCGCTGCCAGAGGGAACATCAGAATTTTTGCCGACGGACGGGAGTGGACGACTTCCATGAGCGGTCTCCTTTCTTCTTCTTGAGCTTTTCGATTCAGCTTTCCCAGAAGATAGGTCCTGCGAGTCATTTAGGCAATATGCCTACGAAAAGATCATTAAATGCCTAATATTTATGCATTATCTGGGTTTGATCGATATGGACCCAGTGATGAGACGGCTGAGTAAATTCAGCGCAATATCGTGGCCATTTTGCCGCACCCGTCGACACCGGAGTGGCACACGAATTGCATTTTATCAATCGGCAGCGCCGGCTGCTGACGGCAGACGCGTGTCGACGCCGTTTGGTGTTCGGTGAACAAGCAACGAGAGGCTAGAATGACGAAATACAAGCTCGAGTACATTTGGCTCGATGGGTACACCCCGGTCCCCAACCTTCGCGGCAAGACGCAGGTCAAGGAATTCGCCGAATTCCCGACGCTGGAAGAGCTGCCTCTGTGGGGCTTCGATGGTTCCTCGACGATGCAGGCCGAGGGCCACAGCTCCGACTGCGTCCTGAAGCCGGTCGCGGTCTATCCGGACCCGACCCGCACCAATGGCGTGCTGGTCATGTGCGAAGTCATGATGCCGGACGGCGTCACGCCGCATGCCTCCAACAAGCGCGCAACCATCCTCGACGACGAGGGTGCCTGGTTCGGTTTCGAGCAGGAGTATTTCTTCTACAAGGATGGCCGCCCGCTCGGCTTCCCGGAGACCGGCTATCCCGCACCGCAGGGCCCGTACTACACCGGCGTTGGCTACAAGAACGTCGGCGATGTCGCCCGCCAGATCGTCGAGGAGCATCTCGACCTTTGCCTCGCCGCCGGCATCAACCATGAAGGCATCAACGCCGAAGTGGCCAAGGGCCAGTGGGAATTCCAGATTTTCGGCAAGGGCTCCAAGAAGGCCGCCGACCAGATGTGGATCGCCCGCTACTTGCTGCTGCGGCTTACCGAAAAATACCGCATCGACATCGAGTTCCACTGCAAGCCGCTCGGCGATACCGATTGGAACGGCTCGGGCATGCATGCCAACTTCTCGACCGCCTATCTGCGCGAAGTCGGCGGCAAGGCGTATTTCGAATCGCTGATGGCGCAGTTCGACAAGAACCTGATGGACCACATCGCCGTCTACGGTCCGGACAATGACAAGCGTCTGACCGGCAAGCACGAGACCGCGCCATGGAACAAGTTCAGCTATGGCATCGCCGACCGTGGTGCGTCGATCCGTGTGCCGCACTCCTTCATCAAGAATGACTACAAGGGCTATCTGGAAGACCGCCGCCCGAACTCGCAAGGCGACCCCTACCAGATCGCTTCGCAGATCCTGAAGACCATCTCGGAGGTTGCGACCGACGCGAAGGTCTCGGCCGCCGCCTGATTGTTTCGCGGCGCGGATCGCAAGGTCCTCGCCGCAACCGGAACTCGATAACAAAAGCCCTGGCGGGAAGTCGCCAGGGCTTTTTCGTGCTTGTGAGGGCTGGTCCGTCTGCCGATGTCAGTCGGCGATGACGCCACGCGCCTTGAGCGCCGCCAAAACCTTGGCATGCGGCAAGGCAGGGCTGCGGTTGCCGTCGCGGCCGGTCATGTCGCTGTTGGCGACCAGCGCGTTGAGCACGGCCTCCTCGGTCGCCTGCACGACGGCTGCATAGAAATCGTCCATGCGCCCCCAGGGGATGAAGTCCATGCGGCTGTAGCTCTCCTCGCTCGCTGGACCTTTCGGGAAGCGACCGTTGAGCGCGTCGCGGTTGGCGGTCGAGAATGCGAGAAAGATGTCGCCGGAGAAATGCGAGCCGGTGGTGCCGGTCCGCGCCAGGCCGAGCGGCACGCGCCTGGCCAGCGCCTTGCATTGGCCAGGCAAGAGTGGCGCATCGGTGGCGATGATGCCGATGCAGGAGCCAGCGCCCGTCGGGCCGTCGCGAAAATACGACTCCATCGGGTTGTCGTCTGCCAACTGGTCACCCAGCGGTACGCCGGCGATGGTGAGTTCACGGCGCGAGCCGAAATTGGCCTGCAGGAAGACGCCGACCGTGTAGGAGCGATGGCCGTCGTCGACGATCCGCGAGGCCGTTCCCGAGCCGCCCTTGAAGGCATAGCAGTTCATGCCCGTGCCGCCGCCGACCGAGCCTTCCTCGATGCGCCCGCTCGCGGCATTGTCGATCGCGGCAATAGCGTGATCGACCGTGACATGCGAGCCGTTGATGTCGTTGAGATAGCCGTCCCAGGTTTCGGCCACCACCGGCAGCAGCCATTGCTTCGCGACGTCGGGCTTGTTCTGGGCCACCCAGTCGATGACGCCGCGGTGGCAGGGGCCGATCGCATGGGTGTTGGAGATCAGGATCGGCAGGCTGATGCTGCCGGCCTCCTCGATCCACGATGCGCCGGTCATCTCGCCATTGCCGTTGAAGGAATGATAGCCGGCGGCGCAGGCGACGCCGACGCCGTCATGGCCGAACGGCAAAATGGCCGTCACGCCGGTGCGCACCGGTCCTTGTCCATCGAGCTTGCCTTCACCCTTGATGATCGTGGAGTAGCCGACCAGGACACCGTCGACATCGGTGATGGCATTGGCGGGGCCGGGCGTCCCTTGCAAGGGAATGGCGAGCGCGCGGGCCCGCGCCTTGCCCGCTGGCGTGGTGGTGTGGGTCGGCAATTGGTCCATGCTTGGGGTTTGCTCCGTTGATGTAAGCCGGCTCAGCGAAGGCTGGAGCCGGTCGCAAGCTCGGCGTAGCTGGTCAGGATTGCCAAGGCCGAAGATTGATCGACTGCAGGCACAACGTTGACGAGATGCAGCCCCAGGCCGTCCTCGAGCACCACCAGGCTGCGCGCGATCGTCTCGCTGGTCGCCGCCAGTTTGAAGATGCCGGTGGCCGCGCCCGCTTCCAGGATGCCGACATAGATCGACACCTGCCGCTCGAACAGCGTGATCTGGCGGGCGGCATAGCTCGGATCCGAACGCGAATACGCGCCGAGCTCGAGCAGTAGACGGCAGAGCTGGTCGTCCGTGTCGGTTGGCAGTCCGTTCTCGATCATCGTTTTCAGCCGCAGCCTGGGATCGGCGATCTCGGCGACCGACGCCGCGCGTATCGTGCAAAACCGCTCGACAGCCTTGCGCTGCACATCGTCCAGCAGGTCCTTCAGGCCGGGATAATAGTAGAGCAGGGCGCTCGAACTCATCCCTGCTTCATTAGCGACGTCGCGCAGCGTGACGCCGGCAAGGCCGCGCCTGGCGATCATCGATTCTGCCGCCGCGACCAGGGTAAGGCGGCGATCGGTCTGAGTTTTGGGTCGTCCCATTTCTGTTTCCTGAATGTAGTTCAGTTTAAAACTGGCGTACGAAATTTTGCAAGCACCGATGCCCCATATTTGTTGACGATATCTGACTCCATCGATAGGTTTCGCCGCGGAGAGTAATTTTTATCATATTAAAAAAAGGGGAGGACGATGTCTACAAACGAAGCAACAACAGGGGCGGCCGCCAAGGCTGCGCCAACCGCCAAGGGACTGGACCGGGCGCTCAATGCGCTGGGTACGCTGATGATCGTGCTGTCGGCCGTGACACCGGCATCCTCGGTGTTCATCATCGTGCCGGGCGTCATCGCGCTGGCCGGCACCGGCTCATTCCTGAGTTTCGTCATTGCCGCCGTCATCGGGCTGTTCATGGCTTTCGTCTATGCCGAACTGTCATCGGCCTATCCGATGGCCGGCGGCGAATACACCATGATCGGCCGCACGCTCGGCCGCTTCTGGGGCTTTGTCACGCTGGTGCTGGTGTTCGTCTCGATTGTGCTGATCGTTGCCGTCATCGCGCTCGGCGTCGGCACCTATCTCGGTGTGCTCATTCCCAATCTCAGCCCGCAATGGGTCGGCGTGGTGACGATCGCGCTGGCCGGCACGGTCGCGGCAATGCGCATCAAGCTCAATGCCTTCGTCACCGGCATCTTCCTCGGCATCGAAATGTTGGCTCTGTTGGTCCTGACCGGGCTCGGCTTCGCTCATGTCGAGCGGCCGTTGTCGAGCCTGTTCACGTCGCCGCAATTGCTCGATGCCACCAACACGCTGGTGCCGGCGTCGGCCGGGGTCATCCTTGCGGCCACCGCTGTCTCGCTCTTTGCCTATAATGGCTATGGCGCGGCCGCCTATTTCGGCGAGGAGACGCAGGACGCCAAACGCAACATCGGCAAGGTTGTTGTCTGGGCGCTGTTGATCACCGTCGCCGCGGAACTGATACCGCTGACCGCCGTGCTTCTGGGTTCGCCCGACCTGGCGGGACTGCTCGCAGCGCCCCAGAAAATAGAATACTTCCTCGAAGCGCGTGGTGGCCATGCGCTGACGGTGATGATCAGCCTTGCCATCGCGGTCGCCATTTTCAACGCGGTCATCGCTATCATCCTGCAGGCGGCGCGGCTGCTGTTCAGCTCCGGCCGCGACAAGACCTGGTTCGGCCCGATCAATGCCGCGGTCGCTTCCGTCCATGGCAGCTACGCCTCGCCATGGATCGCCACCATCGTCGTGTCGGTGCTGGCGGCGGTCGCCTGCTTCATCGACATCAACCTTTTGCTGGTGGTCAGCGGCACGTCGCTGGTGGTGATCTATGCGCTTCTGTGTGTGGCGGCGTTTGCCGGGCGCCGCAACGGCACCACGGCTGGCGGACACTACCGCATGCCCTTGTTTCCGGTGCCGGCCATCCTCGCCTTCGTGGCGCTGGTCTATGTCGCCTATCAGAACCTGCTCGACGCCGCCTTCGGCCGCCCGAGCCTGATCGCGACGCTGCTGATCATGGTCGTGGCGGCGATCTACTATGTGCTGGTGCTCGCCAGGCGAACGGACTGGAACCTGCACGGCCCGGACGAACTTGCCGGATAGGCGTCACCCTCCGACGATCTGTCCGTGCGAGAACCCCGGCCTTCGTCGGGGTTCTTTTTGCCATGCTGGCCCGGCGGACCGAATTCCCCCAAAAAAAGTCAGGTTGAAAAGGATCCGACAAATTCACCAGGCTGAGAGGCTTTTGGTTGACACCAATAGCCGCCACGGGTGGCATGCTGTTCCGCGTTCCCCGAAAAAGCCCGGAAAACGGCCTGTTTCAGCTCGTCCGTACACCAATGATCAGTTATATAAGCCCCTGTTCATACATCGAAATTGGCGTTCGATACCTACGGCCCGCGGCGTTGACAGATTGCACCGCAGCATGCGTATTCGGGCCTTGGGGTTACGCCAAAGCGATGCTGTTCGAACGGGGCGGGGTTTCTTGAACGACGGCATTGGCGGGGGCGCCGGACGAGCGGGCATTGCAGCCTGAGGCAGTGTGCCGCTCGCTCCTGGCTTTTTGGCGCGCTCAAAATGCCCACCCGTTTGCCGTGATTTGCGGCTTCTGCCTGCGGCCACGGCCCCAGCTATAAACGGTCCTTAAAATCAGAAGAGATTGCCAGCTTGCTGTGTGGCCGGCGCGCGCTATCCATCGCAAGAGCCGTGGGCAGCAAAAAGCCCTTGAAGGCGGAAATCCTTCAAGGGCTTTTCGACGCTATCCGTCCGGGATCTTAGACCGAATAGTACATGTCGTACTCGACCGGATGCGGGGTCATTTCGAAGCGCATCACCTCAGCCATCTTCAGTTCGATGTAGCTGTCGATCTGGTCGTCGTCGAAGACGCCGCCAGCCTTCAGGAAGCCGCGGTCCTTGTCGAGGCTCTGGAGGGCTTCACGCAGCGAGCCGCAGACGGTCGGGATCTTCTTCAGCTCCTTCGGCGGCAGGTCGTAGAGGTCCTTGTCCATCGGCTGCCCCGGATGGATCTTGTTCTTGATGCCGTCGAGACCGGCCATCAGCAAGGCGGAGAAGGCGAGGTAGGGGTTCGCGCCCGGATCGGGGAAGCGAACCTCGACGCGCTTGGCCTTCGGCGACGAGCCGAACGGGATGCGGCAGGAGGCCGAGCGGTTGCGTGCCGAATAGGCGAGCAGCACCGGCGCTTCATAGCCAGGCACCAGGCGCTTGTAGGAGTTGGTCAGCGGGTTGGTGAAGGCGTTGATCGCCTTGGCGTGCTTGATGACACCGCCAATGAAGAAAAGGCAGCTCTCCGACAGGCCGGCATATTCATTGCCGGCGAAGGTCGGCTTGCCGCCCTTCCAGATCGACATATGGACATGCATGCCCGAGCCATTGTCGCCGAAGATCGGCTTCGGCATGAAGGTTGCCGTCTTGCCATAGGCGTTGGCGACCTGGTGCACGACGTATTTGTAGATCAGCATCTTGTCGGCATTGCGCACCAGCGCGTCGAACTTGATGCCAAGCTCATGCTGCGCTGCGGCCACCTCGTGGTGATGCTTTTCGACGCGCACGCCCATTTCGGCGAGCACGGTCAGCATCTCGGAGCGCATGTCCTGCGCGCTGTCGATCGGCGGCACCGGGAAATAGCCGCCCTTGACGCGCGGGCGGTGGCCGAGATTGCCGGTCTCGTAGTCGGTGTCGTCATTCGACGGCAGTTCGGTGGAGTCGAGCTTGAAGCCGGTGTTGTAGGGATCGGCCTTGTACTTGACGTCATCGAACACGAAGAACTCGGCTTCCGGGCCGACATAGATGGTGTCGCCGATGCCTTCGGCCTTCATGTAGGCCTCGGCCTTCTTGGCCGTGCCGCGCGGGTCGCGGTTGTAGGATTCGCCCGAGACCGGGTCGAGGATGTCGCACAGGATGACCATGGTCGACTGCGCGAAGAACGGGTCCATGTGGACGGTGTCAGGATCGGGCATCAGCACCATGTCGGACTCGTTGATGGCCTTCCAGCCGGCAATCGAGGAGCCGTCGAACATGACGCCATCGGCAAACATGTCTTCCTCGACCTCGACGACATCCATCGTCACGTGCTGCAGCTTGCCCTTCGGGTCGGTGAAGCGCAGGTCGACGAATTTCACGTCGTTGTCCTTGATCTGCTTCATGATGTCTTTGGCTGTCGTCATGTCATGTATCCCTGTTTGATGACGTTTTTTGATGGATGACGTTTCTCAGAGGATGGCCGCGTCAGACGGCGTCCATGCCGGTTTCGCCGGTACGGATGCGTACGACTTCCTCGATATTGGAGACGAAGATCTTGCCGTCACCGATGCGGCCGGTCTGGGCCGCCTTGCGGATGGCTTCGATCGCGCCTTCGACCGCGTCGTCGCCGAGCACGACCTCGATTTTCACCTTGGGCAGGAAATCGACGACGTATTCGGCGCCACGGTAGAGTTCGGTATGGCCTTTCTGGCGTCCGAAGCCCTTGGCCTCGGTGACGGTAATGCCTTGCAGTCCGGCCTCCTGAAGCGCTTCCTTCACTTCGTCCAGCTTGAATGGCTTGATGATCGCTTCGATCTTTTTCATGTAAAAAGTGGCCTCCACTGCCAAAAAAACGGGTTGTGAGCCCCCGCTTGCGCCTCAATCAAGCACGAACTGTGCCAATCCGAGGGATTCGAAGCGGTCTCATACGATTTCGAAGCCATGCCGCACCTGGATGCAAATTCGCGTCATTCACTGCAACGGATGCGGCATGGGCTGCAAGAGCCTATACAGTGCCGTCATTTGCATCCGCGCAAAAACCAGGCAAGCTGCTCATATAATGGGCAATCTTGCGCCTGCGACGTGCATCCTGACGGTCTGGCGTCGGATCGCAACAACTCCTCCCCGTTTGCGTCGAGCCGAAAACTGGACAATGCTTGATCGAATGCGGATCGGCAATCCATGAGCGATGAACTTCTTACTTCCGCCGAAATGGGCGAGGCGGATCGGCTGACGATTGCCGCCGGCCCGCTCAACGGTTATGGCCTGATGCAGCGCGCCGGCGAGGCGGTAGCAGCGGTGGTCCTGGCGCGCTATCCCGCGGCGAGCCGCGTGCATGTGCTGTGCGGTCCTGGCAACAATGGCGGCGATGGCTATGTCGTGGCGCGCCTGCTGGCCGAAGCTGGCGTCAATGTCGCCGTATGGGCCGAGGGCAAGCAGAAGCCTGGGAGCGATGCGGCACTGGCTTCCGAGGCCTGCAACCTGCCGGTCAACCATCTGAATGATTTTCATCCTACAAAAGGCGAGGTCGTTGTCGACGCGCTTTATGGCGCCGGACTTTCGAAGAACCTCTCTCCTTACGCTCAGGCGGCTTCAGGAATTTGCGGAGCGGAGCAGGTACCGGTCGTGTCGATCGATTTGCCATCGGGCGTGTCCGGTGACACCGGATGGACCAGGGCCTATTTCCAAGCCGCAGTGACGGTGACTTTTGTACGGAAAAAGCACGGCCATCTGTTGATGCCAGGGCGCAGCCTGTGCGGCGAGATCATCGTCGCCGACATTGGCATACCGAATACGATCGTCGACCGGCTTAAGATCACGACATTTGAGAACACGCCGGACCTCTGGCTGCGATGGCACTTCCCGAGAACGGCGACCGACACACATAAATACAAACGCGGCCATGTGGGCGTTTTTTCCGGCGGACCATCGGCAACCGGTGCGGCGCGGCTGTCGGCGATGGCGGCGGCCAGAACGGGGGCAGGGGCGGTGACCGTGCTATCGCCCGCCAACGCCATGCACGTCAACGCTACGCATCTGACCTCGATCATGCTGCGCGCGGTGGATACTGTGGCTGACGCAGGCGAGTTCATTGACGAAAAGCGGCATACGGCGTTCGTTCTCGGCCCCGGATTTGGAGTCGGCGAAAAAACCCGCGATTTTGCCTTGCGGTTGCTCAAGCAAGACGAAGCCTACGATTTCGAACGCATGGGCTTGTTTGGAGGCATTGTACTCGACGCCGACGGTCTGACTTCGTTTCGCGACGCTCCAGATGCTCTTTTCGAAGCGGCACATCGAACCTTCGCACCTGCCTTGGTGCTGACGCCGCATGAGGGCGAATTCGCCAGGCTTTTTCCCGACATTGCCAAATCGAAGAAGCAGTCCAAGCTCGCCAAGGCCCGCGCCGCCGCAGCGCGTGCCAATGCAGTCATTGTCTACAAGGGCGCCGACACGGTGATCGCGGCGCCCGACGGCCGGGCGGCGATCAACGCCAATGGTGCGCCGTGGCTTGCTACAGCCGGCTCGGGTGACGTGCTGGCGGGCGTCGTTGCCGCACTACTGGCGCAGGGCATGCGGGCTTTCCAGGCTGCCTGTGCCGCCGTCTGGATCCATGCTGAAGCCGGCAGCCGGTTCGGGCCAGGATTGATTGCCGAGGATCTGCCGCTGGCCCTGGTGCCGGTGCTGCGCGAATTGATCGAAAGCCAGCCGGACCTTCGATGAGACGACTTGCTCTCCTTCTCACCACGCTCGTCATGGTCACCCTAGCGGCACAGTCGGCGAATGCCGCCGAAAATCCGGTGATGATCGTCGATGATCCGGCGGTGCTCGCCGCCCTCGATGCCAAGGGCTTTGGCTTCGCCGGCATTTTCGACGTCGATGGCGAGGACAACCTGAAGACACTCTATGACAAGGCGCCGGCCTATCATGCGATCGTCGATACCGTGGCATCAGACATCGCCGCGCTGCGCGCCGAGATGAAGGCCGGCGGGCGCACGCTCTATGAGGTGACCGACGGCAATGTCGGCCGCATCATGGACATGCGCTGGCTGAAGACCGGGGCGGCGCGCTTCCGGCTGGTCGGCGTCGTCAACCGGCTCGACCGGCATGATTTCGCTGCCCTGGAGGGCGACAAGAGCTGTGGCGAGGTGCGTTTCATCTATCGCCTGGCCTATAGTTTCAAGAAGGGCGGCAAGGTTCTGGCCTCGCGGCTGCCGTTCAACTTCAACGCCGTCTACAGTGCGGCAGCCGATGCCGATGGCGGCTGCGTCGGCGTAGCCGGGCGCTGGACGCCGCAGCTTGACGAGACCGTCGATGCCGGCTGGCTGACCGGCGGGCCGCTGGAGCGGGCCGGGCTCACCTTCAAGCAGCTCGAACTCAATGCGCAAGTGGTGCGCTTTCCCTCCGGTCAGGAGACTGAATTCGGTGGGCAGGCGGCCTATCTCATGCGGATCTTCGGCATCGAAGGCGCTGCGGTCAGCGAGAAGCCGCTGGAGAACACGCCGGACACAGCGCGGCTCTCGCAAGACGCGGCGCTGAAGAAAGAGCTCGCCGATTATGTCAGCGCCAACGTCGCGGCGATCGATCTCGGAGTCTACGAAATCCCCGACGCATTTCTGGCGAAAAAAATCATCTCATGGTCGACGTTCGGCAGCGCAAGACAGGCCAATCATCCGTTTACGCAATTATTCCAACCCAAGGAATTCGCATCGCTCGATTATTCCTCGCCGAAACTTGTGCGCACGCCGGAGGCGCTGGTCGAGCGCTTGGACAATGGCGCTTGCCAGGGCTGTCACCAGGCGGGTTCCACCGCCGGGTTCCACTTCATCGGCCTCGATGACAAGACGACATCGCCGCTCAACCGCATCGAAGTCGGCATCTCGCCGCATCTCCATGCCGAAATCCCCCGGCGCCAGGCCTGGCTGCGCGCAACGCAGGACGGCAAGCAGCCGAACCGCTACCGGCCGCTGTCCTTCGCGCCGCCTGCGACGTGGACCGATACCGGCGATGTCGATTACGTGCCGGCCGAGATGGCGATGCCATGCCTGATGCCGGACGACGCCAAGCGTTTCGGCGCGACCTGGCAATGCGGTGGCGGCACCGTCTGCACGCCGCTGGCGACAGCATCAGGCGTGCGCACCACGCTGGCGCAATGTCTGTTGCCCAAGGACAGCCCAAAAATGTTCTCCGGCCATCCCTGCCTGACCGGGTCGATTGCCAGCAATGCGACGCAGCCTTTCAATGACCGCTACAGCATCACGGGGCAGTTCGCGGCCTTTGCGCCGGATGTCTCGCGCGCCGCCTACACCTGCCGTCCGCCGAAGATCGGTGTGCCTGCAGGCATCGCCTATCGCGGTTGTGACGACAAGGACCGTGCCTTCACGGCCTTCAAGCCAGGCAAAGCGATGCCTTCCGAAATCTGCGGGATGGTCGGCGGAAAAAAATTCGACATCTGCGTGGCGACCAACAATTTCGACCAGTGCCTTGGCGGCGCCGTCAATCGCGGCAACCGGCCGGCCTGTGATGCCGAGCATTTCTGCCGCGAGGATTATATGTGCCAGTCAATGCCACCCGACACGCCGGGCATTTCGAAAGTGAAAGGCATCGGCTTTTGCTCGCCGACCTATTTCATTTTCCAGATGCGCATCGACAATCACGCAACACCTTGGGCGAGCCCTACCAGCGCCTCCAAGGACGCGGGATTCGGCGCGGCGGAGGAGAAGTGAGGGCCCGACAGCTACCTCTGACAGACGCCCATCGGCCGCCTCACAGCGGGATGTTGTCGTGCTTCTTCCAGGGGTTCTGCATGTCCTTGTTGCGCAGCATCCTGAGCGCGCGCGCAATGCGGCGGCGGGTCGAGTGCGGCATGATCACGTCGTCGACATAGCCGCGCTCGGCGGCAACGAATGGCGATAGGAAGCGATCCTCGTAAGCCTTTGTATGGGCTGCGATTTTTTCCGCGTCGCCGATGTCCTTGCGGTAGATGATCTCGACCGCGCCCCTGGCGCCCATCACCGCGATCTGCGCCGTCGGCCAAGCATAGTTCATGTCGCCGCGCAGATGTTTCGACGCCATCACGTCATAGGCGCCGCCATAAGCTTTTCTGGTGATGACGGTGATCTTCGGCACGGTTGCCTCGGCATAGGCAAAGAGCAGCTTCGCACCATGCTTGATCAGCCCGCCATATTCCTGCGCGGTGCCGGGCAGGAAGCCTGGGACATCGACGAAGGTGACGATCGGGATCGAAAAACAGTCGCAAAAACGCACGAAGCGCGCCGCCTTGCGGCTGGCGTCGGAATCGAGCACGCCGGCCAGCACCATCGGCTGGTTGGCGACGAAGCCGACCGTGCGGCCCTCGACGCGCCCGAATCCGGTGACGATGTTTTTGGCAAAGCTCTGCTGGATTTCGAAGAAGTCGCCTTCATCGGCGACCTTCAGGATCAGTTCCTTGATGTCGTAAGGTTTGTTGGCGTTGTCGGGGATCAGCCGGTCCAGCGACGGATCATGGTCGGTGACCGACTGGTAGCATTCGATCTCAGGGGTTTCCGATGTGTTCGATGCGGGCAAGAAATCGACCAGCCGGCGCATCTGCAACAGTGCCTCGACATCATTGTCATAGGCGCCGTCGGCGATCGAGGATTTCGTCGTGTGCACGGAGGCGCCGCCAAGGCTCTCGGCCGTCACCGTCTCATTGGTGACGGTCTTCACCACATCCGGCCCGGTGACGAACATGTAGGAGGTATCGCGCACCATGAAGATGAAGTCGGTCATGGCAGGCGAATAGACGTCGCCGCCGGCACACGGGCCCATGATCACCGAAATCTGCGGAATGACGCCGGAGGCCAGCACGTTGCGCTGGAAGATTTCGGCGTAGCCGCCAAGCGCCGCCACGCCTTCCTGGATGCGCGCGCCGCCGGCGTCGTAAATGCCGATGATCGGCGCACGGTTGCGCAGCGCCATCTCCTGCACCTTGATCACTTTTTCGGCATGGGCTTCCGACAGCGACCCGCCGAACACTGTAAAATCCTTGGCGAAGAGGTAGACCGGACGGCCATTGACCGTGCCCCAACCGGTGACGACACCATCGCCGGCGATCTTGGTCTTCTCCATGCCGAAATCGGTCGAGCGGTGCTCGACATACATGTCGAATTCCTCGAAGGAGCCTTCATCGAGAAACACCTCGATGCGCTCGCGCGCGGTGAGCTTGCCCTTCTTGTGCTGAGCGTCGATGCGCGTCTGGCCACCACCCATGCGGGCGATGTCGCGCCGGCGCTCGAGTTCCTTGAGTACATCCTTCATGGCCGATCTCCCGAGCAGGCTGCATTTCGTGGTAATGGCACCCGCAGGAGAGTGCAAGCGCAGCGGATCGATGCTCAAACGCTAGTCAACCCACGAACGCCTCAAGCAACTTGTTGGCGTATTAACCGGCTAGCCTGGGCTCTGCAGATACGGCCTCCGCCGTCAATCTGAGCCCGAGCGCCTTCATGACGCCAAGCAGCGTTGACAGCTTCGGATCGCCCTTGTCGCTCAGCGCTTTGTATAGCGCCTCACGCGTGACGCCGGCATCTTTGGCGATCGATGTCATGCCTCGTGCCCTGGCAACGTTGCCGAGTGCATGGGTGATGATGGCAGGATCACCGTCTTCGAATGCCGCTTCGATATAGGCAAAGATAGCTTCCTCACTGTCGAGGAATTCAGAAGCGTCCCATTTGGTTGTATCGATGATCATTTGACCCCCTTCGCCATGCTGATGGCTTTTTTGATGTCAGCTTTTTGCGATGACTTGTCGCCGCTGCAGAGCAGAATGATAATCGTGTTGCCGATCTTTACGAAATAGACGCGGTAGCCTGGGCCATAGTCGACCCGCAATTCCCCGATGCCATCGAAAAACTTGGCATCGCCGAGATTGCCAAGCTCAACGCGGTCGATCCGAATCTGAATGCGCGCCTTGGCCCGGGTGTCCTTGAGAGACTTGAACCAGTCGGCGAACTCGGCAGTTTTGCGAACTTCGATCATCGGCATTTGTAATCCAAAGTTCACAATCAATCAAATGAAATGTGAATTGTAGTTCACGGATTGCTCATATGCGTGTGCGTCGCCCGTCGGGTATGACGACGAACTCCCTTCATATCAGCTTATCAAGGGCCGTTTTGCTGCGCTGCAACATGACGCCCCTTGCATTCGGGGGCGAACTCAGCCATATGCAGCCCATAGGCGCTTGGGCCGGGAGATTCCGGCCTTCTCGACAAATGAGACTGGTTGCGTCTGTTTTCCCTCTTCCCGACAAATCGGTAAGGCGGCGAAAAAGCCCCGTGGCATGACGCCTGCGGGCACGACAGCGCAGCCGAGTGGACGTTGACGTCCGCCCGCCTTGTCGTTTCATATCAAATTTTTCGACGGCAGGTTGCGCCCTGCCGCCATCGATGTTTGCGGCCACGGAGCCGCGTGAAAGAAGATTATTTTGACCAACGAAAACACATTGCCCGGCAACGTCACTACGGAACTCACCGGTTTCGCGGCGCTGGGAATTACGGGTGCGCTGCTCAAGGCCACCCACAATGCCGGCTTCAGCGAACCGAAGCCGATCCAGATGCAGGCGATCCCGCCGCAGCTGGAAGGCCGTGACATTTTCGGCATCGCGCAGACCGGCTCCGGCAAGACCGCGGCCTTTGCGCTGCCGATCCTGTCGAAGATCATCGCGCTCGGCACCAAGCGGCGCGCCAAGACGGCCCGTGCGCTGATCCTGGCGCCGACGCGTGAGCTTGCCGTGCAGATCGAAGACACCATCAAGATCCTAGCAAAAGGCCAGCATGTCTCCACCGCACTCGTGCTGGGCGGCGTCTCGCGCTTCAGCCAGGTGAAGAAGGTTGCGCCCGGCGTCGACATCCTCATTGCCACACCCGGCCGGTTGACCGACCTGGTGCGCGAGGGCGACCTCATACTCTCCGACACCAAATGGCTGGTGCTGGACGAGGGCGACCGCATGCTCGACATGGGCTTCATCAACGACGTCAAGCGCATCGCCAAGGCGACCGCGCCTGATCGCCAGACGGCGCTGTTTTCGGCCACCATGCCGGACGAGATCGCGGAACTGGCCAAGGGCCTGTTGAAGAACCCCGTCCGCATCGAAGTCTCGCCGCACAGCACCGCGGCGGTCGAAATCTCGCAGGGCGTCGTCTTCGCCCGCACCAAGCAGAAGCGCCAGGTGCTGTCGACGATGCTCGCCGACGAGGCGATGAAGTCCGTCATCATCTTTTCGCGCACCAAGCATGGCGCCGACCGGGTGACTAAGGACCTCGAGCGCGACGGCTTCAAGGCCGCCGTCATTCACGGCAACAAGTCGCAGAACGCCCGTCAGAAGGCGCTCAACGATTTCCGTGAGGGATCTGTGCGCATTCTGGTCGCGACCGACATTGCCGCACGCGGCATCGACGTCCCCGGCATCAGCCATGTCGTGAACTTCGACCTGCCCGACGAGGCCGAAAGCTACGTCCACCGCATCGGCCGCACCGGCCGCAACGGCATGGACGGCATTGCGATCACGCTTTGCGATCCTTCGGAAAACAGCAAGCTGCGTCAGGTCGAGCGCATCATCCGCACCAAGCTGCCGATCGTTGCCGACCATCTCGGCAGCCCCGATCCGCAGCGCAATCCGGCTGAAAAGAACGAGCGCTTCGAGCCCGCCAATGATCGCAACGACCGTAACGGCCGTCGCGACGGCAGGCGGCCGGGCGGAGAGAACAAGGGCAACGGCTTCGGCAAGAAGCGCTTCGGCGACAAGCCGGCCTTCGCCGGTGAGCGCAAGCCGGAAGGCGGCAAGCCAGCCTTCAAGGGCAACAACAAGCGCCGCTTCGGCGGCAAGCGGCCGGCGGCGCGGGCTGCGTAAGCCAGACCGCGTTGTCATCAGCCAAGCCTTTGGGCCTGGCTGGTTGCCGTGATTGATAAGAAGAGGGCGGCTGAAGCGATGCTTCGGTCGCCCTTTCGTTTGACCCTTACTTCGCCACCGCCTCGACCCAGACGGCGATTCTCTGCGCCAGGAACGCCGTGGTCGATGGCGACAGCACATCGCCGGCAATGACATGGTTGTCCGGGTCGCCGGTGCTTTCGATGGGCACCAGCTCATGCGCGCCACCCCAACGCCCGGCGATCTCACGTGTGCGGTCGGGCCGGACCACCCTGTCCATATCCGAGAAGATGAACAAAGCCGGGATGGTTGCCTTCTCCACCGGCGCCCCATAGGCAAGTTCCGTCAGCGCCTGCATCGGCAGCGTCGCGGCAACCGGATATTTGGTGGTCCAGAATTTTTCGTGCAGTGCGTTGCGCGCCACGAAGCTGCGCTCCTTGCCGATGACGAGTTCGGCGATCTGTTTACCCCACGGCATGGTCAGGAGCTCGGCGCCGGAGGCCTTGACGCCGAAATTGGGTGAGATGAACGCGATCGCGGCCACGCCATCCGATGCGCCCGGCTGCGTTGCCGCCCATACCGCCAGCGAGCCGCCGGTCGAGGTAGAGATGACGATCACCTTGTCACCGATCGCCCGGCCGATGGCGAGCGCCTCCTCATAATCGTTGATCCAGGCATTGACGCTGCCTTGCGTCATCGCCGCGCCGTCCTGCCCGTGGCCGGTGAGACGGGTGTAGAACAGGTTGGCGTCAAGCTGGTCGGCCACCTCATCGGGCAGGGGGCGGACCTCGCCCTTCGAAGCCGAAAAGCCGTGGATGTAGACGATCGACAGCGGCGTCCTGGCGTGCACCATCGGGTTGGCCCAGACGATCTCCTTCTCCAGCCCGTCGCGGATACCGGGAACGGCGGCTTCCACCTTTGCCACATAGGCCTGCGGATCGTCACCGATGACGGAAGGATCGAAACGGATCGTGGTGTCGACGGGAACGCGGGGACCAAGGACGAAGGCCAGAGCAAGGACGGCGATCAGGCCCAGCACAGCAAGCACGATCCGTCGCCCCATCGCAGACTCCACGCAACAACAACGAACCTATGGCGGCGGCCATGAACAGGCAACGGCCGCTTAGGCAGCCAACCCACCAATCCTGTGCGCATCCTATTCGTTGGGCAGCTTACGCTCGTAATGCAGCGGTCGGGCCTTCCAACTGGTCATCAAGATGATCACCCATCGGGTGACCGGCCTCGGCAACAGGCTGAGAAATTTCAGCGGCCAGCTCGTCCGGTACGGAAAGGTGACTTCGAAGCCGCCGGATTTGATTGCCTTCACCATACGGCGTGTCGCTCGACTGACCGGCATCAGGCCTGGCATTGGCAGCATGTTCTTTTCGGTCAGCGGCGTGTCGACAAACCCGGGGTTTATCACCTGGACTCGGATGTTCATCTTGTCGAAATCATACTTCAGCGACTCGGCCAGGATGTTGATTGCCGCCTTGGTGCCGCCATAGGCGGCAGTGGTCGGCCAGCCGAAATAGGCGGTGACCGATCCGACCAGCACGACATGGCCGCGCGCCCGCACGCGCATATATTCCACGACCGGCACCAGCCCGTTGATGATGCCGAAATAATTGACCTCGAAGGAGCGGCGAAAGTCCTTGACGACGAGAGCCTCTCCAGGCGTCGAAATGTAGTTTCCGGCATTGAAGACGGCGAGAACGATGGGGCCGAGTTCCTTCTCGATCGCGGCCACCGTCTTTTCCATGCGCGGCGCGTCGGTGACGTCGCAGGGAAATGCCGTGACGCTGCCCGGCATCTGCGCGGTCTCGACGATGAGCGTGTCGATAGGATCGTCGTCCAGCGCCGTTACCGCCACCGCATAGCCTTGAGACGCCAGGTCCCTGGCCAGCGAGCGGCCAATGCCGCTCGAGCCGCCCGTGACCCAGGCGACGCCGTGTTTCGGATCGGCCCGATAGAGTGTCATGCTGCGCCCTGCCGAGTTTGTTGGTGCCTTGCTCTAGAGCGGTTCACCGTTTCACGGAAACGTTGAACAGCTCTATTCTTTGTTTGGAGCAATTCCGGACGGAAAACCGCTACGCACTTTTCCTGGAATTGCTCTAGCGGTGAAGAAATCGAATGAAAAGAGTGCTTTTCGACGTTGGGTGCAAATGAACTGTAGGATATTCGTCCGCTCGCGAGGACGCCCATGCACCGTGGTGCCGGAAATGCGACTGGACCAGACGAATTCTTGCCTTGAAACCGAAGCTTCGGGTTTCTAGGGTTTCGGCGTACGCACACAAGGAATCCTGAATGCCCCGTTCTGTGATCGACGCGATCGGCAACACGCCTCTGATCCGCCTCAACAAAGCTTCCGAAGAAACCGGTTGCGAGATCCTGGGCAAGGCCGAATTCATGAATCCGGGGCAATCGGTCAAGGATCGCGCCGGCCTGTTCATCATCCGTGACGCCGAACAGCGCGGCCTGTTGAAGCCGGGCGGCRTCATCGTCGAGGGAACGGCCGGCAACACGGGCATCGGGCTGACGCTGGTCGCCAAAGCGCTGGGCTACCGCACTGTCATCGTCATCCCTGATACGCAGAGCCAGGAAAAGAAGGACACGATCCGGTTGCTCGGCGCCGAGCTGATCGAGGTGCCGGCGGTGCCCTACAAGAACCCCAACAATTACGTGAAATTGTCGGGACGGCTGGCCGAACAGATGGCCAGGAGCGAGCCGAACGGCGCCATCTGGGCCAACCAGTTCGACAATGTCGCCAACCGCGACGGCCATATCCGCACCACGGCGCAGGAAATCTGGGCCCAGACCGGCGGCAAGGTCAACGGTTTCGTCTCGGCGGTCGGTTCCGGCGGCACGCTTGCCGGTGTTGCCATGGGGCTGAAGGCCAAGAGCAACAATGTGAAGATCGCGCTTGCTGATCCGCTTGGGGCCGCGCTCTACAGTTTCTACACCAGCGGCGAATTGACGTCCGAGGGCAGTTCGATCACCGAAGGCATCGGGCAGGGGCGCATAACCGCCAACCTCGAAGGGTTCACGCCGGACTTCTCCTTCCAGATCAGGGATGAGGACGCGCTGCCGATCGTCTTCGACCTGATCCAGGAAGAGGGCCTTTGCGTCGGCGGTTCGACCGGCATCAACATTGCCGGCGCCATCCGGCTGGCCAGGGAATTGGGCCCCGGCCACACCATCGTGACCATTCTTTGCGACTATGGCACGCGCTATCAATCGAAGCTGTTCAACCCGGAATTCCTGCGCGAGAAGGGCCTCCCGGTGCCGGGCTGGATGGAGCTGAAGAGCAAGATTTCGGTGCCTTTCGAAAAGGTCGCGTGATGGCGCACAAGACCGAAGCGCTGTTTCGCGACGATGCTTATCTCAGCACGGCGGATGCGACAGTCATTGCCATCAATGATCGTGGCGGCATCATCCTCGACCGCACGATCTTCTACGCCACCTCGGGTGGCCAGCCGGGAGACGCCGGCTATTTCGAGCGCGCCGATGGCAGCCGCATCGCCATCGCCGCCACCATTACCGGTGAAACCAAGGACGAGATCATCCATGTGCCGGCGCCGGAACAGGCGGCCTTTGCGGTTGGCGAGAAGGTGAAACTCGCCCTCGACTGGGAGCGTCGGCATCTCCTGATGCGCATGCATGCGGCCTGTCACCTGCTTACAGTCGTTTGCCCGTTTCCAATCACGGGTGCTGCTGTTTCCGAGGACGACAGCCGTGTCGATTTCGACATTCCGGACGCCAGCTTCTCGAAGGAAGAGGTGACCGCGGGCCTGATGGATTTGGTGCGCGCCGATCATCCGATTTTCACCAGGCTTATCAGCGACGAGGAACTCGCCGCGAACCCTGGCCTGGTCAAGTCCAAGAACGTCCGGCCGCCGGTCGGCACCGGCAAGATCCGCCTGGTCTGCATCGGTGAGAATGGCGCGGTCGATAGCCAGCCCTGCGGTGGCACGCATGTGAAAAGCACTGGCGAAATCGGCGAAATCCACATCGGCAAGATCGAAAAGAAGGGCCGTGAAAACAGGCGCTTCCGCATTCGCTTCGGCCCGATGCCGGCGGTTTGACGTCAGACAGCACTCGGCTTTCTGTAGTTGCTCAGGCGATCCTGAGACACCTTACGCAAGGTGGCGGAAACTGGAAAGTGGTCGCTCCACCCACGCTTCGATCTGCTCGGTGACAAACTTGGCTGCCTGATGGTGGATAAAGTGACCGGCGCCGGGCAGCGCCACCAGTGCGGTCACGTTATCGACCTCGCGAAAGGTCCCATCGAAAGCGCTGACCGGAACATAGGGATCGTCGGTGCCAAACAGCACCAAGGTCGGCGCCTTGACGAGTGGCAGTTGCCCCAGGCTCGGCACCTTGCCGAGCGGTATGTTAGCCCTGTAGTAGCCCAACATTGCTTCCGGACTGGATCGCCTGAGCGAGTCTGTCAGCGCCTGCCGGTCCTGCGGATCTGCGACCCAGGTGGCGAGCTCGTCGATGTCCAGCATCTGGGCTGCGCCCGGAGCCTGAAAGTGGCGTATGTATGCGATGATCTCGGCATTGGCAGGATCGGCAATGGAGTTCAGATGATTGCGCGGGTGCGGCGTCGAAAGCAGGACCAGATGGCGCACGACTTGCGGCGCGCGTATAGCCAACCACCACGCAATGATGCCGCCCCAGTCGTGGCCGACAATCGCGGCCTGGGTCAGCTTCTCCGCTGCAAGAACGGCCAGCACGTCGTTGACCAGGTCTGTCAGCACGTAGTTGCCATAACCTTGCGGCGCATCGCTTTGCCCAAAACCCCGCAGGTCGGGCGCGATCACGCGGTAGCGGCCGCAAAGCGCTTCCATCTGCCGACGCCAGCCCATCCCGTGATCCGGAAAGCCGTGCAGAAACACAATCGGCGGGCCTGAGCCCGCCGCCGTGTAGTGCAGTTTGACCGTGCCGTTTACGGCAAACTTGGATTCAAACGCCACTTCCCGTTCAGTCAATTGCAATCCATTCGACGCTGCAGTCCGAACCGAGTAGCCCGGACGGCTGGGCTACATCTTGACTTCGAGGCGCAGGAACGGCCCGTTGAACGTTTGGCTGCTTTTTTCGGAGAACTCAAGCAGGTTGTGCCACTGCTCGACCCGGTAGCCCGCAGTGAACGTCGTGTTGTCCCACGGCCTGAAGGTCACGCCACCGGAAAGGTCGATATTCGTTACAACCTCGCTGGAATGCTGGCTAATGCTGGCACTCTGAGTTTGATCGACCGGATCGCCGGGGGCTGGGGTCGGATCGTGCTCGGTTGCGGTGAAGCTGAGCTTGTCAGTCCGGCGGCCCCACATGGCCGAGCCAGAAACCGCCCCTGTCAGACCCCATGTCTCACCCAACGGATAATAGACTTCAGCCCCGACGCGCGGGCCGATGCCGTAGAATTCGGACGAACCAAGCTTGTCGACGCTGCCAGCCTTATCCGTCGCCGGATCAGTCGGCGTAATGCCCTCGTGGAGATCCAGCTTTTCTTTCGAGTGCAGCAAGCGCAGGCCGCCGAAGAAGCGGATATCGGCGCTTTGTGCCTGGACGTGCTTGCCGATGTCGAAGTCCAGCGTCTGGAAATTGTAGCTGTTGCCGAACGACAGGTCGACGGCACCGCTACCTGTTGGGACATTAAAACTGAAGTCGTTGTCCTGTCCGGCATGGATGGCGCCAGCAAGCCGCCAGTCGACATCCGGAGAAATCGCTTTGGTCAGAGCGACCGACCCATAGAGATCACCAAAGCCGTTGTTTTCACCCAATTTGTCGGTGGTGTCACCAAGCTTGTCGACGTTGGACTGATAGACTGCGCCTTCGAAGGCAATCTTGATGCGGGAATCGACCACTGCCGGATCGATCACCTGCGCATCGGCGGCATGGGCCGCAACCACACCAACAGATGTCACCGAAGCAGCAGACGCCGCAACAGTAGCAAGAAGCTTGCTTGAAACGTAATTTCGCATTTTTTCCCCGCCTGGAATCGAACTGAATAGGTATTAGCCCACTCGCACATTACCGCAGCGGTACCTGACGAGATAGCTGTTATAATAATTTGCCCGGGCAGTGTTACGTCTTTGCCACAGACGGCTTTTTATCCCTGCGAATCAAATAAGATAGCGGCGGGTTTTGTAGTCGAAATATCAGCGCGACGCCTTGTGGCGTTCGGGGTTGCCGAGGAGCATTGATGGACAGTCAGACGCAAATCGAAAGCGTTCTCAACAACCTTGTCTATGCGCTTTTTGCCCAAAGCGGGCAGATGGAAACGAATAGAAAGACTGGCAACCTCGGCAACATGATTGTCTTCGACAATCCGGAAGCCGTAGACACCATCGTCAAGGCGCCGGAGCTCTTCCGCAAGAACTTCTCGCTGATTTCGGCACTCGGTTTCAGCCGCTTCAACACCAATGGTGAGGATTGGTCGGTTCGGCGTGCCATCACCCAGGACACCTACCTGGCGGCAGCCAGGCCGGCGCAGCAGCGTCCCATGGCGGAACTCTACGCCGCCGCCCTTACCGGGAGTGACGCAACGCTGCCTGCCATCCAGCAAGCTTTGTTCTCGGCATCGATGACGATATTTTACCGTGCTTTCGGCCTGGTTCCCGACATGGCAGCGACGCTCTTGCTGCTCGACAGGGTCCGCGACGTGCTGAGGCGCCTCCAATATTATTCCTGGGTGTCGCCGACAAGCGCCGAGCGCGCGAATGTTATTCAGGACGCCCGCGCGGTGGTTGCCGAGTTCACATCGCTGCTGATGGCGGACCCACGGGCGGCGGCCGAGATGGACCGCTTCAGGGATCTGGCTTCCGACCTGGAGGGCTTCTCGCCGGTAGAGGAGTTCGTCATGAACTTCTTCGCTGGCGTCGAGACGACGGTGACCACCGCGCTTTGGGTGATCGACCGGCTGGGGGCCAACCAGCCGGTGCAGGAGCGTATCCATGCGGAGGTTCTCTCGGGCGAGGCGCAAACGCCGTACACCGACTGCATGATCAACGAGACGTTGCGTTATTTCCCTCCGATACCGTTCCTGACCCGGGAAGTCGGCGCCGATACGGTTCTCGACGGCCAGAAGCTCCATGCCGGGCAACTGATCATGGTATCGATCGTCGGCGTGCACCAGAATCCGGCCTTCTGGTCAAACCCGCGTGTCTTCGACGCCAGCCGGAAGGAATTCCTCGAGAACAGCTTTGATCGACGGGCCTTTATTCCCTTCCTTACCGGACCGCGCATGTGTGGTGGCGCGCGTCTCGGTCGGCTGGAAGTCAGGGAGGCGGTCCTGGCTATTGTGCGCCAGTTCGCTTTCAGCCGGGCCGACGATGTGATCCGGTTCGACTACGCGCTGGCGTTGCGCCCGGCGCAGGGGTCTTCGGTCGGTGTTTCGCGTCGATGAAACGCCAGGTCAGGTATGGTCCTGCCAAAACCGCCTGACATAGTCCCCAAATTGTCTTTTTATCATGGTCTTGAGCTCGGCATCATGCGCATAGCGCGTGCTTGCCGAGATGGCTTTTGATTTCAGCTCGAAGCCAGAGAACCAGTTGCTCATTGTGGCGGAAGCGTTTTCCTGCTGGTTCGCGATAAAGTCCTCATAGCAGACCTCCGCCACTCTGCGCCGATCAAGCGTGTTCAGGTAATTTTTCCACCTGATCTCGCTGTCGAGAATGTACTGGGCGGTATCCCTGACCACCCTTTCGGTCAAAATTGTCACCGTGGGAATTCCAGGCAGCGTCGCCTGGCTGTCGAACGGTTGGCCCGTATGCAGCATCGAGAGCAGGCTTATGGTCTGATCGACCTTGTTTCTCCTGGAGAGGAAGACATAGAACGAGTTGCCGTCGTCATCGCCGATCGAACTGCGCGCGAATGGCAGGTTTTCAAAGAAGATCTTGGCGGCAAATACGCCGTTCTCAGTCCTTTTTGCCAGGAGACAGCGACCATAGGCGGACGCCTGCTGATTGAGTTTTTCAAGGTCAATGGTGTCGTCTGCCGACCACCGTCTCATCAGCGGCAACGCATATTGCCACTGAAAATACTCCGTGGGTATTCCGAAGCCGAACTGCTGCAGGACCTGACAATAGGAATGCCCAGCCGTTCGCGGAGTCGTGCAAATCAGGATTTTGGCTGGGCTTTCGGTAGAGCTTCGGCGATCATGGGTCGCGGCGATATAGTCACTGTACAGATCGTCGAAATGCATTTCCGGAACCAACCCCACCACGACATCCAGTTTTCAGGTAGCAGACAGGAACCCCAGGATGAGCAGAGCCTGGTCCAGTGTCATGAGTGATGGCGGATCGCCGGCATCGAGGTTGTCGACAAGCCACAGATCAGGCCGTGCCAGCCGTGTGCGCTCGATAGCCTGCCGGTCAATGACCTGACTGTCGCGGCCGTACATCAGCAGGATGCGGGCGTCGATCTTGGCGGCGATTGGGAAAAGATCGTATTCGCGGCCGGCCAGGGCGCCGAAATTTCCCGTCGTGGCAGGGTCATAGGCAAGCCGGAAGCCATCGGGGCCGGCGGCGATCCTGTTCTCGACATAGCGGTTGAACACGGCGTCCTCGACCGGGCCCATGGCAGCTCTGGTGCCGCTTAGATAGTCCTTGGCCGCCGCGCGGGTTTCGAACGCAAGCGTACTTTCTCCGAGGACTTCGTCTCTCATCGCGTCGACCTTCGGCCCGCCGAGCATGGGGACGTCGTTGAGAATGATTCGAGTGGCCTTGGAGCGGGTCATCTGCAGAAACAGCAGCAAAATCGTGCCGCCCCAAGACGTGCCGATAAAGTGGTTCTCCGTACCGGCGAACTCGCCGAGCGCGCGCAGGCATTTGGAGTAGACATTGATGTCGTAGCCCGACCCCAGATAGGCGCTGCGCCCGCGCCCCAACAGATCGGGACAGATAACCAGGAAGCCATTGCGGCACAGGAAGGTGGCGAGATAATCGAAGTCGGCTCCATTGCCGGTGAAGCCGTGCAGGCAGAACACCGTTGCGCGCGGCGTGCCGGCCGGCCGCCAGATGCGCACGAACATCGCGGCATAGCGGTCATCCAGCCGGATGAGGATCTCTTGCGTCAGTGCCTCGGCGGGCGCGACCGTATCCATCAGGCGTCGCGCTTGCGGACGGCACGCTTGACCGAGCCGCGGTTATCGATGAAGTCGCGCTTCCAGAATACCGACTTGTCCAGGTTGATGCGCTTGGCTTCCTTGATCATCGGCAGGATGTGGGACGAAGACCGTGTCGCCAGTACCGTCACCGCAGTGGCGTCGCCGCCGGGGAAGGGGTTGAGCGGCCCGCCATTCGTCGCCCAGGCCTCGGCTATCTCGCGGCTGGTCTGGATCCAGCCGACGTAAGCAACGATGGAGTCGTCGATCGAGCCGATCATATGGGTCTGCTGATCCAGCTGGTAGCGCAGTGTCTTCACCATCAGGCCGAATTCGTAGCCGTCAAAAGGCGGATAATGCGCGATGAAGTTGCAAACAAGCCCAAGCGAAACCGGATTGCTGGGAATACGCGAAAACAGAAGATTGCTCATGCCGAGATTGTTGACCCCGCCCACCCCAGATCATAACGATCAATCCGTACTCGCCACGAAACACGAAAACAATCGGAATTAGCGGACCGCCGCGGCTGGCCGCGCCGCGTATTCAAAGCGAATGTCGTGCGCTCTGAACGCATTCGAATTGCCAAGCCAAACAAAATTTTGCGAAGACGAAGCAGGAGATCAAGAATGGCCCAGGACAGCCCTTTCACAGTCGACGCGGATTGGCTGCAGACGCGCCTCGGCGAGCCGGGCCTGACGATCATTGACACGTCCTGGTATCTCCCGGCACAAAAACGCAACGCGCGTGCGGAATATGAGGCGGCGCATATTCCGGGCGCCCGATTCCTGGATCAGGACGCGGTTTCGGATCCCGAGGCCGCTTTGCCGCACACGCTGCCATCACCTCAGCATTTTGCCCGATATGTCGGCGCGATGGGTGTTTCGGCCGACGACACCATCGTCGTTTATGACGGTCCGGGGTTCTTCTCGGCGCCCCGGGCATGGTGGATGTTCCGCATCATGGGCGTTTTCCAGACCTATATTCTGGATGGCGGCTTCGACGGCTGGAAAGCGGCCGGCCGGCCGGTAACGGCCGAGCCGACGAAGATCGCGCCGAGCGTGTTCCATGCCGATTTCGACGCCGGTCGCGTCGCCAGCTTGGCCGACATGCGCCGGATCGTCGAGACCAGCGCCAGCCAGATTGCCGATGCCCGTGGACCCGGCCGCTTCACCGGTGCCGAGCCCGAGCCCCGTGCGGGCATCCGCTCCGGCCATATGCCGGGCGCGCGCAATGTGCCTTATTCCGCGCTGTCGGAAAACGGCATGCTGTTGTCGAAGGACCGTTTGCGGAGGGTGATCGAGGAGGCCGGCATTGACCTGTCGAAGCCCGTCGTCACATCTTGCGGCTCAGGGGTCACCGCAGCGGTGATCACTCTGGCGCTGGAGACGCTTGGCCACACTGACAACAGGCTCTATGACGGCTCATGGACCGAGTGGGGCGGGCTCTCCGACACGCCCGTCGTGACTGGCCCAGCGAAGACCGGCCCCAATACGACCGGCAAGGAATGAAGACGATGGAAAACGGCGTGCTGCAGGACATTGAAGTCACGGTGACTTTTCTCGAAATGCATGCCCCTCCTGCCGTCTCGCCGCCAGTGCCCTACAATCGCCAGGTCGCGCTGCTGAAAACCAGGGAAATTCCCTTGCATTTCTACCGCTATTTGATGGACCGGGTCGGGCGCAAATGGCATTGGGTAAATGTTCTCAGGCTGAATGACGACGAGCTTTCAGCCGGCATCCACCGTGAGGATCGCGACATCAGGGTGCTCTATCTCGACGGCGCGCCCGCCGGCTTCTTCGATCTCAAGCCGCATCTGCCTGATGAAGTCGAGCTCGCCTATTTCGGCATGATGGAACATGCCACCGGGCAAGGCATTGGCCGCTGGTTCCTGGGTTCGGCGATTTCAGCCGCCTGGTCGCACGGGCCGAAAAGGGTGACGGTGCAGACCTGCACGCTTGACCATCCGGCGGCTCTGCCGCTCTACCAGAAGCTCGGTTTCAAACCGGTCGCGCAGAAGAAAGAGGTCGTGCATCCGCTGGCTTTCGCCGAGCGCTCGGCCAGCGTCATGCGGCCCTGATTTCAGCCGGAATCCGACACCAGCGCGAACCTGAACCACTCGTTCATCGGCGCTTCAGCCTGCCTTTGGCATGTTGCCGGCATCATCAATGCGGCAGAGGCCGAAGGAGAAAAGACATGCTGACACGCCGTACCCTTGCCGCCGCGCTGATTGCAGCGATTGCCATGCCGAGTCTTGCCGCCGCCCAGGCGACGACGCCTTCGGCCGCGACGATCGAGCGCAAGCTCGAAGCCGCACCCCGGGTGAAGTTGCGGCCGAATGAGCGCGTCACCATCCGAGAATTCAAGCGCCGGCCCGATCTGCGCCGCATGGCGCGCTCGATCGACATCCAGTCGATCAATTTCGCCTTCGGCTCGGCCGCCATTTCCAATTCGCAGTACGACAAGATCGAGACCATCGCCGATGCACTACAACGCATCCTGCGTCGCGATCGCGGTGCTCGTGTGCTGATCGAGGGGCATACCGATGCCGTCGGCTCCTTCCAGTCGAACCAGATCCTGTCCGAACAGCGCGCCGCCTCGTTGAAGCGCACGCTGGTGCGTGAATTCGGCGTACCCGGCTATGCCTTGGAGACGGTGGGTTACGGCGAGGAGTTCCTCCTAGTGCCGACGCAGAACGAAAACTGGCAGAATCGCCGGGTGACACTGCGGCGCTTTGACGACTTCATCCGCTGATTTGGGGCTCGGCCGGTATTTTATTAGCCGGCTTATTTCACTGAGTTGGCGCTGCTGATTTTATCTATATGAGGGACTGACCGCCGACATCGGATCGGTCCCTCGATCCCCTTGGCAGGAATCGGGTGGGAGGCATTGGCCTGTGCACGTAATTTCCGGTCGACAACACCGGAGGTTTTCACGATGTCCATTCAGTTCAAGGCGCTTCCCACCGAACATGTCAGAGCCCTGCAGCGTGGCGGATCCGATGCTTACGGCCACACGCCCGAGCGGAAGATCTCTGACGGCGACGGCATGCCTTGCCGGCATTGTCTGAGGAACATCGCAGACGGCGATGCCTACCTCATTCTCGCCTATCGGCCGTTCCCGAACCTTCAGCCCTATGCCGAAACCGGGCCGATCTTCCTGCATGCCGAAGAATGTGAGCGCGCCGCGAGGCCGAGGCGCTTCCCGAAATTCTTGAAAGCCCGGACTATATTGTGCGCGGCTATGGCGGGGATGACCGCATCGTCTATGGCAGCGGCGGGGTCATCCCGACCAAGGCAATTGCAGCGCGGGCCGAGACGCTGTTCGAACGTGACGACATCGCCTACGTGCATGTCCGCTCGGCGCGCAACAACTGCTACCAGTGCCGGATTGAACGGGCCTGAACCGCAAGGGATTGCGGTCAGGGAGCCTGTCGTACTCCCGTCGCATAGATGCGGTAGAAAGCGAGTGTCGATCGATTGGCCGACCGCGGATGAACCGGCGGCAATCTCGATATCGAGGAAGCGGGGCTTTGGCTCCGCTTTTTTGTTGCCTGTGCTTAGGCAAGAAAAAACCCGCCGGCATGGCCGGCGGGCTGACGGGAGAAAGAATCCAGACGAAATCAGGCGGCCAGAACAGCTTTCGGCTCGACCAGTTCGTAGCCGAGCGCATCTGCAACCGCCCGGTTGGTGATCTTGCCCTTGTGGACATTGAGGCCATTGCGCAAATGATGGTCGTCGATCAGCGCCTTGAGGCCCTTGTCGGCGAGCTGCAGGCCGTAGTGCAGCGTCGCATTGTTGAGGGCGTGGGCCGAGGTGACGGGCACGGCGCCTGGCATATTGGCGACGCAATAGTGGATAACGCCATCGACCTCGTAGGTCGGCTCGGCGTGAGTCGTCGCATGCGAGGTCTCGAAGCAGCCACCCTGGTCGATGGCGACGTCGACCAGCACCGAGCCTTTCTTCATGCCCGACAGCATCTCGCGACTGACGAGCTTGGGTGCCGCGGCGCCCGGGATCAGCACGGCGCCGACGACGATGTCGGCCGAGAAGCATTCTTCCTCAAGCGCCTCGACGGTCGAATAGCGGGTGTGGACACGGCCGGCGAACAAGTCGTCGAGCTGGCGCAGGCGCGGGATCGAGCGGTCGATGATGGTGACGTCGGCGCCAAGACCGGCGGCCATGCGGGCCGCGTGCAGACCAACGACGCCGCCACCGAGCACGGTGACCTTGCCGGGCAGCACGCCGGGCACGCCGCCGAGCAGCACGCCACGGCCGCCATTGGCCTTCTGCAGCGCCGTGGCGCCGGCCTGGATCGACAGCCGGCCGGCGACTTCCGACATCGGCGCCAGCAGCGGCAGGCCGCCGCGATCGTCGGTCACGGTCTCGTAGGCGATCGCGGTCACGCCCGAAGCGAGCAGGCCCTTGGTCTGTTCCGGATCCGGAGCCAGGTGAAGATAGGTGTACAGGATCTGGCCGTCACGCAGCTGCACCCACTCATTGGGCTGCGGCTCCTTGACCTTGACGATCATGTCCGACTTGGCGAACACGTCGGCGGCGGTCTTGGCGATGGTGGCGCCGGCGGCACGATAGGCGTTGTCATCGGCGCCGATGCCGGCGCCGGCGCCGGTCTCGACCAGCACTTCGTGGCCGTGCGCCACATATTCGCGGACCGCGCCTGGCGTAAGGCCGACGCGATATTCGTGGTTCTTGATTTCCTTGGGGCAACCGACGCGCATTGTCTTCTCCTGATCCGGGCCCTTTGGGCTCACTCCCTGTATTGGTGAAGTGAACCATGAATCGGCTCGCAAGTGTTTGCGAATGCGCTTGCGCGGACGGGCAGGTTTCGATAATTGTTGCGCGAAATAGCAAGATATTCGCAGGATTCACGAAAAATGCCGCTCGACAGGATCGATATCGCCATTCTCGAGGCTTTGCAGAAAGATGGCAGGATACCCAATGCGGCACTCGCCGAGAAGGTCGGCCTGTCGCAGTCGGCCTGTTCGCGCCGGCTCGACAATCTCGAGAAATCCGGAACCATTCGCGGCTACCACGCCCGGCTGTCGAATGCGGCACTCGGTCATCAGATGACGGCGATCGTCCATATATCGCTGTCGGGCCAGTTCGAGAAAACGCTGTCGGATTTCGAGGCGGCGATCAAGCGCTGCCCCAACGTGCTGTCCTGCCACCTGATGTCGGGCGAATACGACTACATCCTGCGCATCGCGGCCAAGGATCTCGTCGACTATGAGCGCATCCACAAGGAATGGCTGTCGGCGATGCCGCATGTGACGAAGATCAACTCGTCATTCGCCTTGCGTGAGATCGTCGACCGTACGGCGATGGGCATGAAGCCGGAAATGGCTTAGCGCCAAAGGCACACCCGGACGTCCTTGCCTATATAGCATGCGCCTTCGCGGCGAAGTGCTTCCCAACGTTCATCACCGTGCGTTTCGTCGATTTCGGAGTTGCTGTAGCCGGCCCAAACATCACCGTCCTTATAGACATCTGCCCAGTAATCCCGGGACATTTCACCGGCCCCACTATGCGTATCAGGATAGTCGATACCTGCAAAAACCTGCCGAGGCCCCTGGATATTAAAATCGCCACCCGCCTCGATTTGATAGGAGCATCTTCCGGATATGCGGGTCTGACCGCTGACAACAAGCAGGCAACGGCCCCATTTGTAATCGCTCGGCAAACGATGTGGTTTCGCATGCGCAGGCGACAAGGAAAACGCGATGGCGAGGGCAGCTACTGCAGTTCGTCCGATCATCTTTTCACCCGTTGTGAAACAGCCAGTCTAAGAGCGACCGTTGGATCCACCGAAAGCGCATGTCGAAACGGTCCGCCGCAGGATAGTCCGCTTGAAGGTCAGATTATTTATCGACCAAGTCGGATTTTTGTCACGTGACATCTGCGCTGCCGCTCGGCGGAAGTATGGATAATTTTCCGGAAACAGGCTCTCAGGCCTCGGTGACGACCAGATCCATCGGAATGTCATGCGGCTGCGGGTAAATGGTGGCGATGCGCTGCAGTTCGTAGCCGACGCCTATGACCAGCGGCTTGAACGGCATGGCGGCCAGCGTGCGGTCGAAGAAGCCGCCGCCATAGCCCAAGCGATAGTTTGCCGGATCAATGCCGACGATCGGCGAGATGACGATGTCGGGCAGCACCGGATCGCCCTCGGCCGGGATCGGGATATTCCAGATGCCTTTTTCCAGCCGGTCGCCGGATTTGTAGGCTCGGAAGATCAGCGGTTGCCCTTTCTCGACGACGATAGGCAGCGCCGTGCGGCCGCCGCGCTCATTGACGGACGCCATCCATGGCCGCAAATCCGGCTCGCCGCGAAACGGCCAATAAAGACTGACCATGCGGCCGCCGATCTCGCCGATGATCGCGTCGAGGCCCTCAGCAATGCGCTGCGACATCACCGTTCGCGCGTCGGCTGAAACGGCGAGGCGAGCCGCGATCAGGCGTTCGCGCTCGGCCTTGCGCCAGCGCCGGACATCAGTCCAGTCGGATAGCGGCGCCCGGAATTCCGGATCGAGTTCATGCATGAAGCAGGGCGGCGAGGAATACTGCGCCGGACCCTGGTCGTCATGATCGTTGGCCATGCTTTACCTCATAAGCGTGTTCGATAACGCTATACCTCGCGACACGATACATCTTGTGCGTTCACGACATAAGACGACGAGTCCCGGGCACTGTCCTTCTGTTGCTGCATTGCACAAAAATACCTACATCCAGGATAGGCAATCTTACCGCTGGGGTGAATGAGATGAATGAAGCCAGCCATCATGTCGTCGTTGTCGGCGCGGGGTTCGGCGGCTTCGAACTCACCCGCGGGCTGTCAGGCGCTCCGGTGCGCATCACCATGATCGACAAGCGCAACCATCATCTTTTCCAGCCGCTGCTCTACCAGGTGGCGACGACCGCGCTGGCAACCTCCGAAATTGCCTGGCCGATCCGCCATCTCCTGCGCCAGCGCAAGGATGTGACGACGCTGCTGGCCAACGTCATCGGCGTCGACCGCGCCGGCAAACGCGTATTGCTCGACGACGGCAGCGCCGTTGCCTACGACACGCTGGTGCTCGCCACCGGCGCACGCCATGCCTATTTCGGCCACGACGAGTGGGAGCCTTTCGCGCCAGGTCTGAAGACGCTGGAGGACGCCACCACCATCCGGCGGCGCATTCTCCTGGCCTTCGAGCAGGCGGAGCGGGAAACCGATCCCGCCAAGCGCCAGGCGTTGCTGACCATTGCGATCGTCGGCGGCGGGCCGACTGGCGTGGAACTGGCCGGCACCATCGTCGAACTGGCGCACGACACGCTGCGCGGCGAGTTCCGCAACATCGATACGCGGCAAACGCGCGTGGTGCTGATCGAGGCCGGTGACCGCGTCCTTGCCAATTTCGCGCCAAAACTCTCCGATTATGCCAACAAGGCGCTTGAGCGGCTCGGCGTGACGGTCGAACTCGGCCGCGCCGTCACGCGCTGCGATGCCGAAGGCGTCGTCTTTGGCGACAAGCAATTGGCGGCCAAGACAATCCTGTGGGCTGCCGGTGTTGCCGCTTCGCCCGCCGCCGAATGGCTGGGAGCGAAGGCAGACCGCGCGGGCAGGGTGCTCGTCGAGCCTGACCTCAGCGTGCCCGGCAGTCCGGAGATTTTTGTCATCGGCGACGCCGCCCTTGTGCTGCTGTCCGATGGACGGCCGGTCCCTGGCGTGGCGCCTTCCGCCAAGCAGGAGGGCCGACATGTCGCGGCGACCATCAAGGCCAGGCTCGGCGGCGACAACACCGCGCGGCCGTTTCACTACAAGCATGCCGGCGACTTGGCGACGATCGGCAAACGCGCCGCTGCGATCGACTTCGGCTGGATCAAGCTGACGGGTTGGCTCGCCTGGTGGCTCTGGGGCATCGCGCACATCTATTTTCTGATCGGCTTCCGCAACCGGCTTGCGGTTTCCCTGAGCTGGCTATGGATCTACGTCACAGGCCAGCGCAGCGCCCGGCTGATCACCCAGGGCGACGACGACAAGACCTGACTTTTCTTCACTGTCGCATTCATCCGCGCGTCATCTGTCGCTGATCGACTGATGTCCGGATGCGCGCGACTTCTTGAGTGGACTTGAGCCGATTTCAGCGCCAAGTTCGCTTCGGGGCAGGGCGTGTCACGTTGTCTATGAGGAGAAAACATGTCGCAACTGCTCCATCCAGTCTCCCGCCGCGGTTTTCTTGCGGGTGCCGCAGCCACAGGGGCGCTGATCGTGCTTCATCCCTTCTCCGCCCGTGCGCAAGCCAACCAGGCGCATCTTCGCATCATGGAAACCACCGACATCCATGTGAATGTGCTGCCTTATGATTACTACGCCGACAAAGCCAACGACACGATGGGCCTGTCGCGCACGGCGTCGCTGATCGACGCGGTGCGCAAGGAAGCCGTCAATTCGATGCTGATCGACAATGGCGACCTGCTGCAGGGCAACCCGATGGGCGACTACATCGCCTACGAGAAGGGCCTGAAGGATGGCGATGTGCATCCGATCATGAAGGGCATGAACCTGCTCGGCTACGAGTGCTCGACGCTCGGCAACCATGAGTTCAACTACGGCCTGTCCTTCCTGGACAAGGCGCTGGCCGGCGCCAATTTTCCGTTCGTCTGCGCCAATCTGATCCGCGGTACCGAGCTCGCCGCCAACCCGCGCGACGACAAGCTCTATCTCAAGCCCTATGTGATCCTCGACAGGAAGATCAAGGACGGTTCGGGCGCCGAGCAGCCGATCAGGATCGGCATCATCGGTTTCGTGCCGCCGCAGATCATGGTCTGGGACCTCAAGAACCTCGAGGGCAACGTCAAGACGCGCGACATCGTCGAGGCGGCCAAGGCCTGGGTGCCGCAGATGAAGGAGGAGGGCGCCGACATCGTTATCGCGCTCTCGCATTCCGGCATCGACGTCAAGCAGGGCGACATGATGGAGAACGCCTCGTTCTTCGTCGCCGGCGTTCCCGGCATCGATGCCGTGTTCACCGGCCACCAGCATCTGGTGTTCCCCGGCAAGAAGGATTTCCAGTCGCTCGAGGGCGTCGACACGCAAAAAGGCACGCTGCAGGGCAAGCCCGCCGTCATGGGCGGCTTCTGGGGTTCGCATATGGGTCTGATCGACCTGATGCTGGAGCGCGACGGGTCGAAATGGAAGGTCGTTTCCGCGACCTCCGAGGCGCGGCCGATCTTCGAGCGCGTCGACAACAAGAACAAGCCGACTGTTCCCGACGACAAGCGCATCATCGCCGCCCTCGAGCAGGACCACCAGGCGACCCTGGCCTATGTGCGCCGTCCTGTCGGCAAGACTTCGGCGCCGCTCTATTCCTATTTCTCGCTGGTTGCCGACGATCCGTCGGTGCAGGTCGTCAGCCAGGCGCAGACCTGGTACTTGAAGGACATTCTCAAGAGCACGCAGTGGAAGGATGTGCCGCTGCTGTCGGCCGCCGCTCCCTTCAAGGCCGGTGGACGCAACGGCGCCGACTACTACACCGACGTGCCGGCCGGCGACATCGCCATCAAGAACGTCGCCGACCTCTATCTCTACCCGAACACCGTGCGCGCCGTCGAAATCACCGGTGCGCAAGTCAAGGAATGGCTGGAAATGTCGGCCGGCATCTTCAACAAGATCGAGGTCGGGAAGGCCGACCAGGCGCTCATCAACACCGATTTCCCATCCTACAATTTCGACGTCATCGACGGCGTCACCTACAAGATCGATGTGTCGCAGCCGCCGAAATACGATGCCAAGGGCGGCGTGGCGAATGCCGGCGCCAATCGCATCGTCGACTTGATGTTCGGCGGAAAGCCTATTGATCCCAATCAGAAATTCGTCGTTGCGACCAACAATTACCGGGCCGGCGGCGGCGGCAATTTCCCTGACATCAATGCCTCGAAGATCATTTATGAGGCACCGGACACCAACCGCGACGTCATCGTTCGCTACATCGTCAGCCAGGGCACCATCAACCCGTCCGCCGATGACAACTGGTCGTTCGCGCCGCTGCCGGGCACCAGCGTCGTGTTCGAGACCGGCGTCAAGGCGAAGGACTTCATTGCCGATGTGAAGTCGCTGAAGATCGAACCGGCGGGCGAGGGCGAAGCCGGTTTTGCCAGATACCGCATCCTGCTCTGATACGGCTTCACACTTTCCAGGGTCCGCGTCGCGACAGTGATGCGGACCATGTTCAACGCAGAACCCGCGCGGCTTCAGTTGGTTGCAGGCACCGGCGTCAGCGGCAAGGCTGTCGCGGGGGCTTGCGGGCTGACTGGCTGCGTCGGCTCGAGCGATATACCCGTCGGGTCGCTGGGCACGGTCAAGGGCGTCATCCCGGCCGGGGCATGCACCCCGTGGATGGTCGAGGTCGGTGTGTCGTCGATGAGATCGCTCGCACCCGGCGTCAAGGTTGGGCTGATGCTGTGGCCCAGCGGATCGTTCATGACGGTGGGTGGAGCTATGCGCCGTGCGTCGGCTGCGGATATGGCGGCAAGCAAGATGGCAATGGCGGCAACGGTTCGCTTCAAGGAAGCCTCCTATGGTCAGAGGCGCTCGGCGTAGGGGATTGGGCGCGGGCGTCGGATGCGGCAGAACGCCGGCCAAGCGCTCACGGTTGCATCACGTTGGCATCAGGAAATCGCGATCGAAAGGGCGAAGCGCGCCAACCGGCAATCGACCCGGTCGTCATGCCCAGCAGTGCTGCCTTGCACCGGCAACGAAATCGAAGAGCGTATCGACCTACGCCTTGTAGACCACCTGGCGCACGTCGATGTAGCTGGCGCGGAAGCCGGCCTCGCAATAGTGCAGGTAGAACTCCCAGAGCTTCTTGAAGCGATCGTCGAAGCCGAGCGGCACGATCTTCTCCCACGACGCCCAGAAGCGCTGCCGCCATTCGGCGAGCGTGCGCGCATAGTCGTCGGGAAACACGCGCTCACGCAGATGCGCAAGGCCATGATCCGCGCCGAGCGTCTTCAGGATCGACGGTGTCGGCAGCATGCCGCCCGGGAAAACGTAGCGCTGGATGAAATCCGGCCTGGCGCGATAGGTGTCGTAGGCAGCCTCGTTGATGGTGATGATCTGCAGGCCCGCTGTGCCGCCGGGCCTCAGGCAGGCCTTCATCTTCGAGAAGAACACCGGCCAGTATTTCTCGCCGACCGCTTCGAACATCTCGATAGACGCAATGCGGTCGTAAGTCCCTGTTTCGTCGCGGTAATCCTGCAGCTTGATATCGACCTTGTCGGCAAGCCCGGCCTTGGCGATGCGTGCCTTGGCGAAATCGTGCTGTTCGCGGCTGATCGTCAGTCCGGTAACGCGGCAGCCGATTTCGCGTGCCGCGAATTCGGCAAAGCCGCCCCAGCCACAACCTATCTCCAGCACATGGTCCTTTCTGCCGATACCGATATCCCTGGCCAGTGCCCGATATTTGGCGGCCTGGGCGCTTTCCAGGTCATTGGCGCCATTCGCGTAAAGCGCCGAGGAATAGGTCATGCTCGGGTCGAGCCACTCCTTGTAGAAAGCGTTGCCGAGATCGTAGTGCGCCGAGATATTGCGCTTCGAGCCGGTGCGTGTGTTCTCGTTGAACCAGTGGCGGATACGCTGGACGGTGTTGATGAGCCAGCTGGCACCGCCGGCGACGCGTTCGCCGATCGCCGAATTGACCACGAACAATTCCAGGAAGCTGGTGACGTCGGGGCTTTCCCAATCGCCGTCCATATAGGATTCGGCAACGCCGATGGTGCCGCCGGAAAAGGCGCGGCCTGGCAGGCGCCAGTTCTTGAGCACCAGTTCGGCGTCCGGGCCAGGCCCCTTGCCGCCGACGAGAACGGCGCGACCATCCGGCATCCTGACCTTGAGCGTACCACGCGGCAGGTTCATCGCCGCCGACAGCACCATGCGCGCCTTGGCCGGCAGGCCTTTGACGATCTCGGCGAAATTGAACTCGTCGAGCCTGACCGCTTCGCCCGGCGCTACGCTGTGATGTTCTCCGTCTGCCATTTCATGCCCCTGGATTTCCGTGGTACCGGCGCAATTGCCGAACCACGGTTCTCTTGGATCATCCGCCAGGTTCGAACACCCTTGCCTGGTCCCGTTGGCGCACGGATTAGGCTACAGGCGGGTCGAACGAAAGCGCGCGCCCGTTAACCGGAGCTTCCGCGCTTTCCCAGCGAATGCCAATCACAATCTTCCACGTCATGAGGGGGAACTTCAAGAGGCAGGCTGTTAGCTGGGCTGTGCCACGTTGCGTTCGGCATTTTCGTCGGGGCGCTGCTGCCCAAAATCAAAAAACGTCTATGGCTGCAGTCGCGCTTGTGCGATAGCTTTAGCCATGCGTTATGTAGTCGTCATTGCCGCCATCGCGTTCTTCCTGATCTGGGACGGCCTCTACAATCAGGGCCGGTATCTCGACATATCGGTCAGGGAGCTCTCCCATGCCGTGCGCTACGTCACCGGCAAGGCATAATATCCCCTTCAGAGATAGCAGCCCGGCGCTTCTGCGAGGTCTTCGTTGCGAGATGAGGTCCGGCCCCATCCGGGGCGCGTCGCAAGGACGCGTGGCGCCATGAACGGTTGACGCGAGGGGACCGCCGTCACTAAAGACCCCGACATTCAGATCGAGGAGGCGGGATTGATCCGGCATATCGTTTTCTTCAGCGCGCGGCGCAAGGAGGATGTGGAGGCGGTGCGCACCGGGCTGCTGGCGCTCGGCAACATTCCGCATTCCAGTCTCTTCGAGGTCACTTTGAACACCAAGGTCGACCCGCTGTCGGATGAAGTTGATGTCGTCGTCTACGCCGAGTTCGCCGATGACGCGGCACTGGCCGCCTACAAGGCGCATCCGCTTTATGCGCAGACCACCAGCAAGGTCAAACCATTGCGCGAACTGCGCTATTCCGCCGATGTGGTGGCAGGCAGCTGATCCAGCGCCTGAGGCAGCTGATCCAGCGCCTGCGGTTGCTGACCGAGCGCCTGCTCTAGCATGTGCCGTTTTCGACGCCCCATGAAATAGCCCGGCAGCACGTGGAGGCCGCCAGGCAGATGGTTGGCCTGCCGCCAGGCCTTCAACTCGGCCAGCGCGACGCCGAAATGGCCCTGCGCCGCCGCTTTCAGCGTGCCGCGCACCGTCAGGTAGCTGAGGATCGACCCATAGCCGATTGATCGATAATCGGGACAGCGGCCGACGAAATCGTCCAGACCCTTGATATAGCCGGCATGGTTGCGCGAGATCGAGTTCGCCGATCGGTATTTCCACACGTCGGTGGCGGTGCCGAAGGCGATGCGATGCCGCCTCGCCAACCGCAGCAGCAACTCACGATCCTGATGTCGGCGCAGGTCCGGATCATAGCCGCCGATCGCGTCAAAAGCCGTGCGGCGAACCGTGACGGTCGAATTGGTCAATGGAATGCAATGGCAGAGCAGGAGCTGCCGCAGTTTCTCTCCACCGGGCGTCATGCCAGGCAAGCGGTGGATGCGTTCACCGCTGTCCGAAATGTCGCTGAAGCCGTCTATGCTGCAGTCGATATCGGGGTTCTCATCGAAGAAGGCGATCAGCCGGTCCAACCGTCCGGGGCGGAAGGCGTCGTCCGAATCGAGAAAGGCGATGAGCGGCGCGGTGGACAGGGCCGCACCTTCATTGCGGGCCTTGTTGGCGCCGGCCGGCAACGGCATGCGGCGCCATTTCAGGCGCACATCGTCGAGCGAGGCCAGATAGCTGTCGGTCCCGTCCGCCGACCCGTCGTCTATCACCACCACCTCGATATCCATTCGGAGGCTGCCGAGGACGGACGCCAGCGTGCGTGGCAGGCTTTCGCGGCGGTTTTTCGCTGGAACCACGACGGCAAGGCGCGGCGTGACTGCGCGCCCGATTTCCCTGGGAAAGGATGCTGGAAGGACTGTCACAGGCGAAACTCGTGCATGGTGGTGCGGATGCAGCCGAAGTCGGCCTTGAAGGGTTCGTCGCCGATGGTGAAATCGAAGGCTGTGCCGCCCTCGGCAGCCCAGGCCGCCATGACCCGGTCGAGCGCTACGCGACCGGGGGAATGACGGGCGTGGGAGACGTAGTTGCAGGCCAGCAGAATGTAGCGGAAGCAGTCGCCGTCGACCAAGCCGAAGACAAAGGCAACCGGACCATCCCTGGAGGCGAGGCGCCAGGTTCTTGCAAGCCCGGAGCGTGCGCCGTTGGTGGCGACATCGATGTAGAATTCGAGACCATGCGCCGTCTGCAGCGGATCGTCGGGAAAGCGACCGGCGCGGAAGTCGCGCGCGGCAACCATGGCCTGACGCACACCGTCCGGGTCGACCAATTCCAGCGTCAGCCCACCAGCCTCGGCAAGCCTGTGCGCCTTCCGGTCAAGTCTGGCGGCGTCCCGGCAACCGAGATTCGCCCTGCGCCATTCAGCATAGGGATTGCCGTAGCGCACGGCGTGCGCGCCGAAGTCGAGCGGGGAAGGCTCGACCCCCAGCAGAGAACGCCATTGATGCAGATGGCTATGGTGGACAGGTCCGATTCGCAAATCCGCATGAAGCCCAACGACATCGCGAAAATGCCGCGCGGTTTGCGCGCCAAACCCTATGCCTCTGGCCACGACAGGGCAGGCATAATCGGTGACGCCCAAAAAGGCATACTCGATCGACCCCACACCATCACCGCTCTTGCGGCGGACCAGGGGAACCAGCAGCTGCGGGTCGCCCTCGTGGTCCCGGCCTATGACCACCAGCGGCTCGACATCATGGGCCGGAGCGATGTTGCGATAGAAGGCCGAAAGCCAGTCGGGATGCTGGAAGGCCGATGCCGATGCGCTGGCATACAGCCGTCGATACGCCTCGGAACCGAAATCGAAGCGATCGGTCGCCTCAAGCAGGATCGGCCGTTTGGAAAGCGGATGCTCCGGTGCGGCGAGGTCAAGCACGTTTCAGCCCCGTGAAAAGACGTCTGAACGCCTGTTGCGGGAGAAGCGCGGGATCGTCGAGGCCGATGCGGGGTCCAACCGGCAAGTCGACGGCGCGCAAGGCGGCGTACAGTCGGTCCTCCGAAAGTCTCTGGGTTTCGACCCGTTGGGGGAGTGTTTCCTTATAGATCGTGCTGTGGGAACCGTGCGCCGGATTGGTGTTGATCTCAAAGATCTGCGGATGCCCGTCGACCAGCGAGAAATCGGCACGCCCGTAATCGATGCCGGCAAGGTCGAAAGCCCGGCGCAGCACGTCTTCATACAGATTGCCTTCGACAAAGCGGCGCTCGTTTTCGAGGAATGTCTCCAGCTTCGGATGGGCGAGGAGTCTCTGTTTGTCCTGCACGTCCTTGGCCGCCCAACGGAAATCGACGGCATTGTGATGGGCGATCAGCCGATGGCCGACGCGGTAGGTGGCAAAGCGCTGCCAGACGCCGGGGCTGACCTCCTGTCCGGCATATTCGATCACCAGCTTGCCGGCCAGCGGTATGCCGTTGACCTTCATCCGGCTCAGTGTTGCCTCAAGCGCCGGCTGGTCCGCGATCAACTCGAGCCCGGCCGAGAGGTGGTCGAACTCGTTGCGGATGAAGACGGGAAAGGAGTTCGGGCGTGGCCGGCTTTCGCAACGCCATGCCGAGAAGCGGTTGATACCCGCCGCATTCAAGGCTTTCAGCAGATCATGGCGGCCAAGCACATGGGCGGGATGGTTGAGAATGCGGGCGCCGCCGTCTTCGAGCCGGTTGGCGACCCTGGCAGCGAGTGTGATCTCGAAGTTCGAAAGCCGCTCATGATCCGTAAAGACCCAGGTGCCGGAGCGCAGTTCCCTCTGCCGGAAGAGGCGCTCGTAGCTCCAGTGGCGTGCATTGCCCAACTGATGAACCAGGTGCCGAACGGTATAGGCGTGGCTGCGCGTGGTGACGAAATTAATCAAGCGCCGTCCGGCGAACCGCCGTCCTCCTGCAGCGCCAGAATTCTTTTCGAGGAGCGCGACCCGGTCTTCGAACTCGTGAGAACCGACGCATAGAGGGCAAGGTTCAGTGTGACCGCGCGATCCAGCGAGAAATCTCGTACGCGCCGGCGCCCTCTTGCAACGAGCATTTCGCGTGCGCGGCCGTCGGCAAGCATCTGAAGCGTTCGCTCGACAAGCTCTTCGCTTCGTCCTTCGGGCACGAGCGCCAATGCTTCCGGACGACCGGCCACGTCAGTTACGCCGCCGACGGCATAGGCAACCGTCGGCACGCCGGCTGCCATCGCTTCGAGCAGGACGCTGCCGAACGCTTCACGTCTTGAGGGCAGGATCATGAGGTCGGATATCTTGAGCGCCTTCTTGACCTCGGCCGGTGAGACAAATCCGGTGATGGTCCACCAACCCTGTCGCGAGATCGCGGCGAGCGCCGCTTCAAGCTTGCCTCGATCGGGGCCATCTCCGCAGATGAGAAGGAACACGCCTTTTTCGGACAGGCGCTCGACAAGAGCGGGCAAATCCTGCCAACCCTTTTCTGCACTGATACGGCCGATAAAACTGACGATTGGTCGCCTGTCCGGGATGCCGTGATCGCCGCGAAAGACCCGAAGCGCCTCTGGAGCGATCGGGCGCTGGAAAGCTTCAAGGTCGACGGCGTCGGGGATCACGTCGACGCGCGAGGCATGAAACCCCAACGCGCCCGCCGCGCTCCGGCCATATGACTCGGTCAGCGCAACCACCCGGGTTGCCGACTTCAAGGCCATCCGTTCGATCCAGCGAGTGACGTCATATGGTTTGCCCTCGAGCCGGAGCGCATCCCGAAACCCGGACCACAAAGGCGTGTTCATCGAAACGACAAGCGGTATCTTCAGTCTGCCGACAATGATGGCGATGATCCTGCACCAGATCGAATGGTTGAAATGGATGTGGACGACATCGTAGCGACCCCGGGCGCGAAGCAGCTCCGGTATCGCGCCCAGAAACCAGCTGAAGCAGAGCATTGGGCCGGCGAGGAACGCGGGCAGCCAGAAACCTGTGCATTTGACCCGCATCGCTGGGGATAGTTGCACGTGCCTCGGGCTGCCGGGAATATAACTGGTCAGGATCGTCTGGCTTGCGCCGGCCTTGTCCATGCCTTGCGCGATCGTCCATGTCTGGTTCTGCAATCCACCGACCGGATCGAACGCAACCGGCCAGTTGCCGGGTCGGTAGAAATGCGGCGTGATCCGCAAGATCCTGAGCATGCTGTTGCCCGTCATCCGTCGTTCCAGCCATGCACGCAGGGCAGTGAGCGCCATTCGACGTCGAATCGCGACGCCGTGACAATCGTCCAAGACGGAATTCGCAGCATCCCCCATGCGGGGGATATTGTTACGTCAAATCCCGCGGCGGCAGAAGAGAAAACGCGCGACCATTTCTGGTGGCAGTGCGCCGCCGCTGGCGGCGAGGATCGCAATCACGTCTTGAACCGTGTTGCGGAATGATGCACATCGCGCCTCAATGACCAAAACAACAGCAGCTGGCATTCATCCGCTCGATCATCTGGTGCTGCCGACGCAGAACCTCGATGTGGCGCGAGCCCGGCTCACTTCGCTTGGCTTCGTCGTTGCCCCGACCGGCATCCATCCCTTTGGAACGGAAAACTGCTGCGTTTTCCTCGCCGACGGCACTTATCTGGAGCCGCTCGCAATCGGTAATGAACAGGCAGCGATCAAGGCCAGCGCCGAGGGGAATGTCTTCGTCGCGCGCGACCGCCTCTATCGCGAAAGCCGCGGCGATGAGGGATTTTCCGCGGTCGTTCTCGGCACGGACAATGCCGACACCGATCATGCGCGCTATGTCGAGGCCGGCCTGTCGGCAGGAGACACGCTGAGCTTTTCGCGCGCTTTCACCGACACGGCGGGCAAAAGCGACCTGGCGTCGTTCAAACTGGCCTTCGCCTCGGCCGGCGGCGCAACTGATGCGTTCCTCTTCGCCTGCCAGCGGATCAACGCACCGAAAGTGGACCGTACGGCTTTGCAGACCCACGCCAATGGCGCCACGGGCATTGTGGAGGTGGTGGCGGTCAGCGACCAGCCTGCCGAACAGATCAGGCTGATCTCGGTGGCGGTGAACGATCCTGCCGCCGACGGCGAGGCGTTTCTCCTGCCGAATGCAACCTTGAGCGTGCTTGATCCCAAATCCTTCACCGCCCGCTTTGGCATTCCGGCCGGGTCATCGACGAAACTTCGCTTCGCGGCGATCGTCTTTGCCGTCCGAAGCATCGATGTCACATCACGGCTGCTTGCAGCCAATTCCATCCAGCACGATATAGCGGGCAATGACATTGTCGTGCAGCCGGCATCCGGACAGGGCGCGGCTTTCATCTTCCGGGAGATCCCATGAACAAGCCCCTGATGCCCAATTCGGCCGTAACTGTCGGCAATGTCGTGTTCGACAACAATGCGGCTTTGGCGCTGATCGCCGGCCCGTGCCAGTTCGAATCGCGCCAGCATGCCTTCGACATGGCCGGCGCGCTGAAGGAACTGACCGGCAAGCTCGGCATCGGCCTCGTCTACAAGACGAGCTACGACAAGGCCAATCGCACCTCGCTGTCGGCAACGCGCGGCGCCGGCATGGATGCGGCACTTCCGGTCTTCGACGAACTGCGCAAGGAATTTTCGCTTCCCATTCTGACCGACGTCCACACTGAAGAACAATGCGCGATCGTCGCGCCGCATGTCGATGTGCTGCAGATTCCGGCCTTCCTGTCGCGCCAGACCGATATGCTGGTTGCCGCCGCGAAAACGGGCAAGGTGATCAACGTGAAAAAAGGGCAGTTCCTCGCACCCTGGGACATGAAGAACGTGGTCGCCAAGATCACCGGGTCCGGCAACGCCAATGTCTTGACCACCGAGCGTGGCGCATCCTTCGGCTACAACACGCTGGTGTCGGACATGCGCGCGCTGCCTGTTATGGCGGAAATCGGCGCGCCGGTGATCTTCGACGCCACGCATTCGGTGCAGCAGCCGGGCGGGCAGGGCGGTTCCTCGGGTGGCGAGCGGCGCTTTGTCGAGACCTTGGCCCGCGCGGCTGTCGCTGTCGGTGTCGCCGGCGTGTTCATCGAGACCCATCAGGATCCGGACAATTCAACGTCTTCCGATGGCCCGAACATGCTGCCGCTGAAGGATATGCCGGCTCTGCTCGAGAGGCTGATGGCATTCGATCGCATTGCCAAGGGCCGCTAAAGCGCCCTGAGGAACGCTGCAAGCGCCTGCATGTCAGTTGTTCTGGCCTGACCGCTTCATGACCGCCTCACGTCGATCGCGAAGACCGCATAATAGTCGACGCCCGGCATCGGCGCGGTGACGGTCAGGATCCAGCGCACATTGCCATGCTGGCGCTCGTAAACCGGCGGGCCGTTCGCGGGCAGGGCATCGGCCGGGATTGCAAAGGCGAAGGGGATGCCCACGCTCGACTGCACGGAACCACGCGGCACGGCGAGCTTTCCTCGTATCTGAGCTCTTCCTTGTAGGTCGATTTGTCCCCCGCGGTCGTATTCACGGCCGGTCCGCCGACGCGGTAGGTTCTGATACATCGCAATTTGACGACATAGTCACCGGAAGGAGCCAGATCGCGGCTCGACCGCAGCCGGCCTTCGAAGCGTCCGCCGGGTTTTGCCGGCCCCGCCTCCAGCGTCGTTGCGCCGAACTTGCGCACGCGCAATGTGTCACGCATCGCCTTCAGCAATGCGTAGAGCCCGATGACGGCAAACACGACCGGGACGAAGACCAGTGGATTGAATTCGCGGTCGTTAACGTTGAAGTTGAGGGGCAGCTCGAAATACCAGGGGATCAGGACGGCGATCAGCACCATGGCGCCGGCAAAGAAGTAGCCGCTGGACGCATTCGCGGCATTGGCATCGACCACAGGTGCCGGCGGCTGCGCCGCTGCTGGCTGCTGACTGCGCCTTCGGGCCATTGCCGCCTCACAAAACGACCGGACGCTCTCTCAATGCCACGCTGGACGGCGGCATGACAATGGCCCCGGCGGGGCCGCGCTTGTGGAAGCCATAGACCGGCTGTACGCTTGGCCGGCAAATGAGCTTTTTGGCAGGAGGAAGCCATGTCCGTCGCCCGCGTCACCGAAATCACCTCGTCGTCGAAGAAGAGCTTTCAGGACGCCATCGAAAAGGGAATCATGCGCGCATCGAAGACCCTGAAGAACGTCGAAGGCGCCTGGATCCAGGATCAGAAGATCGTCGTCGAGGACGGCAAGATCGCGGCCTATCGCGTCAACATGAAGGTCACCTTCATCCTGGCGGAATGACCTTCTGCCATCGAAAAAGTCGGGAACTTTCGATCCCGCACCTCATTGTCAAAGCAGAGTTCAACGACAACGAGGAGCAGATCATGACAACTCAGACAGGTCACACCGAAGCCATTGCAGCTTCGCGCGTCATCGGTACGTCGGTCTACAACACCGAAGGCGATAGCATCGGCAGCATCGAGGACATCATGCTCGACAAGACGTCTAACGGCATCATGTTCGCGGTGATCGGCTTTGGCGGCTTTCTCGGCATCGGCGAGAAGTATCACGCCGTTCCATGGGCAAGTCTCGATTATGACGAGGACAAGGGCGGCTATGTCGTGCCCTTCTCGAAGGAGCAGCTGAAGGCAGCGCCTGCTTATTCGATCAACGAACTGGCCGGCGCGGACGGCGAGACCGCGCGTGACGCGTCCTATGAATATTACAAGGTCACGCCCTACTGGCACTGACGCGACTACAAAAAGAAGGGCCTCGTTTCGACGAGGCCCTTTTGATTCAAGGCAATGCTATTCGCTGATGTGCAAGGCCGGCAAAGGCGCGAAAGCCTTCGGTGGCGATTGCTGAGTATCGCACGACGTCAGGAACGCCGCCGCGATCAGGAACAAACTCACGATACCGCTCAACTCGGACATGGCGAAACTCCTCCTGTTTCGCCCCGCGCGGCAATAGCCATAACCCGGAACGCGTGTCCGAGTGGCATGACTTATGATGACAGAAATTTGCGCTTCGTGAATCGGGCCGCCGGCACTATTCGGCCATGGCCGGATTGCCTTTTGCGTCGCTTTGGCTAAGACGGGCGCGACCTTTCGTCAGATCAATCGGGGACATCGCAATGACCGCCATCATCGACATTGTCGGACGTGAAATCCTGGACAGCCGTGGAAACCCGACCGTCGAGGTCGATGTCGTGCTCGAAGACGGCTCGATGGGCCGCGCCGCGGTGCCGTCGGGCGCCTCGACCGGCGCCCACGAAGCCGTCGAGCTTCGCGACGGCGGCGCCCGCTATCTCGGCAAGGGCGTGCTCAAGGCCATCGAGGCGGTCAATGGCGAACTGTTCGAGGCGATCGGCGGCATGGAAGCCGAAAACCAGATCCATATCGACCAGACGATGATCGAACTCGACGGCACGCCCAACAAGAGCCGGCTCGGCGCCAACGCCATTCTCGGCGTTTCGCTGGCGGTGGCCAAGGCCGCGGCGGATGCCTCTGGCCTGCCGCTCTATCGTTATGTCGGCGGCACCAAGGCGCACATCCTGCCGGTGCCGATGATGAACATCATCAATGGCGGCGCCCATGCCGACAACCCGATCGACTTCCAGGAATTCATGATCCTGCCGGTCGGCGCGCCAACGCTGCGCGAAGCCGTGCGCTGGGGTTCGGAAATCTTCCACACGCTGCGCAAGAAGCTGAAGGATGCCGGCCACAACACCAATGTCGGCGACGAGGGCGGCTTTGCCCCGAACCTGAAGAGCGCACCGGTGGCGCTCGATTTCATCATGGAATCAATCGAAAAGGCCGGCTTCAAGCCGGGCGAGGAGATCGCGCTCGGCCTCGATTGCGCCGCGACCGAGTTCTTCAAGGACGGCAATTATGTCTATGAAGGCGAGAAGAAGACGCGTGATCCCAAGGCGCAGGCCAAGTACCTCGCCAAGCTCGCGGCCGACTATCCGATCATCTCGATCGAGGACGGCCTCGCCGAGGACGACTGGGAAGGCTGGAAGTACCTGACCGACCTGATCGGCAAGAAGACCCAGCTGGTTGGCGACGACCTGTTCGTCACCAACACGGCGCGGCTGCGCGACGGCATCCGCATGGGCGTTGCCAATTCGATCCTGGTCAAGGTCAACCAGATCGGCTCGCTGACCGAAACGCTCGACGCCGTCGAGACCGCGCACAAGGCCGGCTACACCGCCGTCATGTCGCACCGTTCGGGCGAAACCGAGGATTCGACCATCGCCGATCTCGCCGTCGCCACCAATTGCGGGCAGATCAAGACCGGTTCGCTGTCGCGCTCCGACCGCATGGCCAAGTACAACCAGCTGATCCGCATCGAGGAAGAACTCGGCAAGCAGGCACGCTACGCCGGCAAGTCGGCGATCAAGGGCTGATCCGAAATACCTACTCGGACATTGTGCGAAGGGCGGGATCATTCCCGCCCTTTTTCATTTCGCGGGTCGCGAGGGCCAGTCTCCGTAACCGTCCGTTAAGCACAATGAGGTGAAAAAGGGTCCGGGTCGTTTGAGTTTGCGGCCATGGGGAATCGGTCATGTGGACGCGTCAGCACAAGCAGAGAAACACCGGGCGGCTGATCATTCCCTCGCTTTGCGTCCTGTTCCTGGCCTATTTCGGCTTTCACGCCTATCACGGCGAATTCGGCATCAATTCGAAATATCAGCTGGAAGCCCAGACGGTTGCGCTGCAGGCCCAGCTCGATGCCGTCAAGGCGCGCCGGATGGAGCTCGAACGGCGCGTCCGGCTCATGCATGACGGTACGCTGGAGAAGGACATGCTCGACGAGCAGGCGCGCAGGGCGCTCAATCTGTCCCAGGCTGATGAAATCACAATCATGTTGCCGGCTTCTGCGAAATAACTGACTTTCAGTTAATCGCCAATATTTTCAATGATTTTAATCGCTTAGGCGCATGCCAGCTATGCAAATTCGTCATGGCGCAACGCTCTGACGCGTGTTAGCCTTGCATAAATCGGTGGGGAGAGCTGATCTTCCCAGGGCAGATTTCATTCTGCCCTAATGTCCGCAAAGAGACGCAACAGGGAGTGATGCATGGCCACCGCAGCCAGAAAAGCGCCTGCCAAATCGAAATCCGACGGCAAATCAGGGCTTTCCGCGCCCAAGCCTACTGAATTCACCAAGGACGAAGAGCTTGCCGCCTACCGGCATATGCTGCTTATCCGTCGCTTCGAGGAAAAGGCCGGCCAGCTCTACGGCATGGGCTTTATCGGCGGCTTCTGCCATCTCTATATCGGCCAGGAAGCAGTCGTCACCGGCATGAAGATGGCGCTGATCGACGGCGACCAGATGATAACAGCCTATCGCGACCATGGTCATATGCTGGCGATGGAGCTTTCTCCGCGCGGCGTGATGGCCGAACTGACCGGACGCCGCGGCGGCCTGTCGAGGGGCAAGGGCGGCTCCATGCACATGTTCTCCAAGGAGAAGCATTTTTACGGCGGCCACGGCATTGTCGGCGCGCAGGTGTCGCTCGGCACGGGCTTGGCCTTCGCCAACCGCTACCGTGACAACAACAATGTCTCGCTGACCTATTTCGGCGATGGCGCCGCCAACCAGGGCCAGGTCTATGAAAGCTTCAACATGGCCTCGCTATGGAAGCTGCCGGTGATCTACATCATCGAGAACAACCGCTACGCCATGGGCACCTCGGTATCGCGCTCGTCGGCGGAAACCAATTTTTCGCATCGCGGCGCCTCGTTCAAGATTCCCGGCATCCAGGTCGACGGCATGGATGTGCGCGCGGTCAAGGCGGCTGCCGATCTTGCCACCGAATGGTGCCGCGCGGGCAACGGGCCGATCATTCTCGAAATGCAGACCTATCGCTATCGCGGTCACTCGATGTCCGACCCGGCGAAATACCGCTCGAAGGAAGAAGTGCAGAAGATGCGCTCCGACCATGACCCGATCGAACAGGTCAAGGCGCGGTTGACGCAGAAGAAGTGGGCGACCGAGGACGAACTGAAGACCATCGACAAGGAGGTGCGCGACATCGTCGCCGATGCCGCCGAGTTTGCCCAGAACGATGCAGAGCCGGATCCGTCCGAGCTCTGGACCGATATCGTATTGTAAGGGAGGGCGAGGAACATGCCGATCGAAATTCTCATGCCCGCTCTCTCGCCGACCATGGAAGAGGGCAATCTTTCCAAGTGGTTGAAGAACGAAGGCGACAAGGTCGTCGCCGGCGATGTTCTCGCCGAGATCGAAACCGACAAGGCGACGATGGAAGTCGAAGCCGTCGATGAAGGCACGATTGGCAAGATCGTGGTGCCTGCCGGTACCGAAGGCGTCAAGGTCAACGCGGTGATCGCCATCTTGCTGCAGGAAGGCGAAAGTGCCGCCGATGCCGGCAAGGCTGCGGCGCCCGCGAAGGCAGAAGCGTCGGCAAAGGCGGAAGCCCCGGCCGCGGCTGAAGACGCCACTCCGGCGGCTAAGCCGGCTCCTGTCGCAGCTGCTCCGAAAACGGAAATCGCCGCCGATCCGGACATTCCGGCTGGCACCGAGATGGTCTCGACCACGGTGCGCGAAGCGCTGCGCGATGCCATGGCCGAGGAAATGCGCCGCGACGGCGATGTCTTCGTCATGGGCGAGGAGGTCGCCGAATATCAGGGCGCCTACAAGATCACGCAGGGCCTGTTGCAGGAATTCGGACCTCGGCGTGTCGTCGACACGCCGATCACCGAGCACGGTTTTGCCGGTGTCGGCGTCGGTGCGGCGATGGCCGGGCTGAAGCCGATCGTCGAATTCATGACCTTTAACTTCGCCATGCAGGCGATCGACCAGATCATCAATTCGGCCGCCAAGACGCTCTATATGTCCGGCGGCCAGATGGGCGCACCGATCGTGTTCCGTGGACCGAACGGGGCTGCGGCCCGCGTCGCCGCCCAGCACTCGCAGTGCTATGCCGCCTGGTACAGCCACATTCCGGGCCTGAAAGTCGTGATGCCTTACACGGCCGCCGACGCCAAGGGCCTGCTCAAGGCAGCGATCCGCGATCCGAACCCGGTCATCTTCCTCGAGAACGAAATCCTCTACGGCCAGTCCTTCGACGTGCCGAAGCTGGATGATTTCGTGCTGCCGATCGGCAAGGCGCGCATCCACAAGGCGGGCAAGGACGTCACCATCGTTTCGTTCGGCATCGGCATGACCTACGCGGTCAAGGCTGAGGCGGAATTGCGCGGCATGGGCATCGACGCCGAGATCATCGACCTCAGGACCATCCGCCCGCTCGACCTCGACACCATCATCGCTTCGGTCAAGAAGACCAACCGGCTGGTCGTGGTCGAAGAAGGCTATCCGCAGAGCTCGGTCGGCGACCATATCGCCAACCAGGTCTCGCAGCGCGCTTTCGATTTCCTCGACGCGCCGGTGATCACCATTGCCGGCAAGGACGTGCCGATGCCTTATGCGGCCAACCTCGAAAAGCTGGCATTGCCGAATGTCGGCGAGGTCATCGAGGCGGTCAAAGCCGTCGCGTATCGAGGCTAACGAGATGGCGCGCGAACTCGAAGTTCCCGCAGCGGTAGCCGAGAGTAGCGAATTTGATGAAGTACTCCGCGTCTGGATTGGTTCGGACGCGGTTGTCACGATGCAAGACCTCTTTGGATCAAATGCTCACAACTGGGGCATGGTGCTCGCCGATGTCGGGATGCACATAGCCTGGATGAGACTGGAACAAGATGGCATCCCTGAAATCGAGACGCTTCAGGCATTGGAAGACGGCTATCGCGGCAGAATGTCGGATCAGTTCAATATCCAGCACCGTTCGCTGACAGGACGGAACTGAGGAGGAAAAATGCCAATCAACATTACCATGCCGGCGCTCTCGCCCACGATGGAAGAGGGCAATCTTTCCAAGTGGTTGGTCAAGGAAGGCGACAAGGTTTCGCCGGGCGATGTCATCGCCGAAATCGAGACCGACAAGGCGACGATGGAGGTCGAGGCCGTCGATGAAGGCACGGTGGCGAAGCTCGTCGTTCCCGCCGGCACCGAAGGCGTCAAGGTCAATGCCCTGATCGCCGTGCTTGCCGCCGAGGGTGAGGATGCGGGTGCTGCGGCGAAGAGCGGCGGCGACGCCGCGCCGGCAAAAGCCGAGGCTCCGAAGGCTGAAGCTCCCAAGGCTGAGGCGCCAAAGGCCGAGGCACCGAAGCCTGTTGCTGCGGCCGCACCCAAGGCCGAGGCGGCTCCGGCCGCCAATGGTCATGCGGCTGGCGAGCGCACTTTCGCCTCACCACTGGCCCGCCGTATCGCCAAGGACGCCGGCGTCGATGTTTCCGCCGTGACCGGCACCGGCCCGCACGGCCGTGTAGTGAAGGCCGATGTCGATGCCGCGATCGCCGGCGGCGGCGCCAAGGCAGCACCCGCGGCCAAGGCTCCTGCCAGTGCGCCGGCTGCTGCTGCCGCTCCCGCCGTGAAGGCGATGTCGGATGATCAGGTGCTGAAGCTGTTCGAGCAAGGCTCCTACGACCTCGTCCCGCACGACAATATGCGCAAGACCATCGCGCGGCGCCTCGTCGAGGCCAAGACCACCATCCCGCATTTCTACCTGACGCTCGACTGTGAGCTCGACGCGCTGCTGGCGCTGCGCACGCAGATCAATGCGGCAGCCCCGGTGAAGAAGACCGATAAGGGCGAGGCTCCGGCTTACAAGCTGTCGGTCAACGACATGGTCATCAAGGCGATGGCGTTGGCCCTGAAGGCGGTGCCGGATGCCAATGCCTCCTGGACCGAGAGCGCCATGGTCAAGCACAAGCACGCCGATGTCGGCGTTGCCGTGTCGATCCCCGGCGGTCTGATCACGCCGATCATTCGGCATGCGGACGAAAAGACGCTGTCGACCATCTCCAACGAGATGAAGGATCTGGCCAGCCGCGCCCGCAGCCGCAAGCTGAAGCCCGAAGAATACCAGGGCGGCACCACGGCGGTGTCGAACCTCGGCATGTTCGGCATCAAGGACTTTGCCGCCGTCATCAACCCGCCGCATGCGACCATCCTGGCGGTCGGTGCGGGTGAAGAGCGGGCTGTGGTCAAGAATGGCGAGATCAAGATCGCAACGGTTATGTCGGTGACGCTGTCGACCGATCATCGTGCCGTCGACGGCGCACTGGGTGCCGAGCTGCTGGTCGCCTTCAAGCGGCTGATCGAGAACCCGATGGGCATGTTGGTCTAGGAAAGGAAAAGGCTGTGCGGACATTCTTCACCAGCCTTTTTGCTTTCATCCTTTCCGGCTTTGCCGGCGGCCTGGTCGCGCAGTGGCTGGCTGTCGCCACCGACGATCAGGGGGCATACATCGTCGCCTTTGCAGTCTCGATGCTGGTGACGTTCGTCGTCACCTTTGTCTTCTTCATCGCTCAGTTGATGAATGATCCCGTCACCGCAGTGGCCAAAACTGGCAAATGGACGCTGATCGTGTTTGCGGTGCTGCTTGTCCTGCTGGTCGCGTTGACGCTCTATAGCGACAGCAGTGCGGCCGTCGTCAAGAAAGACATGCCATTCATTGCAGGCCTTGGCTTGCCCGGGCTGGTGACCATCATCGTGCAGTGGCTTTTCGTGCGCTGGCGGGTGAAGCGCGGCTTAGCCGCCACAAAGGCAGGTTGAGCGCATGAAGACGGTGCTTTGTTACGGCGACTCGCTGACCTGGGGACACAACCCTGACACTTTGGGTCGACATGAACATGAAGACCAGTGGCCAACCGCACTGGCGACAGCGCTCGGACCGGGATTCCACGTCATTGCCGAGGGACTGGGCGGTCGCACCACGGCCTATGACGACTTCCTGTCGGGCGCGGACCGAAATGGCGCGCGGATATTGCCGACGATCCTGAGCACGCACTCGCCGATCGACCTGATCGTCATCATGCTTGGCTCGAACGACATGAAGCCGTCGATCCACGGCAGCGCGGTCATAGCGTCCTATGGCATGCGGCGCCTCGTTGAGATCGTCCGGGGGCACGCCTATCCATTCGGCAGTGTCGCCCCCGAGATTATTCTGGTTGCGCCGCCGCATATCGTGGAAACCCGCAAGGCGGACTATGCCGAAATGTTGGGAACGGGCTCAATCGAGTCGCCCAGGCTCGCCGGCTTTTATCAAACCGCCGCCAACGAGATGGGCTGCGGCTTTTTTGATGCCGCGAGCGTCGCCAGATGCACACCGCTCGACGGCGTCCATCTCGATGCCGAAAACACGCGCAACATCGGCAAGGCGTTAGCGCCTGTCGTGCGCGGCATGCTGGAACTGTGAATAAGGAGAAAATCCGTGGCTGAGAACTACGACGTCATCATCATCGGCTCCGGCCCCGGCGGCTATGTTACGGCGGTGCGTTCCGCCCAGCTCGGCTTCAAGACGGCGATCATCGAGCGCGAGCATCTCGGCGGCATCTGCCTCAACTGGGGCTGCATACCGACCAAGGCGCTGCTGCGCTCGGCCGAGATCATGCATTATTCGGATCATTTGAAGGACTATGGCCTGAAGCTCGACGGCAAGGTCAGCGTCGACACGGCGGCCGTGGTCGACCGTTCGCGAAAAGTTTCGCTGCGGTTGAATGGTGGCGTTGCCTTCCTGATGAAGAAGAACAAGGTCGACGTCATCTGGGGCGAGGCAAAACTCTCGAAGCCCGGCGAGATTGTCGTCTCCAAGACAGCCAAGAAGCCGATGGAACCGCAGCCACCAGTGCCGAAGGGCGTCAAGGGCGAGGGCACCTACACCGCCAAGCACATCATCCTGGCGACTGGTGCCCGGCCCCGCGCGCTGCCTGGCATCGAGCCGGACGGCAAGCTCATCTGGACCTATTTCGAGGCCATGGTTCCGCCGGAAATGCCGAAGTCGCTGCTGGTGATGGGGTCCGGCGCCATCGGCATCGAATTCGCTTCCTTCTACCGCACCATGGGCGCTGACGTGACGGTCGTCGAGCTGTTGCCGGCGGTGATGCCGGTCGAGGATGCCGAAGTCTCGAAATTCGCGCAAAAGCAGTTCGAGAAGCAAGGCATGAAGATCATTCTCGAAGCCAAGGTGACCAAGGTCGAGAAGGGTGCCAACTCGGTCACCGCGCATGTCGAGATGAAGGATGGCAAGGTCGAGAAGATCACTGCCGACCGCATGATTTCCGCCGTCGGTGTGCAGGGCAACATCGAGGGCCTCGGGCTTGAAACACTCGGCGTGAAGACCGAGCGTGGCTGCGTCGTCGTCGACGGTTACGGCAAGACGAACGTAGCCGGCATCTACGCCATCGGCGATGTCGCCGGCCCGCCAATGCTTGCCCACAAGGCCGAGCATGAGGGCGTGGTGTGCATCGAAAAGATCGCCAGCTTTCCCGGCGTGCACGCCATCGACAAGCTCAAGATCCCCGGCTGCACCTATTGCAACCCGCAGGTCGCCTCAGTCGGCCTGACGGAGGCCAAGGCCAAGGCCGAGGGCAAGGATATCCGCGTCGGCCGCTTCCAGTTCGCCGCCAACGGCAAGGCGATCGCGCTTGGCGAGGACCAGGGCTTCATCAAGACCATCTTCGACAAGAAGACCGGTCAGCTGCTCGGCGCCCATATGGTCGGTGCCGAGGTGACCGAACTGATCCAGGGTTTTGTCGTGGCGATGAACCTCGAAACGACCGAGGAAGAGCTGATGCACACCATCTTCCCGCATCCGACCCTGTCGGAGATGATGAAGGAAAGCGTGCTCGACGCCTATGGCCGCGCCTTGAACGCATGATAGATTTGCCGCAAGAGACTCAGCCGCGAAAGCCCTGGGAACTCAACGGCAGCGGTGTTCGTTTCCGGATGCATTTTTACGTGCGCAAGGAGAAGACATATGCACTTGAACGGCGTGGGCTGGATCGCAGCCATCATTATCGGCGGCCTGGCAGGCTGGTTCGCCGAAATGTTCATGAAGAGCAACACCGGCATATTCATGAACATTATCATGGGTATCGTCGGTGCAGTCGTGTTGAACGCCATCCTGCAGGCGCTCAATTTCGGTCCATTCGGCGTCGGCTGGATTGCTTATCTGATCACCGGCTTCATCGGTGCCTGCCTGCTGATCTTTGTCGGTCGCCTGGTGCGCCGCTAGTCGATATCGTTGCCGGCTATGCGAAAACGGTTGTAGCGGCATGCGCCGCTGCAGCCTTTTTCTTTGTGCCGAAAAGTCCTAGATGACGTAAAAGTGACGATCGCCGGCAGGCGGTCGCAAGAAAAGCCAAGGTTCAGATGGTCACTGTCCTCGACACAATCGCCAACGCGCCGCGGCTGCGGCACCCCGAGAAGGCGCACAAGCCTGACCAGGAGGTGTTGCGCAAGCCGGACTGGATTCGCGTCAAGGCGCCGGTCTCGAAGGGCTATGCCGAGACACGCGAGATCGTGAAATCGCACAAGCTGGTGACCGTTTGTGAAGAGGCTGGCTGCCCCAACATAGGCGAGTGCTGGGAGAAGAAGCACGCCACCTTCATGATCATGGGTGAGATTTGCACCCGCGCCTGCGCCTTCTGCAATGTCGCCACCGGCATTCCGACCGCGCTCGATGCCGATGAGCCGGCCCGTGTCGCGCATGCCGTCAAGCAGATGGGCCTCAGCCACGTCGTCATCACCTCGGTCGACCGTGACGATCTCGCCGATGGCGGTGCACAGCACTTCGCCGAAGTCATCCGGGCGATCCGCGCGGCAACGCCTTTGACGACAATCGAAATCCTGACGCCCGATTTCCTGCGCAAGGACGGAGCGCTGGAGATCGTCGTGGCGGCCAAGCCCGACGTCTTCAACCACAATCTCGAAACCGTGCCGTCGAACTATCTGACGGTGCGGCCGGGCGCCCGCTATTTCCACTCGATCCGGCTGTTGCAGCGGGTCAAGGAACTCGATCCGTCGATCTTCACCAAATCCGGCATCATGGTCGGCCTGGGCGAGGAGCGGAACGAGATCCTGCAACTGATGGACGATCTGCGCTCGGCCAATGTCGACTTCATGACCATCGGCCAATATCTGCAGCCGTCGAAGAAGCACCATCCGGTGATCCGCTTCGTCACACCGGAGGAATTCAAGTCCTTCGAGACGATCGGCCGGACCAAGGGTTTCCTGCTGGTGGCATCAAGCCCGCTCACACGCTCATCGCACCATGCCGGCGACGATTTCGCCCGGCTGCGCGCGGCGCGGGAAGCGCAGCTCCAGAAGTCGCTCTAGCCGATTTTATGCCCAAATTCGAAGCCACCCGCCGCGTTGCCCACACGCCGCAGCAGATGTTTGCGCTGGTTGCCGATGTCGAGGCCTATCCACAATTCCTGCCGCTTTGCGAAGCGCTGACGGTGCGCTCGCGCAAGGAGCGTGACGGACGCACCGTTCTCCTGGCCGACATGAGCATCGGCTACAAGGCCATCCGCGAGACCTTCACCACGCAGGTGCTGCTGAAGCCCGACGAGAACGCCATCGACGTCAAGTACATCGATGGCCCGTTCAAATATCTGAGCAATGTCTGGCGTTTCGAGCCCGACGGCGCCGGCTGCGCCGTCCGCTTCTTCATCGACTATGAGTTCAAGAGCCGCATCCTGGGCGCGCTGATGGGCACCATGTTCGACCGTGCCTTCCGCATGTTCGCCGAGGCTTTCGAAAAGCGCGCCGACGTCATCTATGGTGTCGCACCGCAGGCTTAGAGCATTTCACCGTTTCACGGAAACGGCGAACTGCTCTAACTCTTTGTTTTGACGCAATTCCCAAGGGAAAGCGCTATGCGCTTTTCCCGGGAAAACAGCTTCACACTTTTCCTGGAATTGCTCTAATTCTGGCTGAGCGCTTGCAGGCCCAACTTCAGCGCGTGTCTCACAGTCTCGTGGCGGATGAATTCGCGGCCCTTGTGGCCGAACAGCTGGCGCTCGGCGGCAACCGGCTGGCCGGCCAGGGCAAGGCCGAACCAGACGAGACCGATCGGCTTGTCGGCCGAACCGCCGCCTGGACCGGCAATGCCGGTAACGGCAAGAGAAAGGCTTGCGCGTGAATGCGCCAGCGCGCCGGCCGCCATCTCCAGCACCGTTTCGCGCGACACAGCTCCATGCGCGTCGAGCGTTTCGGCGGAAACGCCGAGCATCTCCATCTTGGCTTCGTTGGAATAGGTGATGAAGCCGCGGTCTACCACGGCGGAGGAGCCGGCAATGTCGGTGAGCGCGGCGATGATCAGGCCGCCGGTGCAGCTTTCCGCCGTCGCCAGCATGATGCCACGTTGCTGGCAGGCCAGCAGCAGGGCGTTTGCGAGTTCGGCGTTGCTCATTCCGGCACCTCGCCCGGAAACACCACGCTGGCCGTAGCGATCGCCGCAATGCCTTCCTCGCGGCCGATGAAACCGAGCTTCTCGTTGGTTGTCGCCTTGATCGAGATGCGGTCGGCGGAAATGCCTAGCATCTGCGACAGGGCTGATGTCATTGCCTCGCGGTGTGGGCCGACGCGCGGCGCCTCGCAGATCAGCGTGATGTCGGCATTGGCAATGCGGCCGCCGCGCCCGCGCACCACCTTTGCCGCATGCTCGACGAAGATCCGCGACGCAGCACCCTTCCACTGCGGATCGGACGGCGGAAAATGCGTGCCGATGTCGCCGGCGCCGCAGGTCGCCAGCAGCGCGTCGGTCAAAGCGTGCAGGCCGACATCGGCATCGGAATGGCCCGACAGTTTCCTGTCATGCGGAATGACGACGCCACACAGGGTGACATGATCGCCAGGCTCGAAGGCGTGGACGTCGTAGCCGTTGCCGGTGCGGATGTCGGGGAAGAGTGTGCGTTCGCTGGAAAGCCGCTGGTGCGCCATGGCGATGTCCCGTGCCCAGGTGAGTTTGACGTTGTCCGGCGAGCCGGGAACCAACTTGACTGGAATATGCGCCCATTCGGCGATGGCCGCGTCGTCGGTGAAATCCAGCCTGCCCAGCTGATGGGCCTTGTCATGCGCGGCAAGGATCGGCCCGTAGGGGAAACCTTGCGGCGTTTGCGCCGCATGCAGCCCGCTGCGGGAAACGGTTTCCGCGACCACGCCTGACGCCGACTCGCGCTTCAGCGTGTCGGCGACGGGCAGGGCAGGCAACGCCCCCTCGTTCTCGCCGATGGCGGCGATGGTGCGGTCGATCAACTCCGCGTCGACGAACGGGCGGACAGCATCGTGAATCAGAACCTGACCCGGCGCGTGGTCTTTCAGCGCCAGCAAGCCGAGCCGGACGGACTCCTGCCTGGTCGGCCCGCCAATGACGGCGATGACACGCTGGGCCTGGGTGCCAGCTGCTTGCCGAAACAGTTCATGGTCATCGGCATGGATGGCGACAACGATCTGGCCGGTGCGCGGATGGGCAAGAAACATCTCCAGCGTATGCGCAATGACGGCGCGGCCGCCGATGTGTTGGTACTGCTTGGGTCCGTTGGCCTGCCCGGCACGAGCGCCGCGGCCGGCGGCGACGATCACCACCGCAACCCCGCCCGTCGCGCTCGCGTTTTCACTTCCGTCAGTCATGGCGATTGGCTTAGCGCACGATCCCCAAAAGTGTAATTGGTTTTCCGAAAAGATCGTGCGTCAAATATGAATTCCAAAGCGTCTTGAAAGGACGCGCCAGGCCCTGGTCGGGGTAAAAGCCTAAGGCCGGCATTTTCCCAATTGCGCCTTAATGTGGCGTCATTCCGCGTTGCACATTGCGGCCGATATGGCTAGAGAATGTGCAACGAATGGACGTGCTTGGTTTTTGTGCATGGTTAACTCAGCCAAATTGGCCGCGCCTCTCGACGTCGGCGGCGTGGAAATCCGCAATCGCGTGTTCCTCGCGCCGATGTCGGGTATCACCGACGAGCCTTTCCGCAAGCGCGCCCATGCGCATGGCGCCGGCCTTGTCGTGTCCGAAATGGTGGCAAGCGGCGAACTCGCCAAGGGCAGGGCCGGCTTCGACCTGCGCATACGTCATTCCGGCCTGCCCGTCCATATGGTGCAGCTAGCCGGCCGCGAGGCGGCACATATGGCTGAAGGCGCGCGCATCGCCGCCGGCGAGGGCGCCGACATTATCGACATCAACATGGGCTGCCCGGCCAAGAAGGTCACCGGTGGTTATGCCGGCTCGGCATTGATGCTGGATCTCGACCATGCGCTGTCGCTGATCGAGGCGGTGGTTGGCGCGGTCAAGGTGCCGGTGACGGTCAAGATGCGGCTCGGCTGGGACGAAGGCGCACTCAATGCGCCAATCCTCGCACGCCGTGCCGAGCAGGCGGGCGTCAGCATGGTGACGGTACACGGCCGCACGCGCTGCCAGTTCTATCAGGGCAAGGCCGACTGGCGCGCCATCGCCCGCGTCAAGGAAGCCGTTTCCATCCCGGTCGTTGCCAATGGCGATGTCTGCAATCCCGCCGAGGCAGCCGCCATTCTCGACCAATCCGGCGCCGATGCGGTGATGGTCGGCCGCGCCCATTATGGCGCGCCCTGGATCGCCGGTGGCATCGCAGCCGCGGCCGCAGGCGAAACGGCGGCCAAGATGCCGCAGAATCCCGCGGCACTGGCCGACTATGTCGTCGCCCACTACGAAGACATGCTGGCGCTTTATGGCGTCGAGAGCGGCTTGCGCCAGGCGCGCAAGCATCTGGGCTGGTATCTCGATCGCCATGGCGTTGGCGCTGCCGACGACGACCGAAAAGCCATCCTGACCGCGTTCGAGCCGGCCCGCGTCATTGCCCTGCTGCGAAATGTATTCTCGCGCGATCCGCAACCCCTGAACCTGCGGAGTGCGGCATGAACGCCAACGTCTCCCGTGGCACCGATATGGCAGAGGCCGCCCATATCGTGCTCAACACCATCCGCCGTCCGGTGATCATGGTCGATACGGACGGATTCATCACCTACGCCAATGCCGATGCCGAGGACTTCTTCCGCTCGAGCGCGAATATGCTCGCCCGCAACACGCTGTCGAAACTCATTCCTTTCGGCAGCCCGCTGCTGACGCTTGTCGACCAGGTGCGCGAGCGCCGGGCTCCGGTCAACGAGTATCGGGTCGATGTGTCGTCGCCACGCCTCGGCATCGAGAAGGTCGTCGATCTCTATGTCGCGCCGGTGCCGGAATTCCCGGGCTCCGTCGTGGTCATGTTCCAGGAGCGGTCGATGGCCGACAAGATTGACCGGCAGATGACGCATCGCGGTGCCGCGCGCTCGGTGACCGGCCTGGCGGCGATGCTCGCCCATGAAATCAAGAATCCGCTCTCCGGCATTCGCGGCGCCGCGCAGCTGCTCGAACTGTCCGCTTCCGACGAGGACCGTGCGCTGACCCGGCTGATCACCGACGAAACGGACCGCATCGTGTCGCTGGTCGATCGCATGGAGGTGTTTTCCGACGAGCGACCGATCGATCGCTATCCCGTCAATATCCATGTCGTGCTTGACCATGTGAAGGCGATCGCCAAGAACGGTTTTGCGAAGAAAGTCAGGATATTGGAGGACTATGATCCTTCATTGCCTCCGGTGTTCGCCAATCGCGACCAGCTGATCCAGGTGTTCCTCAACCTGGTCAAGAACGCCGCCGAGGCGATCGGCAGCGATCCGCATGGCGAGATCGTGCTATCGACCGCCTTCCGGCCGGGCATTCGCGTTTCGGTGCCAGGAACGCAGGACCGCGTATCGCTGCCGCTGGAGTTCTGCGTGCGCGACAATGGCTCCGGCGTCTCCGAGGATATCCTGCCGATCCTGTTCGATCCCTTCATCACCACCAAGCCGAACGGCTCGGGGCTGGGGCTGGCGCTCGTCGCCAAGATCGTCGGCGAGCATGGCGGCATCATCGAATGCGAATCGACCCCGCGCGGAACCACCTTCCGCATCCTGATGCCGGCCTGGAAGGAAACGCCGTTCGGCGCTGAAGAAGACGGTGAAGGAGACCGCAAATGACGGTTCGCGGCAATATTCTCGTCGCCGACGACGATGCGGCGATCCGCACGGTGCTCAATCAGGCGCTCTCGCGCGTCGGCCATGAGGTGCGCGTCACCTCCAATGCCTCGACCCTTTGGCGCTGGGTGGCAGCGGGCGAGGGCGACCTCGTCATCACCGACGTGGTGATGCCCGACGAAAACGCCTTCGACATGCTGCCGCGCATCAAGAAGGCGCGGCCGGAACTGCCGGTCATCGTTATGAGCGCCCAGAACACGTTCATGACGGCGATCCGTGCATCCGAGACCGGCGCCTATGAATATCTGCCGAAGCCGTTCGACCTGACCGAGCTCCTCAACATCGTCAACCGGGCGCTGTCTGAGCCGCGCCGGCCGAAGATCGATGCGCGGCCGGAAGAACAGCCCGATGCGATGCCGCTGGTCGGCCGCTCGGCGGCCATGCAGGACATCTACCGCATGCTGGCGCGTATGATGCAGACCGACCTGACGGTGATGATCTCGGGCGAATCCGGCACCGGCAAGGAACTGGTGGCGCGCGCGCTGCATGAATATGGCCGTCGTCGCGGCGGCCCGTTCGTCGCCATCAACATGGCGGCAATCCCGCGCGATCTGATCGAATCAGAGCTGTTCGGCCACGAGAAGGGCGCTTTCACCGGTGCCCAGAACCGCTCCACCGGCCGTTTCGAGCAGGCTGAGGGCGGCACGCTGTTCCTCGACGAGATCGGCGACATGCCGATGGAGGCGCAGACGCGCCTGCTGCGTGTCCTGCAGCAGGGCGAATACACGACGGTCGGCGGCCGCACGCCGATCAAGACCGACGTGCGCATCGTCGCCGCCACCAACAAGGATCTGCGCACGCTGATCAACCAGGGGCTGTTCCGCGAGGATCTGTTCTATCGCCTCAACGTCGTGCCACTGAGATTGCCGGCATTGCGCGAGCGTTCCGAGGACGTGCCCGATCTCGTGCGCCACTTCTTCAAGCTTGGCGAGATGGAAGGGCTGCAGACCAAGCGCATCTCATCCGGCGGCATCGAGCTGATGAAGCGCTACCCGTGGCCGGGCAATGTGCGCGAACTGGAAAATCTCGTTCGCCGGCTCGCAGCGCTTTATTCGCAGGACGAGATTTCCGCCGAGATCATCGAGGCGGAGCTCAAGACCGGCGAGCGCCCCGTGGTCCCCGGCGGCGGCAACCTCATTCCCGACGACCTCTCCATCGGCCAGGCGGTCGAGCATTTCCTGCAGCGCTATTTCGCCTCGTTTGCCGGCGAACTGCCCCCCGCCGGGCTCTACCAGCGCATTCTGTCCGAAGTCGAATATCCGCTGGTCCTGGCCTCGATGACGGCAACCCGCGGCAACCAGATCAAGGCCGCGGAACTGCTGGGGTTGAACCGCAACACGCTGCGCAAGAAGATTCGCGAGCTGGGCGTCAATGTCTACAAATCATCGCGGCCGGGCTGAGCGCCGATCCGACGTCGACTTTTTTTCACGAGACTGAGCGTCTTTTCAGGGGACTGAGTGGCGAAAGATTTCCGCCATTGTCACACTTGTTGCATAATCGCCACAATGCGTTGCATAGATCGGACGCAATCATTGGCTCCCAGACGGCGACATGGCTCCGCAGGCACCTGTACTCAACCAACCGCTTTTCAGCGAACCCGGCGCACGCGACGGACGCCGCCTGCTGGCGCTGCCCGGCGTGGTGGCGGTCGTCGGCGCGCTGGTCATGGCGGCCATTTCATTCACCATCCTGGTGGGCGCGACGCCGATCGCGCCTGACGCCAGGACGACCTGGGCGCTGATCGCGCTCAACGCCGCCTTCGTGCTTTTCCTCAGCGCGCTGGTCGGACGCGAGGTGCATCGCATCGTCATGGCGCGCCGGCATGGCAAGGCGGCCTCGCGGCTGCATGTGCGCATCGTCGCCATGTTCGCGCTGGTTGCCGCCATCCCCGCCATCATGGTGGCGATCATCGCCTCGATCACGCTCGATATCGGCCTCGATCGCTGGTTCGAGATCCGTACCAAGACGATCGTCAACTCCTCGCTGTCGATCGCCGATGCCTATGTCCAGGAAAACGCCCGCAATCTGCAGGGCACGACGCTGTCGATGGCCTATGATCTCGATGCGTCGCGCACGCTCTACGGCCTTGATCGCACAGGCTTTCTCGACCTCATGAACAAGGAGGCGGTGGGCCGGTCTCTGGCCCATGCGGCGCTGATCAAGCCCGACGGCTCGTTCGTCATGAGCGCGCAGACCGATGCTGATTTCTCCATGCCGGAACCGCCGGAAGGCTCGGTCAGCAGCGCCACCGACGGCAAACCGGTGCTGATCGAGCCGCGCACCCGCAACATTATGGGCGCCATCGTCAAGCTGCGTGAGATTGAGGGCCTCTACCTCTACACCATCCGCCTTGTTGATCCCGAGGTGATCAAGGCGCGGCAGATCGTCAGGTCCAACACCGACGAATACCGCAACCTCGAAGACAACAGGCGCACGTCGCAGGTGGCCTTCGCGCTGCCCTATCTGTCGCTGACCCTGATCATCATCCTGTCGGCGATCTGGACCGGCATTGCCGTCGCCGACCGTCTCGTACGGCCGATCCGCCAGCTCATCGGTGCTGCCGACGAGGTGGCGACCGGCAATCTCGACGTCGCGGTTCCCGTCAGGCCTTCCGACGGTGATGTCGCCTCGCTTGGCGACACCTTCAACAAGATGCTGCTGGAGCTCAAATCGCAACGCAACGAGATCCTGTCGGCAAAGGACCTGATCGACGAGCGGCGGCGCTTTTCCGAAGCCGTGCTTGCCGGCGTCACCGCCGGCGTCATCGGCGTCGATCCCTACGGCATCGTCACCATCGTCAACCGTTCGGCCGAATCGATGCTGGCGATCTCCGCCAGCGCCGCGCTCGGGCAGAATCTGTCCGCTCTTCTGCCGCATGTCGGCCGTGTCTTCGAGATCGGCCGCCAGTCGGGCAAGCCTGTCTACCGCGAGCAGGTGACGTTCTTCCGCGCCGGCACCGAGCGCACCTTCAACGTGCAGATCACCATCGAAGCGGGCGACGACGGTTCGGAGGAAAAATCCTACGTCGTGACGGTCGACGACATCACCGATCTGGTGCAGGCCCAGCGTTCCTCCGCCTGGGCCGATGTGGCGCGCCGCATCGCCCACGAAATCAAGAATCCGCTGACGCCGATCCAGCTTTCGGCCGAGCGCATCAAGCGACGCTTCGGCAAGGTCATCACCGAGGACCGCGAGATTTTCGATCAGTGTACCGACACCATCATCCGGCAGGTCGAGGACATCGGCCGCATGGTCGACGAATTCTCCGCCTTCGCGCGGATGCCGAAGCCCGAGATGAAGGCCATCGATCTGCGCGAATCGCTGCGCGAGGCCTCATTCCTGGTCGAAGTCAGCCGCGCCGACATTGGCTTCGAACGTGTGTTCGGCAACGAGCCGCTCAAGGGCACGTTCGACAGCCGCCTGATGGCGCAGGCATTTGGCAATGTGATCAAGAACGCCGCCGAAGCGATCGACGGACTGGAACAGAAGGACGGTTCGCACGGCATAATCCGGATTCAAGCCGGGCGCCAGAATGGCGCGATTCGAATCGACGTCATCGACAATGGCAAAGGCCTGCCGCGCGAGAATCGCCAACGGCTGCTCGAGCCCTATATGACCACACGCGAGAAGGGCACCGGGCTTGGTCTCGCTATCGTAAAGAAGATCGTGGAGGACCATGGTGGCAGGCTGGAACTTCATGATGCCCCTGCGGATTTCCACAACGGGCGTGGCGCGATGATCAGTATCATCCTGCCGCCTGTGGCTGCCACGCCGTTGCGCGGTGAAGCCAAGACGGAAAACGAAAGAGAAACTGAAAAGGTCGGTAATGGCGTCTGATATTCTCATCGTCGATGACGAGGAAGACATCCGTGAGCTCGTCGCGGGCATCCTGAGCGATGAAGGTCATGAAACCCGTACGGCATTCGATGCCGACAGCGCGCTCGCTGCTATAGCTGATCGTGCGCCGAGGTTGATTTTCCTCGATATCTGGCTGCAGGGCTCGCGCCTGGACGGCCTGGCGCTGCTCGACGAGATCAAGACCATGCATCCCACGCTGCCGGTGGTGATGATCTCCGGCCACGGCAACATCGAAACGGCGGTCTCGGCCATCCGTCGTGGCGCCTATGATTTCATCGAGAAGCCGTTCAAGGCCGACAGGCTGATCCTCATTGCCGAGCGTGCGCTGGAAACCTCGAAATTGCGGCGCGAGGTTTCCGACCTCAAGCTGCGGAGCGGCGAGACCTTCGATCTCATCGGCATGTCGTCGGCGATGAGCCAGCTGCGCCAGACCATAGAGCGCGTCGCGCCGACCAACAGCCGTGTCATGATCATCGGCCCATCGGGATCCGGCAAGGAACTGGCGGCGCGCGCCATCCACACGCTGTCGGCCCGCAAGGGCGCGCCGTTCGTGACGCTGAGTGCCGCCAACATCACCCCCGAGCGCATGGAAATCGAGCTGTTCGGCACCGAATCGAATGGTGTCGAGCGCAAGGTCGGTGCGCTGGAAGAAGCCCATCGCGGTATCCTCTACATCGACGAAGTGGCCGATATGCCGCGTGAGACGCAGAATAAGATCCTGCGCGTGCTGGTCGAGCAGCAGTTCGAGCGGGTAGGGGGCACCAAGCGGGTCAAGGTCGATGTCCGCATCATCTCCTCGACCTCGCAGAACCTGGAAGCGATGATTGCCGACGGGCGTTTCCGCGAGGATCTCTATCATCGCCTGGCGGTGGTTCCGGTGATGGTGCCGGGGCTGGCCGAGCGGCGCGAGGATATTCCCTATCTCGTCGACAACTTCATGAAGCAGATCGCCCGCCAGGCCGGCATCAAGCCGCGCCGCATCGGCGACGACGCGCTGGCCGTGCTGCAGGCGCACAACTGGCCGGGCAACGTCCGCCAGTTGCGCAACAATGTCGAGCGCCTGATGATCCTGGCGCGTGGCGACGACGTCGATGCGCCGATAACCGCGGACCTTCTGCCGTCCGAGATCGGCGATGTCATGCCGCGCACGCCGAACCAGTCCGACCAGCACATCATGGCGCTGCCGTTGCGAGAAGCGCGTGAACAGTTCGAGAAGGACTATCTGATCGCCCAGATCAACCGCTTTGGCGGCAACATCTCGAAAACCGCCGAGTTCATCGGCATGGAGCGTTCCGCCTTGCACCGCAAGCTGAAGTCGCTGGGCGTCTGACGCACACAAAGTCAGCCTGGCCGTGGCCTACGCAATTGTCGGTTACGGGTGCGGCGGAATCGCATAAGAAAGCCGGGACTTTTCTGAGGGATCACCCATGCCGCGCATTGCCTATGTGAACGGGCGCTACGTCGTCCACGCGGACGCTTCCGTGCATATCGAGGATCGCGGCTATCAATTTGCCGACGGTGTCTATGAGGTCTGCGAGGTGGCGCGAGGCTTCATCGTCGACATGCCGCGCCATCTTGCCCGGCTGAACCGCTCGCTCACCGAACTGTCGATCGCCTGGCCGGTCGCGCGCAACGTGCTGCCGCTCATTCTGCGCGAAGTGGTCAACCGCAACCATGTCGCCAACGGTCTGGTCTATGTCCAGGTGACGCGCGGCGTCGCCAGCCGCGATTTTGTTTTCCCGTCGGCGGACACCAAGCCCTCCTTGGTGGTCACGGCCAAGAAGGCTGATCCGGCGGCTGGAGCAAAGCGGTCCGAGACCGGCATAGCGGTCATCACCGTGCCCGAGAACCGTTGGGACCGCGTCGACATCAAGACTGTCGGACTGCTGCCCAATGTACTGGCCAAGCAGAAAGCCAAGGAAGCCGGTGCCCAGGAGGCATGGTTCGTCGACACCGACGGCAACGTCAAGGAAGGTGGCTCGTCCAACGCCTGGATCGTCACCCGGGACGGCGTCCTGGTTACGAGGCCTGCCGAGCACGGCATCCTGCGCGGCATCACCCGCACGACCATGTTCGAAGTGGCGGCAAAGCTCGGCCTGAAGATCGAAGAGCGCGGTTTTTCCGTCGCCGAGGCCAAGGCGGCGCGCGAGGCGTTCATCAGCTCCGCGACGACGATTGCCATGCCTGTCGTGGCCATTGACGGCGATCCGGTCGCCAACGGCCACCCCGGCTCTGTGACACTTTCGTTGCGGCAGGCCTTTTTTGACATTGCGGAAAAAAGTCCAGCCTGATAACCGCTCAGGTGGAATGAACATCAATATATCTCGTTCTGCTTGTCGTTACTGACGACAAGACGGTGTTTGCGTGCTTGACATGTGCCCGACAATTTGGCGCATTGGCTTGCAAACCGAAGGGGATCGGCGAAAGACAAGAACAATGGCGGAACGATCGCAAAACCTTCAGGACCTGTTCCTGAATTCAGTTCGCAAGAGCAAGAACCCGCTCACCATCTTTCTCATCAACGGCGTGAAGCTGACCGGCGTCGTCACTTCGTTCGACAATTTCTGTGTGCTGCTGCGCCGCGACGGTCACTCCCAGCTCGTCTACAAGCACGCCATTTCCACGATCATGCCGAGCCAGCCGGTTCAGATGTTCGATGGCGAGGAAAGCCAGGGCGCCTGATTGGCACGTGAGAAGGACGCGGACGCCACCGTTCGCGGAAAACCAGCGCATCATCCCGGGACGCAAGCCAAGGGTCCGACCCGGGCTGTCGTCATTGTGCCTGTGCTTACCCGCCAGCCGCGCGGCGACGACGATACGAACCGCCCGCGGCTGACGCGATCAGCTGACGCACGCCGCGACGAGGCCGTCGGCCTTGCCCGCGCCATCAACCTTGATCCGATCCATACGGCGGTGGTGACCGTCAACGACCCGCGGCCGGCGACCTTGCTCGGCAGCGGCAAGGTCGAGGAGTTCGCCGAGATCGTCAAAGAGGGTCATGCGGAACTGGTCATCGTCGATCATCCGCTGACGCCAGTGCAGCAGCGCAATCTCGAAAAGGAATTGAACGCCAAGGTGCTCGACCGCACCGGGCTGATCCTCGAGATCTTTGGCGAGCGCGCCCGCACCAAGGAAGGCACGCTGCAGGTCGAACTCGCCCATCTCAACTACCAGAAGGGCCGCCTTGTGCGCAGCTGGACCCACCTTGAGCGCCAGCGCGGCGGCGCCGGCTTCCTCGGCGGCCCCGGTGAAACCCAGATCGAATCCGACCGGCGGCAATTGCAGGAAAAGATCATCAAGCTGAAGCACGAGCTGGAAACGGTTCGCCGCACCCGCGACCTGCATCGCGCCAAGCGCAAGAAGGTGCCGTTCCCGGTGGTGGCGATTGTCGGCTACACCAATGCCGGCAAATCGACGCTGTTCAACCGGCTTACCGGAGCAGACGTGCTGGCGCAGGACATGCTGTTCGCCACGCTCGACCCGACGCTGCGCCGCGTGCGCCTGCCTCATGGCACGCCGATCATCCTGTCGGACACGGTCGGTTTCATCTCCGACCTGCCGACGCATCTGATCGCGGCTTTCCGCGCCACGCTGGAAGAGGTGGTCGAGGCTGATCTCGTCCTCCATCTGCGCGACATTTCCGATCCCGACACGGCAGCGCAGGCCGAGGATGTCGAGCGCATCCTGGCCGACCTCGGTGTCGACGCCAGCGATACCAAGCGTGTGATCGAAGTCTGGAACAAGGTCGATCTTCTGGACGAAGGCAACCGGAGCCGGCTGCTCGCCGATGCCGCCGACGGCAGCAAGGGACCGCCGATCGCCGTATCGGCGGTGACCGGCGAAGGCATCGATGCGCTGAAGGCGGTCATCGAGACACGCATGGCGGGCGAACTCGAAGACCTGACGGTGACGATCGAGCCGGCGCAGTTCGGCCTTGTCGACTGGCTTTATCGCAATGGCGATGTCGTTTCTCGCACCGACAATGACGACGGTAGCGCCACCATCTCGCTCAAGGCGACGCAAAGCGCCCGCGAAGAGATCGAAAGCCGATTGCGCAGGAAAAACCAAGGGTAACCCAAGGCAATTCCAGCAAGAGTCTATAGCGGTTTTTCAGCCGGAACTGCCGAGGTTACTTCGCGGTTTTTGCTTCCTGCCACAGCGCTTCCATTTCGGCCAAAGTGGCATTCTCCAGCGTGTTGCCGGACATCTCCAGGGCCTGCTCGACATAGTGGAAGCGTGAGCGGAATTTTTCGTTGGTGCCGCTCAGCGCGGCTTCCGAATCGAGCTTCAGGTGACGGCCGAGATTGACGACGGCGAACAGCATGTCGCCGAATTCGTCCTTGATCGACGCGGTATCGTCCTTGGCCAGGGCCTCGCGCAATTCGCCGATCTCTTCCTCGATCTTGTCAAGGATCGGCGCCGCCTCGCTCCAGTCGAAGCCGACACGCGCAGCCTTCTCCTGAAGTTTGAGCGCCCGCGTCAAGGCCGGTAGGGCAACCGGAACACTGTCCAGAAACCCTTTGCCATTGTCTTCGGGATCGAGACCGCGCGCGAGGCGGGCGCTTCGTTTCTCGGCCTTCTCCTGCGCCTTGATCTTTTCCCACATGCCCTTGGCCATGCCGGCGCTGCGGGCTTTTTCGTCGCCGAAGACATGCGGGTGGCGACGGATCATCTTGGTGGTGATCGCCTGGACCACATCCGGGAAAGCAAATTCACCGGCTTCCTCGGCCATTTGCGCGTGATAGACGACCTGCAGCAGGAGGTCGCCCAGTTCGTCACGCAGATCGTCGAGATCCCCGCGCGCAATGGCGTCCGCCACCTCATAGGCTTCCTCGATCGTATAGGGCGCGATGGTCGAGAAATCCTGCTCGATGTCCCATGGGCAGCCGGTCTTGGGCGCACGTAGCGCTGCCATGATCTCGATCAGGCGCGAAATGTCTTTCGATGGCGTCATGCGGCGGATGCTATCCTGGGACCCGACGCGCGGCCAATGCTGTCAGCCGGCGAGGGCGCCTTGTCCACAGCTGAGCCGCTTTAGTCGAGCACCGAGACGATCGCCTTGGCGAGGTCGTCCATGCCGTCTTCAGGCAGCCCGGCGACGTTGATGCGGCTGTCGCCGACCATGTAGATGGCATGCTCGGCGCGCAGCCGCTCGACCTGAGCTTCCGTGAGGCCTAGCCTGGAGAACATGCCGCGATGGCTGGCGACAAAGTCGAAGCGGTCGGAATTGGACTGCCGGCGCAGTGCCTCGGCGAAAGCCACGCGCAGCCTCAGCATGCGCAGGCGCATCTCTTCCAGCTCGGCTTCCCAGTCGGCGCGCAGGCTAGCGTCTTCCAGCACGATGCGCACCGCAGCGGCACCATGATCCGGCGGCATCGAATACATGGCGCGCGCCGCCGACAGCATCTGGCTCATCGCCACATCGGCCTGTGCGCCGTCCCTGGCCAGGACCATCGCCGCACCGACACGATCGCGGTAGACGGCGAAATTCTTCGAGCAGCTCGAGGCAACAACCATTTCCGGCACTTTCGCCGCCAGCAGACGCAGGCCAAGCGCATCGGCCTCGAGCCCGTCGCCAAAGCCCTGGTAGGCAATGTCGACGAACGGCAGCAGGCCGCGCTCGACGACCAGATCGGTGACGGCCTCCCACTGAGCCGCGTCCAGGTTGGCGCCGGTTGGGTTGTGGCAGCAGCCATGCAGCAGCACCACGTCGCCACTCTTGGCCGTCCGCAACGCCGCCAGCATGTCGTCGAAACGAACGGCACCCGAGGCCGCATCGAAATAGGGATATTCGCGGATCTGCAGGCCGGCGGCACGCATCACCGGCATATGGTTCGGCCAGGTCGGGTCCGACAGCCAGATGGTGGCATCCGAACGCGTCCGCTTGAGCAGCTCCGCCACCAGCCGCAACGCGCCGGAGCCGCCAGGTGCCTGTGCCGCCCGGATGCGCGTCATGTCGGCGCCTGGGCCGAAAGCGAGCTTGGCCATCACCGCGTTGAAGCCGGTATCGCCGGCCAGCCCGAGATAGGTCTTAGTGTCTTGGCTGTTCAACAGCCGCCTTTCAGCCTCACGCACGGCGCGCATGACCGGCGTCTTGCCGTCACGATCCTTGTAAACGCCGACGCCGAGGTCGACTTTGTTGGGGCGCGGATCGGCGCGATAGAGGCCGATCAGGGCCAGGATCTTGTCGGCGGGAGCTGGCTGCAGGTCTTCAAACATCGTTATAGTTCCGTTGGCGCGGCGGAGTGATACGCAAATAGAACGTGATGCACCAGCGGTTTTGGTTGCTTCAACGCAAAAGGCGGCACCCCAAGAGGGACGCCGCCTTTCGATCGAAACGGTAGCCGCTATTCTATTCGCAGCGTATGCATCGCTTCGAATGCGGTTCAAGGGATGACTGCTTCATGCTCGTACGGCTGACGATGATCTGCAACGGCGCCACGGCCGCGACCCGGCAGGGGGCATTCCCGTCGGACGAGCCGTTGGAGCCGCGATCACTGACGCTGGCGAAGGCGATGCGCGGGGCGTTGCGCCGTGCCGACCGCGTGTGGACGGCGCCTTCGCTTCGCGCCCGGCAGACCGCCGAGGCACTGGCGCTGGACGCATCGGTCGAGCCGCTTCTGGCGGACCAGGATCATGGAAGCTGGGCCGGCAAGAGCTTTGACGACGTGCGGGCGGAGCAGCCCGAGGGGATCGCTGCCTGGCTAAGCGACCCAAATGCAGCGCCGCACGGCGGCGAGTCGCTGGCCGACGTTGCTCGCCGGGCCTCCGACTTGATAGACCGGTTGATCACCGAGCGTGGCCACACCATCGCCATGACCCATGCCAGCGTCATCCGCACCGCGATCCTGCATGTTCTCGGCGCACCGCTTGCCGCCTCCTGGAAGATCGACATCGAGCCGCTCAGCATCACCGATTTTCGCAGCGACGGCCGCAGATGGGTGTTGCGTGCCTGCGGTGTACCCGCTCCGAAGCCGGCAAAATCACTTCACACCTGAGAGCCAGACTGGGCGAGGGTACTGCGAACGATACCCTCCGGCGAACCCGGCAAAGAAAAAACTGCAAGGGTTGGGATTAAAATCCCCACATGCTCCGTAAACAGGGCATGAAACGGTCGATGCCACGCTTTGACATCATAGGACAGCTCGGGTCGCTGCGGCGTTACGCGCAGTCGCTGACGCGCGACAGTGCCGACGCCGAGGATCTCGTGCATGACGCGCTGGTGCGTGCCTATGAGCGGCGCGGCACCTTCCGCTCGGGTGGAAACCTGCGGGCCTGGCTGCTGTCGATCGTCCACAACGCGTTTGTCGACCGGCTGCGCTCGCGGCGCTCAGAAGCGGCGCGCATCGAACAGGCCGGATACCTCGCCGATGCCAGCACACCGGCGCCGCAGGAGCATTCGGTGCGCCTGGCGCAGGTGCGGGAGGCCTTTTTCACTTTGCCGGAAGAGCAGCGTTCGGCGCTGCATCTGGTCGCCATCGAAGGGCTTTCCTACAGCCAAGCCGCCGATGCCACCGGTGTGCCGCTGGGCACGCTGATGTCGCGCATTGGCAGGGCGCGCGCCGCCTTGCGCCAGATGGAGGATGCTGCCCCGGCACGTGGCAAAAATCATCTCAGGGTTGTGGGAGGTGAGCAATGACCGCTCTTGTCGACCCCGTGACCGACACCGACCTCGACGCCTATGTCGACGACCAGTTGGATGTCACGCGCCGCATCGAGGTCGAAGCATTCCTGTCGACCCGGCCGGAGGCCGCAGCACGCGTGATGTCGGATCTGCGGACGCGCGACGAACTGCGCGTGGCGCTTGCCGGTTCCAAGGGCATGGCGCGGCCGGCGACGGCTGATGCTGCGCGGCGGCTGGAGAGGGGGCTTGTCCGCGGCCGCATCTTCGGCGTCTTGCAGCGCGCCGCGGCCGTTGCCGCCTTCATTGCCGCCGGCTGGCTGGCGAACGGCATCATCGGGCCGATGTCGGTGACCAAGGTCGTCGCTTCGCCGCAGCCGCCCGCCTATGTCGACGAGGCGGTGCGCGCGCACAGGACGACGCTGGTGCGCGAAACCATGCCCTCGCAGCCGGAAGCGCCCAACTACAATGCCGGCGAAATCCGCGCCGCGACCGCGATCGTCATGCCGTCGCTGCCCAAGGACTGGAAGGTGCGCGACGTGCAGATCTATCCGTCGCGCTTCGGCCCGAGCGTCGAGGTGGCCGTTGACACCAAGGACATGGGCCTGGTGTCGCTGTTTGCCATCCGGCCGGGAAACTTCGACGTGGTCAAGCCGACCGTCGCGCCCTCGGGCGACATTTCCTCGGCCTATTTCCAGATCGGCGAGGTCGCCTATGCGGTGGTCGCCAAGAGCGGGGTTCGTGACCTCGACCGCGCCGCCGAGGCGCTCGCCAAAACGCTTTACTGACCGATTCACAAAGGAGACTGCAAATGAACACGCCCAATCTGGGATATCGCGTCGGCACCAGCGCCCAGGCCGGAGCCGTCTTCGACGAGGGCCTGCGCCAGCACATGCTGCGCGTCTACAACTATATGGGCCTTGGCCTCGTGGTCACCGGCCTGGTCGCCTTCATGGTGTCGTCGACGCCGGCGCTCTATGTGCCGATCTTCTCCAGCCCGCTGAAATATGTGGTGATGCTGGCGCCGCTCGCCTTCGTCTTGCTGTTCTCGTTCAAGATGCAGACCATGTCGGCGTCAAGCGCCCAGATGATGTTCTGGGCCTTCTGTGCGGTGATGGGCCTGTCGCTCGCCTCGGTGTTCCTGGTCTTCACCGGCACCAGCATCGCGCGCACCTTCTTCATCGCCGCCACCATGTTCGGCGCCACCAGCCTCTATGGCTACACGACCAAGCGTGACCTGACGCAGTTCTCGTCGTTCATGATCATGGGCCTGATCGGCGTGATGATCGCCAGCATCGTCAACATCTTCCTCGGTTCGACTGCGCTGCAGTTCGCTATTTCGGTGATCGGCATCGCCGTCTTCATCGGCCTGACCGCCTGGGACACGCAGACGATAAAGGAACAGTATGCCGAGAATTTCGACGCGGAATCGCGCCAGAAGCTCGCCGTCTTCGGCGCCTTCTCGCTCTATCTGAACTTCATCAACATCTTCCAGCTGCTGCTGAACTTCACCGGCGAGCGCGAATAACCACTGTCCGCTGTGGGCAAGGGCGAGCATATCGCCCTTGATGCGGAGAGGTGGCCGGAGGAGAGATCCTCCGGCCACAATTCGTTTCGGCAAGAACCGTCCACACCTTGAGTCCCCTAGAGCTTTTGCTAGTCTGCCCGCCGAACCAGCATCCAACACTGCGAGGACATGTGGCACAGGACAGCCAGACGCTTCATAGCGACGGCATAACGGCTGTTGTAACAGGGCAGGGTGCCGAACTGGTCTCGCTCCAAGACGCCCAGGGATTTGAGTACCTGTGGCAGGCCGGACCGGCCTGGCGGCGCCATTCGCCTGTGCTGTTTCCGATCGTCGGCCGGCTGAAGGGCGACCAGCTGCGCCATCGCGGCCGGACCTATCCGATGACGCAGCACGGTTTCGCCCGTGACAAGCCTTTTGTGTGGGAGGAGAGGGGGTCTCGATCCTGTACGCTGGTTCTCACCGACGACGCCGAGACGCGCGCGCACTACCCCTTCGCCTTTCGCCTTGCCGTGACCTACACGCTGGAGCGCCAGCAGCTTGGTGTGGTCCTGGAGGTCACCAACGTCGGCGACGAGACGTTGCCGGCCTCGGTCGGCGCGCATCCGGCATTCAACTGGCCATTGCTGTCGGGATTGCCCAAGCAGGCATATCGGTTGACCTTTGCCGACGATGAGCCGGCGCCGATCCGCCGCCTCAAGGACGGCCTTCTGCTCGCCGAGACGCGGGCGACACCGATCGAAGGCAGGACGCTCGCATTGTCCGAACGGCTGTTCGATGATGACGCCGTCATCCTGGATCGGCCCGCCAGCACCAGCGTGCGCTACGCCGCCGACCATGGTCCGGCGATCGAAATGTCATGGCAGGGGGCAGAGCAGCTGGGCATCTGGTCCAAGCCCGGCGGCGCGCCGTTCCTGTGCCTCGAGCCCTGGCACGGTATTGCAAGCCCGGTCGATTTCGATGGCGAATTCACTGACAAGCCTGGCGTGATGCTGATCGAACCGGGGGCGAAGCGTTCGCTGAACTACCGGATCAGCCTGGAGCAGGGGCCGCGGTGACCAGCGGACGACCAGCCGGAAAATCAACGTCATGGGATACCTAATGAAACTAGGCTTCATCGGCACGGGTGCGCTTACCTCAGCCATTGTCACCGGGCTCAAATCCCTCGAGGGCGACCCGGTATCGGTTGTGTTATCGCCGCGCAACGAAGAGATCGCAGCGGACCTCGCCTCCCGCTTTGCGAATGTGGATGTCGCCGCCGACAATCAGGCGGTCCTCGATGCGTGCGACACCGTCATGCTGGCGGTGCGGCCGCAAATTGCCCCTCAGCTCTTGCCCGAATTGCGGTTTCGGCGCGACCACCACCTCATCAGCCTGATCGCCACGCTGTCGCGCGAGGAAATAGTCGGCCTGACCGCGCCCGCGAGCCGCGTGACGAAAGCGCTGCCCATGCCGATGATCGCCCACCGGCTGGGGGCGACGATCATCTACCCGCCTGATCCGGAGGTGACCGCATTGCTGGCTGGACTGGGGAAGGTGATCGAGGTCGAGAGCCCCAGCGAGTTCGACGCCTTGAGCGTCGCGACAGCGACCTATGCCACCTACTTCAAATACCTCGACACGATCCACCGCTGGCTGAAGGCGCATGGCGTTCCGGACACGAAGGGGCGCGACTATATCGCAGCGCTCTTCACGGCGCTTGGACATGCTCCGGAAACAGCGCCCGATGCGGACTTCACACATCTGGCGCAGGATTATGCGACCCGCGGCGGCATCAATGAGCAGGTCCTGAACGAGCTCACGGCCCGCAACGTCTTCGATGCGCTGGCGGAAAGCCTGGATGGCGTGCATCGGCGCATTTCAGCGGCTGGCGCGACATAGCCGGGTCTCAAACGTGCCGGACGATGGTGCCGATCACATTGACGAGAAGGCGCGCGGCGGTGAGGGACGACAGGCCGTCCATGTCGGCGGGTGGGTAGAGTTCGACAAGGTCAAATCCCGCGATCCTGGCCCGCTTGTCGAGGCCAGCGACCAGGTCGATCGCCTGCGTGTAGGTGAGGCCGCCTGGCGTACGCGCCGCCACGCCTGGCATGATGCCGGGATCGAGGCTGTCGCAGTCGAAAGTGACGACGACGCGCGCGCCGTCCGGAATATGCCTGAGCGCCGCTTCCACGCCTTGAGCATGAACCTCGCGCGCGGTCACGAAACGGCTGCCATAGTGCTGCGCCGCTTCGATTTCGGCGCGGCGCGCGCTGCCGACGCTGCGCAGGCCGACCTGCACCATGCCGGCGACATGCGGCATCTCGCTCGCCCGCCGCATCGGGCTCGAATAGCCATAGCGTTCGCCATGCACCTCGTCGCGCCAGTCGATATGGGCGTCGATCTGCAGGATCCAGATCGGTCCGTGGTCAGCAAAGCCAGCAAGGAACGGAATGACGACGGAATCGTCACCGCCAAGCAGGATCGGTATGGCCGGCAAAGCCAGGACCTCGCGCGTCTTCGCCTCGATCCGGGTCCGGTTGCCGGCATTGTCGTGCAGGGTGGTCGAAATCTCGCCGGCGTCAACGCAGCTAACCGGCTTGCCGTCGAACAACGGGCCGCCGAGATCGAAATCCCAGTGCTCGACGAGCGGCGCATCGCCCTGGCTGGCTGCGCGGATGGCATCGGCGGCCAAGGCATAGCCGCTGCTGTCCTCGCCGGGATAGGTGCTGCCGTGGCTGGCTCCGAAGATCACTGCGCGAGGCGTGCGGCCATCGGCAAGGCGATCGGGAAGGCCGAGAAACGATGCGGTCATTTTCTTGAGGTCCTGATGATGTGTCGACAGGGAGGTTATCGCGTCACACGGGTGGGAGCAAAGTAGGTCGCCATCTCGATGCTGCTTCGAGCCAAAACGTGCGCATCCGAAAGTCGCATAAGATAGATTATGGAACTTGCGTATTGGCCAGCAGTTGGAAATTACTGCTGCATTTCATAGGCTTGAGACTCTCGATGTCTGTTGCCTCATGTGGATTGCCAACGCTACGCTGCGTGGATGACAGCAGCAAAGCGTGAGATCGAATCGGCGATCGAGGTGTTCGTACATGGCTACAGCACCGACAAAAGCCGCACCTTTCCTTACGAGGTCAGCCGCGTCGGGCCATTGTGGGCGATGCGTGATGCGCCGCGCAGGAATGCTCGCGACTACCGTGGCGAGGAATGGGTCGTCCATGATGTCGCTGCCCAGGAAGCCGATGCGATCGTGCGGCAGCATGCGCGACCGGGTTTCGCCATTTCCGTCGTGATCGCAAACGACGAACCGGATGGACCGACGCGAACCGCATACAAGGCTCTCGGCTACCGGCTGCTGCGGACGGAAGGTTTTTTCGTCCAGCCATTGCGTCAGATTCCAAGCCCGCCGGCGGCCGTCTCGATTGAGCGCGTCCAGACGGTCGACCGGGCGGCGCAATTTGCAAAGATCATTCGCAGGCGGCCGATCGCGGCCGATCTGCTTGGCGACGGCGCGCCGTTCCGCCAATATGTGGCGGTCGATGGTGACGAGATTGTCGGGCGTGTGCGCAGCATAGACGCCGTGGGCGCCACGTGGTGCGCGGCCATGTATGTCGAGCCTTCGCACCGGCGTCGCGGTATCGGCCAGGCGCTGATGGCTAAAATGCTGCAGGACGACCAAGCTCGTGGAGCGCGATGCTCGATGCTGTTGGCGACGCATGCCGGAGCGTTGCTTTATCCCCGCATGGGCTATGAGCGGATTGGAACGCTGCTGATATTCGGGCCAAGGAAGCGAACGGCACAATGAACAGGCGTGTTTATCGCGCTGATTCAAAAGGAATTTCGATCACCATGCCGTCATAGGCCGGCATCACCTTGTCAGGCGTCTCGGCCATCACGGTCGCATAGTCGAGCGGCACGTGCATATGGGTCAGCACGGCACTCTTCGGCGCCAGCTTCTCGATCCAGTCGAGCGCCTGGCCGAGCGACAAATGGCTGGGATGGGTGTTGTACTGCAGTGCGTCGATGACCAGCATCTCCAGGCCGCGCAACCGCTCGGCCGTGGCGTCGGGAAAGCCGCTGATATCAGGGCAATAGGCCAGGCCGCCGATGCGGAAACCGAGCGAGATGATGTCGCCATGGAACTGCGGCAACGGCTCGAGGGTGAGGGCACCCCCCTCGCCTTCGATCACCACCGGCTTTGCGTGGTCGATGATATGCGCCCGCACGATCGGCGGATAAGAACTGCCCGGCGGCGTTTCGAAGCAATAGCCGAACGCCTGCCGCAGGCGCAGCATCGTCGGTTGGTCGGCATGGATGTCGATCAGGTGGCGCTGCTCGAGCACGTAGCCGCGCAGATCGTCGATGCCATGGATATGGTCGGCATGCGGATGGGTGTAGACGACCGCATCGATGCGTTTGACCGAAGCGAGCAGCATCTGCTCGCGGAAATCCGGCCCGGTGTCGATGACCACGGTGGTACGACGGCCATCGGCGGCGATCCGTTCGACCAGCGCTGCCGTGCGCATGCGCCGGTTCCTCGGATTGGCCGGGTCGCAATTGCCCCAGTCGCCGGTGATGCGCGGCGTGCCTGGCGACGAGCCGCAGCCGAGAATGGTGAGGCGCAGCCGGTCAGTCATCGTTCAGGCGCTCTGCTCGGCAGGCCGCGGCATCTTGCCGAACAGCCGGAAGAAATTGTTCGTCGTCAGATCAGCGATTTCGGCCTCGCTGACGCCAATCGTCTCCGCCAGCACTCGTGCCGTGTGCGCGACATAGGCCGGCTCATTGCGCTTGCCGCGAAACGGTATCGGCGCCAGGTAGGGTGCGTCTGTTTCGACGAGCAGCCGGTCCTGCGGCACATCGGCGGCGATGGCGCGCAATTCGGCCGAATTCTTGAAGGTCAGGATGCCCGAGAACGACACATAGCCGCCGAGCGACACACCGATTTCGGCCAGCCGGCGTCCCGATGAAAAACAGTGCAGGATGAAGGGGAAGGCGCCCTTCCCTGTTTCGTCCTCGAGAATAGCTGCCATGTCGTCATCGGCATCGCGCGAATGGATGACGAGGGGTAGGCCGGTCTCGCGAGCGGCGGCGATGTGATTGCGAAAGCCCTGCGCCTGCGCATCGCGCGGCGCTTTGTCGTAGAAATAATCCAGCCCCGCTTCACCGATCGCCACCACCTTCGGATGAGCCGACAGGCGGGCAAGCTCTGCGGCGGTGATGTCGAGTTCCTCGGCGGCATTGTGCGGATGGGTGCCGACGGAGCAATACACTTCGTCGAAACTCTCTGCGATTTCAATGATTTGCTGAAAGCGCTTCACACGGGTCGATATCGTCACCATGCGGCCGATTCCGGCCGCTTTGGCGCGGGCGACAATGGCCGCCCGCTCCTCGGCGAAATCTGGAAAATCCAGATGGCAGTGGCTGTCGACAAGCATCAGGCGTTCGCGCTCGGCTGTTCGACATAACGCGGAAATACGCCCTCCGGCACGGGCAATGCTGTGCCGGGCACAAGCGCATAGTCGGCGTGGACATGCTCGAAGTTACGTTTGTCCGCCGGCACCGCCAGCAGGTCGAGCAGCTTCGTGGCCGACTCCGGAACAAAGGGCTGGCACAGCACGGTGACGCGTCGAACCACCTCCGCGGTCGTCCACAGCACCGTTTCCATGCGCTCCGGATCGGTTTTCTTCAGTGCCCATGGTGCCTGTCCAGCGAAGTATCGATCGGCTTCCGCCACCACATCGAAGATCGCTGCGACTGCCAGGTGAATGCCTTGCCCGGCCATTGCTTTGCGCGCGGTGGCCAGAGCCGCCACAGCCTGATCCAGGATGGCGCTGTCGGCTTCCGTCAAATCGCCGCGCTTCGGCACCACGCCGCCGCAGTTTTTGGCGATCATCGACAGCGAGCGCTGCGCCAGATTGCCGAGGCCGTTGGCGAGATCGGCGTTGGTGCGGTTGACAATCGCTTCATGGCTGTAGCTGCCGTCCTGGCCGAACGGCACTTCGCGCAGGAAGAAGTAGCGCACCTGGTCGAGACCGTAATGTTCGACCATGCTGAACGGGTCGATGACGTTGCCGACCGATTTCGACATCTTCTCGCCGCGGTTGAACAGGAAGCCGTGGCCGAAAACGCGCTTCGGCAACGGGATGCCGGCCGACATCAGGAAGGCCGGCCAGTAAACCGCATGGAAGCGCACAATGTCCTTGCCGATGATATGCGCATCGGCCGGCCAGAAGCGCCATTTCTCATCGTTTTCATCGGGATAGCCGACGCCGGTGATGTAATTTGTCAGGGCGTCGACCCAGACATACATCACATGCTTCTCGTCGCCAGGAACCGGCACGCCCCAGTCGAAGGTGGTGCGCGAGATCGACAAATCCTTCAGTCCGGATTTGACGAAGCTCATCACCTCGTTGCGGCGCTCGGCCGGGCCGATGAAGTCGAGCTGGCTTTCATAAAGCGCGATGAGCTTGTCCTGGTAAGCCGAGAGGCGGAAGAAATAGCTCTCTTCCTCGACCCATTCGACCGGCGTTCCCTGCGGCCCATAGCGGATATTGTCGGGACGGACCTCCGTCTCCTCCTCGCCGTAATAGGCTTCGTCGCGCACCGAGTACCAGCCGGCATAGCCGCCCTTGTAGATGTCGCCATTGGCGTCCATCGCTTTCCAGATCGCCTGCGAGGCCGCGTAGTGCCGCTCTTCGGTGGTGCGGATGAAATCGTCGTTGGAGGCGTTGAGCGCGGTTGCCATGCGCTTGAAGTCGGCCGAGTTGCGATCGGCCAGTTCGCGCGCCGAAATGCCTTCGCGCTTCGCCGTCTGCAGCATCTTGATGCCGTGTTCATCGGTGCCGGTGAGGAAGAACACCTGCTTGCCGTCGAGCCGCTGGAAACGTGCAAGCGCGTCGGTGGCGATCAGTTCGTAGGCATGGCCGATATGCGGTTTGCCGTTCGGATAGGAAATCGCGGTCGTGATGTAGAATGTGTCGCGTGACATGAATGAACCATCATGAATGTCTGAATGGAAGCCGTGGCGGTGGATATCGCATCGGAATGGCGATTGCCATCCCGAGGCTAGTGCATGCCGCCCAAAAGTAGCCCCGGTCTTGGGGCAACGGCATGCACCAAGAAGTCCGTCACATTCGCATCGCAGAATTCAGGCGGTCGATCATGGTCAAGGCGTGCTGCTTCTTGTCGAGATTGTAGGTATCGGTCTCAGATATAGCGTCCAGCGCCTCATGCCAAGTGTCCGACAGGGTTTTGGCCCGCGCGAGATCGCCCGACCGCGCCGCCTGGCTCGCGGCGTCCGACAAAAGATCGAGCGCCCGGCGATTGAAGATATCGAACTGGATCGCCTGGTCGCGGCCGGCGACGGCTTCCGCCAGCCGATAGGATCCGCCGATGTCGCTCTTTCCCTTCGCCACCAGCGCATCGAGCGTCTGGGCGATCTCCAGCCCGCCATATTGCGTCAAAAGGATCGCGTTGCGCGCGCTGCCCCCTGCCCGTTCGACCAGCGCCGCCCGCGCGGCCGGATCGTCCGGCGGCGGCGGTTCGGCGGTCTGCAGCACCGCCAGCAAATCGTCGGCGTCGAGCGGCGTCAGGCGTATCACCTGGCAGCGCGAGCGGATCGTCGGCAGCAGACTGCCCGGCGCGTGGACGATGAGAATGAACAGCGTTCGCGCCGGCGGTTCCTCAAGGTTCTTCAGCAAGGCATTGGCGGCATTGGCATTCATGTCGTCGGCCGGATCGACGATGACGACCCGGTAGCTGCCGTCATGCGAGGTCATCGACAGGAAGCGGCTGACCCTGCGGATCTCGTCGACGGTGACGACGGTCTTGAAGCTCTTGGTCTTGTCGTTCATCGGCCGCGTCAGATGCAGGACGCCCGGATGCGCCCCGGTCGCGATCTGGCGAGACAGCGACGAGGCGGGATCGGGCACGGCAAGACTGTCCGGCGCCTGCGCGAAGGCCGGGTGCTTCAGCAAATGATGCGCCAGATGAAAAGCCAGCGTCGCCTTGCCGATGCCTACGGGGCCGGCGAAGATCAGCGCATGCGGCAGCTTTCCCGATCGATAGGCGGCGGCAAGCATCTCGGCCGCCTGCCGGTGCCCGACCAGACGGGGCGTTTCCGACGGTTCCGGCACGCCGTCCAGCGTGTCATGCTGTTCCGGCGCAATGCGTTCGAAGATCATACCGGTGCGGCCTGCCTGTTGCGCGCGGGTGCCCTCGCCTCCAGAGCCGCGAACACGGCCGCGGTGACGACGTGCTCCACCGTGTCGGGATCGGCGGCCGCGTCGATGACGATGCAGCGTTCCGGTTCGGCCGCGGCGATCGCCAGGAAGGCCTCGCGCCGAGCCTGATGGATGGCCAGCGTTTCCTTCTCGAAGCGGTCGGCGTCGGCATCGCTGCCGCGCCGCAGCGTCGCGCGCCTGAGGCCTTCGGCCGGATCGATATCGAAAATCAGCGTCATGTCTGGCATCATGCCGTTGATGGCGACCTGTTCCAGCGCATCCATGAAGGCCGGGTCGATCCCGCCGGTGACGCCCTGGTAGACGCGCGAAGAATCCAGGAAACGGTCGCAAAGCACGATGGAGCCGCGCTCGACCGCCGGCCGGATGACCTGCTCGACATGGTCCGAACGCGCGGCGGCGAAGAGCAGCGCTTCCATCTTCGGCCCGAATGGCTCGGCAGCACCCGAAAGCAGCACATGCCTGACCGCTTCGGCGCCTGGCGAGCCGCCCGGTTCGCGTGTGAGCAGGACATCATACTTCTTGGCGCGCATCTTCCTCGCCAGCCGCTCGATCTGCGTCGACTTGCCTGCGCCCTCGCCGCCTTCGAAGGTAATGAAAAATCCGCGCGCCAATCGAAAGGGCCTTTGTCCAGGTTGGAGTGGATTGTTGCGCTCTAGATAGTCCGCGTTCGGGAAAACGTCCATGCCGTCGGTGTTATCGCAGCCAGCCGATCGCCAGTTCCTTGACCGCATCGAGCGCGCGCTGCGGCAACGTGCCGACACCGATCGACTCAGCAGCGAATAGCGGTGTCTCCTGGCTCAGCGTGTCGCCGATCCAGACGCGCAGCGCACCCACAGGCTGGCCCTCCTCCACGGGTGCTGCAACCGGGCCGCTGTAGACGATTTTGGCGGTCAGCTTGTCGCGGTTGGTGATCGGCAGGAAGATGTCGATCGGCCCTTTTGCCTTCAGCGTGACGCCGGATTTCGCACCGCCAAAAACCTGGGCCTCACCGACCACCTCGTCCTTGGCGAAGATCTCGGTTTTCTGGAAGGACCGCACGCCCCAGTCGAGAAGCTTGCGCGCCTCTTCGGCGCGCTCCTTGTCGTTGGCCAGCCCGCTCATGGCCACGATTACCCGCGTGCCGTCATGGCTGACCGAAGCGACGATGCCGAAGCCGGCCGCCTCGCTCGCGCCGACAGCCAGGCCGTCGACGCCGATGTCCATGGCCAGCAGCGGATTGCGGTTCCTCTGCGAGATCTTGTTCCAGGTGAAATCCTTCAGGCCGTAGTAGCGATAGAAATCCGGATAATCGCGCCACAGATGCAGGGCCAGCTGCGCCAGTTCGCGCACCGTCGTCTGCTGGCCGTCGGCCGGGAGGCCGGTCGAATTGACGAAAGTCGATGTTTTCAGGCCAATCTGCCGGGCGCGCTCGGTCATCTCAGCGGCAAAATTGTCCTCGGATCCGGCCATGCCCTCGGCAATGACGATACAGCCGTCATTGGCCGCCTGCACGGTCACGCCCTGGATCAGGTCCTCGAGGCGGATCGCCGATTTGAGCTTGGCAAACATCGTCGATGTTCCCGACGGCGCGCCGCCCTTGCGCCAGGCGTTTTCGCTGACCACGAAGGTGTCGTCGAGTTTGAGGCGCCCTGATTTGATGGCGTTGAAAACCACTTCCATGGTCATCAGCTTGGCCATCGAGGCCGGCGGGATCGGCTTGTCGGCGTCTTTCGAAAACAGCACCGTGCCGGTGTCGGCATCGATCATGAACGCCTGTGTGGCCTTGGTCTCGAAAATCTGCGCATGGGCTGGAGCGAGGCAAAGCAGCAGCAAAGCCAGTCCCAGGAAGCCGGCAAATGGCGGAAAGGCGCGCAACTGCATGAAATCTCGACCCGTTTGCCGGTTTTGGCACAACCAAGCTATCAGGGTTTTTTCCGCCGGATCAACCGCGCGGGGAAAATAGATCAGTTGCGCACAGCCAGAGCGTCCGGCGCGCCGTGCGACCATGCCGCCTGCAGCAGATCATCCAAGCCGCCATGGCCGTTGGGGTAGAGGTTGACCGCGTACCAGTCATTGCCGTCGAGATCGGAACGCTGGATCTCGGTCCGGCCGTAGGGCGCGAGCGCGGTTGCGACGCGTTTGGCCTCGGCGGCGCTGTCGAAGGTACCGGCCGCCACATAGTCAGGCGACGGCGCCTGCTTGTTGGATTTTTTCCACGATTGCAGGATATCGGCGGGCGACATCCCGTCGTCGTCGAGCGCGGCGAAGACATCGGCGCGGCGGACACGCTCGTCGGCATAGGAGAGCGACGCCACGGCGAATGGCGATTGCGGCGGCAGCTTGATGTCCGGCCGCTCCGGTACGATCGGCCCGAAGTCGGGCAGCGACAGATCGCCGAAGGCCGGCGACGGCGCCGACATCTGTGCCTGAACCGGGGTGGCGGAATCGATCAGCTGACCAGGGAACGGTACGGCGGCTGCGCCCACCGGCACGCTTGGCGACGGTCCGTTCATGGCCACCATGACACCGGTCGGCAAGCCATCCGACGGATCCGGTATCCTGTTGCCTGGATGGTAGGATGCCATCAGATACTGGTCGTCATTGCCATCGAGCGGCGCGCGGCCGACATATTCGACCTTGACCTTCGCGGTGCCGACCTTGGCGTAGTCGAGCATCTGCGCCGCGCGCTCCGAGACATCGATGATGCGGCCCTCATGATAGGGGCCACGGTCGTTCACGCGCACGATGACCGAACTGCCGGTTTCGAGGTTGGTGACACGCGCATAACTCGGCAACGGCATGGTGGGATGCGCGGCCGTCAGTTGCGCCGTGTCATACACTTCGCCATTGGCGGTCAGCCGGCCATGGAAGGCGTCGCCATACCAGGAGGCCAGGCCGACCTTGGCGTAGCGCTTGTCTTCCTTCGGATAATACCACTTGCCGCGCACCTGGTAGGGCTTGCCGAGTTGGTCGCGGCCGCCGCCGCGGCGCATGAATTGGACGCGCGGGCTCGCCTTCACGCCATATTCGGTTTCGGCGAAATATTCCTTGGAACGAGGCTTGGGATTGACCATCCCCTTCGGCTCAGGCTGCGACGCGCAAGCCGCCAGCAAGGCAGCCGACGCCGCAAGCAGCGTAAGCGTGGAAGCGCGACGAAGACGCTGATGCGTCGTAGCCTGCATTTTTCCTGAAATCCCCTACAGTCTCAATCAAGACGCCGTGGTTTGAACAGCAGAGGAGCCAAAGCACTCACTCGACAACACCAACGGCGCCCTGAACCCCGATCCTTTGTGCACAGGAATTGTTTATCACGATATTAACCGATTGTGGCCGGAACCGGGCAAGATTGTGACGCCGCCCTGCCGCGCTCGGTGCGCTGCGTCTCGTATATTAGCAATCTCTTGAATTTCTCCCAAATCAGGATCATTCTTGTCGATGGGTGTGGTTCGCCGTTCGTCAAGCGTTGAAGGGGTAAAGCGTGATGGAATTCGCAAGCTGCTACGACCAGAGCGCGAGCATTTTTGCGTCGACGATGTTCCTGAACATCACGGCGTTTTTCATCGTTTTGGCCGCTTTTGCCATGTTACGGCTGGTGGCAATATCCGGCGAAGGTTCCGTGTACCGGCTTCAGGCCGCGTAAAGCCTCGGGCACATGGCCGGGAAGAAGGTGATCGCAGTCAAGGACTGGACGTGCGGCATGAGCGACGAACTCGGCCGTGTGGCCCTGACGATCAACCCGACAGAGGGTGAGCCGATCCTCGTTCTGATGACAATTTTCCAGGCGGCAAAAATGGCCCAGGAACTGCGAACGCCCAAATTCGTCCCCTTGTCCCCTCTGTGACGCGATTGAAGGGTCCCCACCTCGTCGTTGAGGGGGCCACCTCAGAGGATCGCTCAACCCTCCCCCAAACCTAAAATTGAGTCGGCGCTTGCCCGGTCAACAGGAAGGCGCCGCAGCGGTGGTTGACGCGGGCCTCAATGCCGCTTTACAGGAATGAACAGCGAACCGGTCGGGAACGCCTTCGGTGCCAATCCGGCGCCAACGGCGAAAACCCTTCGGAAGCGCACGATCCAAGTGATTGAAAAATCACGACGGAGGGATGGCCGAGCGGTTTAAGGCACCGGTCTTGAAAACCGGCGTGGGCGCAAGTTCACCGTGGGTTCGAATCCCACTCCCTCCGCCAAGTCAACCCCTAGAAAGCCCGGAAAACATGGGGTTTGGCGGTTTTCGGTTAGTGCCCAACTAACCAAACTACTAACCAATCGGGCCGCATAGCAGGGTCAAACAATGTGGCTGTGTCGCGGTTTGACCTTTGCGCTTCGATTGTCGCGTGTCCCCCCGAAGTCCTATATGCTTAGGAAAGCATGGGGGGAGCGACAATGGGGAAATCCAAGGCGAAATTTGCTTTTGCAATAGCCGGGATATTAGCGGGTGCCATCACAATTTGGCTGTGGGATCATCGTGGTGATTTTTATAGCTGCATGATTCGCGAAATGGTGGGGCAACCCGACTCAATGCGACAAATCGCGGCAAGGAAATGTCTCCAAACTTATGAAATGCCACCGGTCTCATCTCAATGAGACCGGTGGCTATGTTCAATTGGACAGCGATCATACTAGGTTTCGTTGCTGTGGCGACGACCATCGCTACATCGGCTGCTGCGGGACAAGCTGACTTTCGGGCGCTGGTAGCGTGTCAAAAACAGTCCAAGGTGTTTACAAAGATCGCCGAATGTCTTCCCGAAGCAGATGTGGCGGTAAAGACGTTGGACGCTTTCTCAATTATCTACCCGCTTACTGCTTCCCCCCTTAAAGCCAAATGCTTGGAACTGAACGGCGACAGCCTTCCGGGTGCAGCATCATGTGTGACCGAAGCGATCAAAGACGGTCTGAATTTGCAAAAGTCGCTTCCTGCCGGAACTGACTTGAGTGATCCAATTTTCGCAGCCGTGGCCGATGATGGCCGATGGGCAAAGCTTGAATCTGCTATCAAGAGTGCGCAAGCAGCCTACCCAGACCAGACGATTTGGGGAATGACGCTTTATCAGCCGTATCGTTGAGAATGCGCCCCTTTCTCCTGATAGATCAACTGATTCGACAACAAAACTCAAAGCGTGCATGATGTATTCTGGTATTGGGGGATACTTTCATGCATTGGCGTTTGTTTTTAATCGCTACAATTGCGGCCCTAATTTCGGGTTGCGCTGCCGACTATTTGAACCATTACGATTCTGTGACGCTAGCGTCTGGCGATGCCAACCGATCGAATTCGCTCTTGCAGACTGTTGATCCGTTCAATCCGAACAGCCAAAACACGCATATTGAAAGCGATGGCGCACGCGTTGTTGCTGTCGTTAATGGGGCCAAAGGCGGTGGCGCGGCCCCCTACAATGGCAATTGCCCGACTGATCAAAGCACGGCGTCAGATGGCTCCCGTTGCGGCGGGCGTTCCGCTGACAGCCGTCCAGGCGGCGCGACTCCCTAGGGTCTTTTAGCGAGCGAACGCAGTGGCAACGGCTGCTTCGGCGGCCTCACGGATTATCCACGCGGGCGGATTGAAGCCCATCACTTCATAGATCGGCTTGCCGCGTAACCACATCAGATGCAGCGCGGCGCGCGCCTCCGGTGCTACCGGCTCGGTCGCATTCCACAAATGGCTAAGATTGACTGTCCATTCCCACCAGTTGGCGCGGTCGCTGCCGTTGCCGCCTTTAAATAAGTGATCCACATCCTTGTCAGTCATTTGTTCGGCTGCGATCAGAACCGCGAATGCACCTGATACGCCCAAGTCCAGACACTTCCTGTTGTTCATCCAGACAGCTTGCATCTGTGGTCGGTCAGCGCTGAATAGGACGCGATCGAATTGCGGTAAGACGTGGAATGCCGGCTTGCCAAATTTGTTGGTGTACGCCTGTCGCGTCATCAAGCCGTCGCGGAATACGAAACAGGCGTCAGGTTCGATGAGGTAACATGCGTCGATCATTGTTGGCACATCCTCATGTATTTCTGTTGCGCGATCGTAGCGGTATCGCCGCTGACGACTGCTAGCTCGCCTAATAAATCGCGTTCGATATCAGGGCGAAGTTTTGGGCAATCGCCGTCCTGATCGATGGTCGCTGCATAAAGCGCTGTAGGGTCGTCTTTGATGGTCGCCGCATACGCCTTGCAGTCCATTTTCCATCTGGCATGAGCCGCGCGTTGCTCGTCGTTCAAACGGTCCAAGCCCGGACTGCGAAACGTTCGGCGAATGGCCGCTGTGAGCGCGTCTAGTCGCTTGGTGATTTCAAGTCGGCGCGCCATTCAACATACGCTCCAATTCGTCTAGGCGGCTGCGCAGTTCTTCGATGGCGTCCACATCGGCCAATCGAGCCAGTGCGGCGGCAACGTCTTTCGCTTCTGACGCAGTGATGTCGCCATTGCGGAGCGCTTCGCGAACGTCATCGGGCGTTGCATCTTCGAACTCGATTGTTCGGCCGTCTTTCGGCAGCACATGAGCCAGGACGATTTCAACCGCCCAACGCTCGCCCTTCCCTAATGCTTCCTGCAATTTGGCGATGGCATCCGGTCCAAGCGCCTTCACTTGGGCTAACAATTCGCGGCTGACTTTGGCTTTTGCACCTTTGGGCCGTCCGCCAGAACCGGGCGCAAATTTGCCGCCCGCCAATCGAACGACGCTAAAATTAGTGTTGGCATGCGTCGTCATTTTAGACGTGCTCCACATGGATGCCGTTGGCGATGCACCAACGTTCGAGACTTTCGGTCAGGGTGTAGCTGTTGCCGTCCCGGCGATATGCTTTTGGGAACGCTCTTGTGCGGCGGTAGTACGCCAACAACTGACGGCTTGGATTTCCCATGAGGATCAACACGCTCAAGTGATCCAACAGAGGAGTTGCTGCCGGCGCAGGAAGGCACACCCGCGCCGGCAGCTGGAAAGCGCGCTTGGTCATCTCAAGCTGCTTCCGATAGAGCGATGCTCATCACTTCGTGAGGCGTGATGTTGGCTGCAACGCTGATGTGTTGGACCGCATCGCCAAACCAATTGCGAACGGCGTGGATTTCGTCCGTGGTATTATCAAGATCGCGAATTGCGGCATCTGCCATTCGCGTTGCGGTCTCAATATCTGGACCGTCAGCAAGGATGTCTTGTGGAGTAGGCTTTCGCAGCGCTGCCGTTTGCGCAAAGCGGTTCACGGCGTTTGTGCGCGCAATGCTCTTCTCAAGCTCAGGGCGCATCACATCGGGCATTTCCAGCACGTCCCAATTGTCAAACATGATTGCGCCGATTTCGCCGGTAGCGTCCCTGTGAGCGAGTTCGATGATCTTCGCCGGCTTTTTCCCAATCAGCATTTGCATCTTTATGCTGGCGCGAAGAGGATCGATCGGGTTTCTCGGCAGCAACAGATTGGCCTTTGCCGCTTTGTTCGCGGTGTTCGCTGCACGTAGTGCCACGATACACGCTTTGGCTGGTGGGACTATGCTTGATGTTAGCGTCTTGCGATAAGCATCATGTATTTGAGGAAATGGGTATTCCATCTCCTGCATCTTGATAATTGATTCCGCCCCAATGCGGATTGCACTGTATGCCGATGATACGCCGGATCGAAGTGCTGTGTTGTTTATCCTGTCAGCGATTGAAACAAGAGCGCTAGTCCTGTCGCCAGATCGCGAGATGATGTGGTTGCTGTGTATATCGATCATTCTTAGCATCGGCTTACTCCCAAATCAGCTTCATGTGACAGGGAGCTTTTACGAGCCAGTAAGCACTGGTCAAGGGGGTAAGGTGGTAAATCGCAGATTTATTAACTTATCCTCTTGGAATAGATTTGTATTTATTGAAGTCATCGCAACTCTATACTATGACGACCACGCAATCAATTCGCGATCGTTCATCGCCTCGACCACAGCGACAATCGCATTTCGGTTGGTGAAATCGGTTGGTGAGTGATCATCGCAACCGATCATCGCAATAAATTCAAAAGCTTAGATGCGATGATAGGCGGAGCTTTCGTCCGCTGCACTCGGCGCGCCGACCGGGCCAACGGGCCGCTATAGCGCTGCGAGACAATGCTTTCGTCAGTTGTTGCTGCGCTCGACCTCCCTCCCACTATGTCCCACTATTGTCCCGCTAGGACGGAAACCGTAAATCATTGTTTTATTGTGCTTTTCCTCACTTGTCCCACTATGTCCCACTAGGTTGGGGAAAGTAGTAGAAGAGTGTTGAAGAGCCCGTCCAACGCGTAGGAACCCTTCAACGCAATATAGGCCGTCCCATGGGACATAGCGGGACAAGCGGGACGAAACGGCGTTGTTGAGATTTTTGGAGATTATTGGCGTCGTCGTTGTTCATAGTGATAAGATCGCTTCCCGTCCGGGCCGGGCCATGATGATCGTTTCCGCTGATACCCAGCTAGGATCAGGCATCGAGCAATTCGACCGTTCACCGATGCGTTTTGACGTTCGAAGGGAATTTCGAGCAGCCTGCACACGAGTTCAATCGTTGTCGGCATGCCGGCCATCACCGCAACGTGCGCCTTAATCCGGTCCTCCCAAGGGTCAACCTCACGCCTGTCCTCTTGCTCGGCTTCCGCAAGCGCCGTCTCGTCGCGGTCGAGCCACCAGCGCTCGCCGGCTCGATACCGCGTTAGAGCTTCGGCCCAAAGCTGGTCGCGGTCCCGCCTGATCGCCTCAACGTCGATCGTACAGCACCTCAAAGGCCAAAAGCGCCGGTTACCCGTTTGGTCCTTAAGGTAGTGTTCGTCGTTCGTCGTCGCGATAAACACGCATTGCCGGGGATGATCGATTGCGATCTTGCCATATGGCGTGCGGTAACGGTCGGTTGATCTGGCAATGAACCCTTTAACGGTTTCAGCATCCGACCGTTTCACATTTGCCAATTCAGAAAGTTCGATGATCCATTTGCCTGCCAGTTGGATTGCAGCGTCTGGTGTGTGCAAATCGGGCAATCGGTCAGTGAACCATTGCGCGCTGGCAAGAGCTTCAATTGCGGATGACTTCCCCTGTCCCTGCGGTCCTTCGAGGACAAGCAAATTATCCATTTTGGAACCTGGCCACATGATGCGCGCAACTGCACCAATCATAAATTTGGTTCCAACGATGCGAGCATATGGCGTATCGGACGCGCCGAAATATGCGGATGCCAGTTGCGGCAGACGTTCTGTGCCGTCCCATACGAGGTTGTTGAGGTAGTTGCGAACCGGATGCTGTTTGCGCGCGTTCGCGATCATCGCTACGCTATCAAACACATTTTCTTTAGCTGGCTTCCTGCCCACACTTTCGACAAGAGCTTTACAGTGCGTGGTGTCTAGATCAGCCCACTGACGTGGAGATGATGCGCGCTTGTCCCAAGGTAGCGTATCCGTCACCACTATCGTTTGCGCAAATTCATCGAATGCGACGGGTAAGCCGGCATCACTCAAAATTTTTGTAATCTCGACGGTCGAATTCTTCTCTACGATTGCCGTCGAGATGATGTTGTCGATCCCGTCGAGTTCACGTGGCACCTGCCTGCCCGGTTGCGGCACGTTTCCGTTGCTGCCGAATATCTTCGTTGGATCGGGCTGCGGTGGTCTGCCGTAAGCTTTCCAATGCAATGAAATCCAGCCGACCAATGTTCCGGCATCGATCGACCGCCACAGCTTTTCGTTGTCGGCAGAGTTGTTTTTGGCGTAACCGCCGCACCAGCTATTCCATCCCATGCGCACAAGATCGTCGTGGACAAGGCCTGTCGCTGCCTGCCGATATGAGCATGTGACGTTGCGCCATTCGTCGTATGTCAAATCTTCTGGGTTGATTTCGTTCAGCGCTGCGAGCGCCTGTGTGATCGTCGGTGCTCGATCAGTGCCGAGTGGCTTGCGGTCGCCGTTGGCACGCGGTGCGCCGGCCGCCAACAGCCATTCGGGAGCCATCGCAACAGGTGCGGCAAGGTCAAAGCCATAATCGACAATGTAGCCGCCATCGCCGCGCCGATCTAATCCCTCTCCTAGCTCGCCTACATCGGTCGGCAATCGCTGCCCGGCTGGAGAGCGGTACAAGTAGTGATAACCGCCTGATGGGGTTTGCTGCCAGGCTGTCGCCGGTGGCCACAAATTCAATGCGGCGAGAGATCGCAAACCGTCTTTCCCATTCTTCCGGTCAACGTCCAGGGCGATTAGGTCGCCCGATGGCGTTCCGGTCGCAATACCGATCAGGGCGTCTGGAAACGCCGTCCAGAGCCGCGCAATTGCGGTCTGGTCTCGCGTTGCCAGCTTAGCGCCACCCTGCCCTTTTTGGGGCTGTGGGACACCTAGGGCGGTTGCAACGCTTTCATTCGAGAACGGAAGCCGATTGGCGGTGAGAGGAAAGACCGCAAAGCCGCTGCCAACCAGCGCGGCGGCGCGGTTACTATTGCCAGCGGGACTGGCTGGCGTTATATAGGTATTCATTCCTAGTACCTTTCAGCCCGGCTTTCGCGCATCCAACGCGAGCCGGGTTTTTCTGGGTGCGACGGAGCGTTGCTCCTTCGAACCGTGGATCATTATGTCATTGAAACTGTGCGATATTCCGGGCGCAGGCTGTTCGCCTGATCGCCGTGCTAATCATTCGAACTAGCCATTAAGCTGCGTTTGCTCGCTGCTTTTGCAGATAGTCGAGCACATCAGTGCGCAGATAGCCGACTTTGCGCGTCCCAATCTTCAACTTGGGTGGAAAAGCGGGATCATGTTTTTCGAGCCGCTGGCGCGAAGTATCGGAAATGTGGAGCAATGCGCATAGCTGATCGCGCGTGAGTAGAACCAAGGCATCCTGCATGGGTGCGTTCCAATTTATCTATGAAATTGAAGGATTTGCAGGCATCCACCCACGGTCACCCTGTCTAAGGGCTGGGCCATCCGACCCATGCGCCCATCGCGTATCCTCGCTCTGGCGCACTTGGCTGCGCGTGTCCTCGACGCAGCAACCGCAATCGATCACGGCTAGGCATGTATAGTCAAAAAAAATGGCCCGAAAGGCGGGCCATTCTAAAGGTTATCCACAGCAATAGTTATTCGCGATAAACGGTTATTAGGCAACAAATCTTTCCCATTGTGTGCGGTATTCGTTGTCGTTGGCGATGATCAGGAAGTCTGTCCATTGCTGCATTATCTGTTTGCGGCGTTCAAAGGCGTCGCCTCTCCGGTATGCAGCGATGGTCTTATCTTTCTGCACGTGCGCAAGCGCTTGTTCAACGATAGTATCTGGGTGGAGCGTAGTTTCTGCGGCCCAATCGCGGAAGCTGGATCGAAATCCGTGAACGGTTAATCCCGGTCGCATTCCTCGCAATTGCTCCAGCATGGCCATATTGCTCAAGGGTTGGTTGCGTTTGGCTCCAGGAAAAACATAGGGATTATCCTTGAAGCGGGGCAGCCCTTTCAACAACTCAACTGCGGCGCTGCTCAACGGAATGCGGTGCTCAATCTCGGCCTTCATTCGTGATGCTGGAATAATCCAGATGGAGTTGGCGATATCGAACTCATCCCAAGTTGCGAGCAAAGTTTCGCTAGTGCGAGTTGCGCATAGGATCGTCAGCACAAGCGCCTTGGCCGAATAATCTGTCTTGCTACGCAACGCCTGCATAAAGGCCGGCACTTCCGTAAAAGGCATTGCCGCATGATGGCCTTTGGATTGCTTGCCTTTCTTTCCTAGCCAGTGCTCCAGCCCATCTTCCCATTTGGCAGGGTTGGAATGGTCCTTCCACAGAGCTTTGATTTGCGTGTTCGCACTTCCAAGCGCCTTGGACTTCGCTGCGGCGATCACAGTTTCAATTCGCATCCGAACGCGTGAGGCTGTCTCCGGTACAGCGTCCCAGAGCGGCAAGCGTTTTCCGCGTCGGATGTGCGACTGCTGCAAAACCACCAACACGTCATCAACGCCGATCTCATGTGGCAGCTTACGTCCAATCTTCGGGTATACGTAGGTTTCGAGCGTGCTGGACCATTGGGCCGCGTGCTTGTCGTTGCGCCAATTAGCGGTATGCGTTGTGATGTAGTCGCGTGCCACGCTTTCAAACGTGTCGTCGCCAGTCGTCTTCGACGCCTTGGGCTTGGACGCTGTGAGCGGGTCAACGCCGGCTTTCAGTTGGTCGCGCTGTTCGATCGCAGCCATTTCCAATTCTTTGAATTGCCGGTCGCTGATAGGATCATTGTGCGGTGCAAGTGTCATCACGCGGCGACTGCCAGCGAAGGTGTATCGGAAAACCCAAGTGGCCTTTCCATTCTTCGCCAGGGCAAAGCACAGGCCGTTACCGTGGGACCACATGTTTGCCGTCCCGGATTTAATGCGCTCGCGTAGCTCGCGGTTGAGATTGTCGATTTTCGATGCCATTGCGGAGGCTCCTTTGGTTAGTGCGGTTGTCCGAACTAACCTTCTTGAAGCCTTCCGCAGATTTGTTGGCTAGGTATGGCTAACCGAAATGCAGCGAAATCAACAGGTTGGCTACTAGTGACTAGTCAGGACTAGGCACACCATCGGCCACTCCCTCCGCCACGGGTCTCATGCGGGTGTTGAACTTAGCGGATCAGGCCGAACGCTCTCCGCTGCCCTTACCTGTACAACTGCGCCTCGTTGCGGAATGCCTTGTCGACAAGGGTATTGTTGGCAAATGCCCCATCGACGTCAGCTATCTCCAAACTGATAGGCTTCTCGCCGGCCGAAGTGTCATCGGGATCCTTCGTGTTGTCCTGCTTTTGGACGGGGGTGTTGATGAACACGCTGACATACCCATCCGGTTTCAATTGGACGTGCCCATTGATCTTGTCTTGGTTCGCTATGCAGTTGACGATCGCCATATTGAGCAGCCGACGATCAGGATCGGCTGTCGTGGCGTCTCCTTTGTAGCAAGATGGCGTGCCGGTTTCTTTCGTCGGAGCCTGCGATTTGTCGCCGACCAACCCTTGGGAAATCTCGTATTTGTATACGTCATACCTAGACGCCGGCGCTGTCTTGGTGCCGGTCGGGTTGGTGGCGCTCGGGACATTCGGGTAAGCCCCACCGTGGTTGGCCTGCCAGTAACTTGTCCAAAATCCTTGCGAGCCAATCGCGTCGGACATTCCTTTTGAGTCGACGTAGTTGACTCCGGGCGGCAGAGGCAGCGCGGTTCCATCGGTTACGGGATCGTATTTGCTGCAGCCGGTCTTCTGCCCTTTTCGAACGTTGCTTGCGGGCCGGTAATTGAAGTCCCTGTTGTCGTTGTTCAGGGAGCCACTATAGAGATCGAACCGGACATTGAGGCCGGTATTGACCTGGCCAAGGGTGACACCGGTCTTCGTCGTCAGCGCGTTGCGGTTGTAGCAGGTGCCAGAGTTTCCGATCGCGATTGCATCGCGCAGCGAACTCAGATTGTTGTCGATCAACCCAAAATTGCCGGGGCCCGGGTTGGAATCGACCTTTAATATCCGGAACTCCCGGCCGTAGGTGTCTCCCGAGGCAAAGGACTGCTGGATCGTCTTGCTGGTCAGCGGGTCAGTCGTCTCGAACGGGTTGCACATGAATAGCGGGACGGTTTCGCATATCGACTGAACGAAACCGGCCACCGCCTGGGGCCGGATGTCCATTGTGTCGGTGCTGCCGAGGAGGCTTGCCGGAAAGATGGTTGCGAATGCCCCAGCGCCCTTCGCCACGCCGGACGCGTTTATAGTCACTTCGGCCAAAGACACCGCTTTGGGATCGGTGCTGGCCCAGTTTACGCTGTTGGCATCGACGCCTGCTGCGGTCAATGTCGTCTCGTCGCTGGCCGGTATTCCGGTCAAATACGTGACGGTTACGTCTGCTAGAACGAGTGTATGACCGGCCACGTCCGAATACAGGGTCTGGTTGGCAATAAGGGTCGTCACTGCACGGTTGGCCCGCGTGATCGAATCCGATCTGCCATCCAGTTCCGCGGCAGCGGCCAGAGCGATGGCGTCGATACCCTTCTGGAGCTGTTGTTGAAGCCCGGTAGCCCGGCTCATGTCGATGGCCAGCAAAGAAAAGCCTATGAGAACAGGTATCATAATTGCAACCAGCAGCATCGCGATGCCGCGTTGATCATTCCAAAAGTCACGGAGAATACGATACATCGCGGCCCCCCGATCTTGTCTGAACGTATTCTGATCACTCGGTTTGCAGACAATTGACCGAAAGTACCTGACTTCCAACAAGAGAATCCTTTGAAGAGGGCGGCGTCGGACCTTTGCGTTACTTACTTGAGACTTTAGGCCCTCTCACAAGCAACAGGATTTGCCCTTGGTCTGCGCATGTCCCGTTTTGGACCATCCAAACTGGCCTTGAATTTGCACTGCCGTTTTCAGCAGGGGCAAACCAACACCTCAGCAAGTCCCGTTAATCCCTAGGGACGGCCCGCCGTTGCCGTGAATGGGGCGGCGGGCTTCTATAGCAATCCGTCAGTGCTGCGCCGCATGATCTAGTAGCCGAACAGTCGGATCACGGCGCGGTTCGGAGCTGGCGCGGTCGACCCCTTCAACGGTGATTGCAATCGTTCCGTTCTCGATCCTGGATATCCATCCCTTTGCTTTCATGTACCAGAGGTGAAACTCGAGATGCTCGCGGGGGCAGCCTAACAAGCGCTCTATCTCCACGTCACCAATTCCGGGATTGCCGACCTCCTGCCTGCGTTTCACGTAAAGCAGCGAAAGCAGTTTGGCCTGGACCACAGCATCCTTCTCGACGCCTTTGACGTCGCTTGCTTCCTCGGCCAATTGAAGCCGCAGACCCGCATGCTCTCTATATAAGATGTCGTATTGGGCGCGCTTTACGGGATCCTTGAGGACGTTATGCGCTTCCACGACTTCACTGAACCGGGCTTCATTGCCCGTCTGCTGATTGTCCGGATGATAGCGCATCGCAAAATAGCGAAATATGCGTTCCAGCGTTTCCGAATTGGCGTTCGGGCTGACTTCCAAAACTTCGTAATAGTCAACGAACATGCTGCGCTCCCTCTCGGGCGACAGTATATTCATGATAGCTAAAATAACAGAACACCCAAAGAATGTTACCGGAACCAAACCGGTAACGTCAGACCTTCGAAAGCGGCCCTTAAGACCTTGGTCCTACCAAAAAAGCCCGCCGCGTGGCCTTCGCGACGGACTTTTCATTGGGGGCGGCTACATCCTGGGAATCGACCGCCGCACCCACAACTCGCGATGGTACGGATCGTTCCCCAAGACTGGGTGGAACATGCGGCCGATTGCGCGTCTGCTAAAACGCCCATAGCTTAAGGCCGCGGGCGCTTTCCCCGCCCAAAAGCGGCCGGTGTGGTCAGTGCCCCAAGGCGGTGGGTTCCTCACTGCACCGGCCATTCACTACCTACGAGCGCGCGCCGGAACGGTTCAATGCAATCGGCTCGGAGCACGAGTGTGCGGAACATTAGATACCGCTAATTGTTTAAAGGTCGCCTATACCGGCAAGCCCTTCGGCAAACGAGCGGACGCATATAAATGAGCACAGCCCAGCGCATCAATTCGTGGATCACCACTCAGAAACCGAACGCCGTATGCGATAGTTGTATCGTGGATGAACTGAATATAACCCCAGCTCATGTCGGCCAGATCACGGGGGCACTTGGAACCACGTCCGACTTCGGCCGTGACAAGGGAGTTTGTGGTCGCTGCAATCGCGACCGGACCGTTATTCGCGCGACATAAATTCATAGTCGGGATAGGCGCCATCGCGCTTATAGCTACGGGACGACTTTAGGCCGGTCTGTCAGGCAACCGTTCCTATGAAAATAGCCGACACCAGGGTTGGTGGGATCGCGTTGCCGAAACACAGCCTTTTGGACGATGGCGTGCGTGGTTCCTCATTTAATTAGAGGATGCTAAAATATCCTTGATACCGGAGGTGTCAGATTGGATGCTTCACGCATTAGCTTTGACGCCAGGCGACGGGCAGACTTAGTTGCCCCGCCGCCTAGATATGATCCTTCCCGGGCAAGTGTCACCGGGGCAGCTATAGCTGGCGGAGCGGTTGCTGTTTTTTGTTTGCTTGCCGACAGCCAGCACGTAACGGGTACGATCACCACAACCATGATACTGGCGTTTGCGCTGTTGTATTTCCATCTGCGGAGCAAGCAGCGCAAGAACGTAGAGGCGTTTGACGCCTCATACGTCGACCTCCTGGAACTCGAGAGAGCAAGAGAGAAATTGGACCTGGAGAGGGCAAGAGAGAAAAGCTTGCCTGCATCCAAACCAAAGTCGCTTTCTGTAACAAAAGCTCGACTCACGATAAGAAGTTCCCGAGTGCCGGTACGAAGGGCCGAGCGATCGGGCAACTCGCCACCGCTTGGCCCGCGCGGTCTCCGCCAACAGAAATTGCGGGCTTTCAATCATCGAAGGAAGTGATGTTCGACAAGCCGGCCACAACCAGCATCGTCTCAATTTTCGAGAAGCCACATTGGCGCACCGTCCTGACCACCAAGGACAAGGCCAAAGCGCTGGCGATGACCAAAGAGATCGGCGACAAGGTGAGGGTCGAGGAGATCACGCCGAAGGAGAAGCGTTAGCTGACAATCGCGGCGATCTCATGTTCCTACGGCCGGTTCCCAAGTGCCTCAAGTTCATCAAGCGTGAACTCAATCTGGTATCGGTATTGCGAACCTTTTGCATAGATACCAGCAGCATCTATCGAAAGGACGACCGCCCCATCCGTTTCGGATCTGAAATCGCCATCGCCCAACGGTCGATGGAAAATCGTCCGAGAAGCGCCTTCTCGTTTCGCAGGTCTTACCAGTATCCGCATTGCCTACCTCCTGTTGCCTCGCAAATAGGAAGTAGCGCCCTCACGCCACAACAGAGGGCTCGGAGCAATTGCCGTGCCAAACCATGCGCCCCAATATGGGACAGCAGGATCGATTGTCCGGCGCGCTTGCTCAACGCTAAAAACAAAAATGGCCGGCGCCAGTTGGGAGCTGGGTGGCTTTGGGGATGACGCCGGCCAGACGAACCGTCAGGTCCGCCGCACCTCAGGCATGACGGATTCGCGGGCGCGTCGGTATGGTGCGATCACGTATCCGCTACAGGCCATAATATTCGCTTTCGCTAATATAAAAGTGACGTAACGTCACGCCCCAGCATCTTGGGGATGCACAACCGTGGGGAAGTACGATGAGAGTGGCTATGTTTTGCGCGGCGATCGTCATAGTTTTGTAGCGGTCGACTCCAAGGCGATTCTCATTGCCTAAGGCACGCAAGACCTTGGTCAAAATATAAAAACCCGCCGCGTGGGCCTCTATCGACCCAACGCTCCCATCCGGCGAGCGGCGACCATTTCTCCTCCCACCAGACAGTAACCGACCATCGACGCCGGACCAAAGTCTTGGCCGCCGCAAGCAATGGTCTGACGTAACCGCTTTGGTTCCGTGCTTGTCCACTGGATGTTCATTATTTTAGCCGATATGAATATATGATTGCGTTTGAGGGAGCGCCGCGATGTTCGTTGACTACTACGAAGTTCTGGAAGTTAGCCCAAACGCCAACTCCGAAACGTTGGAACGGGTGTTTCGTTATTTTGCCATGCGTTACCACCCCGACAATCAAGCCACCGGCGATGAATCCCGCTTCAGCGAAATCGTGGAGGCTCACAATACGCTCAAGGATCCTGTCAAACGGGCGCAATACGACATCCAGTACAAGGACCATGCGGGTCTGCGTCGGGAGCTGGCCGAGGAAGCCGCAAACCCCAAAGGCATGGAGCGCGACGTCGTAATTCAAGCAAAACTGCTGGCGCTTCTCTATGTAAAACGCAGACAAGACGTCAACAATCCCGGCATTGGAGACGTAGAGCTTGAGAGATTGTCAGGCTGCCCGCGCGAGCACCTTGAGTTTCATCTCTGGTATCTCAAGGCAAAAGGTTGGATAGCAAGGATCGAGAACGGGACGATCGCGATCACCGTTGAGGGTGTCGATCGCGCCAATTCCGAACATCGCCGCGACCCGACCACCAAACTGCTGGACCATGCTTCTTGACCGCATGCTCGCTTGTGGCCGGTCACCCGTCGAAATGATTCGCTGGCTGGCGCCCATCCAAAGACAATTCGCGGCTGCCAGAGGCGGCAGCTGAAATAGAAAACCCCACCGGCAGGGAACCGGAGGGGTTAGTCCTGGGAGGACGCGCGGCACGCGCTGCGTTCGTCGACCGCGCATCGCTGAGATATCGCCCGGTTGCGACACCGATGTGACAGACAGGTGCGCGTCTCGAGGATATCCCGGCCGTGAGCGCAACCGGGGGACCCGCATCAAGCCTTTGGAAAGGAGAAATGTGGTTCTGTCCGGAAGCTGAGGCGCGAGCGCGTGCTGGCCAAGGCAAGGCAACAGAGGCGGGCGAATGGACATATTTGGCATCAAGGCGCTGTTGATCTCCGCGTTGATCTTCATTCCGTTCGAACATCTGTTCCACGAACGGCCGCAGAAGACCCTGCGCAAGGGCCTGGGTGTCGATCTGATCTATGTGCTGTTCAACGGCCTCATCATAAAAGTGGTCATCGTCCTGATCGCCGCCAACACCCTCGACGCCGCCGCAATCCTGGTCCCGCAATCAATTGCGCACGCCGTTGGCGGCCAGCCCATCTGGCTGCAGGTCGCGGAAATCATCTTGATCACCGATATCGGCGTCTACTGGACGCACCGGGCCTTCCACGAAATCCCCGCGCTTTGGAAATTCCACGCCGTTCACCATGGCATTGACGAGCTGGACTGGCTCGGCGCCTTCCACTCCCATCCGGTCGACGCAATCCTCACAAAGGCAATATCGCTGACGCCGATCTTTTTCCTCGGCTTCTCCGAAGCCTCGATCGCCGTCTTTTCATCCATCTATTTTGGACACACGCTGCTTGTTCATTCAAACCTGCGGATCCCGTTCGGCCCCTTGAAGTGGCTGATCGCCAGCCCGCAGTTCCATCATTGGCACCATGCCAACCAGCGCGAAGCCTATGACAAGAACTTCGCCGGGCAGCTGCCTGTCCTCGACATGGTGTTCGGCACCTACAATGCAACCGGCAACAAGGTGCCGGAAAAATACGGCGTCGATGATCCGATCCCCGCCAGCTATTTCGGCCAGGTCAGCTATCCGCTCCTGCCCCGCGAGAAGTCATCAACCCGTCCAGTGCCGAGCACCGAAGCCTGACATCGGCAGCGCAGGATCTTTTGCCGCTCGAAATTGGCGGTGTCGCCTGATGGCAGCAGACTTCCCGTCGCGGGTTGGTTTTGGCGGATACCAGCAATAATCGTAGGCCCTGCGCATTCGCCTCGAGGCTTTCCCGGCATGGACTATCACGACGACGATCTCAGGAAATTCGAAACGCATGGCGCAACGCCTCTGCCTGCCACGAGAGACGAAGGTCGGGTGGAGCATGAGGGCGCAAAAATCTGGTACGCCACGTTCGGCGCCGGCCCTCCGGTGATCTTGTTGCATGGCGGCCTCGGTCATAGCGGCAATTGGGGATTTCAGGTTCCCGCGCTGGTCAAGCACGGCTACCAGGTCGTGGTGATCGACAGCCGTGGCCACGGGCGCAGCACCCGCGACGAACGGCCGTACAAATACGAACTGATGGCTTCCGACGTCCTGACCGTGATGGACGCCCTGCACTTGAAAAAGGCGGCCGTGGTGGGTTGGAGCGATGGCGCCTGCGTTGCCCTGATCCTTGGCATGAAAGCCGCCGAACGCGTCACGGGCGTGTTCTTCTTCGGCTGCAACATGGATCCGAGCGGCACCAAGGAATTCGCGCCAAGCCCGGTTGTCGAGCGGTGTTTCGGCCGGCATGCCAAGGACTATGCCGAACTGTCGGCGACACCGGACCAGTTCGATGCATTCGTCAAAGCCGTCGGCGTGATGATGAAGACCGAACCCAATTATTCCGCCGCCGACCTGGCACGGACGCGCGTGCCCGTGGCGATCGTTCAAAGCGAGCATGACGAGTTCATCAGAGACGAGCACGCGGCCTATCTGGCCCACAGTATCCCGGGGTCGGAATTGATCACCCTGCCCGGCGTCAGCCATTTCGCGCCGCTGCAACGGCCAGAGCAGTTCAACAGCTTGCTTTTGTCCTTCCTTGGAAAAATTCATTCTTGAGAGTTCGGGGGGCGCCGCGCGCCCCGAAGCCGGAAGGCTTTTCTCTTCGAATCGGCTAAGCCTTGAGGCATGAACGAGACCTCACTCTATGCGCCGGTGAAGCGGTTCCTCGAAAATCTCGACTTCGTCGTAAAGGGCGAAATCGGCGGCTGCGACATCGTCGCGCTGCGTGAAGGCGAGCCGCCGGTCGTCGTCATCTGCGAATTGAAGCTGCAGTTCAATCTGGAACTCGTGCTGCAGGGCGTCGATCGTGCCGCCGCTTGCGACGAAGTCTGGCTGGCGGCGCGCATGTCGGCGCGCGGCAAGGGGCGCGAAAGCGACGCCCGGTTCCGCAATCTCTGCCGTCGGCTTGGCTTCGGCGTGCTTGGCGTGACAGCCAGTGACAAGGTCGAAGTGCTTATCAGTCCTGCCGCGCCGGAGCCGCGCAAGAATGCGCGGAAGCGATCCCGTCTTGTCGACGAGCACCAACGCCGCCGCGGCGATCCTGTCGCGGGCGGCGGATCGCGCAATCCGATCATGACCGCCTACCGCCAAAGCGCCCTCATTTGCGCCGCCGCGATGGTTGACGGACCCAGACGGCCGCGCGATCTGAAGGCCTTGACGCCTATCGCGCCGAAAATTCTGCAGCATAATGTCTATGGCTGGTTCGCGCGCGTTGACCGCGGCCTCTACGATCTCACGGATGCCGGCCGCGCATCGCTGGTCCGTTGGCCGCAGACGGCGCACGATGCGCCTCGACACGAGATTTTGATTGCGCCGACCCCCTGAAAGCTGGGGCTTGCCGAGCATGACGCGCCCCTCTTGGTTGATTTTTCAGACAAAACATGCTGCTTGTCGCGCCCATGAAGACACTCTGCATGATGGCCATTGCGTCCCTGACGCTGGCTTTCCCGGCCAGCGCGATGGACAACGCATTGCGTGCCGGGCTGATGAAACTTGATCCCCAAACACGCCTCGAGCAGCGTTGCGATGCCGAAATCCTGGACCGGATCACCCACGATGATCGCAAGTTCAAGGCCGACCGGGTCGTCGCTTACGCCTTCGCCACGCCCGAGATGAGCGCCGATGCGATCAGGAGCCCTGGCGCGGCGTTCCGCAGCAAGGGACAGTGGTATCGGCTGAAATTCAAGTGCCAGACCGGGCCGGACCATATGGAAGTCCTGCAGCTGCGCTACCGGATCGGCGACGAGATTCCGGAAGCCGACTGGGCGAAGTACAATCTCTACGACTAGTTTTTCCACACGCGCAGCGGCGCAAGCGTTCGAGCTGCGAGAACTGAAAATCCCCCGGTAATCCCACTGTAACAAAAGTGGTTTCCCAACGTTGTCCGATGCAGCGTCTTGACGCCAGCGGACCATGCCTTTAGGCCCGTTTGGATAGTCGACGACGAACACTCGGCGAACAGGCAAGGGCTTCCAGATCCATGGAAATATTCACTGCCACCGGCCTATCGGCTCTTCTTCAGGTCATAGCCATCGATCTTGCTCTCGCGGGCGACAATGCAATCGTCATTGGCCTCGCCGCGGCCGGCCTGCCGGTAAGCCAGCGCAAGCGCGCCATTCTCGTCGGCATCGCGGCGGCAACCGTGCTGCGCATTTTCTTCGCCCTGATCACGCAATGGCTGCTCACCATTGGACCCATGCTGCTTATCGGCGGCGGCCTGCTGCTGTTGTGGGTCTGCTGGAAGATGTGGCGCGAATTGCGTGTCAGTCATGAACAAGAGCGCGACGCGACGGAAGCGCTGTCGAATGGAGATTTCGACAAGGACGGTGTCATCGGCGGCAAGGGGCCGCGCAAGACCTTCTCGCAGGCTGCCTGGCAGATCGTCATCGCCGACGTTTCGATGTCGCTCGACAACGTTCTTGCCGTAGCGGGAGCGGCGATGAACCATCCGACCGTGCTGATTGTCGGACTGGCCTTGTCGATTGCCTTGATGGGCTTTGCTGCCTCGTTCGTCGCGCGCCTCCTGCACAAATATCGCTGGATCGCCTATCTCGGCCTGGCGATCATTCTCTACGTTGCGGTGAAAATGCTGCTGGACGGTGCGGTACAGCAGTACCCCGAGCACTTCGCTTTCCTGGCACCCTGGTTCGGTTCCGGAGGCCACTGAGCCACTCCGATGGCGCGCGGCGGCCTGTCGGCCGGTTTGCTTGATTGCCGAAGCCATGCTATTGCGCCGCGCGTATTGGCTCCTGCCACGCGCCACAGACCGACATTTACAGCGACTTGAGGCCGGACCAGCGTTTCGGCCCGTGCCCCCATTGGAAACTTGCCTATGTCCGCCCCTCGCGTCAGTTTCGTCAGCCTTGGATGTCCGAAGGCGCTCGTGGATTCCGAGCGCATCATCACGCGCCTGCGCGCCGAAGGCTATGAGATCGCCCGCAAGCATGACGGCGCCGATCTCGTCGTCGTCAACACCTGCGGCTTTCTCGATTCCGCCCGCGACGAGTCGCTCAATGCCATCGGTTCCGCGCTTTCGGAAAACGGCAGGGTTATCGTCACCGGTTGCCTCGGCGCCGAGCCGGACGTGATTCGCGAGAAGCACCCCAACGTGTTGGCGATCACCGGGCCGCAGGCCTATGAGAGCGTGATGGCCGCCGTGCATGAGGCCGCCCCTCCTTCGCACGATCCCTACATCGATCTCCTGCCGCCGCAGGGCGTCAAGCTGACGCCGCGCCACTATGCCTATCTCAAGATCTCGGAAGGCTGCAACAACCGCTGCACCTTCTGCATCATCCCCGCGCTGCGTGGCGATCTCGTTTCGCGGCCCGCGGCTGATGTGCTGCGGGAAGCCGAAAAACTGGCAAAGGCCGGCGTCAAGGAGTTGCTCGTCATCTCGCAGGACACCAGCGCCTACGGCATCGACATCAAGTACCAGACGTCGATGTTCGGCGATCGTGAAGTGCGGGCGAAATTCCTCGATCTTTCGGAGGAGTTGGGCAAGCTCGGCATCTGGGTGCGCATGCACTATGTCTACCCCTACCCGCATGTCGCCGACGTCATCCCGCTGATGGCCGACGGCAAGATCCTTCCCTATCTCGACATCCCGTTCCAGCATGCCTCGCCGCAGGTGCTGAAGAACATGCGCCGGCCCGCGCACGGCGAAAAGACGCTGGAACGCATCCGCGGCTGGCGCGACGTCTGCCCGGATCTCGCGATCCGCTCGACCTTCATCGTCGGCTTTCCCGGTGAGACGGACGAGGATTTCGAGATGCTGCTCGACTGGCTGGACGAAGCCAAGATCGACCGTGCCGGCTGCTTCAAATACGAGCCGGTCCGGGGCGCCCGCTCCAACGATCTCGGCCTCGAGCAGGTGCCGCAGGAAATCAAAGAGGCACGCTGGCACCGCTTCATGCAGCGCCAGCAGAAGATTTCGGCGACGCAGCTGGCCAGGAAGGTCGGCAAGCGCCTGCCGGTGCTGATCGACGAGGCGCACGGCACCTCGGCAAAGGGCCGCACCAAATATGATGCGCCGGAGATCGACGGCTCGGTCCACATCCAGTCGCGCCGTCCGCTGCGCCAAGGCGACATCGTCACCGTCAAGATCGACCGTGCCGACGCCTATGACCTCTACGGTTCGGCTGTCTGAACCTTCAGTCAATTCTCCAGACAAATGAAAGGGCGCCTCGCGGCGCCCTCTCCATATTCGGTACGTGATGTGCCTTACTGCGGCAGCTTGTCGTCGACGCCCTTGACGTAAAAGTTCATGCCGAGCAGCGTGCCGTCATCGGCGACTTCACCGTCCTTCAGCCATGCCGAGCCGTCCTGCTTGGCGATCGGTCCGGTGAAGGGGTTCCAGCCGCCGGCGATCTTCTTCGAGGTTGCCTCGGCCATCGCCTTCACGTCGTCGGGCATGTTGGTGAAGGGCGCGAGCTTGACCGCGCCGTCCTTGATGCCAAGCCAGACATTGTCCGGCTTCCAGGTGCCGTCGATGGCTGCCTGCACCCGGCTGATGTAGTACGGACCCCATTCGTCGGTCAGCGAGGTCAGCTGCGCGTTCGGCGCGAACTTGATCATGTCGGACGACTGGCCGAAGCCGTGCAGCTTGCGCTCCTCTGCCACCTGCAAGGCGGCGGTCGAATCGGTGTGCTGGACGATGATGTCGGCGCCCTGGTCGAACAGCGCCTTGGCGGCGTCTGCTTCCTTGCCCGGATCGAACCACGAATTGACCCAGACGATCTTGGCCTTGAAGTTCGGATTGATGGACTGCGCGCCGAGCATGAACGAGTTGATGCCCATCACCACTTCCGGGATCGGGAAGGAGACGATGTAGCCGGCAACGCCGGACTTCGATTCCTTGGCGGCGATCTGGCCGAGCACGTAGCGGCCTTCATAGAAGCGGGCATTGTAGAGGCCGAGATTGTCGCCGGACTTATAGCCGGTGGCGTGCTCGAACATCACTTTCGGAAATTTCTTGGCGACCTTCACTTCGGCGTCCATGAAGCCGAACGAGGTGCCGAAGATCAGCTTGCAGCCTTCGCGCGCCAGGCGCTCGAAAGCACGGTCGGCATCGGGCCCCTCGGAGACGTTCTCCAGATAGGCGGTCTCGACCTTGTCGCCGAGCGCCTTTTCGACTTCGAGCCGGCCCTGGTCGTGCTGGTAGGAGTAGCCGAAATCGCCGATCGGGCCGGTGTAGACCCAGCAGGCCTTCAGCTTGTCGGCGGCCTCTGCGGACGCGGCCAGCGACAATGCCGCTGTCGTCGTCATCAGGGCAATAAGCAGTTTTTTCATTGTGTTACCTCTCTGTGTTAAGCCTTGGAGCTTCCCGTTTGTTATTATTGTCAACGATCCGGAACGAATGGCTGCCCCAGGGATGCCGGCGTGTTCATCATCGTCAGACGCTTGTTGCGCGAGATTAGAACGAGAACCACGACGGTTGCCAGATAGGGCAGAGAAGAAAGCATCTGCGAGGGCACCGGAATGCCAAAAGCCTGTGCATGAAGCTGGCCGATCCAGACCGCGCCGAAGATGTAGGCGCCGGCCAACACACGCCACGGGCGCCACGACGCGAACACCACCAGCGCCAGCGCGATCCAGCCGCGGCCCGCGCTCATGTTCTCGACCCATTGCGGCGTGTAGACGAGCGACAGATGGCCGCCGGCCAGACCGGCGCAGGCGCCGCCGAAGATGACCGAGAGATAGCGGTAGCGGATGACCTTGATGCCGAGCGCATGCGCCGACGTGTGACTGTCGCCGATCGAGCGCAGTGTCAGTCCGGTACGTGTCTTGAACAGGAACCACATGACGGCGGCGGTCAGCGCGATCGAGATGTAGAAGATCGGATCCTGGCCGAACAGAAGCTTGCCGATCACGGGGATCTCGGTCAGGACCGGGATGTCGAGATTGGGCAGCCTGACACCGGGCTGGCCGACGAAGCTCGTGCCGATCATACCGGAGAGGCCGAGGCCGAGCAGCGTCAGCGACAGGCCGGTTGCAACCTGGTTGGTAGCCAGCGACAGCGTCATGACGGCAAACAGCAGCGAGAACAACGCGCCCATGACGATTGCCGCCAAAAGGCCGATCCAGGGCGAGCCGGTCAGGTAGCCGGCGCCGAAGCCGCCGACCGCGCCCATGATCATCATGCCTTCGACGCCGAGATTGAGCACGCCGGAGCGCTCGACCACCAGTTCGCCGATCGCCGCGATCAACAGCGGCGTCGCCGCCGTGGCGATGGTCAGGAGGATGTTGACGGTGATGTCCATCAGCGGGCTTCCTTCAACTTCGGCGCGGCCTCGAGCTTCGCCGCGCCTTCTGGTTTCGTCAGCGCCAGGCCGATCAGGCGGATGCGGTAGTGAATGAGCGTGTCGCAGCCGAGCACGAAGAACAAAAGCATGCCCTGGAACACCCTTGCCACCTTGTCGGAAATGCCGAGCGCGCTTTGCACCGCCTCGCCGCCGAGATAGGTCAGCGCCAGCACCAGACCCGCCGCGATGATTCCAAGCGGATTGAGACGGCCGAGGAACGCCACGATGATGGCGGTGAAGCCGTAGCCGGGCGAGATGACCGGCTGCAACTGCCCGATGGCGCCGGAGACTTCCGAGATGCCGGCAAGGCCGGCCAGTGCGCCAGACAGCAGCAAGGCGAAGAACACCATGCGGTTGAGGCCGAAGCCGGCGAAGCGCCCTGCCCGTGGGCTGGAGCCCAGCACGCGGACCTCGAAGCCCTTGAGCATGCGGCTCATCAGGATCCAGACCAGGACCGCGGCAACCAGCGCAAAGACAAAACCCCAGTTGGCGCGTCCGGCATCCGGCATCAGTTCCGGCAGCACGGCCGAGTCGCCGAACTGGATTGTCTGCGGGAAACCATGGCCCTGCGGATCGCGCCATGGGCCGCGCACCAGCCAGTCGAGGAAGAGCTGGGCGACATAGACCAGCATCAGGCTGGTCAGGATCTCGTTGGTGTTGAACCGGGTTTTCAGAAACGCCGGGATTGCCGCATAGGCCGCACCGCCGACCATGCCGAGCAGAAGCATCAGCGGCAGCACCAGCGGGCCTTCGAATTGCGGAAATAGCACCGGAATGGCGGAGCCGAAGATGGCGCCGAAGACGAACTGGCCCTCGGCGCCGATGTTCCAGATGTTGGCTTTGTAACAGACCGACAGGCCGACCGCGATCAGGATCAGCGGTGCTGCCTTGATCGCCAGCTCATGCAGCTGCCAGACTTGGCTGATCGGCTCGATGAAGTAGATCCGGAACGCGGTCAGCGGATTGACGCCGAGCAGCGCGAACAGAACCGCGCCGGCGATGATGGTCAGCGCGAAGGCGATGAACGGCGACAGGGCCGAAAACAGCACGGAACGCTGCGGGCGTTTGACGAGTTCGAGGCGCATCATGCCGTCTCCAGCGTATGTTCGGCGTGGCCAGGCTCGGCGCCGCCCATCAACAGGCCGACCTTCTCGAAGGTTGCTTCGGCGATCGGCATCGGCTTGGACAGCTCGCCATTGTGCATGACCGCGATCGCGTCCGAGATCTCGAACAGCTCGTCGAGATCCTGGCTGATCACCAGCACCGCCGATCCGCTGCGCGACAGTTCGATCAGTGCCTGCCTTATATGGGCGGCGGCACCGGCATCGACGCCCCAGGTCGGCTGATTGACCACCATGACGCTTGGGCGGCGGTCAAGTTCGCGGCCGACGATGAATTTCTGCAGATTGCCGCCCGAGAGTGCTGCCGCTTCCGGATCCGGCGCGCTCTTGCGCACGTCCATCGCCTCGATGATGCGTTGTGAGGCGGCATAGATCGCGGCGGCCCTGACCATCCCACCGCTGCTGACGAAAACCTTGCCGTCGGTGGCATGGCGCGAGAGCAAAAGGTTTTCCGAGAGTTTCATGCGCGGTGCGGCACCATGTCCGAGGCGCTCTTCCGGCACGAAGGCGGCACCCAGCAGGCGCCGTCCGGTGATGGTGAGGCCACCGGCATCCTTGCCGCAGATGCGCACCGAGGCGGCATCCTGCTGCAACACTTCGCCGGAGACGGATTCGAAGAACTCGCCCTGGCCGTTGCCGGCGACACCGGCAATGCCGATCACCTCGCCGGCTCGGACATTGAGGTTGATATTCTTGAGCGGAATGGAGAACGGCGTCGCCGGCTTGCGGCTGAGGCCGCGGATTTCGAGCAGCGGCAGCGCGGTTTCGATCCCCGCGACCGGCGCACGCACCACGGCCTGCACCTCGTTGCCGACCATCATGCGGGCAAGCGAGGCGGCTGTTTCCTCGCGCGGATTGCAGTGGCCGACCACCTTGCCATGCCGCAACACGGTTGCGCGGTCGCAGATGCGTTTGACCTCTTCGAGCCGGTGCGAAATGTAGAGGATCGATTTGCCTTCCGCGCGCAGCCGCTCCAGCGTCTCGAACAGCTTGTCGGCTTCCTGCGGCGTCAGCACCGAGGTCGGCTCGTCAAGGATGATGAGTTGCGGAGTCTGCAGCAGGCAGCGGATGATCTCGATGCGCTGGCGCTCGCCGACCGACAGGTCGCCGACCAGCGAGTCCGGATCGAGCGGCAGGCCGTAGCTGTAGGAAAGCGCCCTCGCCTTCGCGGCAATGCTGCTGATCGGCGCGCCGTCATCCAGGGAGAGCGCGATGTTCTCGGCCGCGGTCAGTGCTTCGAACAGCGAAAAGTGCTGGAACACCATGCCGATGCCGAGCTTCTTCGCAGCCCCCGGATTGGTGATCCGCACCGCCTGGCCGTTCCAGGAAATCTCGCCGGAATTGGGCTCCAGCGAGCCGAACAGCATCTTGACCAGCGTCGACTTGCCGGCGCCGTTCTCACCGAGCAACGCGTGGATTTCACCCCTGGCGATGTTGAGGTCGATATGATCGCACGCCGTCAGCGTGCCGAATATCTTGGTCAGGCCACGAACCTCAAGCAGGTTCGCCCCGTCATGATCTGCACTCACAGTGCCTCCCATCTGGTTAGCCAGATATGTTCTGTGTTCCCGCAAGCATGGTAGGCGCCGCCGGCTCTCAACGGAAAGCGGCACGCGTCTTGAAAGAGCTTCAAGAATTTCAGCGGAAATTCAAGGGATAGCAAGCCTGGCGGGACTAAGGGATGAGAATGGTCGTCCCTGTTGTCCTGCGACCCTCGAGGTCGGCATGCGCCTTGCCGGCATCCTTCAGCGCATAGCGCTGGTTGATCTGGATTTTGACGACGCCGCTGAGCACCACCTCGAACAGTGCAGCGGCGGAGGCATCAAGGTCCTCGCGTTTTGCATTGTAGACGAACAGCGTCGGCCGGGTCGCGAACAAGGAACCCTTCTGGGCCAGCAGCGACATCGAGAATGGCGGGATCGGTCCCGAGGACTGTCCAAAGCTGACGAACATGCCGAGCGGCTTCAGGCAGTCGAGCGAGGCCGGAAAAGTGTCGTTACCAACCGAATCGTAGACGACGTCGCATTTTTTGCCGCCGGTGATGGCGGCAACGCCGGCGACGAAATCCTGCTCCTTGTAGTTGATGACATGGTCGAAGCCGTGTGCCTTGGCGAGCTCGATCTTGTCGGTCGAGCTTGCCGTGCCGATGACGGTTGCGCCGAGATGTTTCGCCCATTGGCCGAGAATGAGGCCAACGCCGCCGGCCGCGGCATGGAACAGGATCGTGTCGCCGGCCTTCACCTTGAAGGTGCGGCGCAAGAGATATTCGGCGGTCATGCCTTTCAGCATCATCGCGGCGGCCTGTTCGTCGCTGACGCCTTCAGGAATCTTCACCACGCGGTCGGCCGCGATGACACGCTCCTCTGCGTAGGCACCGACATTCGTCGAATAGGCGATGCGGTCGCCGGGCTTCAGCCAGTCAACATCTTGGCCGACCTCCTGCACCACGCCGGCAGCTTCGCTGCCGGGAATAAGCGGAAAACCGCCAGGCGGCGGATAGAGCCCGGAGCGATGATAGACATCGATGAAGTTGAGGCCGATCGCGGTATGCCTGACCAATATCTGCCCGGTACCCGGCTGGCCGGGATCGGTGTCCTCATAGGTCAGAACTTCCGGGCCGCCATGGGCGTGGATGCGGATCGCTTTGGACATGGATTGGCTTCCTGTGGGAGTGGCTGATCAGGCCTTTTTGGCACCGAGATTTGGAAAGAACTGCATGATGCCACCGATGGAGGCGAGGTAAAGCCCGCTGATGGTAATGCCGATCTTGATGAAAGTGCTGACCTGCTCGCCCAGCACGCCGATCTGATCATAGAAGGCTGCCAGAGCCGCCTGCGCAAGCGCAAGCGCGCCGAAGGCGCACCACAAAAGCGTCATTGTGAGATTGATGCGCCGCAGCCGCACCACCCGCACCGGATGAATGAAATTGATCGGCACGAACGTCAGGATGCCGGCCACCACCACCACCGCGAACGAGACCCATTGTCCCGGCTCGATGACAAACAGCGTGAACACCACCATGTTCCAGACAACCGGGAATCCCTTGAAGAAATTCTCCTTCGTTTTCATCCCGGTGTCGGCATAGTAGATCGCGCTGGAGACGACGATGATCGCCGCCGACAGGAACGACAGGCCCTCGCCCATGAAGCCGCGCTGGTAGAGCGCGAAGGCCGGGATCAGAACATAGGTCACGTAGTCGATAATGTTGTCGAGGAGCTCGCCCGACCAGGTCGGCAGGATTTCCTTGACCTCGAGCTTCCTGGCGATCGGCCCGTCGATGCCGTCGACGAACAGCGCCAGCCCAAGCCACCAGAACATTGCCGTCCAGCGTTCCTCACTCGCCGCCACCAGCGACAGGAAGGCGAGGAACGAGCCTGACGCCGTCAGCAGATGGACGGAGAACGCCCTCGCCTGCGGCCATGTGACTTTCTTCTTCGGTCGCGGAATCCGGTCGGTGATCTTCTTGGCAGCTTTCCGTGCCGCCATATTCCTGGCCGCCATGCTCCTGGGCGTTGTGTTCTTGCTCACGGCCCCCGCCAATCCAGCTTGCAGATTTCGGCCGAGCGGCCAGCAAAGTTCCAGTTGCGGCCAAAGGCCCGCATCTTGCTCTTGTCGGACTTGGCCACGATGATCTCCGGCGCGATCCAGTATTCCGAATTCGTGATCACCGTATCCTTGTCGCGATCCTTGCCGGCGATTGGCGTCACCGCGCCGTCGATGATCTTCGGTATCTGGAAGATACGCGTCTTGTCCCGCGTCTCATAAGTGATCGGCACCTGTTCGACACCCAGGAATTTTCCGACCAGGATCGACAGCAGCGACGTCGTCCCACCGGCCTTGCCGGTGAAAATCTTCGTCAAAGCCTTGACCGCGTAGATCGAGGCGCGTTTGTCGATGAATAGACCCGCGGTCCAGTTGCCGCGGCTCATATAGCCGGGTATTTCCATGATCAGCCCAAGGTTGAGGCCAGATAGGTCGACCTCGCCGAAGTGGCCGGCATCAATGCGGAATCCCGCCCAGGTCTGGCAATAGCCCTCGGTCGGAGGGTGACTGCCGAGCGACAGCACGCAAGGACAAAAAACCGTGCAATTGCAGGAGAGTACGAGCTCTCCTTTCATTGCCCAGCTCTGATCTGTCATCGAATTTCCCCCACTCACAACGAGACTACTAGCAGCGCGGCTGCCCAGACAAGCAGTATCGCACCGGCCAGCCGGGTTGGAAGACTGCCCGTCGTCTGTTTTTCAATCAGGGTGAACACGCCGATCAGCGCCATCCAGAAGATGTTCATTACGCCGACGGCAAACATCACCAGCATCAGCGCCCAGCAGCAGCCGAGGCACCATATGCCTTGCACAACGCCGAGCCGGAACACGCGGATCGGTTTGGCGCTCCAGTTCGAAAACAGGATCGAGAACGGGTTGCGGCATTTCTTCAGGCAAGCCTCCTTGAGGCCGCTGAACTGGTAGAGGCCGGCAATCAGCAATGTGAGCGCGCCGGCAATGCCAAGCACCGGATCGTACAGTTCACCGGACGCGGCGAAAGTGTGCACGCAGAGCGTCAGTGCCGCAAACAGCATCGAGGCGGCGAGCCAGACGCCGAGATAGCCGGCAACCAGCACCAGCGGGTGGGCGACCGGCTCGCCCTTGATCCGGGCCGTATCGGCGATCTCGCAATAGGTGCGGATCATCGGTGCCGCGGACGGCAGCATCGCTGCGATCGCCATCAGGAACCACACCAGGACAAGCGCCAGGGCGCGCAAGCCGATGCCTGCGTCCAGCGGCGCCGGCGACAGGCAGAGCGCGAAGAACCGTTCCAGGAAATCGGGCAGCGGCATCTGTGGCAGGCCGCGCAGGAAAGTATCGCCGGGCGCGCTGCCCCGGGCCTCGGCACCGCGAATTGCCATCGCGGCCAGCGACAACCAGGCGAGCGCGATGCCCGCGCCGACAACGACATTGACCGTCAAGCGCGGGTTGCGCGCAATATCAGCCGTGGCGCGGCCGGCGCGGTCGAGATGGCTGAAATCGTCCTGGTGGCCGGTCATGCCTCCGAATGGGCCGAATCGCCGCGTTGATCAAGCCGCATGATCTGACCTATATGCTCCTTGACTGGCAGGTCTGGTGGCCCGCCTCGCATCGCAAGCCGGAAGCCGATCCTTGGAGCATCAGGAAACAGCGCCGATACTGATTGCCGGCACCGGACCGGCAGGGCTGATCGCGGCGCTCGCTTTCGCTGATGCCGGCTTCCCGGTGACGCTTGTCGGGCCTGAGGCGTCGGCCCCCGATGGCCGCACCACGGCGCTGATGAACCCTGCCCTGAAAGTGCTTGAGCGGCTTGATGTCCTCGAAGACATCAAGCCCAAGGCCGCCCCCTTGAAGGTCATGCGCATCGTCGATGCGACCTCGCGGCTGATCCGCAGCCCCGTCGTCACCTTCCGCGCCAGCGAGATCGATGAGGACCAGTTCGGGCTGAACCTGCCCAACAGCGTCTTTGGCCCTGCGCTTGCCAGCAAGGTGGCCGCGCATTCCGGGATCGAATGGCTGAGGTCGATGGTCAAGACCTGGCGTCTCGATGCCGACAAGGCTTATGCCACCCTCGCCGACGGCGGTGAGGTTGGGGCGTCGCTGGCGGTCGCCGCCGATGGGCGTCTGTCGCCTGCACGCGAGGCGGCGGGCATTTCGACCGCTGCGCGCTCCTATCCGCAGGCGGCACTCGTGCTCAATTTCGGCCATAGAAGCGAGCATGCCTTCACCTCGACCGAATTCCACACCGAGACCGGACCGTTCACGCAGGTTCCGTTATCAGGCAATCGCTCAAGCCTCGTCTGGGTGGTCAAACCCGAGACCGCCAAGGAGCTTGCCGCACTGGATGATGCAGCGCTCTCGCTGCGGGTCGAGCAGCAGATGCAGTCGATGCTGGGCCGGGTGACGGTAGAGCCTGGCCGCCAGATCTATCCGCTTTCGGCGGTGACGCCCTTGCGTTTTGCACATCGGCGGGTGGCGCTTGTCGGCGAAGCCGCGCATGTATTCCCGCCGATCGGCGCACAAGGTCTCAACCTTGGCATCAGGGATATTGATGATCTGGTTGGAATTGCTGCTGAAAATCGTGGCGATCCCGGTGCGGCCAAGGCCCTTGCCGCCTACGATTTCAAGCGCCGCCCCGACATTCTGGCGCGCAGCAGCGCTGTCAATCTGCTCAACATGTCGCTGCTCTCCGATATGCTGCCGGCGCAGATGGCACGCGGCGCTGGTCTCGGCGTGCTCGGTGGCTTTGCACCGCTGCGCGCCTTCTTCATGCGCGAAGGGCTTCGTCCCGGCAGTGGTTTTGCAGCACTTGCCGGCGGCCTGCGAAAACCGATGCGGCAGCAGTAGTAATCTTGCGGATTTTATCGCGACGTCGCGACGTCAATCAAAAACCTTTGCGCCGTATTCTGCGTAGCTTGAAGACGCTCAAACGCTTCGGGATTGAATTGACTCGGAGTCTGCGCCAAATAAAGCCAAGGAATTCAGTGGTGAGTACGATGAAAACGGCCAAATTCGCGATCGGACAGGTGGTTCGCCACCGGCTGTTTCCGTTTCGAGGCATCATTTTCGACGTCGACCCGCAATTCGCCAACACCGACGAATGGTACGAAGCCATCCCCGCCGACGTGCGGCCGCGCAAGGATCAGCCGTTCTACCACCTGCTCGCCGAGAACTCGGAAACCGAATACATCGCCTATGTGTCAGAGCAGAACCTGCTTGAGGATCAGTCGGGCGAACCGGTCCGCCACCCGCAGATCAAGGAGATGTTCGACAAGAAGCCGGACGGACGCTACGAGCCGAAACGGCAGTCCAGGCACTGACGTCCCGGCATTCCGGCCATCCATCAGGATATCCAGGCCATGGCCAGGAACGAAAAAAGCGGGGCATGACCCCGCTTTTTCTTTGACTCGAGAATGCCCGAGCCGGTGATCAGTTGGCGGTCTTGGCCTTGTCCTGCTCTTCCTTGAGCTTCTTGGCGAAGTCCTGGTTGTTCTTGGCGACGAAGTCCTGGAGCTTCTTCTGCCGGTCCTCGATGTCCGACTGCTGCAGCGGCGGGCCGTCATAGGCGCCGCTGAAGCCCTGCAGCGCGATCTTGATCGGGTTGGCCTGGTTCTGGAAATTGATCGAGGTCAGCGTGATCCCCTGGCCTTTCTTGAATGCGGCGACGAGCTGGTCGGTCAGCGGCACTTCGGCCACGCAACGATCCGGGAAGCAGATCACATAGTCGAGCTTTACGGCCTTGCCGGTGTCGATCTGCAGGCCGATGCCGGGAGGTACGAGGCGGCCGGTCGGGACCGTCACCTGGAACACCTTGCGGTTCACCTTGCCCTTGAGTTCGATCATGCTCACGCCGGTGACGAGCTGGCCGTTGCCGGCAGTGACGATGTTCTGGACATTGCAGATGTCGACGTCTTCCTGCTTGGTGCAGGCCTTGAACCAGCCCTGTGGAATCTGCGGCTGCTGCTGTGCGGAAGCGGTGGGAAGTCCTGCGCCCAGAAAGCCGACCACGCCCGCGGCCATGACCGAAAGGCGGTACGCATTGCTGTTCAGGCTCGTCATATCGTGCACTTCCTCTCAAATGATCCCGGAACCGGCTTCTCTGCGCCGTGTGGTCCAGCTACCTGTTGCCGAAATGAGGCAACAGAATGACTTCGGTCGGCGTGTTACACTGCAAGCGGTGCCGAATCCAGCCCGCCTCCTGTAATTCTTGATGACACCATTGGCCGGCTCGCAGCTGCCTCATGCTAGGGTGCGCATCGAATCATCAAGCCGACCTGTTAAGGAGACGGTCATGGGCCGCGTTCTTGTTTGGCTGATCACCGCGACATCGCTTTTTACCCTTTCGCCGCGGCCGGCCATGTCGGAACCGAAGCACGCTATTGCCATGCAGGGCGAGCCGGCACTGCCGCCCGACTATACCCACTTCGACTACGTCAATCCTGACGCGCCGAAGGGCGGCAACATTACCTATTGCGTCGTCGGCAGCTTCGACAACCTCAACCCGTTTATCCTGAAAAGCCTGCGCACCACGGCGCGCGGCATGATGGATCTGAACTACGGCAACCTCGTTTTCGAGCCGTTGATGCAGCGCAACTACGACGAGGCCTTCAGTCTCTATGGCCTGCTCGCCGACAGCGTGGACATGGACCCCGAGCGCAAGTCGATCGAATTCCATCTCAACCCCAAGGCAAAATGGTCGGACGGCGAACCGGTGACGCCGGAGGATGTGCTGTTCACCTACGATGTCTTTACCGACAAGGGCCGCCCACCCTACAACGCACGCATGAGCCTGATCGCCAAACTTGAAAAGACCGGCGATCACAGCGTGCGCTTCACCTTCAATGACAAGGCCAATCGGGAAACGCCCCTGATCATCGCGCTGACGCCGATCCTGCCGAAACATGCCTTCAACAAGGAGACTTTCGACAAGACAACGCTGAAGCCGCTGATTGGCAGTGGACCTTACACCATTGCCCAGGTGGCGCCCGGCCAGCGCATCGTATTCAAGCGCAACCCCGATTATTGGGGCAAGGATGTCCCGGCCAAACGCGGCTTCGACAATTACGACCAGATCACCATCGAATACTTCCTCAACGCCAACGCCAAGCTCGAGGCCTTCAAGAAAGGCCTCTGCGCCCTCGACGACGACAGTGATCCGGTCAAGCGTGAGCGCGATCTGGATTTCCCGGCCTTCCACAGGGGGGACGTGGTCGCCGAAACCTTCGACACCGGCATTCCGCCCGTCGTGACCGGTTTCCTGTTCAACACGAGGCTGCAGAAGTTCTCCAATCCGGAGGTTCGGCGCGCGCTCGGCATGCTTTACGATTTCGAATGGGCCAACAAGAACCTGTTCGGCGGCAAGTACACACGCTCGATGAGTTATTGGCAGAACTCCGAGCTTTCCGCGCTCGGCCATCCGGCCGACGACAGGGAAAAGGCGTTGCTCGCCCCCTACCCCGGCCGTGTGCCGCCTGACGTCATGGACGGCACCTGGAAACCGCCGGTGACCGACGGTTCGGGCCAGGACCGCAAAGTGTTGAAGACAGCTTTCGATCTCCTGAAAAGTATCGGTTACCACGTCCAGGACGGGACGATGCTCGATCCCGAGGGCAAACCTTTCGGATTCGAGATACTGACCGCTTCGCAGGACGAGGAGCGCCTGGCCGGTATCTACCAGCGCACACTGGCGAAGATCGGCATCGACGTCAGCATCCGCAAACTCGACGGCGACCAGATCCAGTCACGCAAGCAGCGCTTCGATTTCGAGGCTCTGATCGGATCCAGCGGCTTCAACAATTCCCTGTCGCCAGGCTTCGAACAGCTCGGACGCTGGAGCTCCGAGGCGGCCAAGGCCGAAGGCTCGTTCAATCTCGCCGGCGTTGCCGATCCGGCGGTCGATGCGGCGATCGAAGCGATGCTGCGCGCCCAATCGAAGGAGGATTATGTCGCCGCCGTTCGCGTTCTCGACCGGCTGCTGATCTCGGGCTACTACATGGTGCCGATGCAGTACAACACGCAGCAGTGGCTTGCTTACTGGAATTATCTGGAACATCCGAAGAAGACGCCCATATTCGGCTATCAGCTGCCGACATGGTGGCGCAAACCGAACTGACAATCCGGAGATCGAGATGAGCGAAGCGAATGCCATAACCGTCGATGTGGTGTCGGATGTCGTCTGCCCCTGGTGTTTCATTGGCCAGAAGCGGCTGGACAAGGCGGTCGCCGCGGTCGGCGATGTCGATGTGCATATACGCTGGCGGCCGTTCCAGCTCGATCCGACCATTCCGCCGCGAGGCAAGGACCGCCGCGAGTACATGCTTGCCAAGTTCGGCAGCGACGAGCGCATCCGAGAGATCCATGCCCGCATCGAACCGCTTGGCGAAGCCGAGGGCATTTCTTTTGCCTTCGATGCCATCAAGGTGGCGCCGAACACGCTGGATGCGCATCGGCTGATCCGCTGGGCGGGTGCCGCCGGCGAAGCCATCCAGAACAGGCTGGTCCGTCGCCTGTTCCAATTGAATTTCGAGGAGGGCGTCAACATCGGCGACCATGCCGTGTTGGTCGAAGCCGCCCGCGAGGCCAGCATGGATGCGTCCGTGGTCGCCACGCTCCTGCCGACCGACGCCGATGTCGAAGCGGTGCGCACCGAGATCGCCACGGCGTCGCGCATGGGCATATCAGGCGTGCCCTGTTTCCTCATCGAAGGCAAATACGCAGTCATGGGCGCACAGGACGCCGACACGCTGGCGGATGCCATCCGGCAGGTGGCTGTGGCCAAGGCCCGCGGCGAGTTGGACAAGGTCGGCTGAGGCAGGCTGCATCCGCGGGCGGTGCAGCCTATTGCACCATCACCTTGGCTTTGCTGACGAAGAACCCGTGACCATTGCTGCCGGTGCAGGTCAGTCCCTTGGTCGACGACTGGCAAGTGAACGGCCCCTGGCTCCAGCTGTTGCCATAGTCAAGCTTGTCTACGTCACTGCAACAGCTCTGCTCACCGGGGTTCTTGATTAGGGTGGCCGGCCCTTTTGGGCCGAGGATTACGGTCACGTAGCTTGGTTCAACCCGCGAGCAGCTCAGTTCCGGACCGCCGTCCTGTGGTGAATAGGTGCTGGTGCCGCCTTTCGGCGTGTAGATACAGCCGATGTTACCAGAGGGAGCATTGAACTCGACTTGCCCTTCCGAACTTGCCGGAATGGATTGACCGCCAGCATGCGCCAGAGGGAGCCAAGCGAAAAGCAACAGGATTGCGGGTGCGGCTGCGCGTGCAAGCATTGGGAAGCTTCCTTGTTGGAGAACCTGATATGCATTRGTGCCGACAGCCCCGGACTAGGTTCAACCTCATGCACGTATTTTGTCAAACGGCACGCTTCGCATGACGATGTGGTGAATCGCCCACAGCCAAGGTCTGCGCTATTGTCCCAAGCCTAGTCGATCGATGGGGGACGTTCATGCTCACGGGACTTCGTGGCGTTTCATTCTTGCTGCTTTGCCTCACAGCCCTGACAGGCCCGTGGTTCACATCGGCGGCAAACGCCGGGGACGCGGTCATGACCGCCAGTTTCGACGGCAAGCCGTGGACGGCATCATTCGCCCAGGGCACGACGCTGGAGATGGCAGGCAAACCGGTGCTGAACCTGTCGGGGACCCAACAGGGCTCGCCGACGATGACATTCAATTCGATGCTGGTGCTGAAAACGCCAGGCGATTATGTCGGCACCTACCCGTTCGGCGGCGGCTTTCCCGCCAATGGCGCCAACTTCAATATCCTCGATTCCGCCGCCACGGTCGGGCATGTCAGGTCCAAGAGCGGTGAAGTGGTGATCGACAAGTACGACCCTGCCGCAAAGACCATTTCCGGTCACTTCTCGGCCTCCGGCAAGGACGATGACGGCAAGGAAGCAGACATCAAGGACGGTCTGTTTTCGGGAGTTTTGGTTAGCCCGCAATGAAAATTCGACCCGCCCGGCAAGCCAAAATGAGTCACAAAATCGTGTGAGAACCTTCCCTAAGGGAAGGTTGAAGCGTCCTACAAAATTCCTATCAAGTATATGACATCATTGCATTAAATCGCGTTTTCGCTGGCTTCCGCGCGACGCTCGGAAAGGCTGGTCTGTTGCCTTGCCGACACGGCCGGCACTTCAATCCCGCCGACCCCCTACAAAAAGTAATGGAAAATGATCAATTGGTGTTACCATCCGTAACAAAACAAAAAAGGTTTGGGCGGGATCGTGATTCGGATCGGCAAACGATCGCAGGAGTCAGTACCGGATAGACTACACAGCGACGCCTCGGGGCCGTCGCCTTTGACGCCGGTATCCTCGATGCGCAGCTTCTGGGGCTTGATGCGGGCCTACTGGGTCTCGGATCGGTGGAAGGAAGCCTGGACCCTCACCCTGGTGATTGCCCTGCTCACCGCGCTCTCCAGCAAGGCCGATGTCTGGTTCACCGTGGCGGCGGGTGAACTAGCGGCCTCAATCGCTTTTTTCCACGACGCCGCGAATACCGCACCACTTGAATCGCTGTTGACCAATGCCGGCCTGCTTGTGTTGCTGGTCGTACTCAAGGACATGGGAATCGTAGGAGCCTGCAAGTTTGTATCTGCGACATTGCATCGCAAATGGCGCGCATGGCTAAACAGCCGCTTCAATGAGGCGCTGCTCGATTCCAATCATTCACACTACCACGTCCAGCATGGCTCGTCCGGCACGGCAGCGCCCGACAACGTCGACCAGCGTGTGCAGGAATCGATCAAGGATATGGCAGGCGGTGCCATCGGTCTGGCCATGGGCGTATTCGGTGTCTTCACCTCGTTCTACTTTGTTGGCGGCGAATTGCTGAAAAACTCGGTGGAGGTGAAGGGACTCGAGGTTTTAGGAGGCTATGGCAGCGCCGCCCTTGCTCTCTTGGCGGTTGCCATTTACGTACCCGTCAACACTTGGATCGCGATCAAACTCGGCGGAATGCTGGAGTGGCTCAACATCAGGATGCAGAAGGCTGAGGGCACCTATCGCGGCGAACTGATCACGTTATTGCGCCGCAGTTTCCACGTGGCGGCGTCGCGAGGCGAAGACGTGCAGAAGACGATGCATGGCCAGCTCTATCTCGACATCGACAGCACTTGGTCGAAGTTCAACATCGTCAACACCATCTATGCGGGATTCGAATCGGTCTATAATTTTGTCGGTGCCAAAGTTGTGGCCTACGGACCTGGTCTGGTGCCGTTCATCCACAACGGCCTCGACCTCAAAGGTTACATAACCGGTTCCGAACAGGTGAACGCGCTGATCAGCAAGTGTTCGTGGTTCATTCATGTCATGCCCGCAATCGCCACGTTGCGCGCCAACAGCCAGCGTGTCACCGAGCTGGCGAATGCGATCGAGAATGTTCAGCATCCGCAGGAGTTCTACAGCCAGACCGGCCGTTCCGACTTCCACTATGCCAGTCAGAACCCGGTTTTCGGCCTGACCATCCAGAGGCTCGAACTGGCGCATCAGGGCGAGGACGCGACGCCCTTCCTCAGCGCCGCCAATTTGCGCTTCCGGCGCGGCGAGTGGACCTTCCTGAAGGGCGAATCCGGTTGCGGCAAGACTTCGCTGATCAAGGCGATCAACGGGCTCTGGCCATACGGCCACGGCACCATCGTCTTCCCGGACGGGGTGAAGAGTTTTTATGCCGCCCAGGAGGTCAAGCTGCAGCAGGTGTCGTTGAAACAGCTGGTCTGCCTGCCGGGTTCGGAGCACGACCATGGCGATGCCCAGGTCGCCGCGGCGTTGCACAAAGCTGGCCTTGGCGACTTCATCGAGCATATGGCCAATGAAAGCCGCGAGGGCAAAAGCTGGGATCAGGTTCTGTCGGGCGGCCAGAAGCAGAAGCTGGTGGTGGCTCGCATCATCCTGCAGCAGCCCGGCCTCCTGTTCCTCGACGAGGCCACCGGCGCCCTCGACCCGGAGGGCAAGATTGCCTTCCATCAGGCGATCAAGGACAACTGCCCCGATGTTACGGTGATCAGCGTCATGCACGAAGCGGTGGCGCCGCGATCGGCTGCCGGCACCGAGTTCTACCACTCGATCGTCCTGATCGCCGACGGCGTCGCCACCAAGAAGCCGCTGGTTCCGATGCTGCCTGTCGAACTCACCACGATCCTGGCCCAGCCAAGGCCGGTCGAGGACAAATGGCTGCGTTTCTCGCGTCGGCTGAAGCAGAAATAACGGTGATTTCACCGCGACTTGCCGGGTAGAACGGCAGTCGGCGATCACAGTGTCGCGATCGGAGCTATCAGGCGCCGATTTCCTTCCTCACAACGATTGACTCGGCAAGGTGCGCTCCTATGTTGCGCCCGCTTGCTGACAGTCAAATCAGAACCCGCAAGCGGAAAGGTCACCGCGCCATGCCTGGCGACAGTATTAGTCGAACGCAACCGCCGTCCGCCTAGACGTGACCTGAATGGCTCATGTCCTGCCGGACGGCAAGGAGTGAGCCATGAACGATTTTCCCACTGTAGCGGACGACGAGGCCGTCGCCATCGCCCGCATCCTCGCAAACGACCACGTTGCCGACGTGGTCGAGGCGCTCAATCATGAATCGCGCGAAACCGCGACGGATCTGCTTTGCGCCGTACCCTTCGAGCGGCTGGTCGAGATTTTCGATCAGCCTGAACTCGAAGCCGCGCCAGAACTCGTAGACGCCCTGCCCCGCCCCAAGGCAAGCAAGCTGCTCACCGCCATGTCGGTCGACCGTGCGGCCGACATTTTGCGCGAGCTCGAGGAGCCGGCACGTTCCGAACTGCTCGGTGCGCTGGCGCCGCCGCTACGTGCGACCTTGCTTTCCATCCTGGGCTATCCCGAGGGCAGCGCCGCATCGATCATGACGACCGAATTCGTCAGCGTTCCTTCGGACTGGACCGTTGGGCGCACGCTCGACTACATCAGAAAGGTCGAGCGGACGCGCGAAACCGTCTACGCGATCTACATCGTCGATCCCGAAACTCACCTGCTGGTGCGCTCGACCGGTCTGCGTCGGCTCATCACCGGGGAACCGGACGACCCGATCCTGTCGGTAGCGCCGGACCGCGTGCCGGTCACGGTCACGCCGCTGACCGATCGTGAAACCCTGGCGCAGACGATCTCCAAATACGACCTGCTCGCCGTTCCGGTGGTCGACCACGGCAAGATACTGGGCATCGTCACCATCGACGACATCATCGACACGATGATCGAGGAGACGACCGAGGACGCGCACCGCTTCGGTGGCATGGAGGCGCTCGACGAGCCCTACATGAAGATAAGCTTCCTCTCCATGATCAAGAAGCGGGGCGGCTGGCTATGTGCGCTGTTCATCTCAGAAATGCTGACCGCCAACGCCATGCAGAGCTACGAGGGTGAGCTGCAGAAGGCGATCGTGCTGACGTTGTTCATCCCGTTGATCATGAGCTCCGGTGGCAATTCCGGCTCGCAGGCGACCTCGCTTGTCATCCGGGCGCTGGCGCTGCGCGAGATCGGCCTGCGCGACTGGTGGCGGGTGGCGCTGCGCGAACTGCCGACCGGTCTGGTGCTGGGCGCCATGCTCGGCGTGGTCGGCATCTGCCGCATCGCGCTCTGGCAATATATGGGCTTCTACGACTATGGCCCGCATTGGCCGCTGATCGCCACGACGGTCGGCGCGGCACTGGTTGGCATCGTCACCTTTGGTTCCCTGTCAGGGTCGATGCTGCCGTTTGCCCTGAAGCGCATCGGTTTCGACCCGGCCAGCGCTTCGGCGCCGTTTGTCGCCACCCTGGTCGATGTCACCGGGTTGGTGATCTATTTCTCGGTGGCGATGGTCATTCTGCGCGGAACGCTGCTTTGAGCAATTCCAGGAAAAGTGTGAAACGGTTTTCCGTCCGGAATTGCGTCAACAAAAGATAGATCGGTTCTGAGTTTCCGTGAAACGATGAGCCGATCCAGCAGCGTCTGTATCTGCCGCCGGCTGTGGCCGGCGGCGATCTACCCTACTCAGGCCTGCCTGCCATAGATGGCGTCGCGGAGTGCATCGGGAAAGGCGCCGGTCATGCCGGCGACGGCCGTATTTGTCAGCGCCACCACCGTCAGCTCCAATGCCGGATCCACGAACCAGGAATGGCCGTAGACGCCGCCCCAGCGCCAGGCGCCGGCCGTCTGCGGCGTTGATGCGGCGAGCGGGTCGCGCAAAATGCTGAAACCGAGACCCCAGGTCCAGCCAGGCATGCCGGTTTCCAGGCCCGGTATCGCGTCCGTGGTCATCGCCGCGGCCGTTTCGCCGCGGATGACTGGCCCGCCGCCCGAACGCAGCGCCTCGAGCAGCTTGAGGACATCGCCGGCGGTGCCGTTCATGCCGGTTCCGCCCGAGGCGAAGGAAGCAGGATCGAAAACACGTCCGGGGGAGTATGAAATGAAACCCTCGCCATAAGGCACGCGGTGATGTTCCCCCATGAGAATGGCCTTGCCTGGCCCGTCGGCGTAAGGCGTCACCAGCCGGGATCGATCGCGCACGGTAAAGGCCGCGTCTTGCATGCCGAACGGCTGAACGACCAGGCGATCGACCAGTTCCGGCAAGGAGGCGCCGGTGGCTCTCGCCATGGCCTCGCCCAGCACATCTATCGCCATCGAATAGCCCCATCGCGTTCCCGGTGCATAGGACAGCGGCACAGAGGCGATGCGGCTGAGATTCTCGGCCATCGAGAGGCCGGGCTGGTCGAGACCGTCGGAGATACCAGCGCGAATGTAGGGTCCGTCGGCCGCCTGGCCGAAGCCGTAGCTCAGGCCCGCAGTGTGCGTCATGAGCTGTCGGATGGTGATGACGGGTTCACTGCCATCCCCGAGCTTCGGCCGGAATTCCGGGATGAATTTCGCCACGGGATCGTCAAAGCCGATGATGCCTGCTTCGATAAGGGCAAGAGCGGCCGTCGCGACGACAGGTTTGGTGACCGACGCCAACCGGAAGATCGCGTCCGGCGTCATCGGTTTCTTCGCTTCGCGGTCGGCAAGGCCGGCGGCGCGGCTGTATAGGATTTCACCGCGCTGGGCGACAAGAATCACGGCGCCGACAATGCGCCCCTCCTCGACGGCCGTGTCGATGACCTGGTCGACACGGCCGCCGAACCCATGATCAAGCGGTGTGGAATTGGTGGTGGCGGACATCGAGCTCCCTCTACGGCAGGCGCTGGAAACAGACGAAAGGCTAGATGCGCTGGCCGTCCTTCACGCGGTAGGTCGGCTTGTACATGGTGACGAGTTCTTCCGCCGCGGTCGGGTGCACGGCCATTGTGCGGTCGAAATCATCCTTTGTCAGTCCGGCCTTCAGCGGAATGCCGAGCAGCTGCGCCATTTCGCCTGCATCCGGCCCCAATATATGGGCGCCGAGCACTTTGCGGGACGCGCCATCGACCACCAGCTTGATCAGCATCTTCTCATCGCGGCCCGACAGCGTATGCCGCATCGGCCGGAAGCTGGCGCGGTAGATCTCGATATCGGCGAAACGCTTGACGGCATCATCTTCCGAGAGACCCACAGTACCGATTTCCGGTTGTGAGAAGACCGCCGTCGCGATCGTCTCGTGGTCGGGTGCGGTCGGGTTGTCCTTGAAGGCCGTCTCGATGAAGCACATCGCTTCGTGGATCGCCACCGGTGTCAGCTGCACGCGGTTGGTGACGTCGCCGATTGCCCAGACATTGTCGATGTTGGTGCGCGAATACGCGTCGACCTTGATCGCGCCGGCGGCGGTCATCTCGATGCCGATGCCTTCCAGGCCCATATTCTCGGTGTTGGGGATGCGCCCGATGGCCAGCATGACCTGGTCCACCGTCAGCGTCTGGCCGCTGGTGAGAACGGCGTCGAGCCGGCCGTCCGGCCGTTTGCTCACCCGCTCGCTCACCGAATGGCAGAGTATCTTGATCCCCTTCTTTTCCATCGTCTCGTGCAGCGTGCGGCGCAAGTCCATGTCGAAGCGGCTGAGGATCTCCTTGCCGCGATAGACCAGCGTGGTGTCGACGCCGAGGCCGTGGAAGATGTTGGCGAACTCGACCGCGATATAGCCGCCGCCCTCGATCATGATCGCCTTCGGCAGCTCCTTGAGGTCGAAAGCCTCGTTGGAGAAGATGCAGTGTTCATGCCCGGGCAGCGCTGGATGCGCCGCCGGCCGGCCGCCGGTGGCAACCAGGATCTGATCGGCGGTGACGGTGCGGTCCTCGCCCAGAAGATGGATCACGTGCGGGTCGACGATCATCGCCCGCGAATGGAAGGTCTCGCCGCCGGAGCCCTCGACATTCTTCTTGTAGATCGCCTCCAGCCGGCTGATCTCGCGATCCTTGTTGGCGACCAGTGTGCGCCAGTCGAAACTGGCTTCCGGCACCGTCCAGCCATAGCCGGCGGCGTCGGCGAAATGCTCCGGAAATTGCGAGGCGTAGACATAGAGCTTCTTCGGCACGCAGCCCCTGATAACGCAGGTGCCGCCAAAACGGTATTCCTCGGCGATGCCGACGCGCTTGCCGAGTGCCGCGGCAACGCGCGCCGCCCTCACCCCGCCCGAGCCGCCGCCGATGACGAAGAGATCGTAGTCGTAAGCGGTCATGATGGGACTCCTGCGGAGGGAAAGTTCAAGCCAGAGGTAGGATGCGAAGCGCCAAAAGAAAAGCCCGGACAAAGCCGGGCTTTCTGGTCCAGAGGCGGCTATGCCGCCCGAAAAATGAAATCAGTTCTGCGTGCCGTCGGCGGGAGCCGAGCCGTCGGCGGGTGCGGCACCATCGGCCGGAGCCGCGCCATCTGCCGGAGCCGCATTGTCGGCCGGAGCGGCGCCATCAGCGGGCGCAACCGGAGCCGGAGCCGCAGCCTTGGCGGCCGCCGCAAGCGTCTCGCCGACCTGCTGTGCGAGATCGCGGGCGACGCCGTTTTGCCAGATGTCGGCTGCCTTGACCAAATCACGCGTCACGGTCGGACCGCTGTCGAGCAGCTTCTTGCCGGAGTCGGAGCTGTAGAAGGCCGCGATGTCGTTGAGTTCCTTTTCGGAAAACACCTTCGCATAGGCAAGGGCTGCTTCCTTCTCGAGATCGGCGCGGCGCGCGGCCATCGCCATCGCCTTCTCGTTGATCGTCTTGCCGATCAGCTCCTGCATGTCCGGGTTCTTCTGGATGAGCTGCGATTCGAGCGCGGCTGCCGCCTGCGGCAGGATGCTGTCGAACGGGTCGGTCGCATGGATCGCCGCGACCGCAGCGCGTGCGGCCTTCAGGTGCGAATCGGTGACATCCTGCGAAAACGCTGGCGACGACAAGGCGAAAACGGCCGAAGCCGCCAGAACGACACAAAGGCCGCGAACCCGGTTATGCAACATCATGATCGGTAGAACTCCCTGGTTTTCGGGCGGCATGGACGGTTTGGATACCGTCGCCGCCGGCGATGATGGCCGCTGACGCCAGCCCGATGAAAAGACCATGCTCGACCACGCCCGGAATGGCATGGAGAGCATTCGAAAGCGCTCTTGTATCCGGAATGCGGCCAAAAGATGCATCGAGGATAAAATGGCCGCCGTCTGTAACAAAAGCCTGGCCTCCCGTCATCCTCAATGTAATCGGACCGGAAAGGCCGAGTTTTGCAGCCGCCTTGGCTATCGCGATCTCGGTGGCGCGCAGGCCGAACTGGTTGACTTCGATCGGCAGCGGAAACCGGCCGAGCGTCTCGACCATCTTCGACCGGTCGGCAATGACGATCATGCGTTGCGAGGCCGCGGCCACGATCTTTTCGCGCAGCAGCGCGCCGCCGCCGCCCTTGATCAGGGTCAGTTCCGGGTCGACCTCATCGGCGCCGTCGACGGTGAGATCGAGTTCGGGCGTTTGCTCCAATGTCGACAATGGCACGCCAAGCTCTCGGCAAAGTGCGGCCGTGCGCTCCGACGTCGGCACACCAATCACTGTCATGCCGGTGGCGACCTTGTCGGCGAGCAGCCGTACGAACTCTTCCGCCGTGGTGCCGGTGCCGATGCCGAGCCGCATGCCGTCTCTGACATGGGCAAGGGCGGCCCGCGCGGCCTCGACCTTCAACTGTCTTGCATCCATGCCGCTTGCTGCCCCGGGAAACTGGTGTTCGGGCTCCTAGCATTTTTGCCGGCGGGGTCAAAGCCCTTGGACGCCTGTCCACCGGTCTGCTTGCCTTGACGCGCCGCAGCCGCTATCGCCTGCCGATGCACAAACCTGCGCAGGATGGATCATGACCCGCCCGATCATCGTGTTCGACCTCGACGGAACGCTTGTTGACACGGCGCCGGACCTGCTCGACAGCCTCAACCACAGCCTGGCCGCCAGTGAACTCCAGGCCGTCGACGAGGCCGGCTTCAAGCGCTTCGTCGGCCATGGCGGCCGGGTGATGATAGAGCGGGCGCACGCCGCCCAGCAGCGCTCGCTTGACGTCGCCGAGCATGACCGGCTGCTACAGCTGTTCCTCGATCATTATACCGACAACATTCCCGGCAAATCCCGCCCCTACCCCGGTGTCATCGAGGCGATCGCGCGTTTTGAGAAGGCGGGCTATCTCCTGGCCATCTGCACCAACAAATACGAGGCCAACTCGCTGGCACTGATCGAAGCGCTTGGCCTGACCAAGCATTTCGCGGCAATCGCCGGCCAGGACACCTTCGCCTTCCGCAAGCCCGATCCACGCCACCTGACCGAGACCATCAAACTGGCCGGCGGCGATCCGCACCGCGCTTTGATGGTCGGCGATTCGCAAACCGACATCGACACCGCCAAGGCCGCCGGCATCCCCGTCGTCGCGGTCGATTTTGGTTACACCGACCGCCATGTCCGCGAATTCGAACCCTCGGCGGTGATTTCGCACTTCGATGCGTTGACGCTGGACCTGGCGGAAAAGCTGATCAAGGCTGCGGGACACTGATCGGATGCGGCCGGCGTCGCGCCGGAAACAGACTCGAAAGTGCGGCAGTCCGATCCTCGGAAGAACGCCAGACAGCGCCTTGACTTAACCGGCCGGCCTCCCTTATATCGCGGCTCGCTTGGCCTTCGGGCAACGAGCGGGCGATTAGCTCAGCGGGAGAGCACACCCTTCACACGGGTGGGGTCGCAGGTTCAATCCCTGCATCGCCCACCAAATCTCTCAACAAAACCAAGACGTTACAGCAATATAGGCGAAAGATTGCGATCCGCTCTGGCCTGGGTCGTCACCGGGTCGTCACCGGGTGTGCCTGCAGCCGGCTATTTTGAGTCGGCAGTCCCACTGCTGCGTTTGGGTCTGCGACGATCTGAAATGGATTTCGCTTTTTGTACGAAATAGAGCCAACCATAATTGTCGGTCAGCTTCGCCTGATGCCGCAGCTCCAAGATCTCACCAATCAGCGACAATGGATTTGGGAAGGGGCCAGTCGGAATCTGCCCGATAAGCAGGCTGATAATGGACTTGCTGACACTTGGCTTAACCTGCTTCGATAGCTCCTCCAGCGTTCTGAGGTAATGCTCGCCGAGGACCATTTTTTCGTCTGACCAAGGGCTGAGCCCTGATACAAGCCGAGTCATCTCCGCTCTGAAGGCTGATATATGTGGGTCCCGCCGTAACTCAATGATCTCGTCCCAACTGAACTCACTGAAGTCGGGAAACGAACTCGTCTCCTGTGACCGGCCAAGCAAAATTGTAAGTTCTTCAGTCTGTTGCTCCGGGCGTCTATGATCGTTTTCTATCTCCAACAAGGTAGCGTGAGCTTCTGAAAAGACTCCCATGATTGACGGATCATACCTTCGAACCTCCGCCAGCAGAGCTGCGTCTTGAGCGACAATCTGAGGGATGTTCGACCACGTGTTGCCAATTCGCCCGGCTTCAACTTCCTCCTCGGTGACACCGTATGTACGCGAGACGATTGTCCGTGTGACGCTTAAGGAGTGCTTCGATTCAGCCAAGCGTCGAGAGTATTCAGACGCTCGAAAAGGATTGAAATCGGAAAAGCTGGCAGACAGCTCGCGCACGTCTGGGAAGAGCGATACGAACGAGTGATTGGTGGCGAGCTGCGACGCCACATCTCTGTCCATGGACGCCCAAGAAGCAGCGAGCTCGGCATTGGTGAAGTTCAAGCTATCACCCAGCCCGCCGTAAAGCCCAGAGTGAAAAAATACGTATTCGTGCAATACAGCTGCATTCTTGAGCAAAGACGAAGGAGCGACCCCACATTTTCCCGCAATATCAATGCCTATATTCGTAAGAAGCCCGTTCATCATATTCCCCCGCCAACGCCACTTGCCGCTTTACAATTTGTCAGTGACAGCGCCGCACATGCCCAAATCGAAAGGCCGGTTTCGTTTCGCCCGCACGCACCTTCGCAGTGCGCCCCATCGGTTGGCGTGGCACCTCAAAATCTAAAGACGGTACTCGAAGGCGAGCGCATTCAATCGATCTTCCTCGACTTGCCAAGGCGAGAAAGCGGTCAACTCACCACCTCTCGGGCTGGTTTCTCCTTCCAACAGCTGTATCCCATGCACCACCAGCAGGGCGTTGCGCGGATGGCAGGTTCGATGGAGTGTTACTTCATTGCGGGTAAGAAGCACGCTGATCAATCCTCCTGTGGTTCCCTTGACTTCAATCGCCCAATCTTCGCCACCACGTTGCGCGCGGAAATCACAGCTGTCAGTAGCCGACACGTTTTTGTACGTGAAGCCTTCGTCCTTCAGCCATCGCTCAGCAAATTTCATAGCGTGGAGTTCGACGAGCTTTCGCATCGGAGCGCTCATGCGTCCCTGACCCTTAGGTCGCTCCTTAAGCGGCGAGGACGTCCTTTCGAGCTCATCATAGAGCCCCAGCATTTCGGCGCTTATGCTGCCAGGGGCAATGCCAGACTCCTGTGCCTCGTAGAGCTTGGCCAACGGTCCCATAAAGCGCACGAGGTCGGCGAACAGGATATCTTCGGTCGGGATGCGTCCTTTCGGATAGAACTTGGAGGCAACAGTTGTTCGCTCATAGCCGCGTGCAAGGTCGAACGCGCCAAGGTCGACACCGAGGCGGATACCAGAATCCGCCGCAAACTCAGACCCAAGGACGCTGGCAGCCCAACGCATAAGCTCGGCAACCTCGGCGTCGCTCCGATTTACGAAGCCTGTTCCAACGATTTGCGTCGAGCCATGGCTCAAGCAAAGAGACGCACCCGACCCGTCGGGATGGAAGAGATAAACTACGTACCAGCCACCGGTAGCAGAGGGCGACCGAGATTCCGAGAACCAACGTACCCATGGAATGCGAGACATTTGGCCTTGATTGTCCTTACCCTCTGATCTGGCGTCTGTGCCGTACTTGCCGAGTGCTGCTCTGAGCACGTTACTGCGGGACGCCAACTCTGCCGGGAGAGCCCTCCGAATAAGAACACCGCGCCGGTCCATATCCGGCGTCTTACTCGCGCTGTAGTTTGCCTGCAGCGACACTATTTCTTGAATTGTCTCTCGCATCAATTTTTCCAAACCGCTTGCTCGCCTACTATCAGATTCGGCCTAGGATCCGGCGCATCAAGGATCGACCAAGCAGCCCAGCGTCTCAGCTTCGCCGCGCCACCATGTTGCCGCATATTAGACAATTCCGAGCGACTATTTTTTCTAACTACGCGCTTTTGGCGAACTGGCAGGCGGAAATCGACAGCTCAATTCCTCGGCACCTTGTGAATTTCCAGCCTAACAGGGCCACCTCTGTCGCAGCTGGTACATAGCAGGGATCTTTCGAGCGAACTAAACAGTGCGCCTTTGCCGTACCTGCGGATAAGGGGGGCAGGTTTTACTTCCGCGTGATGCGAGCAGTTTCTGCACCAAGCCCGCAGACTGTGTCACTCGCGTAGATCTCCCAGCGACACATCCAGTCCAGCATGCACGCTCCCGTCGACAATGGTCTGAGGCGGGATAGTCACCTCGCCGGGCGTGATGATTTTCTCCATCACATGCCGGCTGTTGTAGTGGATAAGGAGCATGCCCGGCCGCCGTCTGATAGCTGCCTGCCACGCTGCTTGGCTGACGCTCGAGTCCGGGGATCGGCAAATCGTCTCGACACACACCTTTTCCTCGCGGTCCCAAACCTCGATCCGGAAATTGTCCTCCGCTGTTTTTGCCATAGCTTCGCCGGCGAGCGCTTTTGGCGCTTTGCCAAAGTTCCTTTCCACCTCTGAAAGAGCCACAAATAAGGAACATATTCCTCTCTGGTCAAGCCCCCCTTGACTCTAATGTTCTTATTTTGTTCACTGCGCCTGACACAACAGGAGGCCGAGACGAAGCTGCTTTTTGCGGATCAAAGTGTCTTACCCAACAGATTGCCCGTGGGACAGCGGCGGCCGAAGCGAGCTAACGATTATCCGAGCATGGTCGAACCGGTTGCATTGCTATGAGCGAAGAATTTATCCGTCTGCCGCAAGGCCCGGAGCCACCGCAATCGCGCGGCTTGATTGAGAACCATGATTGCGAGCATCGGGGCTGCGGAAAGCTTGGCGGTTTTGGCTTCGCTCGGCCCCATCAGCAGTCGCATTGGTTTTGCCTCGTCCATCGTGAGGACGGCGAACGATATCTTTTGGGAGGAAGGCATCCATGACCCGCTCGACCTTCGCAGGAGAACTCCAAAGCGCGTCCGACCGAATTGCGGAGGTATCCCGCGCCGATCTTCAGGTCATGCTTCGGCGGGCCGCGTTGATGATCAGGAACACTGACGGCATCGACCTCGATCCTCGGGTGGAGGAAGCGCTATTGGGCATGGCAGCTGAGATGAGAGTCTCGAAGTCTGATCTCATCAAAACGGTCATTGCCGATTGGCTCGTTGCCAATTCCTATTTGCCCGTGTCGGTGGCGCTTGACGAAGACTGCGAGACCAGCGGCAGCGCGTAGGCCTGTTTGGCCGCGTCCTTGCCGGATAAGCGCCACACTACACCTTAGCCTTACGCCAGCCGGCCCACCACGCTTCCCACTGAGAACAGAACCAGCGTTCCCCACGGGCCGGATCTATACGCGTTGCCAAATAATATTTTTGGCCCGACATATGATAGATATGCTCGCCCCACTCATTGATGTTGCCCTTGATATCGCATCCCGGCTGGTGGGTAGCGCTTCTATGGTTCGTTGACGAACCGACATAGTGAACGCGCGGCAGATCGTGTCGATCTTCGAACCCCAAGTAGGCTGCGGTGGCGACCCCAAGCATCATCAGAACTGTCATGAGACGATAGTGGAGAAGCAAACGCCACCAAGGCCTTCGTCTCCTTGTCCACCCGGCAAGAACATTGTTGCCCATGATCCTTCCCCCAAAGGGAAGAATGCGTCGTTTGAAAACTGGAGTCCAGTTAACTGGGGTCTGGCGTAGGCGGGGTCCATGCTTCCGCCCAATCTGCCGGCCAGCTTGATCATGCCCCGGCGCTTGGCATTTTCCCGCCCCTTACGCGTAATCTTAGTATCCCGGTTCTTCCCGGAAATCCTGTAGCGACGCATGCCGCAGGTCTTCCTCGCCACGCAGGTACTTCACTGTGGCCACGAGCCCCGGCTTGACCCACTGCGTCGCCGGCCGCTTCATGCCCTTCGGAGGAGGCCCTGCATGGTCCTGCACACGCTTCCAGAGCCTCTCACGTAACTCCCGGTTCAATGTGATGAAGGCCGATCCGACATATCGGCCAGTCCCTCGCTCCGCCATCAGAGCGAAGGCGGGCTTGCCGGCCTCCCGTTCGACGCCAAGCACGTCAAACTCACCGACTGAATAGCACTTCGTCTTAAGCCAGTTGGTCGATAAGCCACTGCGATATTTGCTGCCCCGACGCTTCGACACCATTCCTTCAAGCCCGGCTTGGTCAACAAGGTGAAAGATCGCCCTCGCCTCCCCCGGTAGCGCTTGGCTGAACTGAATGCGGATGTCGGGTGGAATCAGGCTCTCTAGGACCTCGCGGCGGTCCTCCAGCGCCATGTCGCGCAGATCGTGGCTGTTAAGGTGGAGAAGGTCGAAAGCGACGAAATAGAGATCATGCTGGCGCTGCGTTATGGCTGATCGGAGTGCGCCGAAGTCCGACAGGCCTGCTTCATTTAGGACGATGATTTCACCGTCGACGATGGCAGTTTCGGCTCCAAAGGACCTCGCGGCGGCGGCGAGGTCGCGGTACTTGGAGGTCCAGTCGAGACCGCGACGGGTGAAAATTCGGATGTCAGATTTTTCGACTATGATTTGAGACCGGTAGCCATCGAATTTGACTTCGTGAATCCAGTCGTCGCCCGCCGGGGGCTTCTCTATCATTTCGGGCATCAACGGCGGAATGAACTTCAAACGCATGAACGGACCTACAAAACCCACGATTCAATCCGTTGGGGTATATTAGGTTCCAATAACGTTCCGGTCCACGCCTGAACGCCGCACCGAAATATCCAAGAGAGCGGCTACGCTATTTTTTTGGGTCCCAGTCTGACACCTTGGTCGGTTCCAGCGGACGCAGACCACCCCTCATTGAGCCGAGTGCCACTGCAGCCGTGGCTTCTTGCGCCGCTTGGAATTCTTTGTCGGCGGCAGTGTCGATAAGCAATTTCTGAAGCCTCACGATGTCATAGTCTCGCCAAACCACGAGCGCCATGCGCGCCAAGGCCAAGACCATACCACCCGCTAACCCCCCTGAGACCGACCGCCGCACCCATTCGGGCCAAAGAGCGGTCGCCGGTGGTGTTACAACAACTAGATAAATCAGGGTCCCAACGAGGGCCACATTGATCCCAAGGATGGACAAGTACTCTTGTTGCAATTTTACGATCTTGGCTGTGAGGGTCTTCCGCCCCCTCGGTTCAAGGCTTTTCCAATCGAGCGTTGGCATGCCTCGATTGAGCCTCACCAAAACAGCGGCAGCCATTATGGAGAGTGCAACTGTGGTGGGTTGAAATGCCGTAAATAGATATTGCAGATCAACGCGCCATGCGGCCAAACCGATGGCGGCGGCGAGTGCGAGGACCGTGATTATCCTGAATGTCATGCGATGATCTTACCATCACGAACAAATCGTGAATACACTTCCTGCAGTTGGTCGGCAACATTGTTGAAATCCAGTAGGTTAGAGCCGTCGTGGGGAAGGTCAAAAGGCATGTTCGTACGCAGAATTGCGTCGCCATCCGAGAGTTTTCCATCCCGCCCCTCAACTTGGACGGTTCCGTCGGTTATGTCCGCCAAATCGTTAGCAAGCTTCTTCAAATTTGCCTTCGATTCCTCGGTTCTTCTGCCGCGAACCTTCACCGATGCGTCAACGGTGAGATATTCGTCCGGCCCTAGGCTTGCGACCAATGACTCCGTCCTAGCCGGTCCGAGCAGCGCCTCTACTATGGGCAACGCTTGCTGAAACTGCACCAATCTGTCCGTCACCGTCCGCATCGTTCGACGAAAGCCTGATGGTTGGTCAGATTCTACCGTATCGACTCTGAAAGTCGGAACCGCACTGCCTTTGACGCGTAGGTTTCGAATATCGCCTATGTCGCCCGAAAGCTGAGATCGATCAAATTCCGATTGAAGGGAAAAACTCTCCGTGCTTGCCATTCCATTGGGATGGCTTTTGAGCAGCCATTCGAAATGACCTTTGATTAAATCGGCCGTCATCCCACCGCTTGTTTTGACGAAGAAGAGGTGGTTCCCGATAGCCAGCCAGTAGGCCATTCCTCTCAAGAACTGGGACCCGGCTGGCGCTAGGCGCTCGTCCAAATTGAACACTTCGGCTTGGGTTTTGTCAGAGAGTGCAACGGTGGAGCGCTGTAGTTGCAGCAGGGCTTGAAGACCCCTGGTGTCTACCAGACAGACCTCTCCAAAAACGGCTGTAGACAGATCCGCCACTTTATTCAAGACAAGTTGCCGAGCGCCGCCAGTATCAATATTTTGTACACGGTCAAGAACACGCGCCCAGAGCGCCGATCCTTGCTGGTCCTTCTGATCCAGTACTGATCGACATAGATATTCCAATCTCACTCCGTCGCCGCCAGAAGAAACGAAGTTTCTGTAGTGAACCATGTGATAAGCTGTTGGCATCGGCTGTCCCTTCCCCGCAAGAGTCGGGAGTAGACATTCACATCACATTGTTTGGCAATGCCTGCCAAACAGGATGGCGCAAATTGGTCGCGTGGGATCGAGCTTTCAGCTAGCCCCGATCCGGCGCAATTGCCGCGCTGTAGGGTCTGGCCGCGAGGCGACAATGCGCTTACAGGTGGCCAAAATTGGGAAGCAAACTTCGCCTCGTTCTGGGTAGATAAACAAGCTCTCTGCAGGTATGTCAGCTCGCGCTGCACGGCATTGCCACGGGCATCGGACCGAGCAAGAAAAGGAATAGAGTCGTATGCTGCTACAGAAGGACGAAGTGCTCGACGGGCTGGCAGCTGTCGGCAACGTGGCGCAGTTCGTCGCTCTTCGCCCAGACGCAGGAATGCTCAAGCAGTCCTACAGCCGAATCGCTGGCCACTCGCCGAACCATCACTTCGCGACGACCAACGAGGCGATAGCCGAATTGATAGCGCGAAGTGGCGAAGGCAAGGTGAATGTGCGCAGCTACCGCCCGCACGACCCCCGCAGCCGTGAGTTCGTTTATGGGCTGGAATTGCTCGACGACGTGCTGGCTCACGCAAACCGGCTCGCCGCCGACGGGCTCCACCTAATCGTCAATGAAACCATCGACGTTCATGACGGGGGTGTATCGGGCGTCTTGCAGGGTGACACTGTTGAGTTCGCGCCGGATGACACGCCGAGATGTGTAGAAAAGCCGGGTGTAGCCTCGCTGCCATTCGGCCAAGCGATGGACATCCTCACGACGGTCTATGGTTTCAAGCCCCAACTCCGCGCCGCTCTGGGTGAACGGACGGAATTCAGCATCCATCCGATCAAAAGGGGATGGCAGCGGGCTCATACCCTGCTCTGGGAACACGAGACTAACGTTCCCAACGCCACCACTGCGGCACAACGTTGGCCCAATCACTTCAGCCGTTTTCTGGGCGACAAGACGTTCGGCCTGCTCATGGCGCAGACATTGGGAATGCCGGTCCCGCGCACCGTGGTAATTAACCGGCGGGTCGCGCCGTTCGTCTTCGGCACACCGACAGGGTCCGCTGAAGTATGGACGCGGACTTGTCCCATAGAGCCACACCCCGGTCTCTACACAACCGTCAAGGGTTGGACGGATCCTTTCGCGCTGCTTGCAGGCGAAGACCCTGAGGGAAAGATTATCGCCTCTGTGTTGCGGCAGGACGCCGTTCCCGCCGGCCATTCTGGAGCGGCAATCGTAGATGCTGAAAGCAAACTCATAATCGAAGGGAGGTCCGGCGAGGGCGACCGGCTCATGCTCGGCATCGATCTACCTGAGGTGCTGCCCACCAAAGTCACCGACGACGTTCGATCAATCTACAACTTGCTGCGTGACAAGCTCGGGCCGGTGAAGTTCGAATGGGTGCACGACGGTGAGCGCGTATGGGTGGTACAGTTGCACCGGGGGGCGACGTCCAGCTCTGCGACAATTATTGTCCCCGGCGAAGCGCAAACTTGGGCGGAATTTAGGGTCGAGGATGGTCTAGACCGTCTCCGCGTCCTTCTGGACCAACTGCCGCCCGACGGAGGTGTAAGTCTTATCGGCGATGTCGGACTGACCAGCCACATCGCAGACGTGTTGCGCCGCGCTGGCCTGCCGGCCAGATGGCCTGCACGATGACCACTTCACGGACTGTGCTGTCCAGCTCAACGTCACGGCCTATCGGCCGGTCCACTGTCAGGAGCTAGCCATATCTCGGATAGAATCTCGTCGTTGCGGACTTCGTGTACCGCCAACACGAAGTCCGCAACGTCTGGGACCGAATGGTCGACCAACAGTTCAACAACGTTATTCTCGGGGCGTCGGGTCTCGGCACGCTGGTCGAACGGGAAGTCAATAATCCGACGAAAGGTATCGAGGCCCCTCCTTTGCGGCTTGAAAAGCGTGGCCCCGCTATTGATTGGGCTGAGCCAGATGCGATCTCGATGCGCCGCCACCAGCCTCTCCGTATCAAGCGTCAGTACCGTCTGGGGGACATTGCGATAGGCTCTGGCGCGGAGGAGCGTCCATATGCGCGAGCGCGAGAGCCAGAAGAAGGTGCGCGAGTTAAGCAGTTCATACCAGTCGCGCGGGGTCAGCCCGTCGTCGAGGCATCCTGCCAGCCGACCGTCGTCCATCGGCTTCTGGTCGCGCAGGACGGTCCCCGGCCGGCCCTCGGCTTCCAGCGGGACGGAGTGGGGCCGCCTGAGAGAGCCTAACTGATGACGTCGGTCGCCCTCGACACCATAGTCGTCCAGCAAGGCCGCCGCGCTCATAAGGCCGTGGTCCCGTATCGCAGGCCACGCGCCCGAATGCGCCATGTGCCAGAGCCGCGGATATTGCTGGACGAGTTCCTCTTCAGTCATGTTCGAAACCCTTGCTGAGGACACCGTCGAGGGCAAACTCCTTTGAGACGAGCGTCACTGGCGCGCCTGCAACGCGTTCAACACGTGCAATGAACGTTCGCGTATTTTCATTCAATTCGTCGAACGAAGTCGCGTCGCGGTTACCTATCCCCAGATAGTCTGCGAAAGTGACAGCCACGTCGGTGGCCCCATTAAGAACCGCAGAGCGGCGCAGTTGCGCCCAGTCGAACTCGGCCATGCGGCGCTTGTTGCCGGAAATAGTCCCCTTCTCGACTCGTAAGAACTCGTCGATGGGGATGCCGGAGCGCGCAGCGACGACCTCCATGTCTATTTCCCGCCCCATCCAACCTGAAGTTCCGCCCACGCGGATTGGGTAAGTACGCAGAACCAGAATGACGCGATTTACGCGCGCGGATGCGATGCCAGCGTCTGAAAGACACCCGGCAGCGGATGTCTCGCGCGAGGTGACGCTTGGCCAGAAACCGTGATGGATGCTGAGCAATGTTCCCTGCGTGCCTTCCAGCAGCACCCGTGTTCCAGCGGCGAAATGGCCGTCAAGTTCAGCGCGGACGTCGCGTACAAACTTGGCGAGCTGAGGGACGTCGCGCGCCAGCTTTACAGGTGGTCCAAAGACAGGCACGTCACCCCGATTTACAATCTTACGCGCGGTCGCAGAACCTACTCCCTGCTTGGTGGATGCGATGGAAGTCAGCGCACCGCTTTCGATGCGACGGTCCTCGTCGTCGATCACCATCGCCTGCGGGTCAATTGATAGACGCTCTGGCGTTAGCTCTTGCTCCATGATTTCTAGCATCAATTGAGGCAGCCACAGGGTAGAGCCGGCACCGATCAGGATCGCCGCCTTCTTGTTAGTCCCTGTGCCGGAGGGTAGCTGGACATATTTGTAGGGCGGATCTTTCACTAGGTGGCCGGCGTTTGGGCCACCAATGCGCATCAAAACTCCGTAGCTGTTAGCCAAGTATGCGCAGATGTTGCCCTTCCCTTCGCTGCCGTACTGGCCGCCGACGATGACGTCGACAAGGCGCTGAGGTTGTGGAACCGTCTCGCCTCGGAAAGCCATCGCCGATACGGCCAATGTGCGTGCGTCGGCATAATCAGCGTCCAGCACAAGGTCTGCGATTTCGGCAAGGCTACCAATAGCCGCTTCGGTACCATTAGCCCGCACCTCGGCGTAGGTTGCAAACTCCTTGTGCTCAGGATCGCGCGCGAGGTATCGCCGCTCCAGCAAATCATCATGTGCGTGGAGATGAACATGGAAGACGCGGTCGCCGAATCGCACACGAAGTTTTTCAACTTGGGCCGCAATTCGCGCTGAATCGACCAAGAGTATGGCGTCCTCGCCCATCGATGAGGCCTTCTCGGCAACCGCGTCCGCGACCCAAGCGCCGCCTGTCTCGATATCGAGAATTTCTCCCGCAGCCTGAAGCTCGCCCCGCTCGCGTGCAACACCGCGATGTTCTACAATCCAACTGCTGGTTGACACCCGGTCTGCGCCAAAAAGAGCTTGCAGTTGATCGCCGAACGACGACTTACCGACCCCAACAGGGCCGGAGAGAACTATCACAAGACGCATATGCCCCCCCACATCGCCCAAAATGGCGCGTCAGTTAAAAATAGTGATCGTTGCAAAAACTACAAGCAAAACAACTACATGATTTGCCGTATAATATCAGCCAGCTTTTGAGACGTCAATTTCTACAGTTATCCACCGCGCGTTGTTGGCTCTACGCCCACATTGTGTAAGGATGGGAGATGAACTTTATGCGCAATAACATCTTGGCCGTGAATGTCGCGCGAGGCCCCACCATCACGCTGGCCAGCGGTAGGGTCTTTGATTTTCTCGATCCTCACGGGAGCGACTTCACCATTGACGACGTGGCCCACGGCTTGGCGCACATCTGCCGCTACGCCGGACAATGCCGCGACTTCTATTCGGTTGCTGAACATAGCCTGCTGGTAAGTGACGTCACTGCTGAATATCCGTATGAGGCCCTTCTACATGACGCGGCCGAGGCATTCATTGGCGATGTCACCCGTCCGCTGAAACAACTTCTGCCAGAGTATAAGGCCATTGAGGCTAACGTGGAGGATGCGATAGCGAAGCGCTTCGGGCTCAGCAGCGCCTACCGTAACGCAGTTAAGGTTGCCGATCTGAGCGTGCTGGCCGCTGAGCAGGCACAGGTGATGGCTCCGGGAACTGACAGTTGGGCTAAAGAGGCAGGTATTATCCCTGCAGACGTGACGATCCGTCATCTCAGCCCCCCAGCCGCACGCCGGGAGTTTCTCAAGCGCTTCGAGGCGCTTCGACCGCGACAATAGCAACCGACCGACCTGTTTCATGCTGCGACGGGCGTCGCTTATATGCCCATGACGGTAGTTGGTCCTCCTCGCCTTCAATGGGGAAGCTGACCGGGTGCGGATCAGCGGGGCCCCACAAGTTCCCCCCCATACCCCGCCATCGGCAAACCCCGGTGGGTGCCGGGGCTACCAGCGCGACCCGAGCGGTGTCCTCGATCCTTCTGCCGCCACATCTTGTTTGTTTTCCACCGCGACTGGCTGCTTGAAATTGGCCCTCAAGCGAGCTCCGCGATTGATGATGTCCGTCACCTGAACAGCCGTCCACGTTCCGCCACGCGCCGAAGTGATGCCGCGCGCATTGAGTGCCACAGCGATCTGCCTCAGGGATTTGACCCCGCTCGTTTGGATGTCGCGGATGATCGGGAGGATGTTGGCAGCGAAGGCGGCGGCTTGTGCCATGCGAACCTCCATCGATTTTTGTTGAGCTTCGGCAAGCTTCGGGCCGCCAAGTTTGACACCACGTTTCTTGGCCTCCTGCAGTGCATGTCGCGTACGCTCGGAAATTAGCGTGCGCTCCTTTTCGGCGAGGCTCGCATAAATGTGGAGCATGAACGGGTCGACGTTCGGGCCGAGTTCCGCAACGACGAAAGGCACGCGATTTGCCATTAAACCGCTGATGAAGTGGACGTCGCGGCTCAATCGGTCGAGCTTGCTAACGATGACCGGGCAGTTGCTGTTCTTTCGGGCCGCCGCCAGTGCCTTGGCGAGCTGCGGACGCTTGGTGAGAGCATCCGCACCCTTGCCGGTCTCAACATCGGTGAACTCGCCGACGATCTCGAAGCCCTCGGCCGCGACGAAACGGGCGACAGCCTGACGCTGAGCATCAAGGCCAAGGCCGCTCTTTCCCTGCTTGTCGGTCGAGACGCGAAAATAGGACATTGCGGGTTTCACGGGCGGATCCTTGTGCGTAAGGATTATATACGCTCGTTTGTAAACTTTACAGTGAGTCAGATCAACAGGGAATTTCAAAATCACGGTCCGCGACGCGGCCTATGGGACATCAACCAACCCGAAGGGTTGCGTGTTTGTTGTCCTCACGCGATTAGCTCATTGCGCAGGAAATTTGCCACTCGCTGCTCAATCTCTTCGGTCGGAACGACTTGCCGGTTGTTCAAAGCTTGATCGACGAAGTCTGGCCGCGAATGCGCGAAAACCATGGCATAGCCGCGTACCCTGCCGGGCAGCATACACCACAGTGGATGGCGACGAGCATCGGGCAGTTCCGCGATGGGCGTTGTACCTGCGAAGTCAAAAAAAACGGGAACACGGCAATTTGCCCAGGCCTCACCAAAACAAAGTGCTGGGAAGGGTGTGATGAAGAAGTCCGGTTTGATGATTTGGCGTCGCGCGGTGTAGCCCTTCTCGAACCTCGGCCAATCGCCCAATAGGCGCGTCCCATCCACGACCCAAACCATGTTTCGGTAGAAAACCTCGCGCGAGATGCGCTCGTCGGGCGTGATGTGAGAGCGCTGAAATTCTAGAACCAATCCATGGTCTGTTTTGACATCGGCGACATGACATTCGCTGTTTGGGGCGACGCTCCTGACTTCCCGCCAAGCAGACGGAAAGAGGCCCTTCCACTGGCGATGCCAAAGCGTCTCGGTCTCTCGCCAAGGATCACAGTCTGGGCGACCTTGATGTGCCCAATGCCAGATGCGACTTGTCCCGCACTTAGCAATCACCGTAGCCTTGCATGTTTCGCATTCGCCGACTTGCTTAGGCGCAGCTTCCTGTCGAACACCATCGATCAACGCGTACTGCAAGACACCCCTCCGAGACACAAACTGCCAGCTTCCTGCCGTCAATGACGCTGCGGCGCGAAACGCCTCTGCCACTCTTCAAGGGACATCTGACCGCCGTCGTACGGCTCGCGCATTGGCTTCCGCTGCGTTGCGGTGATTTCAGCTTTATCGACGATTAGGCCCAACAATTTCGCTTTGCCCATGATGGCCGACACGCCGGCAGAGGGGTTTTTGGTGGCGAGCGCCAGCTCAAGCATGTCATTGAGGTCGTCAACCAGATCGTCGACAGTAATCTCAGACCGTCTTGCGGCCTGCCCTTGTAACTCGGCAACGCGGGCGGCCACCTTAGGCAACCTGACCATCTTCGATGCCTCCACCTCAGCAGCATTGCCGCGCGACGCATAACCAGCCTCGATATACGCGCGAGATTGGGATAGGCCCTCGGCCAGGCCGAGGCAAAACCGCTCCTGCCGTATGTTCAATTTGGCATGTGGCATGGTGGGATCAGAATACAGCACTCGTCGAACCAGTGCCACAAGGGATCAAAGCCGGTGGTGGCGATCCGACCTATCAGGTGCCGTCTCCTAGCAGTGTGACCAACGTGACCTCGCGCGTGTGGGGCAAAGGCGCCCGAAAGAAGAAAAAGCCTTTTAAGATTTCCCGATTTCTCTCGCGCGAGGTCACGTTGGTCACATTTCGCACTACAGGTTGCATTTTTCTCGCCAGACTTACCTCGCGTTGCGGGTTATCCGCTCTATGACCCATTGTGCGCGGCGCGCTTGTTCTGCCAGTTCGCTAGCAAACCGACCTGCTAGCTGCGGATTGATCGACCAGTGTCGGTTGGTTGGCGACCAGTCTTCAGGCACGACCCAGCCGTTGACATCGAAGGGGACAAGTACCCGCTGAACCTCTTGCAGGCTCATGCCTCGAACGGCGCGGCAGGCGTGATGGAGGTTGGTCGGGCTGATCCGCTTGACCCCCTGCCCAGCAAGCTTGACCAGTGCGCCTGCAATTGCTTGCACGTCCTGCAGTGCCTTGCGGTTCATCATTGCGTAGAAGTGCCATGCATGCGGAATGATGAAACCCTCAATGATCTCCCGCGCCTTTTCCACCGTTTCGGCTTGAACGTCATCGTACGAGCGACACTTGCCTTCAGTGACATCGACGGCGTGAAACAGCAGTGAGAGCGCGCCGAGCGTGCGCGCTTGTTTGCCGAGGAAGGTTCCGAAATCTGGCGAGGGATCCGAGAGTGTCGAAACCTCGGTCATCTTCCGAGCGAAATCGAGATAAGCCCGGCTGGCATCGGTAGAAAGGCAAAACGTAGTGGGGATAGCCATTCGCCCAAGTTGTGCCAGCACATCACCAAACCGGTCGCGTGCAGCCGGATCAATTGGATCGTCCCGCTCGATCCCAGCCGGCGACATCATGACCGGAAGGAACCGCTGCAGCAGACCATCGCTTTCCAATTGTGGCATTTCCTGCAGGCGAGCCGGCTGGATTGCGCCGAGGATTGAGGCCGACATCATGCTGATATTGCGTGTCTCGGACTTGCGATCCTGCATGTAGGGTTGGGAGGCGAAAGCCTTCAGCCACACCGAACGGTCCTGTGCCGCTCCGACGCCGCGACCACCATATTTTTCCATTGCCCCGATCCAACCGGACAGTTCGTCACGGAAGAGCCCTATGCCGCAATCCTGGTGGGAAAGGATGTCGCAAAGCTTTTCGGTCGTGACGTCAGCTATCACCCGCCGTCGCGACGGCGGCAACTCTGCTTCCGCTTCCGCCTTATCCTTTCCATCGGCAACTAGCATTGACACCCTGTCGGCACGCGTCTTGGCATCGAGCCTATCCAGCCGCATGAGCATCGCCTCGACATCGCCGATGGGAGCCGATTTGCGGGTCGAGGGATCGCCGCACAGCAAGCACCAAAGGACCGGGTGAATTTGATAGAACTGGTCGTGCTGTTTCGGTCTGAGTGTCACCCGATGATCGAGCGCCGCCGACACGCCGAGGAGGGCCGACATTGCCCATGCCGAAACATCGGAACCGGTCATTGCACCGCGCTCCACGACATAATTGCGGATGAGGTCGGGCAGAATTTCGACTGGGAATTTTGGCGCGCCGGTGCTGCGCCACGGGTTCCACTCTGTCAGTTCGAACGTCGTCGACCGGATCGTATTCTGTTGTGGGGAAATGAGCGTTTTGCCATCGCCACCCGGTGGTGCCGCGCCTGACAGCGTCTTCTTGGCCTCTTCGAGCGAAACTTCAATCATCATGCAACCTCCGGCAAGACAACGCTTACCTCTGGCAGCGAAGGCGGCCTCATCCACCGTTCGTAGAGCGGGATCATTGCCGGATCGGCAAGCCGGATGCTCGGTTTGTCGAACAGCCGCCACCACAAGCGCGGCCAGTCGAAGATCACTGCGCCAAACAGACGGCCCGCCTTGAGCAATGCGAGCGGATCGGGATAGAGGGTGAGCGCGTTGTCGAAGCTGTATGTGGCGGCTTCGTAGAAAAAAGTTTCACCGAGCGCGATTGCGCTACCGTTCTGCGTTGCGAAGCGATTGCCTTGTGGCGACCAAAACACCACATCACCCGGCAATGCTTCCTCAAAGGCAAACCATGCCTCTCCCGCCTCTCCGGGTGGCGGCGGATCAAGCCGTCCATCTGCATGATGCACGCCGAAAGCCAGTTTAACCGGCACTGGGGAGATCAAGCTTTTGATGCCGATTCCGTGGCTAAGCAGCCAATCAATTTGACATTGAAGCAACGGCCCCAGCGGGATGTCGGAGCGGGAGCTATCCATTGCACTTCACCGCAGCTTCCATCGTGGCGCAACCGCGACCAGACGGGACGGCAACTAGGCGATGATCGCGCCGCCAAGCGCGGGTAGCAGCAGCTTCGATAGAACGCCCTTCGCGTACCAGACTGGCGAGCGACGATGCTGGGTGCACTGGCACCAGACCAAGCGCAGCACGGCGGGCGTTCAGAGCGCGAAAACTCGCCGCAGTTGATTGATGAATGACATGGCGCGGTTCGCCATCGATAGCATCGTACGGGGCGCGCATTTGCGACCTCCTGAAAGGGGTCGGCGGCTTGACGACGTATAAGGCGGGACTTATATTCCGGGCGTCCAAGCCCCGAGCCGAAGTCCCAACCCGCTGCGAGCGACAAGCTCCGGCGGGTTTCGTCTATACGGCGTGGTCGGGCAACTCACTGGTCGAGCGCAGCGGCCGCGACAGACGGCCTTCCGCCCATTCGCTCAATTCCTCGGGCCGATAATATACGGAGACGCCGAGCTTCCTAAAAGTCGGACCGCCGCCGAGCGTCCGCAACTTTTCCAAGGTAATCGGCGCACGCTTGATGCCGTGCCGTTCCCTGAGGTAGGCCGATGCTTCGCGGGTGGTGAGCAGCAGGGTCACGATATCCTCCCGGATTGGACCGCGTTTCTGTTTCGAGAAGCACCCTTTCCTTTCTTTGGCCTGCCCGCATGATGATGCCAAACCTATTTTTTGGGCATCGGCATCACCTTTTTCGGACGCTTCGGCCTCACCGCCCTGAAATGCCGAATAACCGTTGATGATTGGATTGGCCCTCGTCGTTTTCGATGTTCATCCCTGATCCGGGCCTTGTCGAGAACGGCGAGCGCAAAGGCGACGAAGGGGCTCACCTTGTCAGGATTGGTCACGGATTGCGAAGCCGTGGCGTCTATCCCGAAATGACGTTCATATATCTCCGCGAGGTCTCCGATCAGGCTTTCAAGCGCGGTTTCCGGCCCGAGGATGTCTCGGACTCGCCTCTTGCCAAAGTCGATCCCCTGTTCGTCCGGCGACAGCTGTTCCGCCATCAGTCTGCGGATAAACTCTTCGTAGCTTCGCATCGCCTTTGCAACGTCGGGAAAGCGTCGCAACTGCTGGCGCCACCATTGACCGGGCTTGTCCCGCCTCGAATGCACGACGGCGAAGGCGTTCGCCGCGTAGATGTATTCCTCGCCGCGCTTCCAATATTCGGCCCACGGTTGTGCCGGACTCATCGCATTGGCGGTCGCATACCGGCGGATGGCGCGATCCAGATCGCGCCCGAACAGCTTCATGTCGGAGATCGGCTTGTCCGGCCTGGCGGCTTTGACGATCTCGCCGAGCGCCTTGGCCGAAAAGATCATCTCATACTCCGACGCATCGGCGTCACCTTCCCGGTCGGCTTGCCGCTGAGCGCCGCAGCGATGCCGGCGGTCCCGCGATTCGCGGCCTGCACCGCCGGACTTTGTTGCATGTGCGCATATATGGCCGTCGACCGTGTGTCCTTGTGGCCGAGAATGGCGCCTACCATCGGTAGCGCTTGACCGCTCGACACCGAATGCGAGCCGATGGTGTGTCGCAACGTGTGCGGCGTCACGCCGGGCAAACCAGCCGCCTTGATGATCGCTGGCCAAATCCGCTTGGTGCCTTGAAAATATCCGCTGCCAGTCGTGGCGGGGAATACCCACGGCGACAATCCGTTCGGGGCATCGCTGTCAGCATAGCGCGGCAGCGATGCCAGCAGCGCAGCCGCTGCAGCGCTGAGGGGTCGCACGCTGCGGCCTGTCTTGCTTGCGTCAAGTACGAGGCAGCCGAGGTCGAGCCTGATTTCCAACCATTTAAGCCCGGCGATCTCGTCGCGACGGCAGCCGGTCAGCGCCCAGAGACGCGTGATGTCGAGCGCCTTCGGGTTGATGCCTTCGGCCTCAAGTTCATCAAGCGCCTTGCCGAGCCGGCGCACCTCATCGAGAACGAGGTACCGCGTGCGCTTGCCGTCAACCTTGTTGACGGCTGCTTTCCCGACTGGGTTCTCCGTCACGTTGAAGGCGGAATGGCGGATGGCGAAGGTGAAGACGCTGGACAGGTCGCGCGCCACCTTGCGGGCTTGACCGTCGCCGCCCTTGACGATGATGCGGCGGCGCGGCCCGACCTTCTCATCCTTCGCGGTCTTGCCTGCCGCGATGTCCTTTACCATCCGCTCAATATTGGTGGGGGTCACTTCGGAAACGCGCATGCTGCCGAGCAAGGGTACAACATGGTGACGAAGCCGGTTCATCATCCACTGCTTGTTACGCGGCTTCATTGGCTGACCGATGCGAACACCGCGCAGGATGGTGCCGCCCTCCCGCTCAAAGGTGTCAATCAGATCGGCGACAACCGGTTCGTCGCGTTTGGCGATCCTGACGGCAACCGGGTCTTCGCCCCTGCCGACCGCCGCCAAGGTCTCCTTCGCCTGATCGTACGCCTGATCCGGCGTCAGCACGTTGGTCGCGCCGAGCGTCACACGCTTAATGGCGACGCCGCGTCCGCCGGGAAAGGGTCGATACTCGACCTGCCAACGCTTGTCGCCAGAGGGGCCGATGCGCACGCAAAACCCCTTCAGACGGGTATCGAAAACTCGGAAGATTTTGCCTGTGGGATGGATGGCGTCGACCACCGATTTGGTGAGTTTTTTGGTTCTGGCGCTCATCGGGGCTTTCCTGGCGTTACTGTCCGGGTCGTCACCGGGTCGTCACCCGGAGGATGGTTCCAGAAAACACAATATGGCGCTATATAGAAAAAAGCAATGAAAACGAAGGCTTGGGAGGAAGTTGGTGATTTCGAGAAAGCGGGAGAAAGCCGCAGAACCACCCTTCACACGGGTGGGGTCGCAGGTTCAATCCCTGCATCGCCCACCATTTCCTCACTGAAATCGCACCCCAAGCCGGCACAGCTAGCAACCACAATCAGCCCCTTCCCCACCAAAATTCTTCTGCGCGAAATTCAACGCGCTGCTGTAGCTCGTATAGCTCTGGAATTGGCAGACGTCGGAGCCGTTTCGGACCTTCATCTGGTCGAGATCCCAGAACGACACCTCGATGTGGTCGTTGGCGCAATAGACCGTGTATTTTTCAGGTTCCAGCGCCCTGGCTTTCTGCACGGGCATGGAAACGGCCGGGATGGCAAGCACTGACAGTGCAAGCATGACGAGATGACGTGTGCGCATATGCACCCCCAAGTAAACCGCCAGCAATATGGCAACGAATAGTGAAGCGGCGCATCGTGGCTTTTTTGGCGGATTTTTTCTTCCGGGCGTCTGCAAATCGATGGACTGAATGGTCCCGCATTCCAGATACGGAACAAACCGGAGCACCAACGAGTTTCTGTCGACCGAAACTTGAGGGAAAGCCATGTCCAGATTGCTGCTGGCGACGAGCGTCGCCGTTCTTCTCGCCGCCGGGCCGGCCTTTGCCGCGGATGAAGCGCCTCTGCCGCCGCCCAATGCCAAGAAGCTGTCGGAAATCCTTGCCAAGGTCGAGCAGCGCGACGGCTTTCGCTACGTCAAAGAGGTCGACTGGGACAAGGACTCCTACACCGTCACCTACTACACCTCGGACAAGGCAAAGGTCGAAATCACCTATGATCCGGTGACGGCCGAACCCAAATAGGGCGCCGGCAAATACTCTCTATTCGACCGGTCTACCCGTTTTTTATCCGGGCGCCGCGATGACCAATCGGATTGCCGCAAATTGTCCATCCTTGGCATGTGATATGCACCCCATGGCGCGGGCAGCGCCTTTGGCTTGGGGGCAGTCATGAGATTTTCCGTTCGAACCGACGTCTTACTTGTGCTTGGCATCATCCTGGCCGGCGGCATTCTTGCGGCACCTTCGGCTTGGGCCGACGGGCCGTCCTTCGACTGCACCAAGGCAAGCCTGCCGGCGGAGAAGGCGATCTGCGCCGATCCGCAGCTGTCGGCCATCGATCTGTTGGTTGCCAAGGCCTACGAAGAATTCGAGCCGGCATTCGGCGGCGACAAGCGCAAGATCGCCCGCGGGCTGATTGCCGACCGCAATGCCTGCAAGAACGATACCGCCTGCATCGTCAGCGCGCTGAACAATGCCTTGCAGACCTATGGCAATGCGCCGTCATGGGTGCAGGATTATAACATCGCGCTGATCGGCAAGAAGGCGCTGGACGCCGCGGCGCGCAATCCCGGCAACAAGGATCAGCCCCTACCCTCGGCCGTCGGCCAATGCGCGACCACGCATATCAAGACGCTGACCACGCGGCTTGGCGACGACCCGCTCGAAACGGCCCCGCCTGAGGGCGGCAGCGCCGCGACCTTCACCAATGGCGGCGGGTCTGTCTCCTATGATCGCGAGCCTGGCCTGGCCGCCTCGAAGGTTGGCGAACCCGTCGAGATGTGCCTGATCGCGATTCCCAGGGATTGCCCCAAGGACGATGACCGCGGCCGGGTTTTTTACGCCCTGGACCTTGTCGCAAAAGGAAGTTGGGCTCTGCCGGACTCCGAACATCTGTGCGGCGGCGCTTGATCTGCCCTGCTCCTTCACGAAGACCCGCCAAAACTGCGCCGCTCGGGGCCTCCCCTTGCGCCGGATCGTCTTTGATGGCTGACTGCAACGGTTGACTGCGCCGCATGGGGGGATTGGCATGGCGACGGCTAAGCATGTGTTGAAGCGCATATTGATGATGTTAGCCGGATATCTCGTCGCCTTGCTGGTCGGCCTGGTCGCCGTGGTGGCGATCTACGCCGCGCTCAGTTCCCTGCCAAACGCGCCGGAGTATTTCGGCCTCATGAGCATCTCGCCGATCGCGGTCCTGCTGATACCGCCGCTCGGCATGTTCATCTACTTTCTGACGATTGTGGTGACCGGACTGCAGACGCTGATCTTCGCGCTCATTGCCGAATCCTTTTCGCTGCGCAATGTCCTGTTGCACACGCTTTTCGGCGCCGCTTCCGCGGTGGGCGGCTTTGCCCTGATGTGGCCGAGTTCGCCGGAAGACATGGATCCGGAGCGATGGGCCGACATCGGCATCATCGCTGCCGCCGGCCTCGTCGCCGGCTTGATCTACTGGCTGATCGCCGGACGGGAGGCGGGTTTCCGCCGCCCGTTGTCGGAGCGATAGTGCTTGTCGCCCAAAAATGCGTAGCGGTTTTGGGATAACGACACGCCCAAAACAGAGACTCAAAGCGCGTTGACGCGCTTTGATCAGCTAGACGGCGAACGGACCGCCTCGGTGGCGTCCAGGGCCTGCTTCAGCCGCGAATCGCGATCATAGACGTCATTGAAATACTCGACCTTGCCGGACATGTCGGGCCATGCGGTGAAATAGGCGACATAGACCGGGATCTTGCGCGTCACATCCTCGGTCGAGTGCCCGTGCTTCAGCTTCTCGGCGATGTAGTCGACCGAGGTGCCGAGCACCGCCGCCGCCATGCCGCGCGGATCCTGCAGGCGCACGCAGCCATGGCTGAGCGCACGCATGTCCTGCTTGAAGAATGATTTCTGCGGCGTGTCGTGCATGTAGATCGCGTGCTTGTTGGGGAACAGGATCTTCAACTCGCCCAGCGCATTGGCCTCGCTCGGCTGCTGGCGCACATTGTAGGGAATGTTGGCGCCATAAGCGCCCCAATTGACCGCCGACGACGGAATGCGCTTGCCCTTCGCATCCGTCACCTCGTAGCCGGCGCGGTCGAGATAGCCGGGGTCATTGCGCAACCGGGGCAGCATCTCGTTGACGATGATCGACTGCGGCACGCCCCAATAGGGATGGAAGTCGACCTGCTTGATCTGGTCGTAGAAGAATGCCGTCTGGTTGGTGACCCGGCCGACGACGGCGCGCGTCTTCAGCTTCTCCTCGCCATTGTCGATGTAGCTCGCGGTGAAAGCAGGCTGGTTGATGAAGACGCGCGGGCTGCCGAGATCGGAAGGCAGCCAGCGCAGTTCCTCCAGCGCCACCTGTACCTTGAGCAGCCTGTCGGCCTTCGACGTACCGGCCAGCAAGGCGACGGTGCGCGGACCGATGACGCCGTCGCCCTTCATGCCTTCCTTCACCTGCACCGCCTTGATCAGCGGAACCAGCTCGGGGACGTAGACCTCGCTGGTCGCCAGCCGCGACAGGACCTCGCCATAGGTGCCGCCCATATCGTCATCGAGACTGCGTGCGATCAGCGTCAGCAGCTTCGGCAGTTCCGAGCTGGTTTCGCCTGGCTTCAGCAGCAGCTTGGGATCGACGACGACCTCGTTTTCGGCGCTCGCCTGCAGCGCTTCCAGTTCGACGCGCAGCGCCTGATATTCGGCATTCTGCGGATGGCGCGATTCGAGGTAAGTGCGCACTTCCTGCGTATGCGCCAGCGTCTTCAGCACGCCCACCAGGTCGATCGGCTTTGCCGGGAAATCATAGTAACCGGTCATCCGGTTGGGATCGACGCGGCCGTTCTGGGCATCACGGGCATAGCGCAGCACCCGGGCCGACAGCGCCATCTCGAAGCGGACGAACTCTTTCACCTGCGCATTGGCGTCGGAGGACGCCGACGCGCTGGTGGCAGGAACTTCGACCGTATAGTCGGCGGGCGTCAGGCCATAGCTCGCTGCCTCGCCAAGCACGCGCACGGCGTCCTGCGCGCGGCTGTTGGTGCTGGTTCCGCTCACCCAGATGAAGTCCGGATTGGCGGAGTAGTAAGCGATCAGCGCCTTGGCGATGTCGGGCTCGGCATAGAGCTCATAGTCGCTCAGACCGGCAATGGCGTCGTGGAAGGCAGCCCCTGTTGCCGACGGAACAAACGCGGCGTCCTGCGCCGTCGCCGTCGCCGGCTGCGGTGCCGCGGACAGCGTCGAGAAGTCGACGCGCACCAGCTTGTCGGCCTTGTAGGTGTAGTAGGACGGGCTGCTGATCTTTACGCCGCCACCACCACCGCCGGCCGGGGCCTTGGGTCTGTGCTTTGGCGGCGGAGGCGGAAACTCGCCCTGCGGCTGGTGCTTGATGCCGCCGCCGAACAGCATGTCGAAGAGCCCTTGCGCGCCTGCCTGGGGCGCGCCCAGGGCGAGCGTTGCCGCGATCGCCATCAGCGGCATTGCGGTTGCATTTTTACCGAGGAATTTCATGGATCACCCGCTCCGGTCGCAACCGGTTCCCGTTCCGCACGCTAGACCGTCTCGCTCACCGCATGGCGGATGTAAGGCGTGACTATACCGATTCATACCGATTTCGTTAAGCTTTCATAAATTTCGGAAAGCCTGTTGCAGAACGGTTTCACAACATCGTGACGGCTGGAGCGAGGGTGCTTTCGCTCCAGCCTGCGCAACTCCGGGAAATCAGGCGTTGGCGCCGCCGTCGATGGTCAGTGCGGCGCCAGTTACGAAACGCCCTTCCGGACCGGCGAGCCAGGCAACCATGCCGGCGATGTCGTCGGCCTTGCCGAATCGCGGCGTCGCCATCTTCTGGCGCTGGTGTTCGGCATGCGGCCCATCAGCCGGGTTCATGTCGGTATCGGTCGAGCCGGGATGGACGACATTGGCGGTGATGCCGCGCGGACCGAGATCGCGCGCCAGAGCCTTGGTCAAACCGACCAGCGCCGCCTTGCTGGCGGAATAGGCACCGAGGCTGGTGTCGGTGACGCGTTCGGCGAGATTGCTGCCGATCGAGATGATCCTGCCGCCCTCGCCCATATGCGTCGCTGCCGCTTTCGAGGCGATGAACGGAGCCCTCAGATTGACCGACATGGTCTCGTCAAAATCGGCAAGCGACAGCGTATCGATGGGGGCCGCGCGCCAGATGCCGGCACTGTTGACCAGGATGTCGAGCCGTCCAAATTCGGCCACGGCCTCATCGATGGCCTTTTCGATTGCCTCGGCATCGCGGTTATCAGCCTTGATCGCGATGGCGCGGCCGCCCTTGGCCTCGATCTCGGCAACGACCGAGCGGGCCTGTTCCTCGCCATGCACATAGGTCAGCGCGACATCGGCGCCATCAGCCGCCAGGCGCCGGGCAATCGCCGCCCCGATGCCGCGACTGCCGCCGGTGACAAGCGCCGCCTTGCCGTTCAAATTGCTGGAAGACATTGGTTTCTCCATTTGTGTAGTGATCGATACATAAATACCTGTCAGGCTTGTCTGGTCGCGTCAACTGATTTATGTAGCGATCAACACAGAAAAGAGCGCCATGTCGGAAAGAGGCCGTCCCCGCACCTTCGATCGAACCGCAGCCCTGCGGCGCGCGATGGAGCTGTTTTGGGCCAGGGGTTATGAAGGCGCGTCGATAAGCGACCTCGCCGCCGCTATGGGGATCAATTCACCCAGCCTTTATGCCGCCTACGGCAGCAAGGAGGCTCTGTTCCTCGAGGCTGCGGATTTCTATTCGCGCGTCGAGGGCCCGGATATCTGGCTGGCGCTGGATGAGGCGCCGACCGCGCGCCTGGCGATCGAGCTTTTTCTGAGCCGCACCGCCAAGGCCTATTCGCAGACCGATCGTCCGCAAGGCTGCCTGATCACGCTTGGCGCGCTGCATCAGGATTCAACGAGCGGCCCGATCTGCGCTGACCTGCGCCGCCGCCGCGCCGAGAACCATTCTGCTTTGCAGAAGCGCCTCGAGCGGGCCGTTGCCGAAGGCGAATTGCCTGTCGACTTCGACTGTGGCGCCGCCGCGACCTTTTACGCCACGGTGCAGCACGGCATGTCGATCCAGGCGCGCGACGGCGCTTCATGCACCGCGCTAATGGCGACGGTCACTGGCGCCATGGCTGCCTGGCAGACGCTGGCGGGCACCGACAGAGCGTGACAAACGCTGGCCATTGTGGTGGAAATTCAATGCATGTCGCCCAAAAGTGATCTCGGTTTTGGGAGAACGACATGCATAAAACAAAGACCTGAAGCGCGACGCGCTTCAGACAGCCAGCCAATGCGCGGGTGGAGGGGAACAAGCCTGTGAAAAAAGGGTATCGCGAACTGCTGGACGAGGCCAACGCCGAGATCGAAGTGGTTTCACCGGAGGAGGCCGCAGGGTTGCTCGATGACGATGGCACGATCTTCGTCGACCTGCGCGATCCACGCGAGGTAGAGCGCGACGGGAAAATACCCGGCGCCAAACATGTCACACGCGGCATGCTGGAATTCTGGATCGATCCCGAAAGCCCCTATCACAAGCCGTTCTTCGCCTCGGGCAAGAGCTTTGTTTTCTTCTGCGCCGGCGGCTGGCGCTCGGCGCTGGCCACCAAGACCGCGCAGGATATGGGACTTGCACCGGTCAAGCACATCCTTGGCGGCTACACTGCCTGGAAGGCGGCCGGACTGCCGGTCGAGCCCGGCGAGAAGAAGAAATAACTTAGACCGCGCCTTAATGCAGCAGCGACGACTCGCGAGCCACGAAAGCGACGGCACGTTCGACTACGCCTTTGTCCGCGAGAATGCGTCGGTGGCCGAGCCCGTCCGCCCAATGCAACCTCACGTGATCGCCAGCACCGGCATAGCGTCTAGCATGATCGGCCGGCACTTCGCGGTCATCAGGCGCGTGAATGACCAGGGTCGGCACGGGCGCCTGGGCGAGTTGGCGGTCGCCGGTGAATTCGTGCAGCGGCCGGCCGGACAGGTGTTCGACACGCTCCGCCATTGCGACCTGCGAACGCGGCCCGACATTGAGCATGCGGCTGAAGTCGGCAAAGATCGCCGGCAAGGAGCTGGGTGCCGCGATCAGCACAAGACGTCCTGCCGCCAGCGGCGGGATGTTCTTGACCGAACCGGCAATAGCATTGGCGGCAACGGCTCCACCGAAGGAATGACCCACGGCCGCGACAAACGGACCGAACCATTCGCCGGCGACCCTTACAGCCTCGACAGCGTTGACCATGTTCAGGTGTCGGCCCTGTGATTGGCCGTGGCCCGGCAGGTCAAGGGAAACGACCCTGTAGCCGGCCGCACGATAGCCCTCGATCAAGGCGCGCATATACTCGGTGCGCGAACGCCAGCCATGAACGACAAGCACGGTGCCGGCAGCCGCCCTGCCCGGCTCCGGCCGGAATTCGTGCACCATGACGCAGCCGGTCGCCGTCTTCAGCCGATGATGGCGCGCCTCGGTCATGAACTCCGCGGCACGGCCGATGGCGCGGCGCTCACCGTCGGTCAGCGCTTTGGCGCTCGGCGTACGGCAGAACAGTTCGAAAGCCGCGCGCCCGGTGATGCGTGGCGCAATATGTTCGGCCGCACCAAATACGCTCCGGATGACCTTCAGCCCGATTGATGCCATAGTGAGAATCCATCCATACGTTCAAGCATGAACATAATAGTTCAAAGATGAACAATAAACAAGAGCTACCCTGGGACAACCCGCGTTTTCGCAACTGGGTCGCGGTGGCGCGCGCCTGCCATGTGCTGGAGCGCACGCTGGCGGTGAAACTCGCGCCGCTCGACCTGAAGCCGGCGCAGCTCGACGTGCTGATGAACCTCTATCGCCATCCCGGCATGTCGCAGCACGACCTGGCCCGCAAGCTGCTCGTCGGCCGCTCCAACATCACCATGCTGTTGCCGCAGCTGGAGACGCGCGGCCTGCTGCGCCGTGAAGGCGATGAGAAGGACAAGCGCATCCTGCGGCTTGCCCTCACCGAAGCCGGCGAGACGCTGCTGATGCAGGCGCTGAAAGTGCATATGGCGCTGATCGAGAAGGCGATGAGCCAGTCGACACCGGAACAATGCGACATGATCGGCGAACAGATGCGCAAGATCTATGAGGTGCTGAAGGAAGCCTAGCACCAAGGTGCACCGGCTACCACATCGTCTTCTTCGCCCGCTCCGGCCATTCCTTGTCGTAGGCATCGCCGTCGATGTTCTTGCGGCTGGTGATTTCCAAGATCTGTCCCGGCGTCGGCAGCGATTTCGGGTCGACATGCCTGGCTGGGTTCCAGAGCTCCGAGCGGACGATGGCGCGGGCGCACTGAAAATACACCGAATCGACGTCGATGACGGTGACCGAGCGCGCCGGCTTGCCGTCGACCATGAACGATGCGCACAGCGCTGCATCCGTGGTGATATGCGCCCGGCCGTTGATACGCAGCGTCGTGCCGGAGCCCGGCACCAGGAACAGCAGGCCGACACGCGGATCCTTGATGATGTTTTTGAGCGAATCGGCGCGGTTGTTGCCACGCCGGTCCGGCATCATCACTGTTTTCGGATCAACGATACGCACGAAGCCGGCGAGGTCGCCACGCGGCGAACAGTCCAGCCCCTCCGGGCCGCTTGTGGCAAGCGCGACAAAGGGCGAGGCCTCGATGAAGGCGGCATATTCGGGAATGACGTGGTCGAGTTCCTTGACCAGCGAGGCTTCGCCTGGAACACCGTAGAGCGCTTCCAGCTGTTCGACCGTGGTGATGAGCGACATCTTCTTTGTCTCCGAACCTTTGCCGGCGCTACTCCAGATGTGTGACGCCTTTACGACGTCGGGTTAGCGGTCGCGGCTCAAGCCTTTTTCCGCAAGCTCCGCCAGGTAGGCATTCCAGCGCTCGTCCTTCTCGTGGCCGAGCGTGTGCAGGTAATTCCAGGTGAAGATGCCGGTGTCATGGAAATCATCGAAGGTGATGCGCACCGCATAGTTGCCGACCGGCTCGATCTTCAGGATCGCCACGTTGCGCTTGCCGGGAACCGTCACCCGCTGTTCGGGCGAATGACCCTGCACCTCGGCCGATGGCGAGGCAACGCGCAACAGCTCCGCCGGCAATTCGAATGGATGGTGATTGGGAAAGGTGACCGACAGCAGCTTGCGGTCCTTGGAGACCCTGAGTTCTTTTGGTGCGGTCATGCTCTGTTTGATCCCGTATCGATTGCCCTTCCCTACGCCGCTTCGCCGAATGGGAAAAGGCCCGATGAAACCGGCCGACATGGGATGTCGGCCCGGGGATGTTACCAAAGATCGAGAAGCGGTATCTTGAATGGTGGGCTGCTTCGTATCACATAGCAGTATATAACGAAGCCGCCTCACTGCTATGGGAAGCGCTTGAAGCATGGACATGATCGACCCCTTCGGTCGCACGATCAATTACCTGCGCGTGTCGGTCACCGACCGCTGCGATTTCCGTTGCACCTATTGCATGGCCGAGGACATGACCTTCTTGCCGAAGAAGGACCTGTTGTCGCTGGAAGAGCTGGACCGGCTCTGCACCGTCTTTATCGAAAAAGGTGTCAAAAGGCTGCGCCTCACCGGCGGTGAGCCGCTGGTGCGCAAGAACATCATACATCTGGTGCGCCAGCTGTCGCGCCACCTCGACAGCGGCGCGCTGGAAGAACTGACGCTGACCACCAACGGCTCGCAGTTGTCGCGCTTCGCCGCCGAGCTCGCCGATTGCGGCGTCAAGCGCATCAACGTCTCGCTCGACACGCTCGATGCCGACAAGTTCCACAAAATCACCCGCTGGGGCCATGTCGACAAAGTCATGCAAGGCATCGATGCCGCGCAGGCAGCCGGGCTGAAGGTCAAGCTCAACGCGGTGGCGCTGAAGGATTTCAACGACGCCGAACTGCCCGATATGATGCGCTGGGCGCATGGCCGCGGCATGGATCTGACGGTCATCGAAACCATGCCGATGGGCGAGATCGATGCCGACCGCACCGACCAGTATCTGCCGCTGTCGCTGCTGCGCGCTTCGCTGGAGCGCCAGTTCACGCTGACCGATATCCCCTTCAAGACCGGCGGCCCTGCCCGCTACGTCCACGTCGCCGAGACCGGCGGCAAGCTCGGCTTCATCACGCCGATGACGCATAATTTCTGCGAAAGCTGCAACCGCGTCCGGCTGACCTGCACCGGCACGCTCTATATGTGCCTCGGCCAGGAAGATGCGGCCGATCTGCGCACGCCCTTGCGCGCATCCGAAGGCAACGAACTGGTCGCCGACGCGATCGACGAAGCCATCGGCCGCAAGCCGAAAGGCCACGACTTCATCATCGACCGCCGCACCCGCCGTCCCTCCGTGTCACGGCATATGAGCGTGACTGGCGGCTGATTTTTTCGAAGATTCATGCAACATCGCTTCTGGCTCTATTGGCTTGGAGGCGAGCATGCGGCGACGTTCTTCGTTCCTGGCAACTGTCGTTATCATTGCGGCGACCAACGCGATCGCCGCGCCGTCCACCTATGTGAACGAGCGTTTTGGCACCGTCTGCACCTTTCCCGACGAAATTTTCACCGATCGTCAGCCTGAACCTGACAATGGCGACGGGCAGGTTTGGCTGAGCGCGGATGGCGCCAGCCTGACCTGCTCCGGCATCCTCAACGTCGACGACGACACGCCGAAAGGCTTTGTCGCGGATGAGAAAGCGAGCAAAGAGCCCGGCTACGCCATCACCTACAGCAAGGCCGGCAAGAACTGGGCGGTGCTGTCGGGCATGAAGGACGGTAAGGTCTTTTACGAGCGACGTCTGTTCGGCCAGGATGGCGTCATTCGAACGGTCTGGATCGATTACCCGCCGGCCCTGAAGTCGAAATACGACCCTCTGATTGGGCCGATCGCCGGCAGCCTCAAGGGACCATGAGCATTTTCGGTCACATCCCAAAAAAAGTCTGATCCGCAAACGGTTGCCCGATTTACCGCCAGCATGTTCCGGCCTAGCTTTCCCAGCAGCGGAATCGTCGCTCACAGGGGGAATAAATCATGCGCAAACTCATTCTTTCTCTTGCATTGCTTGGCCTCACGGCCCTGCCCGCGGCTGCCCAGTCGATCGGCGGCACTTATACCGTCGCCGGCACCAATTTCGACGGATCGAAATACGATGGCGAAGCCACCATCACGCTGACCAGCGGGACGACCTGCACGATCCACTGGGAGACGGGCGGCTCTTCCTCGGATGGCATCTGCATGCGCAACGACGACGCGTTCTCCGCCGGCTACGTCATGGGCAAGGATATCGGCCTCGTTGTCTACAAGGTCGAGGATGACGGGTCGCTGCGTGGTCTGTGGACCATCGCCGGCAAGGAAGGCAACGGCGCCGAGATCCTGACGCCGAAGAAATAGACATCGCCGAGGCTGTACAGCTTCCGGGAGGCGGAGCCGCCTCCCGGTCGGGCTGCATGGTCTGTGGACCATCGCCGGCAAGGAAGGCAACGGCACCGAGATCCTGACGCCGAAGAAATAGACATCGCCGAGGCCATACAGCTTCCGGGAGGCGGAGCCGCCTCCCGGCCGGCGTAGTGCCGAATCCAGGACGTGATTTCACGCCCGCGTTGACAAATGCCCCGGTCCTGGCCCAGCCCTTTGCCGTTGCTGTTTCGTGGCGGGCTGTTACAGGCTTGCTTGCCCAAGCAACCGGTAGATGTCTTGCCCCTTTCTCCAAATCTTCGCGGCGCATTGTTCATGATGGTGGCGATGGTTGGCTTCACGCTCAACGACGCCATCACCAAATACTCTTCGCAATCGATGAACATGGCGCAGGTCATGCTGATCAGAGGGGCATTCGCCTCGCTCTTCGTCGGCCTGCTGGCCTGGCAACGCGGCGCGCTTTCGCGGCCGCGCTTGATGCTGCAGCCGCTGGTGGCAATGCGTGTCCTGGGCGAAGCGGGCGGCACCGTGTCCTTCCTGGTGGCGCTTGCCCATTTGCCGATCGGCAGTGTCTCAGCCGTCCTTCAGGCGCTGCCGCTTGCGGTGACGATGGGTGCCGCGCTGTTTTTCGGCGAAAAGGTCGGCTGGCGGCGCTGGCTGGCGATCGCCATCGGTTTTGTCGGCGTGCTGATCATCGTCCGGCCGGGCTTCGACGGCTTCAGCCTCTATTCCCTTTGGGCGCTGGCCAGCGTCGCCTGCTGCACGGTGCGTGACCTCGCCACCAAGCGCATCCCCCAAGCCGTACCGACGATGCTGGTCTCGACCGCCACCGCATTGGCAATGACCGTCGTCGGCGCGGTGCTGTTGTCGCCGATAGGTGGCTGGACACCGATGACCGGCAAGAGCACCGCCCTGCTGGCGCTGGCGGCGGTGCTGGTGCTCATCGGCTATCAATTCATCATCATGGCGATGCGCTCGGGCGAAATCTCCTTCATCGCGCCGTTCCGCTACACAGCACTCCTCTGGTCCATCCTGCTTGGCTTGTTCGTCTTCGGCGACATACCGGACATGCCGATGATTGTCGGCGCAACAATCGTCGTCTGTTCGGGTCTCTATGCGCTGTATCGCGAGCGGGTGGTCGGTCGGCGACGGATTGTCGCCGAAACCACCGGGCCGGCCATGGCGCCGGATGGAATTTAGCCAGGTCTTGTGATTTCCGCCGGCTGGCGTACAGGCTCGATGCATGAGACGAGATATTGCAGGGATCGTCCTGGCCGGTGGCCAGTCGAGGCGGATGGGAGGCGGCGACAAGAGCCTGTTGCCGCTTGGCCGCGGCAGCGTGCTTGACCAGGTCCTGTCGCGCTTTGGCCCACAAATTGAAACGCTGGCGCTGAGCGCCAATGGCGATCCGCAACGCTTTTCCCGGTTTGGACTGCCTGTGCTTGCCGACACTGTGGAAGGCTTTGCCGGACCGCTTGCCGGCATTCTGACCGGCCTCGAATGGACTATAGCCGGCACGCCATGCAAGGCGGTCGTTACCGCTGCCGGCGACACGCCTTTCCTGCCGCTCGATCTGGTCGACCGCCTGGCAGCCGCTGCCGGCGAACATCCCGGTTCGATAGCCGTCGCCTCTTCGGCCGGCAGGCGGCACCCGACCTTCGCGCTGTGGCCAACCGACTGTCGCGACGCGCTGCGGCATTTCCTGGTCGTTGAGGACAACAGGCGGGTTTCGACCTTCATCGAGCGCCATGGCCATGTCGAGGTGGAATTCCCGGTCCTGCAATCCGCGGGACTCGATCCTTTCTTCAACATCAACGTGCCGGACGATCTTGCCGAGGCCGGGCGCCTGTTGCAGAGCATGACATCATGAATAGACGCGTCTTCGGCATCACCGGCTGGAAAAACTCCGGCAAGACCACACTGACCGAAAAGCTGGTCGCCGAGCTTGTGCGGCGCGGCCGGAAGGTCTCGACGGTCAAACATGCCCATCATGATTTCGACATCGACAAGCCCGGCGCCGACAGTTTCCGCCATCGGCAGGCCGGCGCCACCGAGGTGGCGATCGTGTCGGGCAATCGCTGGGCGCTGATGCACGAGTTGCGCGGCGAGGATGAGCCGCCGTTGGAGGGCATCCTCTCGCGGCTCGCCCCATGCGACATCGTGCTGATCGAAGGCTACAAGCGCGAATCCCACCGCAAGATCGAAACGCGGCGGCTGGAAGCGAAGGACCGGGCGCCGCTTTCGGCTGATGATCCTAATATTGTCGCCATCGCCGCGGATTTCGCCGTCACCGACGAGAGCCTGCCGGCATTCGACCTCGACGACGTAAAATCGATAGTCGACTTCATCGAGCGCGCCACCGGCCTCGTTGCTTGAGATGTAACCTAACGGCAGAACGCCATTACCGATTTCGGTGGTTTTGCAGTTGCTTTTTTCTTGGAAAGAGTGGGAGTATCGCCTCAGCGGGCGGTCAAAAAGCACCGCCCCACAGAGCCGTTCGGAACGACGGCCGGGACCATAAAGAGAGGACTATCATGCGTATTGCACTGCGTATCGCGCTCGCCGCATCGGCTGCGCTGCTGACGCTCGGCGTAGCCCAGGCCCAGGAGAAGACCCTGCGGATCGGCACCGAAGGCGCCTACCCCCCTTTCAACAACCTGACCTCCGACGGCAAGCTCGTCGGCTTCGACATCGACATCGCCCAGGCACTTTGCGATCAGATGAAGGTCAAGTGTACCTTCGTCGCCCAGGATTGGGACGGCATCATTCCGGCACTCCAGGCCGGCAAGTTCGACGCCATCGTCGCTTCGATGTCGATCACGCCGGAGCGCAAGGAGAAGGTCGACTTCTCGCACAAATACTATAACACGCCGTCGGCGCTCGCCGTGCCGAAAGACTCGACCCTGAAGGGCGTGACCAAGGAAGATCTCGCTGGCAAGACCGTCGGTGTCGCCACCACGACCACCCATTTCAACTATGCCTCAAAGACCTACACCGACAGCACCGTGAAGGGCTATCCGAGCAGCCCAGAGGAGCAGGCAGATCTTGCCAATGGTCGTCTCGACGCCATCGAGGACGATATTGTCGTGCTGCAGCAGTGGCTGGATTCGCCTGATGGCGCCTGCTGCAAGATTCTCGGCCAGCCGTCGCCTCAGCCGGTCGATATCTTCGGGCCGGGCGCCGGCATTGCCGTACGTAAGGGCGAGACCGACCTGGTCAACAAGCTCAATGAGGCCATCGACGCCATCCGCGCCAATGGAAAGTACAAGGAAATCAACGACAAGTACTTCAAGTTCGACGTCTACGGCGCCGAGTCCTGATCAATACGGCCAAGACGGCGGGGCAATCTCCGCCGTCTTTCTATTCGTCGTCCTGGAAATGCCGTGGAGATAAGATCCGTCAATGCCAGCCCAAAGCATATGGACACTTCTCAGTTGGGGACCCGATGGCTGGAGTGACGATATTGCCTATGGCGTCATTGTAACGGTTCTGCTTGCGCTGGCGACGCTCCCCATTGGTTTGACGATCGGCTTTTTCATTGCGCTCGGCAAACAATCCGAAGAGCCATCGCTGCGCGTCGCCGCCAATATCTACACCACGGTCTTTCGTGGCTTACCGGAACTGGTGACGCTCTTCCTGTTCTTCTTCGGCGTGCCGATCCTGCTGCAGCACCTCATCCGATATTTCCGTCCAGACGCGACCATCGACGTCAACAGCTTCGTCGCCGGGATGATCGTGCTCGCGCTGATCTTTTCGTCCTATGCCAGCGAGGTTTTCCTCTCGGCCTTCCGTGCCATCCCGAAAGGCCAGTATGAGGGTGGTTATGCCATCGGTCTTTCCTATGCGCAGACAATGCGCCTGGTGATCTTGCCGCAGCTGTTGCGCATTGCGTTTCCCGGCCTCGAGAATTGCTGGCTCAGCCTGTTGAAGGACACCTCGCTGGTGTCGGTCGTCGGTCTGGCAGAGACGTTGCGCAACGCCGGCGTGGCCGCTCGCGTGACCAAGCATTCCTTCCTGTTTTACGGTGTGGCGGCCTTGGTCTTTCTTGCTCTGGCCATCGTGTCATCCTTCGCCACCAGCGCCATTTTGCGCTCGCTCGGCAAACGGGAGGCACAACGATGAGCGCCACGGCCACCTTGGTCGAACGGCCACCACCGCGGGCCCGCGGCTGGCCGCGAAGCCGCGTCGTCGGCTACGCGCTGGTCTGCCTGTGGGTAGCCTTCGGCCTCGGTATCGTCGCCTACCTCTTCTTTGCCTGGAACGCACCCTTCTTCGCCAAATATGCGCCGGCCTATATGCGCGGACTTGGCGTCACCCTGTCGCTGGTCGCCATTTCGATGGTGCTTGGCGCCGTTATGTCCTTGCCTGTCGCTTACGGGCGTATGTCCAGGAACCGGATCCTGTCCGGTCTTGCCTATTGCTACGTCTATTTCTTCCGCGGCACGCCGCTGCTGGTTCAAACATTTCTGGTCTATTACGGGCTGGGGTCGTTCCGACCGCAACTCCAGATGATCGGGCTCTGGGATTTTTTCAAGGACGCCTTCAACTGCGGCGTCTTCGCCTTTGCGCTCAACACCGCCGCCTACCAGGCCGAGATCCTGCGCGGCGCCATCGAAAGCGTGCACAGGGGCCAATGGGAAGGGGCTGCCTCGCTCGGCCTGCACAAACTGCAGACGCTGCGCAAGATCATCCTGCCGCAAGCCCTGATCGTCGCCTTGCGGCCTTACGGCAATGAGCTGATCCTGATGGTCAAGGCTTCGGCGATCGTCGCCATCATCACCGTCTACGATCTGATGGGCAATGCAAAACTCGCCTTCGCCAATTCCTTCGACATCCAGGCCTATATCTGGGTCGCCCTGGTGTATCTTGTGATGGTCGAGTTGTTGCGCCATGCGATCGAATGGATCGAGCGCCGGATCACCATCCACCTGAAACGCTGATCCGTTCTCTGCTGTGCCAGCCGATCGGACCACGCGCGTCTTGACGAATTGAGCGCAGGGCCTAGAGCTTGCGCAGCAAATTTCCATTCTGAAGGGCAAGCTTATGGCATCTGTGGCATTTCTCGGTCTTGGCGTGATGGGCTATCCAATGGCCGGTCACTTGAAGAACAAGGGTGGCCATGACGTCACCGTCTACAACCGCTCCAAGGCCAAGGCCGAGCAATGGGTCGGCCAGCATGGCGGCGGCTTTGCCTTGACCCCGGCAGAGGCAGCCAAGGACAAGGACTTTGTCTTTTCCTGCGTCGGCAATGACGATGATCTGCGCTCGGTGACGACAGGTCCGGAAGGCGCCTTCAAATCGATGAAGACAGGTTCGGTCTTCATCGACAACACCACGGCATCGGCCGAGGTCGCGCGTGAACTGGCGGCCGCCGCGCAAGCTGGCGGATTCTCATTTCTCGACGCGCCGGTCTCCGGGGGCCAGGCCGGTGCCGAGAACGGCGTGCTGACCGTCATGGTCGGCGGCGATCAGGATGCTTTCGACAAGGCGAGGCCTGTTATCGACGCTTATGCCCGCATGGTCGGCCTGATGGGATCGGCAGGCGCCGGCCAGCTGACCAAGATGATCAACCAGATCTGCATCGCCGGACTGGTGCAGGGACTGTCGGAAGGCATCCATTTCGGCAAGCAGGCCGGGCTCGACATCGAGAAGGTGATCGAGGTGATTTCCAAGGGTGCCGCCGGTTCCTGGCAGATGGAGAACCGGCACAAGACGATGAATGCCGGCAAATATGATTTCGGCTTCGCCGTCGACTGGATGCGAAAGGACCTCGGCATCTGCCTGGCGGAGGCCGACCGCAACGCTGCCAGGCTGCCGGTGACGGCGCTTGTCGACCAGTTCTACAAGGATGTGCAGGCGATGGGCGGCAAGCGCTGGGACACGTCCTCGCTGCTGGCGCGCCTGGAGAAGTAGGCTGGGATGGCCGAGCTGTCGCCCCAATCCAGTGCCGGCGAAATCATCGCGCATTTGCGCTCGATCGGTTCGGAGGAAAATCGCCTTGGCATGCTGCGCTACGGTATCAAGATCGACCGGGCGCTTGGAATCCCGCATGGCGTTCAGCGGCAGATTGCCCGCAAGATCAAACGCAACCACGAGCGCGCTTTTGAGCTGTGGGAGTCAGGCATCATGGAGGCGCAGTTCATCGCTTCCGTCACGGCCGACCCAGAGCGGTTTTCCGCAGCGGATGCAAGGCAATGGGCGTCGAGTTTCGACTCCTGGGATATCGTCGATGGCGTGTCTGATCTCTTCGTCGACACGGACGCCTGGAAAGACCTGATAGGCGAGTTCGCGGCTGATGAACGGGAATTCGTTAGACGCACGGCTTTTGCCATGATGGCATGGTCCGTCGTCCACCGAAAGAAAGAGCCGGAGGCAACTTTTCTTGCCTTCCTGCCGATCATCGAAGCGCACGCCACCGACGGCCGCAATTTCGTGAAGAAGGCTGTGAACTGGGCGCTTCGTTCGATCGGCAAGCGATCGATGGAGATGCACGGCGCTGCCCTTGCCGTCGCCGAAAGGCTCGCGCGATCACCCGACAAGACGGCACGCTGGAACGGCAAGAATGCGGTGAGAGAATTGACCAATGCCAAAACGCTCGAGCGGGTCGCCGCCAGAAAAGGCTGACGGACAGCTTCCGCGAGACGAGCGCGGCCCTCGCCGACATGTGATGCGGCTCGAGCATTGACGCCATTGGTCCCGGCGTCTTTACTCGCCTGCAAAGGAAGCGGCATGAGCATCCACCTCAAATCAATCCTGGCGCTCGCGGCCGCGCTGTCTCTCACCGCTGCCGGCGCCTCGGCCGAGACGATGCACATCTTCTGGAAGGATTTGCGCCCCGCGACCCAGGCGGTTGCCGAAGACGCCGGGCTGCCGATGATCGCGGCAAAATTGCCCGATCATGGCGAGACGCTGTCCCTCGATCTGCAGGATAAGACCATACAATTAGCCGGCTATGCATTGCCGGTCGATCGTGACGGCGACCTTGTCTATCAGTTCCTGCTGGTGCCGTGGACGGGCGCATGCAGCCACATGCCGACACCGCCGCCCAACCAGATCGTGCTGGTCACGCCTGCCCATCCTTACAAGATGTCGCAAGCCTACCAGTCGGTCGCCGTCACCGGCGCCTTGAAGCCGGACATGGAAAAGAGCCAGCTGTTCATTCTCGACGGCGTCAGCGTCATCCAGTCCGGCTACACCGTGCGCAAAGCGGATGTAGTCGGTGTCGACACCGTGCCGGACACCGTTACGCTGCCGGTGAACTCGCCCTGGAGTTTCCTCAACAAGAAGAAGAATTGATCGCGCTCAGGCGGCGTTGGCACCCGATTCCTTGTCCAGCACCATGTAGTCGAGCGGGATTTCGGTCGTGTACTTGATCTGCTCCATGGCGAAGGACGACGACACGTCACGGATCTCGATCTTGGCGATCAGGCGCTTGTAGAAGGCATCGTAGGCGGCGATGTCGGGCACGACGACGCGCAGCAGGTAATCGACGTCGCCGCTCATGCGGTAGAACTCGACCACCTCGGGAAACTCCTGGATGACCTCGGAAAACCGCCGCAGCCACTCATGGCTGTGTGAGTTGGTGCGGATCGAGACGAAGACGGTGACCCGCACATTGACCTTCTCATGGTCGAGAATGGCGACGCGCCGCTTGATGACGCCCTCTTCCTCGAGCTTCTGGATGCGGCGCCAGCAGGGCGTCGTCGACAGGCCGACTTTCTTGGCGACATCGGCCACCGCGAGCGTCGCGTCCTCCTGAAGGAGGCGTAGGATCTTTCGGTCAAGGCGGTCCATTAGAGGCTCCTAGGGGAATAGTTTGTCTATATTCCCTCTTATTCGAGGCTTTCACAAGAAAGAAATTCTGCCAATCGCCACGAAAGCGAGTGATTTCTTGCAGAATGCCTAGCCGATGCGATAGCGGATTTCCGAGCGCAGGAAAGGCAGCAATTCCATTTCAAACCACGGATTCTGCTTCAGCCAGCCGCTGTTGCGCCAGGATGGATGCGGCAGCGGCAGCACTTTCGCTCCGACGGAATTCTCCCAGATGGCGCGCCAGTCCATCACCGTTTCCGTCAGCGAGGGTCGGCGCGCGGCACCCATGTGCCAGGACTGCGCATAGATGCCGATCGTCAGCACCAGGTCGATCCGCGGCATCAAGGCCATCAAGGGCGTGCGCCAGGCCGGCGCGCATTCGCGCCTAGGCGGCAGGTCGCCGCCCTTGGCGTCCTGGCCGGGAAAGCAGAAGCCCATCGGCACGATGGCGAATTTCTCGATGTCGTAGAATTCGTCGCTGGTCACACCGGGCCAGCTGCGCAGGCGGTCGCCCGAAGCATCGGTGAACGGCATGCCCGACAGGTGCACCTTGGTTCCCGGCGCCTGGCTGGCGATGAGGATGCGCGCGCTGGACGATGGCCGCAGCACCGGTCGCGGCTCATGCGGCAGCGGCTTGCCGATAGGGTTTTCGACACAGATGCGGCAGGCCCGGACCTCCTCTGCAAAACTGTCCAGTTCCACACTCAAGCGGCGGCACTCGGCCGGCTGGAGACCGCCTGATGCCAACGCAGCACATTGGCGCATTCTTCCGGCACCTTGATGCGTGCCGGCTTCATGAAATCGATCGCGATCAGGCCGGTGATATCGGCAATCGAATAGCTGTCGCCGGCGACGAATTCCCGGCTCGCCAGCTCGTCGTCGAGGATTTTCAGGAATGCGACCGCCTTCGGCTTGTTGGCCTCGCCCCATTCGGGGATCTGCGGAGTTTCCCAGTCCTTCATGGCCGGATGGACGTGGCGAAAGGCCTGGGCGACGCAGCTGAGCAGGTTGAACTCCATCCGTCTCTGCCACATCTCGACCTGTGCCTTGCCGAGCGCGCCGCGTCCGAACAGGGCCGGCTCGGGGTGCAATTCCTCGAAATAGCGGCAGATGGCGACGGATTCGGTGATGACGGTGCCATCGTCAAGCTCCAGCACCGGCAGGCGTTGCAAAGGATTGCGAGAGCTAACCGTTTCGCCCTTGTGCTCGAAAGCGCCCATGTCGACAGACACCAGAGGAACAGCGATCCCCTTCTCGGCGAGGAAAACGCGAACCCGCCGTGGATTGGGCGCCCGGCCGCCGTCATAGAGTTTCATTCGATCCTCCCTTTTCCTTCTGAGCCAATGCGCGTCACCAGAAGCGAAAAATCTCCCGCACGGCATCGCCGATCGACGCCAGTGTACCGTGCTTTCGCTCCACGACCTCGCCGTGATGGCTGTCGCGCCAGTCCTGCGGCTGGTCGAACGTACCTGCCCAGATACCGGCCTTTGCCACGCGGGCAGTCGCTTCCTCACTTTCGTAGTCGCCGAAGGCAACGGCCCAGCCCGCCTCGACCTGGGCGCGGTTGAGATCGGTGCCGCCGGCCTTGCAGTCGCCAAGCAGCCGGCCATAGCGATCCCGCTGCCAGCCGCTGCAGGTGACCGGCCTGCCGGCAATCAGGCGCACCAGCGCCTGGCGCGCCAGCGTGCCACAGGCATAATCCGCACCGTTCCTGCGGCAGGTCTGGGTGTATTCCGGGGCATCGATGCCGCGCATGCGGATGCGCTCGGTGCCGAGTGTGATGGAATCGCCGTCATTGATGATGGCGGCACCTTGCGTCTGTGGCGTTTCCACCCGATCGAGGCGCGCCGCCAGCAGCATCAGCAGTCCCAGAATGATGGTGGCCAGCCCGTAGTCCAGCACTTTGCGCCACAGGCTTCTCGGGGGCGGCGCCGCGTACCGCCGGCGCGATCTTGGCGACCATGAACGACTCATATGGCAAACGGTTGGTTAATCATTCGAACGTAGCTTAACACCTTGAAACCGCTGCCCGTATAAATCGAAGTTTTTGATGCCCTTGCAACGCTCGAACACAGCGGACAAGTTCATTGTGGACCGCAGGAAACCCCATCGCAACAGCGATGTGGCGCGCGCGGTGCGCAAGACGCGCGACCGTCTTTCGCAACAGGCCGGCAATCCCGATTTCGACCGCGAACTGCTAAAACTCCACGCGCGCGCCATGACAAGCGGCGCCGTGGTCATCCCGCTGCTCGTCCTGGCAATCGCAGCAGTCGGCCGGCTCACCGGAATCGGCAACGAGATCGGGCTCTGGGCGCTGTTCACGCTCACCTCCTATACGATCGTCGTCTTCATGGCGCGGCGGATTGAGCGTACGGAAGCTTCCGAACTCAACCCCTTGCAAGCGCAACGGGAATTCCTGGCCGGCCATTTCCTTTGCGGCCTCGGCTGGGCCTGGTTCGTCTGGCTGGGCTGCGGTGCCTGCGAGGTCGACCAGTTCCAGGTGATCAAGGCGGTCGTGCTGCTGTTTGCCATGGCCGGGACCGCTCTGATGGCTTCATCCCTGAGCGGCGCGCTGCTGGCGACCTTTGCCGTGCCGGTGGCGCTCTATGCCTATGCCGGGATCAAGCTGTGGATGCCGGTCGAGGCGATCATGGCCGGACTGCTCGTCGCGTCGCTGCCCTTCTTCGCCTATATCGCCCGTCACCTCAACCGCTTCTCCCTGATGCTGTTGTCGTTCCGCTCCGAAAAGGACGCGCTGATCGCCGAAGTGGAGACAGCAAAATCGATGTCGGACGAGGCGCGGCGGCGGGCCGAGGACGCCAATCTGGCAAAGTCGCGTTTCCTCGCGTCGATGAGCCATGAGCTGCGCACGCCGCTCAACGCCATTCTCGGCTTTTCCGAGGTGATGGCGAACGAGGTGCTGGGGCCGATGAGCAATCCCACCTATCGCGACTATGCGCACGACGTGCATGATTCCGGCCAGCACCTGCTCGACCTGATCAACGAGATACTCGACCTGTCGCGCATCGAGGCTGGCCGCTACCAACTCAACGAAGAGCCGGTGATGTTGCTCAACATCGTCGAGGACTGCTGCCATATGATGGAGCTGAGGGCGCGCAACAAGGATATCCGGGTCATCCAGGATTTCGAAGCGACATTGCCGCGGCTGTTCGCCGACGAGCGCGCCGTGCGGCAGATCACGCTCAACCTTTTGTCGAACGCCATAAAATTCACCGCCACCGGCGGCGAAGTGCGTGTCCGGGTCGGCTGGACGGCAGGCGGCGGACAATACATTTCGATCAAGGACAATGGCCCCGGCATTCCCGAGGACGAGATCCCGATCGTGCTCTCGGCCTTCGGCCAGGGCTCGATCGCCATCAAGAGTGCCGAACAGGGCACCGGGCTTGGCCTGCCGATCGTGCAAGGCCTGCTCGCCATGCATGGTGGCGAGTTCGAGCTTCATTCCAAGCTGCGCGAAGGCACCGAGGCGATCGCCATCTTCCCGCTGAGCCGGGTGATGGAAGAACTGCCTGCACTGCCGACGGCCGCGGTCGCGGCGCGAAGGCGCTAGGCTACCCCGGCGACCTGCCTCCACTCGGCCTCAAGGAGAAACGCGGACCGCAATGACCGGAGATTGGGATGCAAGCCGCGTCGAAATCAGATCGGAACGGCTTCGCCTTAGGCTGTTTATATCAGACGACGCTGACGAGGTCTTTGCCGCCATCACGCCCACCATCACCCGTTTCATGCAGTGGGAACCACCTCGATCATCAACGGCCTTTGCCGAGGTATGGCGATCCTGGCTGGCGCCGATCCTTGACGGATCGGATCTGCATTTCGTTGTGCGTTCACTGGCGGATGATCGCTGTCTGGGGCTTGTCGGCCTTCACGCGGCCAAGACGGCCTGCCCCGAGATCGGGATTTGGATAAGGCAGGACGTCCATGGAAACGGCATTGGCCGGGAGGCCGTCGCCGCTGTGGCGGCGTGGGCGTCCGACGAGCTCAATCCCGATTGCTTCGAGTACCCTGTCGCCGAAGAGAACCTGGCGAGCCGGCGAATCGCGGAAGGCCTCGGCGGGTCGATCGTCGAGACCCGCTCCAATCCGAAGTACAGCTCAGTCGTCTATCGCATCCCCAATCTCAGGCGTTGATACGCCGAGGACCAAGGATCCTAGCCCCGAACAGCCGCCGCCATGCCTGAACTGGTCAGCGCCGCCGCCTTGACCAGGCCAGCGCCAAGGGCTGCCCCTGCCCCTTCGCCATGGCTTATATCGAGGTCAAGCAATGGGCGGAAGCCAAGCAACTCGGCGGCCTTGGCGTGCGCGGGCTCCGGCGACAGGCTGGCGAGCAGACAATGGTCTAGCGCTGCGGGGGTCGCGACATAAAGCACCGCTGCGGCTGCCGTTGCCGCGAAGCCGTCGAGCAGCACGGGAATATTCTGCATCCGCGCGGCGAGGATGGCGCCGGCTATCGCCGCGAACTCGCGGCCGCCGACCCGGCGCAGCACCTCTAACGGGTCCTCGAGATGGCCCCCGTGAAAGGCCAGCGCCGCATCGACCACCTCCGCCTTGCGCGCCTGCATCGCTGCATCGGCGCCGGATCCCGGGCCGACCCAATCGGCACCCCTGCCCCCGAACAGTGCGGCAAGCAGCGCGGCGGCGACGGTGGAATTGCCGACGCCGAGATCGCCGAGGCAAAGCAAATCGGTGCCGCCCGCGATCGCTTCCATGCCGAAGGCCATGGTGGCCGCGCAGCCGCGTTCATCGAGCGCGTCGTCATCGGTGATGTCGCCGGTCGGTATGTGCAAGGCAAGATCGAACACTTTCAGCCCGAGATCGTTGGCGATGCAGATCTGGTTGATTGCCGCACCGCCGGCCGCGCAAAGCTCGACCGCGTTGGCGGTTGCCGCCACCGGTCGCGGCGAAATGCCGTGCCTGACAACACCATGGTTGCCGGCAAAGACAGCCATCAGCGGTCTTGTCACGGCAGGCGGAGCCCGGCCGCTCCAGGCGGCAAGCCACGCGGCGATGTCCTCGATGCGGCCGAGTGAATGCGCCGGCTTGTCGGCCTTGGCAAACAGTGTGCGCACGCGCGCTTCGGCTTTGAGGTCGGCTGCCGGCAGATTGTCGAGCAGGTTGCGAAAATCATCGAAAGGCAGAGCGCTGGTCATGTCGTGAGCAATCATTCCTGGAGTTGGTGAGCGGCATAGCCGCGTTGCGTGATCGGCACAACCTCTCGCAAACATCCGCCTTGATTGCCGCAAAGATGGCCTGGGAAGGCGCGAACGCGAGGGCTTGCATTGGCTTTGCCGTTGCACCATGTGGAGGTGAAAGAGCGGATTCCGTACGGATCCCTCAAGCGAAAGTCATGACCGTCATCGAATCTCCCTGCATCCTTGTCTGTTCGATCGATATGAAAACCGGCTTCTGCTTCGGTTGCGGCCGCACGCGCGAGGAAATCGGCGCCTGGATGGGGATGACGCCGGAAACACGCCGCAGTGTGATGGCCGAATTGCCGGCCCGGCTGGAAACGGTCGAGCGCCGGCCGCGCCGGGAGACGCGCCGCACCCGTATGGCCCGCGAACGCGACGCACTCTAGAGTTCACCCTTTCACGGAAACGGCGGACCGCTCTAACTCATTGTTTTAACGCAATTCCGGACGAAGAACCGTTCTACACTTTCCTGGAATTGCTCTAGCGAGGCACGGATGAGCAGTCGGCTGTTCTGGATTCTGATGGCGGTGATCGGCGTGGGAGCAGTCCTGCTCATGCTCAACGATTCCGCCGGCAGCACGCTTGGGGTCGAGAATTACGATTTCGGCAGGCTGATCTGGCTTGGCGCCTTCGGCGCCCTCATCGGCGCTGGCCTGCTGCGCTCGGGCCGCCCGTGGGGCGACATGGCTCGCAACCTCGGCGCCTGGGCGGCAATCGTGCTCGCGCTAATCGCCGGCTACCAGTATCGCTACGAACTGCAGGACGTCGCCAGCCGGGTGACCGCGGGCCTCGTTCCCGGCAGTCCGCTGGCGCTTGGCGTCGAGGACGGTCACGCCACGGTGACGCTCGACAAGGCCGACAATGGCCATTTCGAAGCGCGCATCCTGGTCAACGGCAATCCGGTTCGGGCTATTGTCGACACCGGCGCGACCAGCACCGTGCTGACATCGGAAGACGCGCAGGCCGCAGGCTTCAACCCGGCGGTGCTCAACTACACGATACCGGTTTCAACTGCCAACGGCATGGCGCGCGCCGCGGCGGTCAAAACCGACGCGGTGGCGATCGGCGGCATCGTGCGCAAGGACATGTCGGTGATGGTCGCAGCCCCCGGCATGCTGAGCCAAAGCCTGCTCGGCATGAACTTCATCGGCTCGCTTTCGGGCTTCGACGTGCGCGGCGACCGGATGGTCCTCAGGGATTAGAGCAATTCACCGTTTCACGGAAATGGCGAACTGCTCTAACTCTTTGTTTTGACACAATTCCGGACGGAAAACCGTTACACACTTTTCCTGGAATTGCTCTAGATCAGGCCGCTTCGGCCGCCCTTCCGCCGAATTCGACAGCCGCGAAAGCCGTCTTCAGTACGTCAGGCCCGGCGCCGGGCCGGTTTGCGTCGGTCGACAGGATCTGGCGATAGCGGCGTGCGCCGGGCAGCCCATGGAACAGCCCGACCATATGGCGGGTGACATGGCCGAGCCGCCCGCCCTGTTCGATGTGGCGCGCCACATAATCCGCCATCGCATCGATCAGCGCGGCGAAATCGAACGTCTCGGGCTTCGCGCCGTAGAAGGCGGCGTCAACACCGGCCAGAATGCCAGGCGTGTGGTAGGCGGCACGGCCAAGCATGGCGCCGTCGACATGATCGAGATGCGCCCGCGCCTCCTCAAGCGACTTAATACCGCCATTGATGCCTATGAATTCGTTCGGCTTTCTGGCCTTCAACCGATAAACCCTGTTGTAGTCGAGCGGCGGGATGTCGCGGTTTTCCTTGGGGCTCAGACCTTCCAGCCATGCCTTGCGCGCATGCACCCACAAGGCGTCGGCGCCAGCCTCGAAAACTCCATCAGCCAGCGCATCGAGCGCCGGCTCCGGATCCTGCTCGTCGACGCCGATGCGGCATTTGACGGTGACGGGAATGGTCACCGCCGCCTTCATCGCCGCGACGCAACCGGCAACGAGATCGGGCACTTTCATCAGGCAGGCGCCGAACGTGCCCGACTGGACGCGGTCTGACGGGCAGCCGACATTGAGATTGATCTCGTCATAGCCGAAGGCTTCGCCGATGCGCGCCGCCTCGGCAAGCTTTGCCGGATCCGAGCCGCCAAGCTGCAGCGCGACCGGATGTTCCACCACATCGAAACCGAGCAGCCTCTCGCGCGCGCCGTGGATGACCGCGTCAGCCACCACCATTTCGGTATAAAGCAGCGCACGGCTCGTCAGCTGACGATGGAAGAACCGGCAATGCCGGTCCGTCCAGTCCATCATGGGTGCAATAGACAATCTATGTTCTTGATAGTGCTTCATTTTTCTAACATCAAATCGCGCAAGGCCGAAGTTTCTTGCAAAGAACAATACGTAAGCGAGACGTTCTCGCGACGCGATGGTGCGCGGAGTTGAGCCATCGATGCTGAGCGCCAACTCGATCGCGGCGAGATGCAAAGCGGGTCACGTATCGCGGGGTTCAGGACCTTCGGCGAGCTTTCTGACCTTCATATCGACGACTTGTGCGATGTGGCAAGCCCCCTGTCCGGTCCGACTCTGCAAACTCGATATGCTGAGGCGGCAGCTTGGAAAATTGAACAGGGTGGCTGTCACCGTGAACGGTTCATAGGTCTGGATCCCGGCGCGTCCAGAACCGTATCCCCGAGGCATAGATATCGGCACCATAAAACTCGCCAGCTGGCCTCACTCGACCTGGGTAAGAAGCGCACGTCCTGCGAAGTATGCGTCCGCATTCTCGATCACCAGTCGTCCCATGGCCAGTCGCGTCTGTTGGGTGAAGCTGCCGATATGAGGGGTGAGCACGACGTTTTCCAACCTCAGCAACTCCGCCGGTACGTTGGGCTCGTCGGCAAACACGTCGAGTGCCGCGGCGCCCAGACTGTTCGATTCGAGCGCTGCAACCAGGCCAGTCTCATCCACGACGCTGCCGCGCGACACATTCACCAGCAAGCCTTCGGGACCAAGAGCATCGAGCACCGTGCGGTCTATCAAGCGAAACGTGCCTTCACCGCCCGGCACCGCAATGAACAGCACGTCGCAATACGCTGCAAGGGAGACGGGATCGGGAAAATATCGGTACGCAATGTCGCTCGCCGGCTTGGACTTGCAATAGGCGATCTCGGCATCGAACACGGCGAGGCGGTTGGCGATGGCTTTTCCGATCCGCCCCATGCCGACAATACCGACCTTGCGCCCCCTTGTGCTATGCGGAAGCCGCGACTGCAACGGCGCCGACCACTGTCCCGCGCGCACCGCACGATCCCCCGCCGCGATCAGCCGCGTTGCCGCGAGGAACAGGCCGATGGCGAGATCGGCGACGTCGTCGGTGAGGACATCGGGCGTATTTGTCACGCTGATGCCGCGTCGGCGCACGGCTGCGAAGTCTATGGCGTCGACACCGACACCGTATACGGTGATCAGTTCAAGGGCGGGCAAGCGATCGATGAGGTGTGCGTCGGCTCCGCGACCGCCGGTGGTCACAAGACCACGAATGGTTTGGCCATGTGCGGCAATCAGCGCCTCAAGTCCCGGACTTTCGAAGGCGTTGTAGCAAGTGAACCGGGCGTTGAGTTCAGCCATGGCGGCGGCGGGCTCAAGCTCCGACAGAACAAGGATTTCGGGAGCGCGTCCGGAGGCGTCGGCCGGCTGCGAAGGTTTGTGCGTCTGCATTACAGCGTCCAGGACGTGAGAGGGCCGATCAGATGATTGCAAAGGGCGTGCCGGGCGATCCGGTCGCCCCCACGATCGGCACCGGCGCGAACACATAGGCGAATTCGCTGACCCCGGTCGCCGCGATGGCATCGAGCGCAAGGCCTTCGTGCAGATGGATGCCATGCTGCATGATCAAGTGCTGATGGCAGGGGTGGAACACCTCCGGATCGACCGGCGGGACCACGTCGACGGCAAAATTATCGGCTCCGACTACCGATGGCTGGAACGGCGCCAGCCATTCGGCGGCCGCCAGCCCGAGACCGGGCGCGCCATCGTAGAAAGTCGCGGCCTCCGTGCGGAAGCGGCTGCCATGCCCCGTGCGCACCAGCACAGCATCGCCGGGAGTGAACGCCGCCTCGCTGAGGCCTTGCCGTTCGAGGCAGGCTTTGAGATCGGCGACGGTGATTTCCTCACCGGGATCGAGTACCCGCTCCTTGAGCGCCTGCACATCCAACAGGATCCCGCGAGTGACGAAGATCGGGGCATTCTCGATGCCGAGCCGGCGCAGTCCATAGGGCGACCAGATCTCGGAGAGCGGGTTGCCGTTGTAGAAAAGGATGTTGCCGTGATCGGCCGCATCGCCGACCTGCCGGCCGAGATGGCCGAGCGCGTCCATGTGCGTACCGATCTGGCCGATCTCGGTCGTCAGGAACTCGTCGTTCCAGACCGTCTTGCTGCGGGCGCCATGCGGACCACCGGTCGGCCCACCGGGCATGCGCAGGCCAAAGATGCGCCCCGGCGCCAGCGGAATCTGGGCATCATAGCGATGACCGAGGGAAACGATCGCTCCGGTCCTGGCCAAGGCGAGCGCTTGCATCACCTTGTGCGGTCCCTGCAGATTGCCGTTGCCGCGCTGGTCGTTCGCCCCCCAGCGAGAAGGGTACCAGTTCGCACCGAGCGCGGGACTGGCGTCGGCGGGTTCGTCGGATGATTTGCCGGTCATTTGCTTACTCCCTCGGCAGGCGTGGCCGGCACACTGGCGCTGCTGCGCGCCGCGGCGTCGGCGGCGGTGCCCGCCACGGTCCGACGCTTGCTGGCGGTTACGGCCAGGCCCACCGCGATGATCAGGGTTGCGCCGTTGAACAGCGATTCCACGAAGAATGGCGCTCCCAGTTGATTGAGGCCGGCGACAGTGACGGCGAGCACCGCCACGGCCAGCACGGTACCCCAGACATTGACCCGTCCGGGCTTGATGGCCGTAGCGCCCAGCAGCGCGGCGGTGAAGGCGGGAAGCAGGTACTCCTGGCCGACCGAACTCTGGCCGACCTGCAATTGCGACTGCAGCACAATGCCGGCGAATGCCGAGAGCACGCCGGCAGCGACCAGCGCTCCGGTGACGTACTTCTTTTCCGAGATGCCGTTGAGCTGGGCGGCACGCGGATTTATGCCGAGCACATAGACGAAGCGGCCGACAGGCAGGAATTCGAGCACGACCCAGAGAACGATGGTGATGACCAGGACGTAGACCGCCGGCAGCGGCACGCCGTAGACCACGCTGGACAGGGCAAGGAAGGAATCGGGCAGGTTGGCCAGCACCTGCTGGCCGCCGGTGTACCACTGGTTGATGCCGAGCAGGACCGTCCCTGTACCCAGCGTGGCGATGAAGCTGTCGATGCCGACCACGGTGACCAACAAGCCGTTGATCAGGCCCACCAGCGCCCCGAGCGCCAGGATCAGCACCACGACCACCGGCCAAGGTATGCCCATGCCTTGGAGGCCGATCGCCAGCACCTGGGCGATGCCAAGGACGAAGGCGACCGACAGGTCGAAGCGATTGGCGGCGATGGGGATCATCGCGGCGAGCGCCACGATGGCCTGGATCGATTTGCTGCCGGCGAGCGCCTGGAAGTTGAAATAGGTGAGGAAGGTGTCGGGCTTGAGCGCCGAGAACAGGGCGATAAGCGCGACGAGGACAATCAGGAGACCCCAGACGGAAACGAACCGGGTCGCCCGCGCCATCGCGGTTCCGCGCTGCGAAAGTTGTGCAGTCATGCTGTGACCTCAAAAGTTTCGGCGCCGGCCGCCAGCGCCGTCAGGCGTGACACAGTCAACTGGTCGCGGGGTATTTCGGCCGCCACTCTACCGCGATTGAACACGAGCGCCCGGTGACACACCTTGGCCACTTCCTCGAAATCCGACGAGACCAAAAGCACAGCCATGCCTTTGGCGAGTGACCTCTGCATCAGGGCATAGATTTCGGCCTTCGAGCCGACGTCGACGCCTGTCGTGGGTTCTTCGAGGATGAGCAGATCGACGGCACCCTCGAGCCAGCGGGCAACGATGACTTTCTGCTGGTTGCCGCCACTCAGCGTCGCTATGGCCCGTTCCGGGTCGGAGGGGCGGATCGAGTAGCGAGCGACAACGCCTGCGGCACGGGCGCGCTCTGCCGCCGGATCGATCCAGCCCGAGGGCTTTGTCCCCGTCAAGGTCGGGTTGAGGTAGAGGTTTTCGCGCACGCTGAGCGAGGCGGCCATGCTCTCCTCGCCCCGCTTGCTCGAGATGAACCCGATGCCGGCCGCCATTGCCTGCTCCGCGGTGGCCGGCGCGATTTGGCGATCACCCAGGGTCACTGTCCCGCCATCGATCGGGCGATCGCCGAACAGAGCGCGGGCGATGGTGTCATGGCCCGCACCGCGCAGGCCGACCAGCCCGAGCGTCTCACCGGCCGGCACCGAGAAACTCACGGGTCCGGCAGGTCCCGACTGCAGCTCCGACACCGTGAGCAACGGCCGCACGGACGCCGGCGGCGGCACGAGTTCGGTCTCGCCAAGCTCCCGCCCGACGATCATCGCGACCAGCCGGGCGGGCACGGTATCTCTGACGTCGGCAGTCGCGACCTTGCGCCCGTCGCGCAGCACCGTCACCCGGTCGGCGATGCGAAACACTTCATCCAGGCGGTGCGAAACGTAGATGATGCCGAGCCCGTTCGCCTTGAGGCGGGCAAGCGCCTCGAACAGACGGCCGACATCGGCCTCCGGCAGGGACGCGGTCGGCTCGTCGAGCACCAGAATATCGCAGCGCGTGGCAAGCGCGCGGGCGATCGCCACGATCGACTTTTCGGCGGCCGTCAGCGTTCCGACGCGAGCCTCGGGATCGATGTCGCTGGCCATTGCCATCAGCGCCCGGCGCGCGGCGCGATCGGTTTCACGCCAGTCGATCAAACCGCGACGGCGGGAATAGCCGGCGGCGATCGCGACATTCTCGCCGACGCTCATGCTGTCCACGAGCCCGAGGTCCTGGTGGATGAAGTTGATCGGCAGCCGCTCGGTGATCGGGTCGGCCAGGCGGCCTGCGACACGGATGTCGCCAGCGAGCGCCGGATAAACACCGGCAAGGATCTTGATCAGCGTCGACTTGCCGGCGCCGTTCTGGCCAAGCAGAGCATGTATCTCTCCACGCCGCAGGTCGAAGTCGACATTGTCGAGCGCGAGCGTTCCGGTAAACGCCTTCGAAAGACCGGTGATTGAAAGCACCGGTTCGTCGCCCCGGTGTGGCGAGGATGGCTCAAACGGCATGGGCGGTACTCAAGCTGGCCGCGCGAACCCGTGGTCCGCGCCTGCAGAAATACGCGGCGTCGTCCGAAGGAACGACGCCGCGCTTGTCGTTGCGAAGCAGTCTACTTGACACCCCAATTGCTCAGGTAGTGTTCCTTGTAGCCATTTGACGGCACGAAGTTGTTCTTGTCGCCGCCTTCCTTGTCGACGTTTTGCGGCGTCACCAGATAGGGCGGCTGCACGAAACCGCTCGGCGCCTGCTTGTTGAAGGCGCGGTTGAACTCGTCGACCGCCTGATAGGCCTGCAACTCGATTGGCTCGGAAACCGTCACGGTCTGGAAATTGCCTTTGCGGATGCGGTCATAGGCCGACCGGTTGCCGTCCGCGCCGATCAATTTGACGTCAGCCGGCTTGAGCCCGCCCGTGCGCAGCACCGGCACGGCGAAGTCGAAGTCGTTGTCGCCGACGGAGGTGATGTAGAGCGGCGTCCCGAAACGCTGGATCCAGCTGGTGGTCAACTGCGGCATGCGCTGAGCCGCCTCGGAGGCCGGCGAGTTCGCATATTCGACGACCTGACAGGTCGTGCACTTGGCGACCTGGTCGCGCGTCGCCTTCGATTTGGTCTCGGCGATCTGGTACTCGTTATGGGTCAGCACGACGACCTTGGCCTTCCCGTCGCTGTCGGCGATCGCCCAGTCGGCTTCGGCGGCGCCAATCTCGCGCGGGTCTTCCTGGATGTTCACGAACAGTCCGAGATCGGGCTGCGGTCCTGGCAGCGATGCGGCATGCATGCCGATCACCGTGATGCCGGCCTTGTTGGCAGCGGCAATCGGATCCTTGAGGCTCGCGGCGTCGGCGAAGATCGCGATGCCGTTGGGCTTCAGCGCGATTGCCTGGTTGAAGCCGGAGAGCCAGGAGGTCGGGCTGCCCTTGCCGTCGATGACCGTCACGTCCCAGCCGAGCTTGGTTCCGGCTTCCTTCATGAACTGACCATAGAGGTGCGAGATGTCGTTCTGCTCGTCACCCGACAGGAAAACCAGTTTCATACCTTTGGCGGGAGCGGGCGCACTGGTCGGTCCCTCCCAGGTGGTCTGCGGGCCGGCATATTTGGCGACCGCCGCCTTTGCATTCGCCACGGCGTCATCGGCATGAGCCAGGCTGGCGAATCCCGCCGCCTGCAGCGCCAGGAGGGCAACCCCTCCCCACCGCAGTGCCGGACCGCCTCGTCCAAAGCGCTTGTTCATTTCGTTCTCCATCCCATTGAACACCACCTCACCTCGGCGAACCGATCCCGCGGGTGGTACCGGCACGACAATTGCAAATCCTCAGGCAGGATGCAACAACTTTTGCATCGATCTAAAAGCTTGACCCCAAACGAACTGGGACCTATTGATCCAATCTTGACCTTGTGCGATAAAAATTTATGGATCGATCCAAGAAGAATCAGATGGATGGCCGCCTCCCGCCATCCGCCAGCGCTGACCAGCGCGTGACCCTCAGCGACATCGCTGATTTCGCCGACGTATCGCGCTCGACCGTGTCGCTGGTGCTTCGCGAGAGCCCGCTGGTGGCGGAAGTGACGCGGGTGCGGGTGCTCGAGGCGATTGCCGAACTCGGCTACGTCTACAATCGCGGCGCGGCCTCGATGCGTTCAGGGCGCTCGCAGACGGTGGGGCTGGTCGTTGCGGAAATCACCAATCCCTTTTACGCCGAACTCACTGCCGGCATCGAGCGCGTGCTCGAGGAAGCAGGGCTGCTGACCTTCCTTGCGAACACCAATGACAGCACCGAGCGACAATCGCGTTTCATCCAGCGCATGCGCGAACAGGGCGCTGACGGCATCATCCTCAGCCCCGCCGAGGGAACGGACCGCAAGGTCATCGAGGAGTTGCAGCGCTCGCGTGTACCGGTGGTGCAGATTCTCAGGCAGGTGGCCGGCACTGCCACGGACTATGTCGGCGCCGACTATCGGCTTGGGACGGAACTCGCGACCGAGCATCTCATCGAGCGCGGGCATACCAGGATAGCCTTCATTGGCGCGGACCGGCAGACCTCGGCTTCGGCGGAGCGCTTGGCTGGCTTCACCGGCGCCCTGCGACGGCACGGGCTGAATCCAGCCCATGTCATGCCCTGCCCGTCCCTTCGCGTTGAAGCTGCCGAGAGGGTCATGGCGCTGCTGGCCGGTCCGAACCGGCCGACGGCGCTACTCTGCCACAACGACGTCATTGCCCATGGCGCCCTCAGCGCGCTTTACCGTCTCAACCTTGAGCCGGGCCGCGACGTGGCGGTGATCGGGTTCGACAATGTCGCGGAATCGGCAATCAGCCAGCCGCCTTTGACCACAATCGCGGTCGGTACCAGCCATATCGGAGAGGTGGCCGCCCACCGCCTGCTGCAACGCATCGCCCATCCGACGGCAATGCCCGAACGGATCATTTTGCCACCGCGCCTCGTCATTCGGGCCACGTGAGCAGCGAACCGGACGGACCTCCGCGCTGGCCCGTCACACTGCTGACCGGCATGCTCGGCAGCGGCAAGACGACCCTGCTTCGGCACATTCTCCTTGACCCGGCCATGCGCGGCACTGCCGTGTTCATCAACGAGATTGGCGAGATCGGGATCGATCATCACCTGATCGAAAGGATCGATGGCGAAACGGTGCTGATGCGCAGCGGCTGCCTGTGCTGCACCATGCGCGCCGACCTGCCGCAAAGCCTCAACGCCTTGCGCCGCCGTTGGGTTGGCGACGATCGCCTGGACCTGCGGCGCGTGTTGATTGAGACAACCGGACTGGCTGTGCCCGGGCCGATCTTGCGCGAGCTTGCGACGAATCCGCTGGTTGCCGGCGATTTCCCGCTGTCTTCGGTGGTCGCGACGGTCGATGCCCAGCACGCCTTGCACCAGACCCATACCCGTGAGGAGGCCCGCCAGCAAATCGCTGTGGCCGATCTCGTCGTCCTGACGAAAACCGACCTCGCGAGCGAGACGACAACAGCGGCCGTTCGCGCTGAAGTCTCGGGACTCAATCCACACGCACCAGTCATCGCCGTGACGTCAGGTGTCGTGGACGCAAAGCGTCTCATGATTGCCGACGATGACCGCAAGAAAGACTTCGGAGCGTGGGCCGATGTCGACGGCGTTCCCGACCGGCTTCGCCATGCGCCCCATGCGCACAACGGCATCGGCACCCTGTCGCTCGAGGCCCGGGATCCGGTCGCCTGGGCCGCACTTACCGCCTTCCTATCCGGCCTCGTTGGCGAGTTCGCGCCATCCCTTTTGCGCTTCAAGGGCATCCTCAACGTGGTGGGGTCGGACCTGCCGGTGGTCGTGCACGGGGTCCACGATGCCTTTTACCCCGCCGAAACGCTGGCGGCCTGGCCAACGGAAGACCACAATTCCCGGCTGGTCATCATCCTCGATCACATGGCACAGCAGCGCGAAAACCTCGCCCGGCTGATAGGCTCGAGCGGCATCGACTGGTCTATCGCCGGCTGACTTGGCGCAACGGCAGCCGACCCAAGTCAGATTGCAAGACTGGCGACGCCCTCGAAGGCATGCTGGGCACCGGCCCCTTCCGCAGGCTCGCAAATATGGTGGCGTATCCGGCCATCGAACAGCTTCAACAACTCGGCAGTGACGCCTCGGCTAACGGTTCGAACCTCCGACTGCAGCGACATGCGCAGGGTCTCCAGATCCGGATAATGGAACGAGAGAACCATGGGGCAGGACGGCACTCCGTCGTCATGCTCGACTTCGAACGAGACCGTAACGTTCTGGCATCCCGGAAACGTCGTCCAGAGCGGAATGAGGCGCTCCTGGACGATGCTCCTGAACTCGGCCTCCCGACCCGGGTGGATGGTGCCTTCGAAGAACGCGTAACGAACCGTCATGCTGCTGCAGCCCCATGGACATTGCCGCCTGCCTCGAAACCGCCAGGGCCGCCATCCGGGACAGGCCAGTCCTGCGAAGCGCAATCCAGGCACGCAGTCGCTTCTATCTCCCCCTTTGGCCGCCTGACAAGCCGCGCCGAGTTCACGTTGACGAATGCGGACAGTTCGCGCAAAGCCGTTGATGACGCGGCTCACCCACCTGGGCAGCCCTGGCTTCATCCTCATGCCGGGTTCCGGATGCTCCGGCGAACAACCTCCTGGGTGAGGTAATTTCCGTCGGCAGGCAGCGCCCGAAAAGGAGCAGCGCGGGTGAACCGTCTTTGGTGCAGCAGGGCTGTTTTAGCGGATGGTAAAGCGACACTAAGGGCGACCAGACCATCGATCCTTCTGCTCGTCGCAAGAGCTAGGTCAGTCGTGCTCGCGTCGTGCGTGGCGTCGCCAGCAGTAGACTGGTTTCGCTGCCCGTTATGCCGGCTATGAGGCGGATGCGCCGTAGCACCGCATCGAAATCAGTCAGCGAGGCCGTGCCGAGTTCAACCACCAGATCCCATCGACCATTGGTGGTATGGATGGTCGAGACTTCAGGGAAGCCACCCAGCGCCCGGACCACGCGGTCGGCGGCATGGCCCTCAATTTCGATGAGCATGATACCGCGAATGCGCTGATCGACCGCGTCGGCGCGCAGCACCACAGTGTAGCCGATGATCTCGCCGGACCGTTCGAGCCGCTCCATACGCGCCCTGACCGTGGCACGCGAGACGCCGAGATCGACGGCGAGATCCGACACGCTGCGCCGCGCGTCATGCCGGAGCAAGGTCACGAGCCGTTCGTCCAGTGCATCCATGACGGGTTACCATTTTGATCAATTTCGCTGCCATTACGATAAACGATGCTTTTCGAATTGCCAATTCTGCCTGTTCATATCGCCGGCTCGCCATGATCTTCTCGCGCTCATTCGAACTTGGGCCGCGGGAAAAAGAATGCGTTGCAGAATCGTCGGGGCGCCGGTGCAGGACGGCGCAGGCAGGATGGGATGCGAAATGGGGCCGAGTGCGCTTAGGACCGCCGGACTTGCCGATGTGCTGTCAGGCCTCGGCCACGATGTCGAGGACATGGGCGCCGTTCAGCCGCTTCCAGCAAGGCGCCTTGTGCATGGCAATCTGGCGCTGAAGGCCCTGCCCGAGATATCGGCCTGGACATCCGCCATTGCCGCGGCCGCCTACGCGGCGAGCGAGGACGCCATGCCGATCTTTCTCGGCGGCGACCATTCGATCTCGGCGGGAACCGTGTCGGGCCTCGCCCGCCGCGCCGCAGAGGCCAGGCGCCCACTGTTCGTATTGTGGCTCGACGCGCATCCGGACTTCCACACGCTCGACACCACCGCCAGCGGCAATCTGCACGGTGTCCCGCTCGCTTACGCCAGCGGCCAGCCGGGTTTCAGCGGCTATTTTCCGGATCTGCCGGCAGCGGTCGACCCCAAGCGTATCTGCACCATGGGGCTGCGCAGTGTCGACCCGGCCGAGCGCAGCGCGCTCAATCAGGCGGGCGTGACTGTGCACGACATGCGCGCCATCGACGAGTACGGCATCGCGCCGCTGCTGCGCGCCTTCCTGGCGCGTGTGTCGGAGGAAGACGGGCTGCTGCATGTCAGTCTCGACGTCGACTTCCTCGACCCATCAATCGCGCCGGCAGTCGGCACCACGGTCCCCGGCGGCGCGACGTTCCGCGAGGCGCATCTGGTGATGGAGATGCTGTCCGACAGCGGCCTCGTCTCCAGTCTGGACCTTGTCGAGTTGAATCCCTTTCTGGACGAGCGCGGCCGCACCGCGACTCTGATGGTTGACCTGACGGCGAGCCTGATGGGGCGCCGCATCATGGACCGTCCGACCCGCAGCCATTCCGGGAGCTTTTGATAATGACCACGGCCAAGCTGAACATCGTCCCCTTCGTCAGCGTCGACCGCATGATGAAGCTGGTGATCGCCATCGGCGTCGAGCGCTTCCTGACCGAGCTCGCCGGCTACATCGAAGAAGACTTCCGTCGCTGGGAGCTTTTCGACAAGACGCCCCGCATCGCCTCGCACAGCCATGACGGCGTCATCGAACTGATGCCGACAAGTGATGGGCGCCTCTATGGCTTCAAATATGTCAACGGGCATCCGAAGAACATGCGCCAGGGCCTGCAGACGGTGACCGCCTTCGGCGTGCTCGCCGATGTTGGAAGCGGCTACCCAATGCTGCTCACCGAAATGACCATCCTGACGGCGCTGCGCACCGCCGCCACTTCAGCAGTCGCGGCCAAGTATCTGGCACCGCGCGGTGCGCGCACCATGGCCATCATCGGCAATGGCGCGCAGTCGGAATTCCAGGCGATCGCCTTCAAGGCGCTGACCGGCATCGATCGGCTCAGGCTCTACGACATCGACCGCTCAGCCTCGATGAAATGCGCGAAGAACCTGGCTGGCATGGGATTTGACATCACTATCTGCGCAACCGGACAGGAAGCGGTTGAAGGCGCCGGGATCATCACGACCGTTACCGCCGACAAACAGTGCGCCACCATCCTCACCGACAACATGGTTGGCTCCGGCGTCCACATCAACGCGGTTGGCGGCGACTGCCCCGGCAAGACCGAACTCCACAAGGACATCCTGCTGCGCTCCGACATTTTCGTAGAGTTCCCGCCACAGACACGCATCGAGGGCGAAATCCAGCAGCTGGATCCCGACTATCCGGTGACAGAACTCTGGCAAGTGATCGCCGCCAAGGCGCAAGGCCGCCGAGACGGCAAACAGATCACGCTGTTCGATTCTGTCGGCTTCGCCATCGAGGATTTTTCGGCGCTGCGCTATGTGCGCGACCAGTTGCAAGCAACCGGCCTTTATGAAGAACTTGACCTTCTGGCTGACCCCGACGAACCACGCGACCTGTTCGGCATGTTGCTGAGGGCGGCCATGCAACCGGCTGCCTGAGGCGGCCTGCATCTCGCCGCGGTATGTTTCGGCAGAGCGCAAAATGGGCCGGTACAACCGGCCCATCCCTAGTCATTCCTCCTCAACGGGTGCCGGGATCTCATCCGGTACGGTCTGCGGTCCAACCCGGTCGGCGACGAGCATCGAGAGCATCATCTCGACAAGGCCATTGGCGGCCCCCTTCTCGCCACCTGTCGCGCCGATCTGGATCTGCGGCACGAGCGGTATCCTGCCATTTTCGATTGCCTCGGCGAAGCGCATGAGAACCTGCGAGTTGAGCTGATAGTCCGGGCCGCCGAAGGCCGCGACCTTCTTTTCGGTGGCTTCGGCCTCCGCCAGACCGATGGCGCGCACCCTCTCGGCATCCGCAAAACCGGTCGCCTTGATGCGTTCGGCATCGGCATACGCGATAGCCTTGATCATGTCGGCCTCGCCCTGGCCGCCGAGGCGCACCTTCTCGGCCTCCGCCTTGGCAGTGACCTGAATGGTTTCCGCCTGCTGGCGGGTGCGGGCGAGTTGCGCCTTGCCCTCGTTCTCGCTGATCTCGATGGTAAGCGCCGACGTCGTGATCTTGGCTTGCTGTTCGGCGAGCGCCTCCTTCTCACGCAACGTGCGTTCCTGAATGGCCGCCTTCTCCTGCAATTTATAAGTCTCGACCTTTTCCACAGCGATCTGGCGCTCGCGCAGCTGGATCAGGATCTGCTCTATGCTGTTCTGGCCATTGGCGGCTCGGGGCGTACCAATCAACACTTCCTGCAGCTCAAGGCTGTAGGTATTGAATTTTTCGCGCATCTCCTCGCCCGATTTGCGCTGGATGTCGCTACGCTCCTGCAAAAGCTGGATCAGCGTCTTTGTCTGGGCGATATTCTTGAAGTAGGCAGAAACCATCGGGTCGAGCGTTTGTTCGACCAGCCGCTTGATGTCACCGAAACGCTGCACCACCAGCGGCGCCTTCATATAGTCGATATGCACGACGACGGAGAGCGGCAGCACCGGCTCGAACGCATCCTTGGTGATCAACGACACTTCAGACAGGTTCTCGTCCAGCCTGTGTTCGCCAAACTGTTCCTTCGTCCATTTGAGCACGAAGTTGGTGGTCGGCACGGTGATGATTTTGCCGGCATAGGTATTGAACGCATACTTGCCTGGCAGTAGCGGCGTTGACCAGACACCGCGTGCGCCGATTTCTACCAGCTCGCCGTGACGGTATGCCTGCCCGGATATATCCGTGCCGTGGCGGCCGTTATAGGAGACAACGACACCCACCGTGCCAACGTCAATGATCGTCTTCTCGACCAGTTCGACGGTCGCGAAGATACGATTGAGGAAGTAGCTGCCGTCGGCTAGCACCTGCAGCTGCCGGCCACGGTAGCCACCGGCATTGAGAAACTTCTCCGGGTCCTGAAAATTGTTGTGGAAGTTCGGGTCGTTCGGATCGTTGGCGACGGTCGGTGCGATGATCTCGCCGTCCGGCAGGGCCGGACCGTCATGGATGGTGACGATACCGATCATGTCCTCGGCATTATGGATGACGACTGGCTCAAAGCCGCCCCGCTCCGAGATCATGCTGGACATATTGGAAAAAAGGTTTTGTTCCGACACGCTCAGATTAACGGAATAGATCGACTGGGCGGTCAGCACGATGAATTGTGCGAGATTGATGGCGTAAGTGCCTTCACGCAAGATCTTGCGTTGCGGTCCTTTCTGTCCGCCTTTTTCGAGAAAGCCGCGCACATCCTGGAAATCGTCGGCGTCGGTGTTGCAAGCAAGTGTCTGCGTCGGAGGCAGCGGCTTGCCATCACGGGCAAACACATAGCCGATCTGACCCTGCGGGATGGTGACAAGATTGGCGCGATGCATCGAATATTGGAACGGCATGAAGAAGTGCAGGCCACCGCGCACGACTTCCGGCTGGTAGCCTGCCTCACGGTTGAGCGCGATGAAGCCATTGCTAACGGAGCCGCGAAAACTCCATAGTTTTTCCAGGATGCCGAGCCTGTCGTTTGGGATGTAGCGGACCACACCGCTCCACCAGAACAGGATTGCCAGCACGACGACCAGCACGGCGACCTCGATCGCCGTCCATTCCATCGGGCCGAGATATTGTAGGGCTTCCATTTCTTCTCTCCTATGGGCGCGCGGGTTCGTTCACCCGACGGCCACCCGGTTGGTGTTGATTGATGAAGTGGGGAGATCGCGCACCGACACGCTCGACGCGCTAAGGGCGAGTCGAACGTTTGGGCTGCTCATTGGATGGGGAAATGACCGCGCGTCCCGAGTCCCCAGTGAGGGGTGGCGTGGCCGTGAACGATGTCACATCGGTTTTGCCTTGATAGACATAACGGAAGATGACGTAGGGAGCGCGCCAACAGGTTTAAAGATATTCCGCGCGGGAATAGTATAAATATTTCCAACGCTTTCGTTACAACTCCCGACACACCTCGACGCAGAAATCGACGAAGGCGCGCACCTTGGCAGGCGGATGCTTGCGCGACGGGTGAAAGGCAAACAGCGGGAAGAGCTCGCCATGCCAGTCCGGAAAGAGATCGATCAGCGCCCCATCCGCCAACAATTCCCTGACGCCCCAACTGATGACTTGGGTGACACCCGTTCCGGCGATGCATTCCTCCAGCATCGATTTGGGGTCGGTGAAGGTCAGAGGTCCGCTGGTCGGAACCTCGATCGTTTCCTCGCCGCGCACGAACGCCCAGTCGAATGGCGTGCCGCTGTGTGGGTCCAGGAATTGCAGGCATCGATGCGCCGGGAGGTCGGTGGGCTGGCCCGGCCGTCCATGGCGCACGATATAGCGCGGAGATGCGACGGTCAGGATCGGCGCCTCGATCAACTTGCGCGCAACCAGCGTCGAGAAACGTGGCTGTCCGAAACGGATCGCAAGGTCGATGCCATCGGACACCAGGTCGCCGAACTGCTCTTTCGAGACGAACTCGATCGTCAGGTCGGGATAGCGATCACAAAAGGCGCCGAGCCGGCCTGCCAGAACCAGCGGCAGAAAGAAGGGGTCGATGTCCACCTTGAGGCGGCCGCGCACAGCTGACGCGGTACCAGAGGCGACAACCGCCGCATCCTCGATCGCATTCAGGTGCGGCTTCACCTCCTCGTAAAAGCGCCGGCCTTCATCGGTCAGCGACAGGGATCGCGTGGTTCGATCGAACAGCCGCACACCCAGACGCGCCTCGAGCCGTCCAATGGCCCGGCTGACGCCTGAATCGGTGATGCCGATCAGCTCGGCGGCTTTGACGAAGGTGCCGCCTTCGACGACCGCCGCCAGCACGCTGACCCCGGACAAGATCCTGCCATCGAACGCCATAACTATTCCTGATTTTCAGTCAGGAAGCATCGGACATATCAGCACTTAATTCAAGTTCGTCCAGGAGCGATAAGGCTGGCCATACGCAACCCACCAGCACGCATCTGGAAGGAACAGGCCATGAGCACTCAGAACAATCCCCGCACACTATTCAAGGGCGGCACCGTCATCACGATGGATGCCGCCGTCCCCAATCTCGCGACCGGCGACGTTCTTGTCGAGAACGATCGCATCGTCGCGATCGGTGCAAACATCCAGGCGGATGGCGCCGAAATCATCGACGCCTCCACAAGCATCGTCATGCCGGGGCTGGTCGATGCGCATCATCACATGTGGCTCGGCGTGATGCGCCGTCTGATGCCTGACGTCGACGACCTCTTTGCCTATATCGGCGCCGTCGCCGAAACGCTCGGCGCGCACTACCGCCCGCACGACATGTCTATCAGCACCAGCCTGACGGCCGCCGCCTCGCTCGATGCCGGCATAACGACGATCATCGACGCTTGCCACAGTTCGCGCAGCCCCGAACACACCGATGCGGCGCTCGACGCGCTCAAGGGCTCCGGCATCCGCGCGCTGCACCTGGCAGGTGCCGCCATGGACAAGAAGGCGTCCAGCGCGCACCTGCCTGGCGATCTCGAACGCCTCGCCCGCAACTGGAATGCTGGCGGTCTGGTGCAGGTTGGACTGTTCGGCCAGTTCAATCTCGACTGGTGGAAGGTCGCGCGCGACCTCGACATGCGGATACTGACCGAGTTCATCGGCGATCTCGCGAAACTGCCTGCGGAAGTGACCGAAAATGGCTTGTTGGGTCCGCACAACATTTTCAACCATTGCACCCGCCTACCCGAAGACACCTGGAAGCACTTTGCCGACGCCGGGGTCAACGTGACCGTCAATCCGCGTTCCGACGCGCTGTTTGGCTTCGATGACGACCGCTTCGCCTATCAGCAGGCCATCGACCATGGTCTGGCGCCAGCGCTTGGCATCGACCTCGACACCGCCTTCGGCAGCGACCTGTTCGGCGAAATGCATGCATTGTTTGGGCAGCAGCGTTCGGCAATGCGCTACCGCCGCTTCCGCGGCGAAACCAACGTGCCGGGGCCGATCTCGGTCGAAGCGGTGCTGCAAGCCGCCACCATCAATGGCGCCCGTGCCGCCGGCCTTGAAGCCGCCATCGGCACTCTCACATCAGGCAAGCAGGCCGACATCATCATGGTCCGCACCAACGATGTCGCCGTATTCCCGGTCTCCAACGCGATCGGCACGATCGTCCAGGCGGTCGAACGCTCCGACGTCGACACCGTGATGGTCGCCGGCAAGATCCGCAAACGCGCCGGCAAGCTGGTCGACGTCGATCTGGCCAGGCTGGCGTCCGAGGCAACCGCCTCACGCGACTATCTGCTCGAAACCAGCGGTTATCGCTCCAGTCTCTTCGGAGCCTCTGCGAAGTAATCCGTCTGATCTGGCTGGTCGCCCAACAAGTGACGATCAGCCCCCCAACCCACTCATGGAGGCTGTCATGTCAGCACTCGCCAGCTCTGCGGCGAACCGGTCGAATGCCGCGCCGGCTCATCTTTCCCGTCCCGCGCCCAGCATCATCGCGGCGCTGTTCTGCGGCTATCTCTGCGTCGGTCTGCCGCTTCCGGTGCTGCCACTGTTTGTCCACGACAAGCTCGGTTTCAGCAGCCTGGTCGTCGGGCTGGTCATCGGCATCCAGTTCCTGGCCACGGTGCTGACGCGCGGCTATGCCGGGCGTGTCACGGATCAGCAAGGCGGCAAGCGCGCGGCGATCCAGGGTGCGGTCGTCTGTGCGTGTGCCGGGCTCCTCTATTTCGTCTCCGCGCTGCCCGGCCTGTCGCCTGCAACCAGCCTCGCCATCGTAATTGTCGGCCGCCTGACGGCCGGGTTTGGCGAGAGCCAATTCGTCACCGGCTGTGTCTCATGGTCGATCGCCTCTGTCGGTCCGCAGCGCGCCGGCATGTCGATGTCCTGGACCGGCATTGCGATGTTCGCGGCCCTTGCCGTCGGCGCGCCGGTCGGCATGGCGCTCTACCATGCCTATGGGCTCGATGCCGCCATGGTTGCCTGCATCGTGGCGCCACTTGTCGCCGCCACTGTCGCCTTTGGCTCGACATCCTACATGACGCCCGGCGGCCAACGACTGCCCTTCTACCGCGTCGTCGGCCAGATATGGCGCGAAGGTCTTGGCCTCATGCTGCAAGGCGTCGGTCTGTCCGGCCTCACCGCCTTTGCCTCGCTCTATTTCGCCGCGCATGGCTGGAACCACGCCGGCCTGGTGATGACCGCTTTCGGCATCGGCTTCATTCTCATGCGGGTCTTGCTCGGACATCTGCCCGACAGGATCGGCGGCTATCGCGTCGCTTTGTGGTCCATGGTCATCGAGGCGATCGGACAGCTGATGATCTGGAGTGCCCCGCATGAGAGCCTCGCACTGGCTGGCGCCCTGGTCACCGGGCTGGGCTGCGCGCTGATCTTTCCGGCTCTTGGTGTCGAAGCCCTGAAGCGCGTCCTGCCGGCAAACAGAGGCAGTGCGATGGGCGCCTTTGTCGCCTTCCTCGATATCGCCTACGGGCTCGCTGGACCTGTCGCGGGGTTCGTGGCCGGCCAGTTCGGTTATGCTGCCGTTTACCTGCTTGGCGCGGCCAGCGCGTTGCTTGGCGTGGTGTTGGTCTCCACGGCTCGCAGCCGCGAAAACTGATCGTCGAACACCCATCATCGCCGCGCACCAATGCGGTCCGTTTCAAGGAGAACCGACATGTCTCGCATCTTCATTTCCGGCTCGTCCGCCGGCCTCGGCCTGATGGCGGGCGAACTGCTGATAAGCCAGGGCCATCAGGTCGTCCTTCATGCTCGCAACGCAGTTCGCGCCAGCGACGCCCGTCGGGCGTTGCCTCAGTCCGAAGCGATCGTGGAAGGCGACATCGAGACAGTTGCCGGTGCCAGGCAAGTTGCCGCGCGCGTCAATGAACTTGGCCGCTTCGATGCGGTGATCCACAACGCTGCCGTTGGCTATTGCGAAAGCCATCGCCTGACGGCCGACGGTCTGCCGCATGTCTTCGCCATCAACACCCTGTCAGCCTATATCCTGACCGCATTGATCGAGCGACCACACCGGCTCGTCTACCTCAGCTCAGGCATGCACCATCACGCCGATGCCAATCTCGACGACATCCTGTGGCGCATGCGCCGCTGGAACGGTTCGACCGCCTATGCCGAGAGCAAGCTGCATGACGCGATGCTGGCATTCGCAGTGGTCCGTCGCTGGCCTGACGTGTTGTCGAACGCGCTCGAACCGGGCTGGGTGCCGACAAAAATGGGCGGCCCCGGGGCGCCCGACGATATGAAGCAGGCGCACCTGACTCAGGCTTGGCTCGCCGCCAGCAACGAGCCACAAGCCAATGCAACCGGTCGCTATTTCTATCATCTGCGCCCGTTGGCCGCCAACCGCCAGGCCGACGACAAGGCGCTTCAGGATCGTCTGCTTGAAATCTGCGCCGAACTTTCCGGCATCACGCTGCCTGCCTGAGCCAGAATGCGGGCCCGAAGCTGATCCAGAACATTCCGTGAGCTGTCACGAATACAAAAGGGCATTCTACGGTAGGATCTGGTCGAAGCAGAAGCGAAGGCCAGCATGGGCGATTCAGTCGCAAGAAAACCTGTCTACGATCCGCAGGATCTGGAGCCGCTGCTGATTTCGCGGCAGCATGCCGGCGATGTCGACGGCATGGTCGCGCTGTTCGAGGCGGATGCGATGATCGACTGCGGCGGCGGACGTTTTCTGCGCGGCCGTGAAGCCATTCGCGCCTACTATGCCGAGATTGTCGCGTCCGGACGGAAGTTTGCGGTCGGCGAACAGCGCCCCGCTCTGATTTGCGGTGACCTCGCGCTCACCTCGACCCGGCTTCCTGACGGTGACATCACCAGCGAGGTTGCCCGGCGGCAAAGCGACGGCTCCTGGCTTTGGGTGATCGATCGCTATTCCGTCGCTTGGGATTAAGGCATTGGCCCCGGACCAACCGGTTGCGCCGTCCGGAAAGCCCGGCCGGCGCTGCCACCGCAGACACATCGAACGTCCACCGCGACCACTACGGACGCAGTCCTTCAGCAATCCGGTGCGGCTAGCGCCGCAGCGCGTATACGCCCGCCATGGTTTCGCCGGCGACCGGCAGCGCCATGTCGTCGTCCAGAAGCCGCGTGATCCGGGCAAAGCCGGTGAAAGCCTTCCGTGCCTCCTCCGCCGACATCTGACCCGACAAAGCTGCCGAGCAGCAATTCAGCGCGCACTGATACACTGGCCCACGTCGTCCCGTCGGCCATTTACGCAAGAAAACCATCGCCTCGGCGACACTATCCACTTCTTCTACAGGGTGTCCCTGCCCGCGCGAGATCCGCACGGGCGAAAAGAAATGCAGGTAGTCCATCGTTTCCTCCCGGTCGATCGCGATGCCGCTCGATCGAACCTTATGAAACGCACCTTCTGCCGGTTGGTTCCAGGCAGAAAACAGAATCTTTGAAAAATCTTTTGGTCACCGGCTAAGCCGTCGGGAAGTGGCAGGCCACTTTGCGGCCGGGTTTATACTCAATCAGTTCCGGCCGCTCCGTGCGGCAGCGCTCAACGGCGATCGGGCATCTCGGGTGGAAACGGCAGCCGAATGGCGGCTTGAGCGGGCTCGGCACGTCGCCGGTCAAGATGATGCGCTTGCGCGTCCCGCTCGGCGTCGTCTCCACGACCGGAACAGCCGAGATCAGCGCCTGGCTGTAGGGATGAGCCGGGGCTGCAAACAACTCCTCCGCCGGCCCTTCCTCGACGATCGAGCCAAGATACATCACCGCGATGCGGGTCGACACCTGACGCACCACGGACAGGTCGTGGGCGATGAAGATGTAGGTGAGGTTCAGTTTTTCCTGCAGATCGGCAAGCAGGTTGACGATCTGCGCCTGCACCGAGACGTCTAGTGCCGAGACCGGTTCGTCCAACACGACGAGATCAGGGTTCAATGCAATGGCCCGCGCTATGCCGACGCGCTGGCGCTGGCCGCCGGAGAATTCATGGGGATAACGCATGACATGGTCGGGCAGCAGTCCGACGAGGTCGAACAGTTCGGCGACGCGCGCGGTGATCTCGCGGGACGACAGCTTGCCATGGATGCGCAGCGGCTCGGCCACGAGGTCGCCGACGCGCCGGCGCGGATTGAGCGAGGCCGACGGGTCCTGGAACACCATTTGCAGGCGCCGCCGCAACGGCCTGAGCTCGGACAGCGACTTCGAAGTGATGTCTTCGCCTTCGAACAGAAGCTCACCGTCGGTTATGTCGTAAAGCCTCACCAGGCAGCGCGCCAGTGTGGACTTGCCGCATCCGGATTCGCCAACCAGCCCGACGGTCTCGCCACGCCGCACGGTGAGCGAAACATTGTCGACCGCATGGACGGTTCGCTTGCCCTCGGCGGAAAAGCGGCTGCCGATCGAAAAGCGCTTTCCCAGCGAACGCGTCTCGAGGATCGGGGTATCGGTCATCGGTCCGCTCATGCCTGTGCTACCCGGTAGCACGCCGCGGCATGAGTGCCGATGCCAAGGTCGGGCTTGCCGGTCACGCAGGGCTCGTATTGAACCGGACAACGCGGACCGAAGGCACAGCCTTGCGGCAAGCGCAGCAGCGACGGCGGCGAGCCGGGAATGGCCGGCAAGCGGCGCGGCTTTTCGCCGGTCAGCGGCGGGATCGAGCCGAGCAGCGCACGCGTATAGGGATGTTGAGGATCGGAAAACAGCTCCATGCGGCTGCCGCGCTCCACCACGCGGCCGGCATACATGACCATGACCCGGTCGGCGAGTTCGGAGACGACGCCCATGTCATGCGTGATGAAGACCACAGCCGATTTGTGCGTCGCGCGCAGCTTGCGCACGAGATCGAGGATGCCGGCCTGCACCGTGACGTCGAGCGCCGTGGTCGGCTCATCCGCCACCAGCAGCGCCGGATTGCACGACAGCGCCATCGCAATCACCGCCCGCTGGCGCATGCCGCCGGACAGCTGGTGCGGATAGCGCGACATCGCCTCGTGCGGGTTGGGAAAATTCACCTCGGCCAGCAATTCTTCGACGCGCTCCATCGCCTTGGCTTTGCTGATGCTGCGATGCGCACGGATCTGTTCGGCGATCTGCCAGCCGATCGTGTAGACCGGCGTCAGCGCCGTCATCGGATCCTGGAAGATCATCGCGATCTCGTTGCCGCGCAGGCGCCTCAGTTCGCGCGGTGGCAGCCCGACGAGCTCGCGGCCCTTGTAGCGGATCGAGCCTTCGATGACCGCGTTTGGATCGGTGATGAGGCCCATCACGGCCAGCAGCGACACCGTCTTGCCCGAACCGGATTCGCCGACGACACCGAGGATCTCGCTTTCTTCGAGGTCGAAGGAAACACCATCGATGGCCCGCACCAGGCCGTCATTGGTGCGGAAGGATACTTTGAGGTCGCGCACCGACAGTATCATGATGTCCTCAGGCGCGGATCGAGCAGGATGTAGACGAAATCGACGACCGCATTGGCGACCACCACGAACATGGACGCATACATCACCGTCGCCATGATCATCGGCAGATCGAGGTTCTGCAGCGCGTCATAAGTGAGCTTGCCGATGCCGTTCAGCCCGAACACCACCTCGGTCAAAAGGGCAGAGCCACCCACCAGGGCACCGAAGTCGAGACCGAACAGAGTAACGAACGCAATCAGCGACGTGCGCAAGGCGTGGCGCAGCAGGATGCGCGTCTCCGACAGGCCCTTGGCTCGGGCCGTGCGGATGAAGTCTTCCTGCATGGATTCGATGATCGCCGCGCGCAACACGCGCCCGTAAATGCCGATGTAGAGAATGGCCAGCGTGATCCACGGAATGACCAGGGTCAGGAACCAGCCTTTCGGATCGTCGGAGAAATTCTTGTAACCGAGCGGTGGCACCCAGGAGAACGCCCAGCTGTCGTGGTAGCGGCTTTGGGTGATCAGGTTCATCACCTCGCCCAGCCAGTAGACCGGCATGGAAATGCCGAGCAGACCCAGCGCCATCAGAAGCTTGTCCAGCCAGCTGCCGCGGGTGGCGGCGGCAACGACGCCGATGATGATGGAGACGACCACCCACAGGATCGCCGCCCCGAACACCAGCGACAGCGTGACCGGTATCGAATCCATCACCGCCGGCACCACCTTCCAGCCGCGATTGACGAAGGAGGTCAGGTCGCCGGTGACGAAGATCTTCTCCATCATCTTCACATATTGCACGTAGAGCGGCCGGTCGAAGCCAAAGCTGTGGCGCACGGCTTCCAGCACTTCGGGCGATGCATTGCGGCCGGCGATGCGCGCCGCCGGGTCGGCGCCCGGCGTCGCGAAGAAGATCAGGAAGACGATGACCGAGATGCCGAACATGACGAACAGCATCTGACCGAACCGGCGCAGGATGGCGTAAAACATCAGTCGCGCCCCAGCCGAACCTTGGAACGCGGATCGAGCGCGTCGCGCAGACCGTCGCCGAAGACATTGAGAGCCATGACCGAAACCGCGATCGCCAGGCCCGGCACCAGCGCCACCAGCGGCCTGGTGTAGAGCAACGCCTGCCCGTCCTGGATGATGGTGCCCCAGCTCGCGGCGGGTGGCTGCACGCCGATCGACAGGAAGGAGAGCGCTGATTCCGTCAGCATGTTCAGTGCCATCATCAGTGGCACGAAGACGATGAGCGTGGTGGTGATGTTGGGCAGGATGTCGCGCCACAGGATGCGCCACCCGGGTACACCCAGATTGATCGCGGCGAACACGAATTCGCTATGGCGCAGCGACAGGACCTGCCCGCGTATAGGGCGCGCCACATAAGGCACGTAGACGATGCCGATGATGATGACCGGCAGCCACAGACTGCCGGACTCGATCTCGATCGGCCCGATCCTGATGCCTTGCGCGATGGTGACGATGGAAAGCGAGATCGCCAGCAGATAGATCGGAAACGCCCACAGCACGTCAAGCAAGCGCGACAGCACCGTATCGGTGATGCCGCCGAAATAGCCGGCGATCAATCCCGCCGCCGTGCCGATGATCAGCGTGAAGATGGTGGCTGCCCCGGAGATCAGCAGCGAGCTCAGCCCGCCATAGAGCATCCTGGCCATGACATCGCGCCCCTGGCTGTCGGCGCCGAGGAAGTAATTGCCGAGCCGCCAGGTCGGGCCGAGCGGCGTGTAGCCAAGCCCTAACCCCTCGGTCGACTGTTCCATCACCGGAACATCGACGCCGTCGATCTGGATGACGGCGTCGAGCGTCGAGGCGAACGGGTCCACGCCTGCCCATTTCGCGTAGAGAGGCGCACTGAGGCAGGCAAGCACGATGAGGAGGAACACGGCCAGGGATGCCATGGCAGCCCTGTCCGTTGCCAGCTTCGCAAACGCGACGGCCCAGGGGCCTCGCGTCTTGCGCGGCATGGCGACAGCTTGGTTCGACACGGACGTGTCCCTCCGCCGTTCGTTACTGCACCCAGGCCATTACTGTACCCAGGATTGGGTGATCATCCAGTTGAACTGCCGGTTGAACTTGAAATTGCCAACCCGTTTGCTGACGAAGTCAAGCCGCTTCGGCGTGAAGAGGCCGACGGCAGGTGCCTTGTCCGTGACCTGCCTGTCGATTTCGGCCCACATCTTGTCGGCGGCTTTCTGGTCGGTCACGCCGAGGTCCAGCGCCTTCTGCATCTTGGCGTCGATGTCCTTGTCGCAGAAGCCGGCGATGTTGATCGAAGCATCCGAACCTTCACGGAAGGAGGCGCAGCTGAACAGGATGTTCAGGAAGTCGGATGCCGCAGGATAGTCCTTGTACCACTGGGTGACCGACATCTGCACCTTGTTGTTGGTGTTCTGGATGTAGGTGAACTGGATGTTGGACGAGATCGGCTTGACGTCGGCGACATAGCCGATGGTGGTCAGCACGCTCTGCAGGTAGACGCCGATCGAGCGCGAAATGGCGGTGTCCTCGACGATGATCGTCACCTTCTGGCCCTTGGTGCCGGATTCCTCGACGAGCTGCTTGGCCTTGTCGAGATCCGGCGCCGACCATTTTTCACCGGGGTTCTTGGTGAAGGGGCAATAGTCTTCATGGCCGGGGAAATCCGGCGGCAGGACCTGGCAGACCGGCGAAGCCAGCACCTTGCCGCCGAACAGCTTGACCAGCGTGTTGCGGTCGATCGCATAGGCAACGGCCTGACGCGCCTTTTCATTGTCGAACGGCGCGAGGCGGTTGTTCAGCGGCGCGTACCACCATGCCGAAAGCGGCGAGATGTGCAGCTGGTCCATGGACTTGCTGCCAAGTTCGCCCAGGCGGTCGCTCGGCAATGCGTCGAACATCCAGTCGGCTTCGCCGTTCTGGATCGCGGTGACGGCTGCTTCCTCGGACAGGCCGAAATCATATTGTACGACATCCGGGTAGCCGTCCGGCTGCGCATCCTCGCTCCACTGCTTGAAATTGGGATTACGGGACACCGTCATGCCCTTGTTGGGGTCAAAAGCGGAGATCATGTAGGCGCCGGTGCTGGGGATGGGCTTGGAGCCCATGTCTTCGGCAGGCGTGTCCGCCGGCAGCACCACGGCATGCGGCAGAGCAAGCTTATAGAGGATCTCTGCATCAGGCTTAGTGAGATTGAGGGTGATGGTGCCGGCGGCTTCATCGCCGACAACGCCACCGTCCAGCGTGCAGCTCTTGGTGTCGGCCAGGCATTTGTCGGCGCCGACGATGCCGGCATAGAAGGTGCCGGAGGTCGGCCCGGAAATCTTGAAGATGCGCTGGAAGGAGGCGACGACGTCCTTCACGCCAACATCCTGGCCGCTGGAGAACTTGATGCCCTTGCGCAGCTTGAAGGTGAAGGTCTTGCCGTCATTGCTGACTTGCGGCAGCGCCTCGGCGAGATCGGGAACGATGGTGAAGCCGTCCATGCCCTCAGCCTTGCGGAAGGCCACTAGGCCGTCATAGATCGGCTGGTATATCTGCCAGCCCTGGTCGGTATAATTGATGTGCGGATCGAGCGTACCCGCCGCCGAGCGGGCCAGAAGACGGATGGTGCCGCCTCGGTGTTCTTTCAGATATTCGGCCTGTGCCGGAGCCAGCCATGAGCCGGCCAGCAATGCCGCGGCTGACGCCGCAAAAAGCAGTTTCTTCATGTCTTAGTTCCCCTTTTCTCAGTTGTCGTCCAGGAAGTCTCCCACCACCCGCATGCACGCCTCTTGCTCCTCGACATGCGGCATGTGGCTGGAATGCTCGAATATCTCCCAGTGCGATCCTTTGATGCCGTCCTTGAACGGCTGCACGGTCGCTGGCGTGGCCTCGTCATAGCGACCTGATATGATCAGTGTCGGAACATCGATGGCCGGCAAGCGCTCGACGATGCTCCAGTTCTTCAGGGTTCCGATGACGTGGAACTCGTTCGGCCCGTTCATCAGATGATAGACGGTCGGATTGCGTGCGATCTGGGCGAAGGTCTCCGTCACTTCGGGCGGGAAAGGCACGCGGCAGACATGCCGTTCGTAGAACCGCATCGTCGCTTCCTGGTAGGCCGGATCGTCCGTCGTGCCGGCCTGTTCGTGGCGGGTCAGTGTCTCCTGCACATCCCCAGGCAGGTCGGCGCGCAACCGGTTGGCCTCCTCGACCCACAGCTTCATCGAAGCCGGCGAGTTGGCGATGGTCAGCGACTTCAGGCCCTTCGGTCGCGTCACCCCATATTCGGCGCCCAGCATGCCGCCCCAGCTTTGGCCCAGCACGTGGAAACCCGCGCGGATGCCGAGATGGTCGACGAGGTTTTCAAGCTCGTCGATGAAAAGCCGGGGCGTCCAGAAATCGGCACCTTTCTCAGGCAACAAAGTGGAGTTGCCGCATCCCAGTTGATCGTAGTGGATGACGGCGCGGCCTCGTCGGGCGAGCAGCTTGTAGGCATCGACATAATTGTGGGCGGCACCCGGCCCGCCATGCAGGATCACGACCGGTGCCTTGTCGGCATCGAGTTCGCCGCTGATCCGATACCAGGTCTCGTAGCCGCCGAAGGTGGCCCGCCCCTCCCTGCCAATGATCTCAGACGACATCCCGATTTCCCATCCCGTTTGAACGCATCTCGTTGTTGTGCCTGACTGCAGGCGCCTAGTTCACCCTGGCCTGCACCCACTCTTCCAGCATCTGCACGCCGAAGGCTGTGGCGCCTTGCCTGCCGAGCGGCCGATCGGTGTCGGCCAGTTCCTTGCTGGCGATGTCGAGATGCACCCAGGGCCGGTCTTCGGTGAAATGGCGCAGGAAGGCCGCCGCATAGGGAGCGTCACCATCTTCCATGTCCTTGGCATGGTGCCGCAGATCCGCGAATGGCGATTGCAGCCCCTCATCGTAGGCACGGTCGAGCGGCAGTCGCCAGAATCGCTCGCCGACCGTTTCGCCGGCAGCGATCATCTGCGACGCGATGGCATCGTCGGTGCTGAAAAGGCCGGCGAAAATCGAACCGAGGCCGCGCGTCACCGAATAGGTCAGCGTCGCCAGATCGACGATCACCGACGGATTGAAACGCGTAGCCGCATAATGCAGGCAGTCGGCCAGAAGCAGGCGTCCTTCCGCATCCGTGTCGAACACTTCCACGGTCTGACCCGAGGCGGTCGTGATGATGTCGCGCGGCTTGAGCGCAGTACCCGACGGCATGTTCTCGGCAATGCCAAGCACGCCGATCGCATGCACCGGGCTGCCTTGGCGGGCGAGCGCGATCAGCAGGCCGACGACAGCCGCCGCACCGCCCATGTCGGCCTTCATGTCGAACATCTGCTCGCCGCGCTTGATGCAGAGGCCGCCGGAATCGAAACAGACGCCCTTGCCGACGAAGACGAGTGGCTGGGAGGGAGCCCCCTTGCCGCGATAGCGCAGGACAGCGACCCGTGGCGGCCGCACCGAGCCGGCACCAACCGCCAGCAGCGCGTTCATGCCGAGCTCTTTCAGCTGCGCGGCATCGAGCATTTCGACATCGATGCCGGCTTCGCGCAGCGGCTCCAGATGATCGTGGAAGTTGTCGGGATGGAGATGGTTCGGCGGCAGATTGACCAGCGTGCGCGCATATTCGACGCCGTCCGCAATGGCATTGATCCGCGCCAGCGCCGGGGCCAGATCCGCACCGCTTGCTCCGACCAGTTGTATACGCAAAGTCCGGTCCGCACCCGCGCCTTGGCGCCGGTTGCGCATGTCGAAACGATAGCGCCGCAGCCGCATGCCCAGCGCAACCCGCGCCAGGATTTCCGCACCCGGCAGATCAACGCCGGTAATGGGGTCGAGGACAAGCGTCGCCGCGCATTCGCATTTGCTTTCCAGATGCGCTGCAAGCAAACCGCCGGCGCGCGCCAGCGACAGGGCGCTTACGGCTTCGGCTTTGCCCAGGGCGAGGACGATCACGCGCCGAGCCGATACGCCCTGGGGTGCTATGAGATCGATGCAGGTGCCGGATTCAACCAAGGTGGCAGGATCGGAACAGGCACGGGAGAGAATGCCGCTCATTTCAGCGTCCAGTGCCGCTGCCCGCGGGCCAAAGCCTGTCTGGGCAGTCTGCAAGATCACGACGACAGAGGTTTCCGCGGAAATCTCGTCCGTCGCTTCAAAGACCGGCACTGGYGATTGAGGCATAGACTGGCATTCTCCCATTTGCGGGTGACCTCCAGCCTCGGCGCAGTGTCCATCACGCGCAAAGCTTCTCCCGCCAATGGCGGAGACCGGTTTGGCTGGCCTCTGCCCTTGGTGGAATGGTGCCGGAGGCTCCAAATAAATTGTTTTCAGATGGCGACTTGGTCGCTCTTACCTTTTGGGTATCCCTGAACAGGGCGGGTGATCAAACGCCAATTTTGCCCAAGTCGATTGACAAAAACTCAACCGACAATTCATGATCGGCCAATGGCCCTACCCTCACTCAACGGCATGCGCGCTTTCGAGGCCGCCGCACGTCTCGGCAGCGTCAAGGATGCAGCCGAGGAATTGCACCTGACACCCTCTGCCATCAGCCGCCACATCCGTGCACTGGAAAGAAATCTCGGCCAGGATCTGTTCGAGCGCGGCTTTCGCCAGATAACGCCGACCATCCGCGGCTCTTACTATGCGCGCAGTCTCTCCGAAGCATTCGAGGCCATCTGGCGCGCCACCGACGATGTCAGCCTCGCTGACGGCCCGAGCCATGGCAGGACCCAGCGTGTCCGGGTCTTGTGCGTGCCGGCCGTTCTGAACCTTTGGCTGGCGGACCGGCTGCCGAACTTTCGCAAGCTGCATCCGGCTGTGGAACTGGAGATTTCAACATCGGGCAAGCGCGCCAACTTCGATTTGGCCATTGTCGACGAGTTTGTCTATAAGGCCGGCCCAGCCTTGACGCTGCTGATCCCGCTGGTTCTGACGCCGGTCTGCGCGCCAGCGCTGCTCGATGGGCCGGTACCGCTGCGCTCGCCCGCCGATCTGGTCAATCATCACCTGATCCATGAATGCGAGACCATGAGATGGAAGCGTTGGCTGGAGCAGGAAGGCGTTTTGGACACGACGCCGAAATCCAGCACGACGCTGGATGACTGCACACTAATCATGCGCGAGGCTATCAATGGCGCCGGAATAGCACTTGCCGACACGATGATGGCACAGGATTTTCTGCAGCAAGGCAAACTTGTCGCGCCGTTCGACGCCCGCCACACCTATCCGGCCGGCATCTACCTGCACCAGCGCCGCAGCATCGGCAACAAGCCGGGCACCGGCCTGTTTCAGGATTGGCTGTTGTCGGAAGTCGAGGACCACAAGCGGGTGATGGCCATAGCCTAGGCGGAATCGCCGAAATTCGAATCACCTGACAGGTCGGTCCAACAGCGACCCACCGTTGCGCCCCCTCGATAATCGCGGTTCGCATTGAATATCTTTAAGGCCAAAGCCGGCAAATGGATCCGTTGCCGGTTCCCCTGCGTCAGGCTTAACCTGCACCGTCACCGCGTGGAGGCGCGTGGCCAATCAAGGGGAGGATATTGCAGTGACTATAGAAGGCGCATCGCCTGATCTGTACAACGAGGATCTGGCTCCGGCCAAGGTTCGAAACTGGGGACCGTTTTCGATCTTCAACGTCTGGACGTCGGACGTCCACAGCCTGTGGGGCTATTATCTCGCCGCCAGCCTGTTCCTGTTTTGCGGCGGCTTCGTCAACTTCATCATCGCCATCGGCATCGGCTCTCTGATCATCTACGTGCTGATGAACATGGTCGGCTATGCCGGCGTGAAGACAGGCGTGCCCTACCCCGTGCTGGCCCGCGCTTCCTTCGGCATCTGGGGAGCCAACATACCAGCGCTGGTGCGCGCCATCGTCGCCTGCTTCTGGTATGGCGCACAGACGGCCGCCGCATCGGGCGCCATCGTCGCGCTGCTGATCCGCTCGCAATGGTTCGCCGATTTCAACGCCAACACGCATTTCCTCGGTCATTCCGGCCTGGAAGTGATCTGCTTCGTCGTCATCTGGGCGCTGCAACTGCTGATCATCCAGCGCGGCATGGAGACGGTGCGCCGCTTCCAGGATTGGGCAGGGCCCGCGGTCTGGGTGATGATGCTGCTCCTGGCCGTCTATCTCTGCGTCAAATCGGGGACCTTCGCCTTTACCAGCGACATCCCGATGGACGTGCTCTTGGAGAAGACCAAGGATGCCGGCGTGCCGGGCACGCCGGGCTCGTGGACCGCGCTGTTTGCCGTGGCCGCGATCTGGGTGACCTATTTCTCGGCGCTCTATCTCAACTTCTGTGATTTCGCCCGCTATGCGCCTGACCAGGCGTCGCTGCGCAAAGGCAACATCTGGGGCCTGCCGGTCAACCTCATCCTGTTTTCGATGGTCGCCGGCGTCACCACCATTGCCGCCTACGATGTCTATCATGAAGTGTTGCTGCACCCCGACCAGATCTCGGCCAAGTTCGACAGCTGGTTCCTGGCTGCCCTCGCCGCCCTGACCTTCGCGGTTGCCACTCTAGGCATCAACGTCGTCGCCAACTTCGTCTCGCCGGCCTTCGACTTCTCCAACGTCTTTCCCAGGCAGATCGATTTCAAGAAGGGTGGTTATATCGCCGCCGTGATCGCGCTGCTGCTCTACCCCTTCGCGCCGTGGGATGGCGGTGCCGCGCATTTCGTCAACATCATCGGCGCGACGATGGGACCGATCTTCGGCGTCATGATGGTCGACTACTATCTGATCCGGAAGCGTGAGGTCGACGTCGAGGCGCTCTATCGCGAGAACGGCGAATTCCGGTTCCAGGGCGGCTGGCACGTCAATGCCTTCATCGCCGCCGGCATCGGCGCCATCTTCTCGTCGATCCTGCCCAACTTCACCAACTGGCTGCCGTCCTGGTGGGGCGTCTATGGCTGGTTCTTCGGCGTCGCCATCGCCGGCATCATCTACTACGTGCTGCGCACCGCCGCCGTGAGTGCCGGTGCCAGGACGGCGAAGGCCTGAGGCCCTTTTTCCCTACTCCCCCTTGTGGGAGAAGGTGGATCGGCGCGCAGCGCCGAGACGGTTGAGGGGTGCGTGACGGATCACCGTCATTGCCAAGCTGGAGCACCCCTCATCCGACCTCGCTTCGCGAGGCCACCTTCTCCCGCAGGGGGAGAAGGGAAGACGCTATCCGCCAACCATCTCGGCCAATCTGCGCACCGTGTTCCAGTTGCGCGACGTGCCTATGCCCATGCGCTTGTGGTTAGCGGCGGCAAGCAGCCGCGAGCTTGGCCTTTCGCGCGAAAACACGAGCCATATGTCACCGCCGACCAGGAGCACCTTCTCGTCCTCGTCGGCATAGGCCTGAAGTCCCGATAGGGCATCTTCGGCCACAGCTTTGCGCATCACGCGCACCGCGACCTGGTCGCCAGCTTCTACCGATTCGGCCGGAAATGGATTGCAGTTCGCGAGTTTCAGCCAATCTCCGGCGCCACGGACAATGATGTCGACGTGGCGGCCAAAGGCCGTTTCGAAGGCTGCCTCCAACCGTCTTTCAAGCCCGGCAATCGAAGTCTTCTCAGCCTCGAAAACCAGATTGCCGGTCGCCACCAGCGTGCGGACATTCCTGAGGCCGAGGCCATCCGCCATCGCCTTGAGGTCCGACATGACGACCCGGCGCCCCTCGCCCAAGATGATACTGTAGAGGAGCGCGACATAGGTCTGCATGAAAGGCCCTGCCTGGCGGACGCTTAGACCAGGCGTGACTGCTCGACCGCCGCCTCGATGAAGCTGGCGAACAGCGGGTGCGGATCGAGCGGCCGGCTCTTCAGCTCGGGGTGATACTGCACGCCGATGAACCAGGGATGGTCGGGATACTCGACCGTTTCCGGCAGCACGCCGTCGGGCGACATGCCGGCAAACACCAGGCCGCAATCCTCGAGCCGCTCCTTGTAGTCGATATTAACCTCGTAGCGGTGGCGGTGGCGCTCGGAAATCTGTGTGTCGCCATAGATGTCCGCGATCTTCGAGCCCTTGGCGAGCTCGGCCTGATACGCGCCAAGCCGCATGGTGCCGCCGAGATCGCCGGTCTCGCGGCGTTTCTCCAGCATGTTGCCTTTCAGCCATTCGGTCATCAGGCCGACGACCGGCTCGTTGGTTGGGCCGAACTCGCTCGAAGAGGCGTGCTCGACGCCGGCCAGCGAGCGCGCCGCCTCGATACAGGCCATCTGCATGCCGAAGCAGATGCCGAAATACGGCACCTTGCGCTCACGCGCGAACTTCGCCGCCAGGATCTTGCCTTCGGAGCCACGTTCGCCGAAGCCGCCGGGAACCAGGATGCCATGCACCTTTTCCAGCCACGGCGTCGGATCTTCCTTTTCGAAGATCTCCGATTCGATCCAGTCGAGCTTGACCTTGACGTGGTTGGCCAACCCGCCATGCGAAAGCGCCTCGATCAGCGATTTGTAGGCATCCTTGAGGCCGGTATATTTGCCGACAATGGCGATGGTCACCTCGCCTTCCGGATTGTGGATGCGGTCCGAGACCTTCTGCCATGGCTCCATGCGCGGCTTCGGCGCCGGGTCGATGCCGAACGCGGCCAGCACTTCCGAATCAAGCCCTTCCTTGTGGTAGGCCATCGGCACGTCGTAGATGTGCGGCACGTCGAGCGCCTGGATGACGGCACTTTCCCTGACATTGCAAAACAGCGACAGTTTTCTGCGCTCTTCCTTGGGAATGGCGCGGTCGGCACGGACCAGCAGGATGTCGGGCGCGATGCCGATGCCGCGCAGTTCCTTGACTGAATGCTGGGTCGGCTTGGTCTTCAACTCACCCGCCGTCGGGATGTAAGGCATCAGCGTCAGATGCACGTAGACGGCATTGTTGCGCGGCAGATCATTGCCGAGCTGGCGGATCGCCTCGAGGAACGGCATCGCCTCGATGTCGCCGACAGTGCCGCCAATCTCGCACAGCACGAAATCATAGTCGTCATTGCCGTTGAGGACGAAATTCTTGATCTCGTCGGTGACGTGCGGAATGACCTGCACGGTCGCGCCGAGATAGTCGCCGCGCCGCTCGCGTTCGATGATGTTCTTGTAGATGCGGCCGGTGGTGATGTTGTCTTGCTGGTTGGCCGAGCGGCCGGTGAAGCGCTCGTAATGGCCAAGATCGAGATCGGTTTCGGCACCGTCATCGGTAACGAACACCTCGCCATGCTGGTACGGCGACATCGTGCCGGGATCGACATTGAGGTAAGGGTCGAGTTTTTTGATGCGTGCGCGATAGCCTCGCGCCTGCAGGAGAGCCCCAAGGGCCGCTGCGGCAATGCCTTTTCCAAGTGAGGAAACCACGCCGCCTGTGATGAATACATATCGCGCCATGGGAGTCATCGCTTAACGCGGCCGGATTGATTCCGCCAGAGAAAAAACCACCGCGAAGGCTTTTTCCCAAGAAGGCGCTTGGACCAAGATCCCGAAACGTGGATCCGGTTTCACGACCGAACAGGCTTGATCGTAAACGGGCAAAACAAAAGGGCCGGCTGAGCCGGCCCTTTCGGCATGATGATAAAAACGTCAGATGATGACGACTTTGGTGCCGACCCTGACGCGGCTGTAGAGGTCCATGACGTGGTCGTTCATCATGCGGAAGCAACCATTGGAGGCACTGGTGCCGATCGACTGCGGCGCGATGGTGCCGTGGATACGCAGATGCGTGTCCTTCTTGCCGTCATAGAGATAGATGGCGCGCGCGCCGAGCGGGTTCTGGCCACCGCCGGGCATGCCGTCCTTGTACTGGGCGTAGTGCTTGGGCTCACGCTTCTGCATGTCGAGCGTCGGTATCCAGCGCGGCCATTCCTGCTTGTCGCCGACGGCAACCGTGCCCTTGAACTGCAGGCCTTCACGGCCGACCGCGATGGCGTAGCGACGCGCGGTGGTCGACGATTCGACGAGATAGAGCCGGCGCGCACTGGTGTCGATGACGATGGTGCCGGCATCGTAGCCGGTGAATTCCACGTCCTGGGGGACGAATTCCGGCTTCACCTTGAACGGCTTCTTGGCGTTCTTCTGGGCGAGTGCCTGGTCGAGCGCGCGTGTCTCGGGCAGATAGCGAATCGATGAGCCGGATGAGGTCCCGCCGAACAGGCCGGCGAACAGACCGCCACTTGGCTGCTTCTGGCCGCCGATGACCTCGCTGCGCAGTTCCCCATTGTTGCCGGTCAAGGCGACGTTCATCGCCTCGGCCGGGAGCGGCTCGGCCGACTGGATCGGTGTGACCGGTTCAACCGGCTCGATGATTTTGGTGGTCTTCTTGGCCGGCTTGGCGTCGGCCACGTCGGTCGCCGGTGCGCTCTTGCCCTTCTTGGCCAGGAAGGCCTGCCGTTCCGCGTCGGCCTTGGCCTTGGCAGCTTCACGCATCGCCAGCTTCCTGGCTTCGAGCGCCTTGGCCTTGGCGTCCTCCTTGTCGGCAACGATCTTGGCCTCGATCTTCTTGATCTGGGCGAGATCGTCCGGTGTCGGGTTTTTCTTCTTCTTGAGAAGCCTCAACTGCGCCGCATCACTCTTGGTGGCTGCGACAGGGATTGCGTCGGTTCTGTCGACCGACTGATTGGCGACCATATTGGCCGGCACACCGGCGAAAGCCGGGGAACTCAGGCCGAGTGCGGCGCAAAGTCCCAGGAAAATGAAGCTGCGAAGCTGCATGGCGAAGATCCGATCGTTCAATGCTTGTTGCCCACGGCGTCGCCCGGCGTCCCCCAAGGACACCGAAAATGCCGCGTGCAATCTATAGTCGAATAAGCGCGGACGCCTCAAGCGTGGGACCGCGCTACTGGGCGTCGAATCTTCGTGATCGCGCAGCATTTGCCGCGACTGTGTTCAAACGATCACAGATCGCGGCTTGGAAAAGTAGAGGTTACTGGTTCGGGACCTGCGGTGCGGCCGGCGCGGTGTTGGTGCCGTTGCTTGCCGGCGGCGTCGCACCAGAGGCGGGCGCGGTGGCCGGAGCGGCCGGCGCAGGCGTCGTTGCCGCGCCATTGCCCGACGGCGGCGTCGGCGTGGTGGTGCCGGCGGGCGCCGGGGTCGTCGTGCCCGGCAACTGGTTGAGCACGCCCTTGCCGGCGCCGTCCGAAGTCGCAGGAACGCGGTCGAGAATGTCGATCGGCTTCTCGCCGTAGCGGGCAATGATCGACAAGGTCAGCGACGTGACGAAGAATGCCGCCGCCAGAATAGCCGTCGCCCGCGTCAAAGCGTTGGCGGCGCCACGTGCCGTCATGAAGCCCGATCCACCACCAATGCCAAGGCCACCGCCTTCGGAGCGTTGCAGCAGCACCACGCCGACGAGGGCGAGCACGACCATGAGATGGATGACGATCAGTACGGTTTGCATAGTTTATCCTGGCAAGGCCTTGCCCGGCCGCGGACACGACCGGTGAATTGGAGGCGGCTCAATACAATGCTTTCACGGCATTTCCAAGCCCGTGGCCGGAATATGGGAAGCAACGCGCCCTTTGCAACGAATTTGGACGGGATGAGCCCCGTCCATTGTCGTGGATATCAGCCTGAAATGCTGCGATAGGCTTCGGCGATACCGAGGAAATCAGCGGCTTTCAGGCTGGCGCCGCCGACCAGCGCGCCATCGACATTCCTGACGCCCAGCAGTTCCACCGCGTTGGACGGCTTGACCGAGCCGCCATAGAGAATGCGCATTTTGGCAGCGATGGCGCCGAGCTTTTCCGCCAGCTTTTCGCGGATATGCGCATGCGCTTCGGCCACATCGGCGGTGGTCGGCGTCAGGCCGGTGCCGATCGCCCATACCGGCTCATAGGCAATGATGGTGTTGGATGGCGTGGCACTCGGCGGCACCGAGCCGGCGACCTGGCGCGCCAGCACGTCGAGCGTGGCGCCTGCTTCACGCTGTTGCTGTGTCTCGCCGATGCAAACGATGGCCACCAGCCCGGCACGCCATGCGGCGGCGGCCTTGGCCTGGACCGTCGCATCGTCCTCGCCGCGTTGTTCGCGGCATTCGGAATGGCCGACAATGACGTGGCTGGCGCCGGCGTCCTTCAGCATCTCGGCCGAGATGCAGCCGGTGTAGGCGCCGCTCTCCTTGGTGTGGCAATCCTCGCCGCCGGCATGGACCGGCGTGCGCGACAGAATCTCCGCGGCATGGGAAAGCAGCGTCGCGGGAACGCAGACCAGGGATTCGGTCTCCGCGTCGAGCCCGCTCATGAAGCCGTTGCCGATCATCCTGAGCTCGTTCAGGGAGGCGCTGGTGCCGTTCATTTTCCAGTTGCCGGCGACAAGCGGGCGAATTCCTGGCGTCATGGTCTGCTTCTCCGGGCAATATCAAGCTCTGGCCCTCACTACCAAAATCAGGCCACAAAGCAATCGACAGTGGGCCGGAAGGGCGCTATTGCGCTTGTTTCAAACTCGGCGCATCCGAAAATGCGCATAAATCGGAAGTAACGATGCTTGGTGTATTGAGAAGCGCGGCGGGTACCTGGGTCGCGAAGACATTGCTTTCGCTGTTGGTGGTCAGTTTCGCCGCCTGGGGCATCTCCGGGAAGCTGATGGGCGGCTTTGCCGGCCACGATTCGGTGATTACTGCGGGTGGCACCAAGGTATCGATCAACGAATATCGCCTCGCCTATGATCGCCAGTTGGCTGTCATGTCGCAGCAGTTCGGCCAGCGCCTCACCCATGAACAGGCAAAGGCGCTCGGCATCGACAACACGGTTCTGTCGCAGCTCGTCTCCGGTGCCGTTCTCGACGAGCAGGCGCGCAAGCTTGGCCTCGGCCTGTCCAAGGATCGGCTGGCCGAGCTGACGCGTGAGGATCCGGCGTTCAAGGGCCCAGGCGGCCAGTTCGACAGAAGAACATTCGAGTACATGCTGCGCCAGGTCGGCATGCGGCCCGAAGATTACCTGAAGAATCGCGCCCAGGTGGCGGTGCGCCAGCAGATCGTCGAGGCGGTCTCGGACGGCCTCAAGGCTCCGGACACTTTCTTCAAGGCGGTCGCGCTCTATCGCGGCGAGGATCGCACCGTCGACTATCTGCAATTGCCAAAGACGCTCGTCGAGCCGATCGAGGCGCCGAGCGACAGCGTGCTTAAGGCCTATTTCGAGGCCAACAAGAAAACCTACGCAGCACCTGAATACCGCAAATTCTCCTATGTCCGCCTCGAGCCGGTGGACATCGCGGATCCGACCGCCGTTACCGATCAACAGGTCAACGACGACTACAACAAGAACAAGGGCCGCTACACCACGCCCGAATTGCGCACCATCGAACAGCTTGTGTTCAAGACGCCGGATGCGGCCAAGGCAGCGCTTGATTCGCTCAAGGCCGGCGCCACCTTCGAAAAGCTGGTGACCGCCGAAGGCAAGACCCCGGCCGACACGCTGCTTGGCACGCTCGCCAAGGACAGGATCGCCGACAAGGCGGTTGCCGATGCCGCTTTCGCGCTCAACGCCAATGAAGTCAGCCAGGTCGTTCAGGGCACCTTCGGTCCGGTGCTGCTGCGCGTCACCGAGATCAAGCCCGAGGTGGTCAAGCCACTCACTGAGGTCTCCGACCAGATCCGCAAGGACCTGGCCCTGGGCGAGGCGAGCCGCATCCTTCTGGATGTGCACGACAATTACGAAGACACCCGCGCCTCCGGCAGTTCGCTGGCCGACGCGGCCGCCAAGCTGAAGTTGAAGGACATCACCCTCGACGCCATCGATCGCAGCGGCCTCAGGCCGGACGGCTCCATCGTCAAGGACCTGCCGGAATCGCCGGAACTGATCAAGGCGGTGTTTGACGCCGAACCCAAGACCGAAAACGAAGCGCTGACCACGGCTGACAACGGCTTCATCTTCTATGAGGTTGCTTCGATCACGCCGGCGCGCGACCGAACGCTGGATGAAGTCCGCCAGAAGGTCGTGGCCGACTGGACGGCGGCGGAGACGACCAAGCGGCTTGCCGCCAAGGCGGACGAACTGGAAAAGCGGCTCAAGGCTGGCGCCACGCTCGACGTCATCGCCGGCGAGCTCAAGTTGGAGAAGCAGACCAAGCGCGGCCTGAAGCGCGAAGCCGACGATGCCGATTTCGGCAAGGAAGGTGCTGCCGTGATGTTCGGCGTCGGCGAAGGCGGCACCGGCCTGATCCCCTCGCCCACCGGCGACGGGCAGATCCTGTTCAAGGTCGCCGAAGTGTTCGAACCCGCCGGGGCCGATGCCAGCTCGGTGCCGGAGGACGCGCAGAAATCCTTCACCTCCGGTATGTCGGACGATCTGCTCGACCAGTTGGTGGCGCAGTTGCAGACGCAGTACGACGTCCGCGTCGACCAGGCCGCCGTTGCCCAAGCCTCGACAAGATGAGCGCGCTGAAAACCCATATCGCCAAGGTTGCGGGCGGCAGTGCGCTTTCCTTTGAGGAAGCGCGCGAGGCCTTCGACATCATCATGTCGGGCGACGCGACCCCAGGGCAGATCGGCGGCTTCCTGATGGCGCTGCGCGTGCGCGGCGAGACAGTGAGCGAGATTTCAGGCGCTGTCGCCACGATGCGCGCCAAGATGCTTCGCGTCGAGGCGCCCGCCGGCGCGATCGATATCGTCGGCACGGGCGGCGACAATTCCCACAGCGTCAACATTTCGACCGGGTCGGCCTTCGTCATCGCCGGTAGCGGTGTCCCGGTCGCCAAGCACGGCAATCGCGGCCTGTCCTCGCTGACCGGTGCCGCCGATGTCCTGATCGCGCTCGGGGTCAAGATCGACATTCCGCCGGAAACGATCGGTCGCTGCATCCACGAAGCCGGCGTCGGTTTCATGTTCGCGCCCGCGCACCACCCGGCGATGAAACATGTCGGCCCGACCCGCGTCGAACTCGGCACCCGCACCATCTTCAACCTGCTCGGCCCGCTTTCCAATCCAGCCGGGGTCACGCGGCAGATGGTCGGTGTGTTCCTGCCGGAATGGATCATGCCAGTGGCCGAGACATTGAAGGCGCTGGGCACAGAGCATGCATGGGTCGTCCATGGCGACGGCTATGACGAAATCACCACCACCGGCGAGACCCATGTCGCCGAACTGGTTGGCGGCGAGATCCGCAGCTTCACGCTGACCCCGGAAGAGGTCGGGCTGAAGCGCCATGCCAAGGACGCGCTGCGCGGCGGTGACGCCGCTTACAATGCCAAGGCCCTGCGCGATATGCTGGGCGGCGCTGCCGGTGCCTATCGCGACACCGTGCTGATGAATGCCGGCGCTGGACTGGTGGTGGCGGGCAAGGCGACGACGCTTGGTGACGGCATCGCGCTCGCCGCGCAGGCCATCGACAGTGGCCGGGCACTGCAGGTACTCGATCATCTGGTCGAGATTTCAAACGGGTGACCCGTGTCTGACATTCTGCGCAAGATCGAGGCCTACAAGCGCGACGAGATCGCCGCTGCCAAGGCACGCGTGCCGCTGGCCGAGATCAAGGCGCGGGCGAAGGACGCCGACGCACCGCGCGGCTTTCTCGCCGCACTCGAGGCGAAGCGCAGGTCGGGCAACTTCGCCCTGATCGCCGAAATCAAGAAGGCAAGCCCGTCCAAGGGGCTGATCCGTGCCGATTTCGATCCACCGGCATTGGCGCAGGCCTATGAGAAAGGCGGCGCCGCCTGTCTTTCGGTATTGACCGATGCACCGTCCTTCCAGGGCGCCCCGGAATTTCTCACCAAGGCACGGGCAGCCGTCGCCCTGCCCGCGCTGCGCAAGGATTTCCTGTTCGACCCCTATCAGGTCTATGAGGCCCGCGCCTGGGGCGCTGATGCCATCCTGATCATCATGGCCAGCGTCGATGATGGCCTGGCGAGCGAATTGGAAGCGACGGCATTCGAACTCGGCATGGATGCGCTGATCGAGGTCCATGACGAGGCCGAGACGCTGCGCGCGGTAAAGCTGTCGTCGCAGCTGATCGGCATCAACAACCGCAATCTGAGAACATTCGAAACCAGCCTTAAAACCTCGGAACGGCTGGCGCCGATGGTGCCGGGCGGCCGCTTGCTGGTCAGCGAGAGCGGTATTTTCACCCATGACGACTGCCTCAGGATGCAGAAGACCGGCATCGGCACCTTCCTTGTCGGCGAGAGCCTGATGCGGCAAGAGGATGTCACCACTGCCACGCGTCTGCTGTTGACGGGCAAGGTATCGGCCGAGGCCGTCTGACGATGACGTCAGCCCTCACCCATCTCGGCGCGCAGGGCGAGGCCAACATGGTCGATGTCGGCGGCAAGGAAGAGACGACTCGAACCGCGATCGCCGAGGGTTTCGTCTCCATGCAGCCCGAGACCTTGAAGACCATTCTCGCCGGCAACGCCAAGAAGGGCGATGTACTCGGCACCGCGCGCATCGCCGGCATCATGGCGGCGAAGAAGACGCATGAGTTGATTCCGCTCTGCCATCCACTGCTCCTCACCAAGGTTTCCGTCGACATCGAGCCTGACCATGCGCTGCCCGGCCTGAAAGTCACCGCGCTGGCGCGTGTCACCGGCAAGACCGGCGTCGAGATGGAAGCGCTGACCGCCGCTTCCGTGGCCTGCCTGACCATTTACGACATGGCCAAGGCCGTGGACCGCGCCATGGTCATCTCCGGCATCCGGCTGGTCGAAAAGACCGGCGGCAAGTCCGGCGATTACAAGGCTGGCGCCTGATGGCGCTGGTTCCGGTCGCGGAGGCGCTCGAACGCCTGCTGGATGGTGCAGCACCTCTGGCCGGCGAAAGCGTTTCCCTGTTCGAGGCGGTTGATCGTGTGCTGACGGAGCCTGTCGCGGCGCTGCGCACCCAGCCGCCCTTCAATGCCTCGGCCATGGATGGCTATGCCACCCGCGCAGCCGATGTCGCGTCGGCACCGTCGCGACTCTCGGTGATCGGCATGGCGCCCGCCGGGCGTGGCTTTGACGGCACGGTCGGCGAGCGCCAGGCAGTGCGCATCTTCACCGGCGCGCCGCTACCCGACGGCGCCGACACCATCGTCATCCAGGAGAACGTCCGCGATCTCGGTGGCGGCCATATCGAAGTGATCGAGCCCACCGCGGAGTGGCGCAACATCCGCCGCATCGGTCTCGACTTTTCCAAAGGCGACGTCTTGCTGGATAAAGGCCGCTTGCTCGACCCGGCGGCGCTTTCACTGGCAGCATCGGCCAATCATCCCACTGTAAACGTGGTGAAACGGCCGCTGGTCGCCATCATCGCCACCGGCGACGAGCTGTTGCCGCCGGGCAGCGAACTCGGGCCGGACCAGATCATCTCGTCCAACGCTTACGGCGTCGCCGCTGCCGCGCAATCGGTCGGCGCTCGTGCCCTCGATCTCGGCATTGCCGCCGATCGCAAGGAGGCAATTGCCGCGCTGGTGCAAAAAGCGGTCGCGGCCGGTGCGGATATCATTGTCACGCTCGGCGGCGCCTCGGTCGGCGATCACGACCTGATCCATGACGTGCTGACCGGCGAAGGCATGACGCTCGGCTTCTGGAAGATCGCCATGCGCCCCGGCAAGCCGCTGATGTTCGGCCGCCTCGGCGCTATCAGGTGCATCGGCCTGCCCGGCAACCCGGTGGCGAGCCTGGTCTGCTCGCAATTGTTCCTGAAGCCGCTTCTGGCGAGGCTCGGCGGTCGCAATCATCGCCAGGACATCCGTCCGGCCCGATTGGGCGCGGCAATGCACGCCAACGATCTTCGCCAGGATTATGTGCGGGCGGTGGTCAGGGAAGACGATGGCGGGCTGGTGGCGACGCCGTTCAGCATCCAGGATTCTTCCATGCTGAGGATGCTGGCCGACGCCAACGGACTGATCGTGCGCGCCCCGTTTGCCCCTGCTTCCGCTGCAGGAGACTCCTGCAACGTGCTGATGTTGCGCTGAAGAACTGCCACATAAGCCGCTGATAACGTGGAAAAATGATCTCGGCTATTCCGAGAGCAAGGCCCGCGTCAGCGCATGCGCCGGATCGGCAAGCCCGTCGACAATGTCGTAGTGATGCCGGTCGGGCTCGACCACAGCGCTGGTGGCGGCGCCAAGACCGGTCCAGATGTTGGCCAGCAGCGCAGTCTGGCGCAGGAACTCCGAACGCTCACCACCGCCGACCCAGCAAGTGATGCGAACACCATCCATGGGGCGCAGCAGCGCCGGGCTTTCCGCCAAGGCTTCGGCCTCATCGATTGCCAATGCCGCATTGTGCCCGGTGAACATAAGTGGACGCAGGTCATGCAGGCCTGAAATCGAGACGACATGGCGTATGCGCCGGGCAACATCGGTGGCCAGCGGCGTTAATGTGGTCACCATGCGGCTGGCGAGATGTCCGCCGGCCGAATGTCCGGTGAGCATCAGCGGACCGTCAACCATGGCCGCCGCCTTGCCGATCGCCGCGCCAATTTCGCCGACGATGCCGGCGATGCGTATGTCCGGGCACAGCGTGTAGGACGGCATCGCCACGGCAAAGCCGCCGCTAACCGCGCCCTTGGCGAGGTGCGACCAGTCGCTCTTGTCGGACTCCAGCCAGTAACCGCCGTGGATGAACACGACGAGTCCCTTGGGCGCGGCATCGGGCAGGAAAAGATCGAACCGATTGCGCGGTCGGTCGCCATAGGCGATGTCGAGCCGTGCCCGGCCCCGGGCCGCCAACGCATCACGAAAGGCTTGCGCCGGTTCCGTCCAGGCAGCCGGCCAACGGTCGCTGCCGGCGATATTCGCGCCGTTGGCGTAGGCATTGTCCCAATCGGCAATGCGATGTCTAGGCATCGGCACCCTCCCCGAAGCGGCATCGTTTCGGCGCTAGCAATGGCCGCCACCATGCCATGCGTCAATGCTCCAGGCAAAACATTTTAGGCTTGAAACAAATTTCGACTGGTGCGATCCTGCCCGACGAACAGCTGACAATGGGAGGTCTGCTGTGCTGTCCCGAAACCTGCGGATGTTCATCCTTTCCGGGTGGCGTCGTCGAACAGGTGTAGCTGGCTGCACGAAGCCTCTCGCGAAAAGATGGGAACTTCAGATCCACCACCTCGGACACGTGCTTCGCGCACTGGCCAGGCAGCAAATGGGATGGCGGCGAGATGCTTGGGCCTTCAGCGCATATCGACACGTTCACGCGCGATCATCTGCCGCCGCCGGATCAATGGCCTGACTTCCTGCTCGACGGCTTCGACTATCCCGAACGCCTCAACGCCGGCGTCGAATTGACCGACAGGCTGGTCGAGAAGGGCCTCGGCGACCACACCGCCCTGATCGGCAATGGCCGCCGCCGCACCTACAAGGAACTGTCCGACTGGACGAATAGGCTGGCGCACGCGCTGGTCGAGAATTACGGCGTCAAGCCGGGCAACCGGGTGCTTATCCGCTCTGCCAACAACCCCGCAATGGTTGCCTGCTGGCTGGCCGCCACCAAGGTCGGCGCTGTCGTCGTCAACACCATGCCGATGCTGCGCGCCGGCGAACTTACCAAGATCGTCGACAAGGCGGAGATCACCACCGCGCTCTGCGACACCAGGCTGATGGACGAGATGACCGCCTGCGCCAAGGACAGTGCGTTCCTGAAGCAGGTCATCGGCTTCGACGGCACCGCCAACCATGATGCCGAACTCGATCGCGCCGCCCTCGACAAGCCGGTGATCTTCACCGCAGTCAACACCGGCCGTGACGACGTCGCCCTGCTCGGCTTCACTTCCGGCACGACGGGTGTGCCGAAGGCGACGATGCATTTCCACCGCGACCTGCTGATCATCGCCGACGCCTATGCCCGCGAAATTCTCCAGGTGACGCCGGACGATATCTTCGTCGGCTCACCGCCGCTGGCCTTCACCTTCGGCCTAGGCGGCCTCGCCATCTTTCCCCTGCGCTTCGGTGCAGCAGCGACACTGCTGGAACAGGCGACGCCACCCAACATGATCCATATCATCGAGACCTACAAAGCGACCGTCTCCTTCACCGCGCCGACCGCCTACCGCGCCATGCTGAAGGCCATGGATGAAGGCGCCGATTTGTCATCGCTGCGCGTTGCCGTCTCGGCCGGCGAGACATTGCTGGCTCCGGTCTTCGAAGAGTGGACGCGAAAGACCGGCAAGCCGATCCTCGACGGCATCGGCGCCACCGAAATGCTGCACATCTTCATCTCCAACCGTTTTGGCGACATGAAGCCTGCGTCGACCGGCAAACCAGTCGGCGGCTATGAGGCGCGCATCGTCGACGATGAGATGCGCGAGGTGCCGCGCGGCGAGACTGGACGGCTGGCGGTGCGCGGCCCGACCGGCTGCCGCTACATGGCCGACGACAGGCAGAAGGAGTATGTGCGCGACGGCTGGAACCTCACCGGCGACACGTTTACCCAGGACGAGGACGGCTTCTTCCACTTCGCCGCCCGCTCCGACGACATGATCGTCAGCGCCGGCTACAACATTGCCGGGCCGGAGGTCGAGGCAGCACTGCTGTCGCATCCCGATGTCGCCGAATGCGCTGTCATCGGCGCCGAGGACGGCGAACGCGGCCAGATCGTCGAGGCGCATGTCGTGCTGGTGCAGGGCGTGGCGCCAGACGCGCTGACCGTCAAACGCCTGCAGGACCACGTCAAGACAACGATCGCGCCCTACAAATATCCGCGCTCGGTAAAATTCATCACCGCCCTGCCCAAGACCCAGACCGGCAAGATCCAGCGCTTCCGGCTGCGCACGGAGAAAATCAATTGAGCGAGCCCTACGATCCAGCGTCCGAAGGCGCACAGATGTCGTTCAAGGAGCGCATGTCCTACAGCGACTATCTGCACCTGGAAAAAGTCCTGGAAGCACAAACGCCGCTGTCGTCGGCGCATGACGAGATGCTGTTCATCATCCAGCACCAGACATCGGAACTCTGGATGAAGCTCGCTCTGCACGAGATCGGCGCTGCGATCCGTTCCATTCGCGCCGATCGGCTCGAGCCGAGCTTCAAGATGCTGTCGCGCGTCGCCCGCATTTTCGAGCAGTTGAACAATGCCTGGGACGTGCTGCGCACGATGACGCCAAGCGAATACACCGAATTCCGCGACGCGCTTGGCCAATCCTCCGGCTTCCAGTCCTGGCAATACCGTGCCATCGAGTTCATGGCCGGCAACCGCAACCTCGCAATGCTCGGGCCGCACAAGCATCGGCCGGACCTGAGCGGCAAGCTGGAGGCGATCCTGGCGGAACCGTCGCTTTACGATGAAGCACTACTGCTTTTGGCACGCAACGGGTTCGACATCGGCGCCGATGCCAGGCGCACGGACTGGCGTGAGACGCGCACCGAGAACGAAGAAGTCCTGGTCGCCTGGCAGACCGTTTATCGCGACCCGCAGCGCTACTGGATGTTCTACGAGCTGGCCGAAAAACTGGTCGATTTCGAGGATTATTTCCGCCGCTGGCGCTTCAACCACGTCACCACGGTCGAGCGCATCATCGGCCTGAAGCGCGGCACCGGCGGCACATCAGGCGCGTCCTATCTGAAGAAGATGCTCGAGGTCGTGCTGTTTCCGGAACTGTGGACGGTCCGCACCCGGCTTTAATCTCTCAGGTCACCGCCGTCTTGACGGCGAAGCGGGCGTCCTGCCAGGCGCCGGTGCGCAGGATGTCTTCCAGCACCTCGACCGCCTGCCAGACGTCCCTGTAGCCGACATAAAGCGGCGTGAAGCCGAAGCGGATGGTCGAGGGTGCGCGGAAATCACCGATCACACCGCGCTCGATCAGGGCTCGCATCACCTGGTAGCCATGCGGGTGCAGGAACGACACCTGGCTGCCGCGCGCATTGCCGTCGCGCGGGCTTTCGAGTTCAAGGCCGTAGGCGCCGCATCTGGTTTCGACGAGCTGGATGAACAGGTCGGTCAAGGCGATGCTCTTCTTGCGCACCGCGGCCATATCGACCTCGTCCCAGATATCCAGCGCGCCCTTCAGCGCCCGCATCGACAGCACGGGCTGCGTGCCGCACAGAAACCGCCGAATGCCGCTGCCGGCCGCATAGCTTCGTTCAAAAGCGAAGGGCCGCGCATGGCCCCACCAACCGCTCAGCGGCTGATGGACATCATCGTGATGACGCTTTGCAGCATAGATGAAGGCGGGTGCGCCCGGACCTCCGTTTAGATATTTGTAGCTGCAGCCAATGGCGAAATCGGCATTCGCTGCATCGAGCTCGACCGGCAAGGCACCGGCGGTGTGGCAGAGATCCCAAACAATCAGCGCGCCGGCCTGGTGGGCCTTGCGCGTCAGCGCGGCCATGTCGCGCAGCTGCCCGGATTTGTAGTTGACGTGGTTGACGAGGATGACCGCGACGCGCTCGTCGATCAGCTCTTCAATGGTCGGTGCATCGACGCCCTCGAGCCGGAGCATCGTGCCCGGTCGCGTCGAGGCCACGCCCTCGGCCATATAGAGATCGGTTGGAAAACTGTCGCCCTCGGCGACGATGACCGAGCGGTCCGGCCGCATGTTGAGTGCGGCATGCAGCACCTTGTAGATGTTGATCGACGTCGTATCGCAGACCACCGTCTGGCCCGCCGCCGCTCCGATCAGGCGCCCCAGCTGGTCGCCAAGCGCGACCGGCATATCGAACCAGCCGGCGGTGTTCCAGGCGCGAATGAGGTCTTGCGCCCATTCCTGGGTCGCGGCCTTCTGCAGCTCGTTGAAGACGGCGGGCGCTGCGGCGCCCAGCGAATTGCCGTCGAGATAGATCACGCCTTCCGGCAAAATGAACCGGTCGCGCATGGCGCGCAGCGGATCCGCCGCATCCATGGCTTCGACTGCTGCGAGATCGAGCGTTGCATTCATGATCGATTGCCCTTCGCGCATAGGCGCGCCCAGATGAACACTTCAGGTGAAATCGGCTGGCCGATCATGGGCAGTCGGCCAGATCCTGTCAAACATTATATATAATTTACGCCAAAGAAGGCTTTCATATATAATCGTTGGCGTGGCAGTCTAAGGATGGGACATCGATGCTGGACGAAGGACTCTCGAAGACGGAAGCGGCCTACAGGCTGCTGCGTCGCGATATCCTCACGACCCGTCTGCGGCCCGGCGCGCCGCTCAAGCTCAGCGCGCTGCGTAACAGCTATGGCATTGGCTGGACACCATTGCGCGAAGCGCTGTCGCGACTGGAGGCCGAGCGCCTGGTGACGTCCATCAGCAATCGTGGCTTTGCCGTCGCTCCGGTTTCGCGCATCGAATTGGAAGACCTGTCGCGCGCCAGGTGTGTCGTCGAGCTGCCACTGCTCCAGGAATCGATCGAAAAAGGTGGCCACGATTGGGAAAACACCGTCGTCGCTGCGCATTACCGGCTGTCGCGCTGCAAGACCGCGGTCGACGATCCATCCGACGCGGTGGTCGACGAATGGGATGAAAAGCACGAGGCTTTCCACGCGGCCCTGCTCAGCGCGGCAGCATCGCCCTGGCTGCTGACCTTCCATTCCACGATCGTGGATCAGTTGCGTCGCCATCACCGTTTTCTCGGCCTGGCGCCAACGCTGCGGGCGGCCGCCGGCCTGCAGCATGGTTATGAGGAAGCCGTGGAAGCGTTGCGCCAGGCGGTCGCAATCGAACACCACACCGCGCTCATGGAGGCGGCACTGGATCGCAACATCGGGCGCGCGAAAAACCTGATGATCGCTCACATCGGCTATACGCTGCATGTCTATGTCCATGCCGGCGACGGCAGCATAAACAAACGGTAGCGCAACGAGGATCGTGGACCAAAGCCAGTGTGGCAATTTCTCGGTAAAGTTGGCATTTTGGCTTCGTTTCGTTCACGGCAGGCCAATGATCGGTGAAAGGGAGAAACACGCTCATCGAGCCTTATCGGCAACTGATGCCAGACCGCCGACTAGGATAGGCCACAGGCCATTAACCATAACAATTTCAAAGCCAGAGAGCGCCCCGCTGCGGCAGGCAGGCTTCGAACACGGCCCGCTGCCGGGCGCCAAATAATTTCAGCCGTCTTAACAAATTCACTAAACTTTAAACGGTTGCAGAACACAACTGGAACAGATAGTGTTTGTTCTGGGTTTGTTTTTCGATTCTGGTTCAGACCTTTTGTTCAAGCCTTGGGGGCTGCCATGCTGACGCGTAAGCAACATGAACTCTTGATGTTCATTCATGAACGGCTGAAGGAAAGCGGCATTCCGCCCTCCTTCGACGAGATGAAGGAAGCACTTGATCTCGCCTCCAAGTCAGGGATCCATCGCCTGATCACGGCGCTGGAGGAACGCGGTTTCATCCGCCGGCTGCCCAATCGGGCGCGCGCGCTGGAAGTTCTGCGGCTGCCGGATTCAATCGCGCCCGGCCTCAACGCGGCAAAGAAATTCTCGCCGAGCGTCATCCAGGGCAGTCTTGGTCAAGGTGGCCTTGGCCGCCAGATCAAGTCGGCGCCGTCGCGCTTGCCCTCGGCTGGCAATGATGACGATGCGGTTTCCGCCGTGTCGATCCCGGTGATGGGGCGCATCGCCGCCGGTGTGCCGATCGATGCCATCCAGCATCAGACGCATTCGATCTCTGTGCCGCCGGACATGATCATGGGTGGCGAGCACTATGCGCTGGAGGTCAAGGGCGACTCGATGATCGAGGCCGGCATCTTCGATGGCGACACCGTCATCATCCGCAACGCCGATACCGCCCAGCCTGGCGAGATCATCGTGGCGCTCGTGGATGAAGAGGAAGCGACGCTGAAGCGCTTTCGCCGCAAGGGCGCCTCGATCGCCCTTGAAGCCGCCAACCCGGCCTACGAGACGCGTATCTTCGGCCCCGACAGGGTCAAGGTACAAGGCAAGCTCGTCGGGCTGATCCGGCGCTACTGAGCAGGAGCGGCCGGCTTTTCGGGCTTGCGCCAGGGCGCCAGCCCCCTCGCCTCGCGTGAATATTTTCGCTGTGCGTGCCAGGGCCGATATGGTGTGTCCACCGAGAAGTTGACGGTTGGCGGACCGGTCGCCGATTGACGGTCGAAGAAGACGGCAGCACTGCCCTTGCGGGCGAGTTGCCGTTTGGTGACGACGAGAACCAGGGGATTGTGGCAGGCGTCGTAGCCGGTCGCGTCATTGACGACGATCAAATCGGCGAAACCGCAGGCTTTCCATGTGTCCTTGCGGTCTTCGACATGCGCGATGATCGCGCCGGACGGGTGCCTGGCGAGACAGACGCCGTCCGTGCAATAGAACGGCGCTCCCAGCGGCAGATCGACGGCATCGGCAATGTCGAATTGCCCATCCGCCTTGCTGAACATCTCCGGCACGACGATGGTTTCGGACGTCAGCGCGCGTTTCCAATTGTCGACGGTGAATTCGTTCGGACGAGCCCGGCTGACCGCGAGTTCTCCACCGCCGATCGGCAGCGCGACCAGCCGCGCATCTTCCGAGATCAGCACATCCGGCGTGCGTGTATCGGACACCGTCAACAGGCCGGCAAGCGCGAATGGCAGCGCTGCAAGCCGCAGCCAGGTCGTCGCCATCGTCGCGATGACCAGGGCGACGGTCACCAGCAGGACGGATTGCTGCGAGATCAGCCCGACCGCATCGACCGGTGAGCGTTCCGATATCCACGCCGATATCGCGATCATCGCCGTGAGACCCTTGCCCATCAGGTAAAGCGATGGCGCATCCAATCCGAACGGCATCAGCAACGCGCTGGCAACGGCCAGGAACATCACGACCGACACGATCGGCATGACGGCCAGATTGGCGAACAGGCTGAGCGGCGACACACGCTGGAAATGCCAGATGGCAAACAGCGCCGTGGCGCAGCCGGCGATGATGGAGGTCATGGCCAATCCGCCCGTCGCCAGCAGGAATTTTCGCGTGAGAAAGCTCGGCAGGGACCGCTTTGGCGGTGGCGGTCTTGCCTTTCCCGCATGGTGATCCGCCCAACCGGCATAGGCGCCAACCAGCGCAGCCGTGGCGGCGAACGACATCTGGAAGCTCGGGCCCACCACTTCGTGCGGCGACACCACGATGACGGCAATCGCCGAGATCGCCAGATTGCGCATGGTCAGCGCCGCGCGATCGAACAGGACGGCAATCAGCATCACCGCAAGCATGATGAAGCTGCGTTCGGCGGCAACGACGACGCCAGAAATGACGAGATAGGCGGCGATCGAGAACAGTGCGGCGGCAGCCGCATATTTCTTCACCGGCCGCCGCGCGGAAAAATCCGGAAACAGCGCGAAGGCGCCGCGCAGCAGCCCCATGATGGTGCCGGCGACCAGCGCCATGTGCAGTCCGGAAATCGAGATAATGTGATAGATGCCGGTGCGCCGCATCGCTTCGTTGATTTCATCGGGAATGCCCGCGCGGACACCGACGATCAGCGCTGCCGCGATCTCACCTTCAGCACCGCCGACAGTGGCCCTGATATGGTCGGCGATGGCTTCACGGGCATTTTCTATCCCTGAAAAAAGACGGGCCGAGAGCGGTATCTCGCCGTCATCGGCGGCGACAAGTTTTGGGTTGCCGAGAAAGAAGCCGCTGCCGCCGATGCCGGCGAAATAGCTGTCGAAGGAGAAATCATAGCTGTCCGGCCGCACCGGACCGGTCGGCGGCAACAGTTTGGCGTAGCCGGTAACCAGGGAGCCGGCAGTCATGTCCGCCGGGATATTGCGCGCCGAAAGCCGGACCCTTTCCGGCGCATAGCGCAGTTTCGGCCGGGCGGTCGACGTCACGTCGATGGTCAGCCGAATGCGGCCGGTCTCCATCTGCTCCAGTGTGACGACGCGGCCGGTCAGTTGCGTCGATATTTCCGAACCCAGTATCTGGGTGCCTACTCGCCATGTCTCGACCTTGGCGGCGAGCAGGCCAAGCGCACACAACAATGCCGCCATAAAGCCCAGATGGGTTTTGGGCCAGGAGCGCGAAACAAGCGCGCAGATCGCCATCAGCACGACGACCGCGACAGGCCTGGCAAAGTCAGGCTCCACTGCCAGCGAATAATAGCCGATCGCTCCCGCGGCCAGACAGACCGGCACCAGCAGGAAGGCGATGCCTCGGTCAAGCTCCAGCTCTGCTGCTGCCGCCACGCTGTGGCGCAGACGAGGCAGTGAAATCCGGCCCAGTTGCCGGCGCACACGCACAATCCTGCCCGAGGCAGGCGACGGAAATGGCGCTGGGATATCCGCCTGCAATGGCGGGCTGCCGGGCACCGGCACAAGAGGCGATGGCAGTGGGGTCGCCAGGGGCGTTGCAAACAGGGATCGTTCGCTGACGCCAACACTGGCGTCCTCGCCCCGTTCCGAGCCCCGGCCTCGTCCAGCCATCGGGTCTGCCCCTTGCACCCCTGACGCCCTATGCTACATGAACGCCGGGCGCGCGAAAGCCCGCGCAGCCGCACCCCGCTTCAGATGGTTTCCGAGAGTTCCATGTCCGACAAGGTCGTCACCCGTTTTGCCCCCTCGCCCACCGGCTATCTGCACATTGGTGGCGCGCGCACGGCGTTGTTCAACTGGCTCTATGCCAAGCACACCGGCGGCACGATGGTGCTGCGCATCGAGGATACCGACCGCGAACGCTTCAACGAGGCGGCTACCCAGGCCATTCTGGACGGGCTGACCTGGCTTGGGCTTTCCTGGGACGGTGAGGCGATATCGCAGTTCGAGCGCGCCCCGCGCCACCGCGAGGTCGCCGAGGAACTCGTGCACCTGGGCAAGGCCTATTACAGCTACGAGACACCTGCCGAGTTGGAGGCCATGCGCGAGGCGGCCCGGGCCAAGGGCCTGCCGCCGCGCTACAATGGCCAGTGGCGCGATCGCGATCCATCCGAGGCACCGCCCGGCGTCAAGGGCGCCATCCGCGTCAAGGCGCCGACCGAAGGCGAAACGGTCGTGCACGACCGCGTCCAGGGCGAGGTGCGCTTCCCCAACAAGGATCTCGACGATTTCATCATCCTGCGTTCGGACGGCAACCCGACCTACATGCATGCCGTCGTCGTCGATGATCACGACATGGGTGTCACGCACATCATCCGCGGCGACGACCACCTGACCAATGCCGCCCGCCAGACCGTGATCTACAACGCCATGAGCTGGGACGTGCCGTCGATGTCGCACATCCCGCTGATCCATGGCGCCGACGGTGCCAAGCTGTCGAAGCGCCACGGCGCGCTCGGCGTCGAGGCCTATCGCGCCATGGGCTACCTGCCGGAAGCGCTGCTCAACTATCTGGCGCGCCTCGGCTGGAGCCATGGCGATGACGAGATCATGTCGATCAAGGACATGGTCTCCTGGTTCGACATCGGCGACGTCAACAAGGGCGCGGCCCGCTTCGACTTCGCCAAGCTGGAGGCGATCAACGGCGCGCATATGCGCCGCATGGCCGATGCCGAACTGTTCGACATCTTCATCGCAACCTTGCCCTATCTCGAAGGTGGCCCGGCAATCGCCGCGCGCCTCGACGACAGGAACAAGGCGCAGTTGCTGGCAGCCCTTCCAGGCCTGAAAGAGCGCGCCAAGACGCTGGTCGAGCTTGTCGATGGCGCCGCCTTCCTGTTTGCCACGCGCCCGCTGCCGATCGACGACAAGGCGGCACTCCTGCTCAATGACGATGCCCGCAAGATCCTGCGTGGCGCTCACGAAGCTTTGAACGCGCTTTCAGGTGACTGGACGGCTGCCGCGGCAGAAGCCGCGATCCGCGACTATGCGTTGGCTGGAGGCCACAAGCTTGGCGCCGTGGCCCAGCCATTGCGGGCCGCGCTCACCGGCAAAAGCACTTCGCCGGGCGTGTTCGACGTGCTTGCCGTGCTTGGGCGCGAGGAGAGCCTGGCGCGCATAGCGGATCAAATCGATTAGGAGCAATCTGGCCCAAGAAGATTGGCATTGAAAGGCGCGTTTCGCAGTGCAACATTAGGCTCTGGCCCAATCTGGCACGCACCTCCTAAAATGCGGTGGCGAATACGCGCATTGCGGTGATTTCGACGTGTCGCTCTGCAGAATTTGCCTTTGCCGGCATGAGGAAACAAGAAGGAGTTTGCAATGACCGAAGCTGCGAAAAAACTGGATGTGGGCGGCGCGAACCAAGAGGCTATCGCCACGCTTGAATTCGCCGGCAAGACCCATGAATTCAAGGTGCGAAGCGGCTCCGTCGGGCCAGACGTCATCGACATCGCCTCGCTCTACAGCACGACCGGCGCCTTCACCTACGACCCCGGCTTCACCTCGACCGCAAGCTGCGAGTCCGAAATCACCTTCATTGACGGCGATGCCGGCATTCTTCTCCACCGCGGCTATCCGATCGACCAGCTGGCCGAACACGGCGACTTCCTCGAAGTCTGCTATCTCCTGCTCTATGGCGAACTGCCGACCAAGGCGCAGAAGGACGATTTCGATTACCGAGTGACGCGCCACACCATGGTGCATGAGCAGATGTCGCGCTTCTTCACCGGTTTCCGCCGCGACGCCCACCCAATGGCCGTGATGTGCGGCGTGGTTGGCGCGCTGTCGGCCTTCTATCACGACTCCACCGACATTTCCGACCCGTACCAGCGCATGGTCGCCTCCATGCGGCTCATCGCCAAGATGCCGACGATCGCAGCCATGGCCTACAAGTACCACATCGGCCAGCCCTTCATTTACCCCAAGAACGATCTCGGTTTCGCGGCAAACTTCCTGCATATGTGCTTCGCCGTGCCGTGCGAGGAGTACAAGATCAACCCGGTGCTGGCGCGCGCCATGGAGCGCATCTTCATCCTGCACGCCGATCACGAGCAGAACGCCTCGACCTCGACCGTTCGTCTCGCCGGCTCCTCGGGCGCCAACCCGTTCGCCTGCATCGCCGCCGGCATCGCTTGCCTGTGGGGCCCGGCCCATGGCGGCGCCAATGAAGCGGCGCTCAACATGCTGGGCGAGATCGGCCATGTCGATCACATCCCGGAGTTCATCGCCCGCGCCAAGGACAAGAACGATCCGTTCCGGCTGATGGGCTTTGGCCACCGCGTCTACAAGAACTACGATCCGCGTGCGAAAATCATGCAGAAGACGGCGCACGAGGTGCTGGGCGAGCTCGGCATCAAGGACGATCCGTTGCTCGACATCGCCATGGAGCTGGAAAAGATCGCGCTAACCGATCCCTATTTCATAGAGAAGAAGCTCTATCCGAATGTCGACTTCTATTCCGGCATCACGCTGAAGGCGCTGGGCTTCCCCACCACCATGTTCACCGTGCTGTTCGCGGTCGCCCGCACCGTCGGCTGGATCGCGCAGTGGAAGGAGATGATCGAGGACCCGCGCCAGAAGATCGGCCGCCCGCGGCAGCTCTACACAGGTGCGCCGGAGCGTGACTACGTGCCGATCGCCAAGCGCTGATCAAAGCTGTCTTGACCGAAAAAAGGCGCCTGTCAGGGCGCCTTTTTTATATGACGCAGCACGACGCCCGCCGCGATCTCGCCCGACGGTTTGCCCGTCGCCATGCGCCGTGCAATCTCGGCAAATCCGTCTTTCTGCCAGGCGCGCATGCCCGTGTCGGCGAACAGCGCTTCCAACTGGCGCGCCAGATTGTTCGGCTTGACGTACTCGTTGTAGAACTCCGGGATCAAAGCGCGATCCGAGATCAGGTTGGGCAGCAGCGCCGACCAGACGGAAACGAAATAGGGCGCAACGGCACGGGCGATTGGATCGAGCCTGTAGCACGAGACCATCGGCACACCGGCCAGCGCCAGTTCCAGCGACACGGTCCCCGACGCGATCAACGCGGCATCGGCCTTGCCGAAAGCCTGCCATTTGCGTTGCGGATCAACGAGGATTTCGGGCTTTTCATCCCACCGGTTGACCGAGGATTTGACGAGGTCGGCGACATGGGGAACCGTCGGCAAAAGCAGCCGCAGGCGATGCCCCCGCGCGCGCAGCATCGACACAGTCTCGCCGAACGTATCAACCAGCCGCCGCACCTCGCTGCGCCGCGAGCCGGGCAGGACAAGCAATGTCTTGATACGGTCCTGGGCAAGATCGCGCGGCAAAGCCTGCGCCTTCCCTGCGGCAAGCACACCCGCATCATGCGTCAGGCGGTGCCCGACATAGGTGCCGGGCGGGCCGCCCAGCCTTTCGAGTTCTTTCACCTCGAACGGCAGGATGCAGAGGATATGGTCGACATAGGGTTTCATCGCCACCGCCCTGCCCGGCCGCCAGGCCCAGACGCTCGGGCAGACATAATGGATGATCGGTATCGACGGATTGGCCGCCCGCACCTTCCTGGCGACGCGCAAGGAGAAGTCCGGACTGTCGATGGTGACCAGGCAATCCGGCTTTTCCTCAGCGATGGTTTTGGCCAGCTGGCCGATTCGCCTGAAAAGGCGCGGCAGATCACGCAGAACGGCACTGAAACCCATCAGCGCGATCTCGCCGGCATCAAAGGGCGACACCAGGCCCAATTCACTGAGATGCCGGCCGCCGAGGCCGACGAGCCGCACCTCGCGGCCGGTTGCCTGGCGGAGCGAACGCACGATGTCGGCGCCAAGCAGATCGCCTGATTCTTCACCGGCAACGATCGCGAATTTCAGCGCCTTGTCAGCCATGCGCCGGCTCCGCTGCGGCCAGACCGATGATGAACAGACCAAGCTCATTGGCGCGCGCCAGGGTTGCGGGACCTTCGAGGATCAGTGAGCGTCCCGCTTCGACGGCAATGCCGGCGAGCCCGGCCGCATGCGCCGATTCGACCGTCTGCGGTCCTATGGACGGAAGGTCCGCGCGCAGTTCCTGGCCCGGCTTGGCGCATTTGACCAGCACGCCGCGGGTCTTGCCTGCGATACGGCCGTGGCCTCGCAACAGTTTTGTACGGTCGAGCAATCCTGCCGTTCCCTCGATGCCTTCCAGCGCGATGACGCGGCCGCCCACCGCTATAGCCGCCTGGCCGATGTCCAGCGCCCCGATGGCCTTCGCCGCCGCAAAGCCTGCTTCGATGTCGCGCCGGTCCGATTTCTGTGGCACGGCCTTGGTCAGGACCCCTTCGGCAGCGACAAGATTCGGCACGATTTCGTGGGCACCCATGACCTTTATCCCCCGGGCCTCGAGACCGCGCGCCAGCACCTTCAACAGGCCATCGTCGCCGCGTGCCAGCGCCATGACGACAAGAGGTATCACGGCGAGCAAGCTCAGGCTTGGGCGCAGATGCGTCAGCCTTGGCCGGCGCTTGATCTCGCCGGCAAGCACCAGATGGGTAATCCGGTGGCGTTTGAGCAATGGAACAAGCGAGCCGATCGCCTCCAGGGCAAGGGTCTCATGCTCATACCGGCACAATTCCGGCAGACGGTCGGCTTCGCCTTCCATGAGGACGATGAAGGGCGCATAACCCTGCCCGGCCGAGCCAGCCGCGACTTCGACCGGAAGACTGCCACCGCCGGCGATGATGCCGACCCTGGCACCTGGCGGGAGATCAAGACCAGCCGTCGCAGCCTCAGTCTTCGTCATCGACATCGTCGCCATCGCCGCCTTTGAGCGATGGCACCGCATAATGCCGCTTGCCGCGACTGGAGATGAAATCGATGATCTTCATGGCGGTCGGCGACGAGCCGAACTCGGCCTTGGCGAGCTCGATGTTCTCGCCGACGGTGCGGGAGCGGTCGAAAATCGTCCTGTAGGCTTTGCGAAGCAGGTAGATTTCCGCGCGTGGCAGACCAGCTCGCTTCAGGCCGATGATGTTCAGGCCGCGCAGGCTGGCTCGGTTGCCGACGGCGATGGCATAGGGGATGACATCGCCGACAAACGCCGAGCATCCGCCGAGGAAAGCGTTGTCGCCAATGCGCACAAATTGATGAACGGCGCTGAGGCCGCCAATATAGACATTGTTGCCGACTTCGCAGTGGCCGCCCAGCGTCGCGCCATTGGCGAAGGTGGCATTGTTGCCGACGACGCAATCATGGGCGATGTGGGCGTAGGCAAGGAAATTGCCGTTATCGCCCACCGTCGTCTCGCCGCGGCTGCTGTCGGTGCCGACATGCATGGTCACGCCTTCACGGATGGTGCAGTTGGCGCCGATGACCAGCGTCGTGCGGCCGCCCTTGTGCTTGGTGTTCTGCGGCGGCGCCCCCAATGTCGCCATCGGATAGACCTTGGTCGAGGCGCCGATAGTGGTCGCGCCCATGACCGAGACATGGCTGACCAGTTCGACACCATCGCCGATCACGGCATCGGCGCTGATATGGCAGAACGGCCCTATGCGCACACCTTGGCCGATTTGAGCGCCTTCTTCCACAACGGAGGAAGGATGGATTGAAGTCTTGATTTTCATAAGCACTCGATCGTCAGTCGCTGGTGACCATCATGGCTGAAATCTCGGCCTCTGCCGCCTTGGCGCCATCGACCAGGGCTTCGCAGGCGAATTTGAGCAGGTTGCCGCGCTTCTTGATTTTCTTGACATGGATTTTCAACTGGTCGCCGGGAACGACCGGTTTGCGGAATTTGGCGTTGTCGATGGTCAGGAAATAGACCAGCGACGGTTTCGACGCCCCAAGGCTGCGGATGCAAATGGCGCCTGCCGTCTGCGCCATGGCCTCGACGATCAGCACGCCCGGCATCACCGGCTGCTCAGGGAAGTGGCCCTGAAAATGCGGCTCATTGATGGTGACGTTCTTGATGCCGACGGCAGAATTGTCACCATCGATGTCGACGATGCGGTCGATCATCAGGAAGGGATAGCGGTGCGGCAGAAGCTTCATCAGCCCCATTATGTCGACCGCTTCCAGCGTCGTCGCCGCCACCATATCAGCCATTGTCCTTGCCCTGCTTGCGTGCCCTGGCCATCGTGCGCAACATGGCTATCTCTCGCATGGCTTCCGCCATCGGCTGTGCCGGATAACCGCCCCATATCTCGCCGGCAGGGACATTGCTCATAAATCCACTTCTGGCGGCAAGCTTGGCTCCTGAGCCGATGGTCAAGTGATCCGCAAGCCCGACACCGCCGCCCATCGTGACATTGTCGCCCACGACCACGGAACCGGAAATACCTGAAAGCCCGGCAACTATGCAATTGCGACCGATGCGGACGTTATGGGCGATCTGCACGAGATTGTCGATCTTGGTGCCCTGGCCGATGATCGTATCCGACATGGCGCCCCGGTCGACGGTGGAATTGGAACCGATCTCGACATCGTCCTGGATGACAACCCGTCCGATCTGGGGAACGCGTTCCGGTCCCTTGGCGCCGCCAACAAAGCCGAAGCCGTCCTGGCCGATCCTGGCGCCGCCATGGATGATGACCCGGTTGCCGATCAACGCATACTGGATACTGGTACCCGGGCCGATATAGCCGTCGCGGCCGATCTGGCAGAACTGTCCAATGACCGCGTTGGGCGCGATGACGGTGCCGCTGCCGATCGAGACGCCCGGCCCGATGACCACGCCGGCCTCGATGATGGCGCCGGCTTCGACATGCGCGGTCGGATCGACATGGGCATGCGGCGAAACACCGGTTTCACCGGTCATTGGCCCCGGCGTGGCGGCTGTGGGGAACAGCAGCCGACCGACCAGTGCGAATGCCTGTTGCGGCCGCGGATGTGTCAGGACAGCAACCCCAGCCGGCGCCTTGTTGGCGAATTCCGCAGGGCAAAGGACCGCGGCGGCCCGCAGCGACGGCATCAGCGCGGAGTTGCGCCTGCCGTCGACGAAGACGAGCGCATTGGCACCGCCTTCGTTGGCCGGTGCCAGTGCCGAGATCGAAACGTCGGAGTGGCCGGAATCGACAAGCACCGAGCCGGTCAGATTCGCGACTTCGGCCGCCGTATACCGGCGTGATGGCGCGAAGAACACCGGATCGGTCATTCCAGAAGCTATATCCAGCTAGGTCGGAACATTTCTCCCGAATCCAAAAAATCCGGGAGCATCGTTGGCCGCCGATCAGAAGCGGGTCGATATGCCGAAGTTGAATTCCTGCACGTCGTCGCTCGCTTCCTTCTTGACCGGGATCGCATAGTCGATACGGATCGGGCCGAACGGCGAAGCCCACATCAGGCCGACACCGACCGAGGCGCGCAACTGCAAGCCGGTCGACGACTGATCGACCAGTGCCTGATCGGCGATCTTGTTGCCGTAGAGCGTCGCCGCGTCGGCGAACACCGCGCCACGCAAGCCGAAGCTCTCCGGAACAACCGGCAGCGGGAACTGCGCTTCCGCCGAAGCGTTGAAATAAGTAGTGCCGCCGAGATGATCGCCGCTGGTGCCGGAAGCGACCGGACCGATACCACCATAAGCAAAGCCGCGGATCATGCGATCGGTGCTCTGGAAGTGATCGAAGATGCGCAGATCGCCGTCATTGCCGTAACCCTCGACATGACCGGCGCCGCCCGAAAGGAGACCGACAAGATCAAGCTGCTCGGACAGCGTCTGATAGATGCTGCCGCGCCCAGTGATCTTCACGAACTTGGCATCGCCACCGAGGCCCGCAACCTCAACGGTCGTGTTGGCATAGATGCCCTCATGCGGGTTCTTCATGTCGTCGATGGTGTTGTAGACCAACCCCAGGCTGACCGAGGACTTGATCCAGGGGCTCTGCGCGATGCCATCCAGAACCGCCTGGGAAATGTTGCAGGTGCCTTGCGGGAGGACATCGGTGGGGTCGCAACTGTCGTCAACCGAATACTTCTCTTGCGAGATATTGTACGCCAGCTGGGTCGTGATGCTGTTGGTGATCGGCAGCCCGAAGCGGATCGTCGCGCCTGTGGTATCGCTATCGTAGTTGTTGTTGTACTCCCGCGTCGACTTGAAGATGTCGAAGCCGGCGGAGATGCGCCGCCCAAGGAAATAAGGCTCGGTGAAGGACAGGCTGTAGTCGCGCGAGTTCTTACCGCCACCGGCCGACAGCTTGATGTACTGGCCACGGCCGAGGAAGTTACGCTCAGTGATCGATCCTTCGACGGACGGGCCCGCCGCATCGCCACCAGTCGAATAGCCGGCGCCAACAGAGAATTCACCCGTCGACTTCTCGACCACGTCGACCACCAGCACGACCTGGTCGGGCTGCGAGCCAGGCACCGTGGAGATGTCGACTTTTTCAAAGTAATTGAGGTCTTCCAGGCGCTTCTTCGCGCGCTGGACGAGCACCTGGTTGAACGCATCGCCTTCGCTGACATCGAATTCGCGGCGGATGACATAGTCGCGCGTACGATCGTTGCCGCGGATTTCGATGCGTTCGATATAGGCCTTGGTGCCCTGATCGACCGTATAGACCACCGAAATCGTATGGTTCTCGAAGTTGCGATCGCCGCGCGGCGTCACCTGCGCGAAGGCGTAACCGGAACCGGCCACCTTCTCGGTCAGGGCAATAATCGAGTCCTCGACATTCTTGGCGTTGTAGACGTCGCCCTTGCGGGTCTCGATCACTGATTCCAGCGATTTCGAATCGACTTCCGGGATTGTGCTTTCGACGCTGATATCGCCGAAATTATAACGCTCACCTTCCTGGACGGTGATGGTGACGGTGTACTTGTTCGTCGCATTGTCGAGTTCGCCAACAGCCGACACGACCTGGAAATCGGCGTAGCCGTGATTGTAGTAGAACCGGCGCAGCAGCTCCTGGTCGGCGCGTAGCTTGTCCTCATCATAGACGTCATCGCGCAGGACGAACGAAATCCAGGACGAGCGCTTGGTGTTGATCACGTCCGACAGGCGGCGGCTCGAATATGCACTGTTGCCGACGAAATTGATCGCCGCGATCTGCGTGCGGTCGCCTTCGGTGATCTTGAAAACCACATTCACGCGGTTGTCACCGAGATCCATGACCTGTGTGGTCACACCGGCATCGTCGCGGCCGATACGCCTGTAGGCAGACTTGATCGCTTCAGCGTCGGAATCGAGCGTCGCTTGTGAAAACGTGCCGCGCGGCTTCAGCTGAAGCCCCATCTGCAGCGCATTGTCCTTGATCTTCTTGTTGCCCTGGAACAGCACCTGGTTGACGACCTTGTATTCGGCAACCTTGACCACCAGCGTCGAGCCGACCTGGTTGATCTGGACATCGGAGAACAGGCCGGTGCCGAACAGCGCCTTGACCGCGGCATCGATATCGGAGCTTGAGAAGGCCTTCCCCGGCTTGATGGTGATGTAGTTACGGATGGTGTCGGCGTCGACACGCTGGTTGCCGCTCACCTCCACCCTGCTTACGACAGCGGCTTCGGCCGCCGATGTGGCAACGAATTGCACTGCGAGAGCACCTGGTACGACCAGAGCCGCGGACAGTGCCGCCGCGGACGCGGCGTTCAGAAACTTGGATGCTGCCTTCATCGGGCTTAATAACCTTTTCTCGTAGTCCCCACGGCGAGAAAACCGGACGTGCGGTAATTTCCCCTACCGTATTAACCGGATTTTCCCTACACGCAAGGCTTCTGGTTAATTTGTATTTACTTAACCCTGGTGCGTGGCTTTCGCGTCACTCATATCCCCGTGCATGGTAAACGGCGTCTCAACATTGACCATGCCCAGGCCGAATTTCTTCATGATTTCAGCACCCAAACAGATCGTTCCAGAACACGAATCCCATGAAGCACAAGACCAGAAGCAGACCGGCCCGATAGGCCATTTCCATCATCCGTTCCGACACCGGCCGGCGGATGACGGCCTCCACCCCGTAGAACAAGAGATGACCGCCGTCGAGGGGGGGAATCGGCAAAAGGTTTAGAAAACCGATGCCCACGGACAGCAGCGCGACGAGCTGCACCAGCCATTCGAAACCCAGTTTGGCCGCCTTGCCAGCCATGTCTGCGATCTTGACGGGACCGCCCAACTGGCACTTGTCCTCGCGCCCGACGGCGAAACGCTGCAAGAACTGGCCGGTGCGCGAGATGACGTGGCCCGTTTCCTCAACCGCCGCAGCAACGGCCCCAACCGGTGTGTAGGTGACAAGACGGGGCTGGCCGAGTTCCTTGTTGTTGACGACGCCGATCACCGCGACCTTGATCTTGTTGCCGAGCGCGTCTTGCTGCTCCATCAACTGCGGGGTCGCGGTCACCGTGACTTCCTTGCCATCGCGCAGCATGACAAAGGTGATGGTATCGCCGGCGCGGCCAGAGACCAGCCGCTGCACATCGCCAAAGGTTTCGACCTTGCTGCCGTCGACGCTGACGAATCGGTCGCCGGGCAGGATGCCTGCCTTCGCCGCCGGACTGTCTGCCGTGACTTCCGCCACCATGGGCTCAGCGACATAACGACCATAGGTGGAAAACAGGACGGCAAAGACGACGATCGCCAGCAGGAAATTGAACAGAGGCCCGGCCGCCACCGTCGCCGCGCGCTTCCAGATAGCCTGGGTGTGGAAGGCAACCTTGCGCTCATCGTCGGTTAGCGTTTCCAGCTCATCCGGCGTCGGCTGGCTGGAGGTGGCGTTCATGTCGCCGACAAATTTGACATAGCCGCCAAGCGGTATGGCGCAGAGCTTCCAACGCGTGCCATGGCTGTCGTTGAAGCCGATGAGTTCGGGGCCGAAGCCGATCGAGAAGGCCTTGACCCCGATGCCGCACCAGCGGCCGACCAGGTAGTGGCCCATTTCGTGGACGAACACCACCACGGTCAGGACGAAGAGGAACGGCACGAGTGTGCCGAGAAGCAAGCCGTCCGTGCTGAAAATCGCGTGAAGAATCCCGTTCAACTCAAGCCCTCAAATTCTTCCGCAGTCGCGCCGTGACTGTGACAGCAATCCAGGCGAATCCAAGGCACGCCCACATCAGATCGTGGAACGACATCATTCAAATCGGAAACAGCCCCTGTGCCGGATGATCAGCGCCCGCCGAAATCCAGCCAATGACGTATAGGGCGAGAGCCGCCGCGACAAGCCCGTCGACACGGTCCATGACGCCACCATGGCCAGGAATGAGCACGCCCGAATCCTTGCGGCCATGCCGCCGTTTGACCCAGGATTCGAACAGGTCGCCGGCCTGGGCGACGATTGAAAGCACAAGCGCCACAAGACCAAGCAAGGCAAGATTGCCGGCACCGGCGGCAGCTGCCAGCATAACCCCGGCGACAACACCACCGACAGCGCCGCCGAGCGCGCCACTGCGCGTCTTGCCCGGCGAAATCGATGGCGCCAGTTTGGGGCCGCCGACGGCGCGCCCGACGAAATAGGCAAAAATGTCGGTCGCCCAGACGACCGCGAACAGGAACAGGATGGCGATGAGGCCCGAATGGTCGCCATCGCGCAGCAGGGCAAGCGACAGGCCGGACACGCTGGCGTAGGCAAGACCGCTCGCCTCCCACTGCCCGGTCTTGCGAACCCGGGCGGCTATCGCCGTTGCGGCAATCAGAATAACGACAAGCAACAGCAGCCAGAAGGCAGGAAACCCGGCAATCAAGGCGCCGATGAAAACGACGACCAGCGCCTCCGGCAGGAAGCCCAGCCCATTGGCAGCAGCCGGCCGCGACATGCGTGTCCACTCGTAAAAGATCATCGCCGACATGGCTGCGCACAGCAGTCGGAAAGGCAGGCCGCCAAGCCAGGTCAGGCCAAGGGCGATGACGGCAAGCACGACCGCTGAAATGACGCGGAGCTGAAGGTTGCTCATCCCGCGGCCGGTCGCGAAGCGACGTCTTGCGGGCCCAATGCGCCAAAGCGGCGCTCGCGACCGGCAAATTCGCGCAGTGCCTCGGCGAGGTGCTCGCGGCTGAAGTCGGGCCAATAGCAAGGCAGGAAGACGAGCTCGCTATAGGCAGCCTGCCACAACAGGAAGTTGGACAGGCGAAGCTCGCCGCTGGTGCGTATGACCAGCTCCGGATCGGGAATGCCTTGCGTGTCGAGACCGCCGGCAAAGCTTTCGGCTGAAATCGATTCGGCGTCGATTTCGCCGCGTGCCACGGCCAAGGCGAGTTTGCGCGCTGTGCGAACGATCTCGTCGCGCCCGCCATAGTTGAAGGCGATGACCAGCGTCAGCGCTTCGTTGCGGGCGGTGAGTGATTCGGCCTCGTCGAGCAGCCCTCTTATGTCGGCCTGCAGCCCTGCCCTGTCGCCGATGATCCTGACCCGCACGCCGCTCTGGTGCAGTTCGGCCAGGTCACGACGGATGAACAGCTTCAGCAGTCCCATCAGGTCGCTGACTTCGGACTTCGGCCGCGACCAGTTTTCCGACGAGAAAGCGTAGACGGTCAGGAAGGAGATGCCGAGATCCGGTGCCGCGCGCACCGTCTTGCGCAAGGCCTCGACGCCGGCGCGATGACCGGCAAGCCTCGGCATGCCGCGCGCTTTGGCCCAGCGTCCATTTCCATCCATGATGATCGCGACATGCGCGGGCGTTGTCATGATCTCGCTTTCGGGTCAGCCGGCGGCCAACCCTAAACCTGCATGATTTCAGCTTCCTTGTCGGAAAGCAGATGATCGATGGTGCTGATCGTTTCGTCGGTAAGCTTCTGGACCTGGTCGGAACGCTTGCGTTGATCGTCTTCGCTGATGTCGCCGTCCTTCTCCGCCTTCTTCAGGAAGTCCATGCCGTCGCGGCGCACATGGCGCGCGGCGACACGAGCGTTCTCGGCGTAGCCATGCGAGATCTTGACCAGTTCCTTGCGGCGCTGCTCGTTGAGCTCAGGCAGTGGGATCCGGAGATTGGTGCCGTCGACGATCGGGTTGAAACCCAGATTGGATTCGCGGATGGCGCGGTCGACGGCGCCGACCATCGACTTGTCCCAGACCGACACCGAGATCATGCGCGGTTCCGGCACCGAGACGTTGGCCACCTGGTTGATCGGCATGGAGGTGCCATAGGCCTGCACCTGGATCGCATCGAGCAGATTGCTGGAGGCGCGACCGGTCCGCAGCGAAGCCAGATCATGCTTGAACGCGGCGATTGCCCCATCCATGCGCCGCTTGAGATCGTCGTACTCACCACTCATCCTAGTCTCCTCGACCCGTCTGACGCGGGTTCACTGCTTTGGGGCAAAGCCCCATCTTCGAGCCCAATTTTCGAAAGCCGGTTTCCCGACTTTTCGGGATCAGGCCCCGGATCAATCGTCCGCAACGACCGTGCAGCGGCCGCCGCCCCTCAGAATATCGCCGAAACCACCTTTTTCGTGGATCGAATAGACGATTATCGGAATGTTGTTTTCGCGCGCAAGTGCAATCGCAGCCGTATCCATGATGGAAAGGCCGCGTTTTATGACTTCACCATGGCTGATGCGCTCGAAACGGGTCGCATTCGGGTCCTTCTTCGGGTCGGCCGAGTAGACACCGTCGACCTGCGTGCCCTTGAACAGCGCATCCGCGCCGATTTCAGCCGCGCGAAGCGCTGCGGCCGAATCAGTGGTGAAGAACGGATTGCCGGTGCCGCCGGCAAAGATCACCACCCTGCCCTGGTTCATGTAAGCGTCTGCCTGGCGTTGCGAAAAGCTCTCGCAGAGTTCTGGCATGGCGATCGCCGACAGCACCACGGCATCGACGCCGATTTTGTGCAGCGAGGTGCGCAGCGCCAGCGAGTTGATGACCGTGGCAAGCATGCCCATGTGGTCGCCGGTGACGCGGTCCCCGCCCTTGGAGGCGACTGCCACGCCGCGGAAGATATTGCCGCCGCCGATGACGACGCCGACCTCGATGCCCAGCGCGCGGGCCTCGGCGATGTCGGCGGCGATGCGATCCACGACCGAGACGTCGATGCCAAAATGCTGTTCGCCCATCAACGCTTCGCCCGACGCTTTCAACAAGACACGTCGGTAGAGGGGCTTCACCGTCATCTGGTCCTCGTCATTTTGCATGTGGTATCCGGGCAGGCATTCACGCAGGCACCATCCCAAAACACTGGGTTCGGATACACGAAGGGCGCCGCGATGTCACGCGGCGCCCGACCGGGAAATTTGTGGCAATCCTGCCCGATCGATCAGTTGGTGGACACACTGGCCGCCACGCCCTCGACAAGCACCGGCGATGCATAGCCGGAGGGCTTGTCGCCGGTTGCAGCACCGCCGGTGACGCGCGCCTGTATCTGCTGCCCGAAATAGGAATAAGGGAACGGCGCCGGAGTTCTGCTGACCTCCTCCAGCCGGTCGCGAAGCCCTGCCGGAATCTCGAAGTCCAGCGCGCCAAGATTGTCCTGCATCTGGCTGAGCGTCGTCGCACCGAGGATGACGGTGGCGATTCCCGGTTGCGTCGCCGCCCAGTTGAGCGCGACCTGCGGCATGCTGCGGCCGAGCTTAGATGCGACCTTCTCGAGCTCGGCCACGATGGCCCAGTTGCGCTCCGTGAACTTCTGAAAGCCCGGATGCGTCGAATTGCGAAAACCGTCGAGCCGGCCCGCATGTCCGGCCTGAGCCGGTCGATACTTGCCGCTGAGCAGCCCGCTGGCCAGCGGGCTCCACACCATGATGCCGGCGCCGTGGCGCGTGCCGAATGGCACGAACTCGTTCTCGATCGCGCGTTCGGCCAGGGAGTATTCGAGCTGCAAGGCCGAAACCGGCTCATATCCGCGCAGCTCGGCGATCGCCTGTGCCCGCCCGGCATACCAGGCCGGCACATCGGACAGGCCGATATGGCGCACCCTGCCCATCCGCACCAAATCATCCAGCGCCCGCATGACCTCTTCGGCCGGCGTCAGCTGGTCCCACACATGCATCAGATAGAGATCGATATAGTCGGTGCCCAACCGCTTCAGCGAAGCATCCACCGCCCGCATGATGTTCTTGCGGCCATTGCCGCCGGCATTCGGATTGCCGGGCTGCATGTTCATGGAGAACTTGCTGGCGATCACCGCGGTGTCGCGCAGGCCCCGCTCGGCGATGAATTCGCCAAGCCAGGCTTCGGCCGTGCCGCCGGTGTAGAGGTCCGCCGTGTCAAAGAAATTGCCGCCTGCCTCGACATAGGCGTCGAACATCGCGCGGGCTGTATCCCTGTCGGCTCCCCAGCCCCATTCCTTGCCGAAAGTCATCGTGCCCAGCGCCAGCCGGCTGACCCTGAGGCCGCTGTTGCCGAGAGTGTAATAGGTCATGGTCATGATCGCTTCCAATGCTCGATGGTGAATGCCGCGGTGTCACTGGCCCAGGGCATCACTGGCCAGGCGTTGCCTTGACCCAAAGGTTGCCGCGCTCATGCGTCTTGCGAAACACGAAGCCGTCGACCCTCCAGCCGGCGGCGGAGCGCGTCAGGTGATGCTCATAGGTGCCCCAGACTTCCCAGAGCGGGTCGCCATTGCCCTCCATCCGGTTCCAGGCATAGCCATTCGACCGGACAGTCGCTGTGTCGGCGGCGAGAACGACTTGATGATTGGTGCGCAGATGCAGGCTTGTCTTGCTGCCCTTGAGGTTGCCGGCCCAGGCGCCGATCAAATCGTCGGAGGCGATGTTGGCCGCAGGCTGGCCGGACAGGCTGCTGAAATCGGCGGTGACCCGATCCGCGAAATAGCTGCGCGCCAGTTTCCAATCCTGGGCGTCGACGGCGCGGTCGATGGCATCGGCAATGCGGATGACCGCGCGTTCGTCTGCGAGCGCTTGCCAGCCGGATGGTTCCGCCCCGCCGGCATCGACCGGCGCCAGCGCCATGCCTGCCGCAAACGTTACGTGCTTCAATGCGTTCATGTCTTTTCTCCTTGATGCCATCAGCGATTGCCGATGTGTGGGCGCCGATGTGTTGGCGACAATGTGGACCGCTGCCCCGGCATCGATAAGATTGCATTGTCCGCAAAGACCATGCGATATCATGCATGAATGGACCGGGATCTGCTTAACCATCTGCCTGTCGTCATTGCCGTTGCCCGGCGCGGCGGCTTTGCGCTTGCCGCAGCCGAACTCGGTATGAGTCCATCAGCCGTCAGCCATGCGGTGCGCCTCGTCGAAGAGCGCATTGGTCAGCCGCTGTTTGCGCGCACGACGCGCAGCGTTTCGCTGACCGAAGCCGGCAAGGCGCTGGTGGAGACGGCGGCCCCTGCCCTTCAGGACATTACCGAGCGGATGGACCGCATCCGCGCCGTCAAGGGCCGGCCCTCGGGCCTGCTCAGGCTCAACGTTCCCAACATCGCCATTCCCCTGGCCGTGACGCCCATGGTCGCGGCGATGGCGGAACGCTATCCGGATGTGACAATTGAACTGCTGACGGACCAGGGGCTGATCGACATTGTCGGCGAAGGTTTCGACGCCGGCATCCGGCTGGGCGAAATGATTGCGCAAGACATGGTCACGGTCCGGCTGACGCCGCCGTTCAAGGCGGTCATCGTCGCCTCTCCCGCCTATATCGGACGGCATGGCCGCCCGCACAGCGTGGCCGATCTCGCCAACCACAATTGCATCGGCTACCGGCTGGTTCGCTCGGGTGCGCTCTATCGCTGGGATCTGACTGAAGACGGCAAGGATGTCGTTGTGGAGACGAAGGGCACGGTCATCGTTACGGATTCACTCACCGCGATTGACCTGGCGCTTGCCGGACTAGGCCTTGCTTACATGTTCGAACCGCTGGCGCGTGCGGATCTTGCAGCCGGCCGGTTGGTGCAGGTTCTGCCGCAATCGGCAATCGAGGAACCTGGCCTGTTCCTCTACTTTCCACGCCGGGCGGCGATGGCGCCGAAACTACGGGCCTTTATCGACACCGCACAAGAAATTGGCCGGACATCCCTGCGGACATCCGGCCGAAAAACGCTGTCGGAATAAAGCGGTAGGAAGCTTACTTCTTGACCGCCGCCGCGACTTCCGCCGCGAAATCGGTCTCTTCCTTCTCGATGCCTTCGCCAAGCGCGAAACGCAAATAGGCGGTGATCTTGGCCGGGGCGCCGATCTCCTTCTCGGCATCCTTCAGCGCCTTCTCGACGGTGATGTCGGGATTGAGCACGAAGGCCTGCTTCAAAAGCACGACTTCCTCATAGAACTTGCGCAGACGACCCTCGACCATCTTCTCGATGATCGCTTCCGGCTTGCCTGACTGGCGGGCCTGGTCGGAGAAGATCGCCTTCTCACGCTCGACCGCGGCAGGATCGATCTGCTCGGCGGTCAACGCCAGCGGATTGGTGGCGGCGACATGCATGGCGACCTGGCGGCCAAAGGCGTTAGCGGCGTGCTCGTTGCCCGTGGTCTCGATCGCAACCAGCACGCCGAGCTTGCCAAGGCCGTCAGCAACCGCGTTGTGGACATAGGTCGCAACCGCGCCATGCGGAACTGTCAGCTTGGCAGAGCGGCGGAAGCCCAGATTCTCGCCAATGGTGCCGACTGCGTCCTTGATGGTGTCAGTGACCGACTTGTCCGAACCCGGATACTTTGCAGCAGCGACAGCCTCCGTCGTGCCGTAGGCGAGAGCAACCTTGGCGACGTTGGCGACGATTTCCTGGAACGCGGCGTTGCGGGCAACGAAGTCAGTCTCGGAATTGACCTCGACGACGGCGGCCTCGCGCACGCCATTGTCGACGCCGATCAGGCCTTCGGCAGCAGTGCGCCCGGCTTTCTTGTCGGCCTTCGAAATGCCCTTCTTGCGCAGCCAGTCGACGGCCTCTTCCATATTGCCGTTGGTCTCGGTCAACGCCGCCTTGCAGTCCATCATGCCCGCGCCGGTCAAGTCGCGGAGTTCTTTGACCTGTGCAGCCGAAATGCTCATTGTCGCCTCTTTGTTTAAATGCACCGACGCACCATCGGTACCGATGGTGCGTCTGTTTAGCGTGCCAAAATATGAGAAAGATGAAGGCCGTTACCGGCCTTCGATTATCAAGCCTCGGGGGCTTCCGATGCCGGAGCCGGATCGAGCGCCGGTTCGACCGGAGCTTCGACCGAAGCGCCGATGTCGACGCCGAGCGCGCCCTGCTGACGGGCGATGCCGTCGATCGCAGCCTTGGCGATCAGGTCGCAATAGAGCTGGATGGCGCGAGCCGCGTCGTCATTGCCGGGGATCGGGAAATCGATCTTGTCCGGGTCGCAGTTCGAATCGATGATGGCGACGACCGGGATGCCGAGACGCTTGGCCTCGAGGATGGCGATCGCTTCCTTGTTGGTGTCGATCACGAACATCAGGTCGGGCGTCGAGCCCATGTCCTTGATGCCGCCCAGCGCCTTGTCGAGCTTCTCGCGCTCGCGGTCGAGGTTCAGGCGCTCCTTCTTGGTGAGGCCCTGGGCCTCGCCGGCCAGCATCTCGTCGAGCTTGCGCAGGCGCTGGATCGAGTTCGAGATTGTCTTCCAGTTGGTCAGCATGCCGCCGAGCCAACGCGAATTGACGTAGTACTGGGCCGAGCGCTGTGCCGCATCGGCGACGATGTCGGACGCCTGGCGCTTGGTGCCGACGAACAGCACGCGGCCGCCCTTGGCGACAGTGTCGGAAACCTGCTTCAGCGCCTGGTGCAGCAAAGGCACCGTCTGCGAGAGGTCGATGATGTGGATGTTGTTGCGGGCGCCATAGATGTAGGGCGCCATCTTCGGGTTCCAGCGATGGGTCTGGTGGCCGAAGTGAATGCCAGCTTCCAAAAGCTGGCGCATGCTGAAATCAGGCAGTGCCATTCTCATTTCCTTTCCGGTTAGCCTCCACGGACACAGGCATTTTTGGACGAAGTCCTCGAACGCCACCGGAGGTTTCAGCCGGATTTCTCCCGGGCAGACACCAAAGTCCGTGTGTGGAATGAGCGGGCATATAGAGGGGAAGTGCGACAAACGCAAGCGCGGCGGCGTTCTACCGCTCAGCGTGCGGCAATCAGCGCTCCGGTGCCGATCATGGCGCTGCCGGCAAACCTGTTCATCAGCCGCATGCGCTTCGGCGTCGTGAACCAGCCCGAAGCCCGGCCAGCAAGGACGGCATAGACACCCATTGTGACGATATTGACGCTGATGACGGTAGCCACCACCAGCAGGCCATCGACAAACGTCAGCGTGTCGAGATCGAGGATCAGCGGCATGATCGAGGCGTGGAACAGGATCGCCTTCGGGTTGCCCAGCGCAATGGACGCAACAAGGAAGAAGGACCGGGACAGTCGCGCCTCGGCCGTCCGCGGCTCATTCGATTGCGTGACCGAGGCCCGCCACATCCTGATGCCAAGAAAGATCAGGTAGGCAGCACCTGCATATTTCAGCAGCAAAAATATCCATTCGAAGGTCTGTGCCAGCGCCACCAACCCGAGCAGCGCCAGAGTGACCAGCACGGCATCGCCGGCGGCGACCCCAACGCCGGCCATGAAGGCACGAACGAACCCGCGCGACACGCCATTGGTGATGACCGCGAACATCGCTGGCCCCGGCGTGGCGGCGGCGAGTGTGACGGCGGCGCAATAGGCGAGAAATGCCGTTGGTGTCATCGCTTGGCCTTTCCATTGGGCACCCGCACGCGACGGAAGATCGCGACGATCTCCTCGCGGCTGCATTCGATGGCGCCGAGCCGCACCGCGCGGTCGCGCTCGAAGCCGGTTATGTCATAATGCGGTGCCGATGTCTTGGGCGGTCCCTGGTAGGACGAGCGCTTGACGCCGAGCGCGGCGGCAAAGCGATGCAACTCGTCGGTGTCGTCGGCCATCAGGTGGCACCAGCGATGGCCAGCCCACTTCCAGATCGCCGCATCGACATAGACTGCCATCAAGCCCGCCGCGGTCAGCTCAATTGCGCAAACCTGTTATTTCGATACCGGGCAAGGCTTAGTCTGGTCGAACAGCGACAGATTGACCAGCTTGCCGGTCATCGAGAAGTCGCCATAGTCCATGGTGAGATCGCGGGTGATGCCGTTCTCATGCAGCTTGAAGCTGATCCGGTACTCCGGCACTTCTTCGCCATTCTGGGCGCTGTCATCGAAATAAGCGATTTCGACCGGCCAGTATTTGTCGGTGGCGAGCTTCGCCAGCGCCGGAGCCTCCGGATCGGTCTTGTCGGCTTCGGTCTTCTTGCCGACGACTACGGTGGTCGCCATCACCTTGTTGGCGTCCTCCGAACCATCGAACAGGTTCGTCTGGTAGAAATTCTCGCCTTTCTCGGCCTTGCCGATCAGCTCTACAAGATGCTGGGTCGGAAACTGGGTGGCTGCGAGTTCCAGGCTGTTCTTTTCGGGCTTGTCGATATCGACCTTGAGCCCCTTCGTGTCTTTCGTGGCGATGCCCTTGACCTCCTTGTCGAGGTTCTGGTCGACAAAGGATTTGGTCACGAACGAAAAGGTCTTGCCTTCGGCGTCCTCGAAAGTCGTCGTTTGCTGGTCGGTCAGTCGCGTATTGTCATTGGTGACGATCTGGGTCACGAAACGGAATTTCACCGTATAGCCTTCGCAGGCCGAGCCGTTGAACTCGTACACCATGCGACCGGATATGCCTGTTATGCCGGAGCGGTCGGAGGCCTTGTTGAGGGTGAGGTCATACACGGCGCGATGCGCCTGCAGCGCCGGCACGGCGAAAGCGGGGACTATCGGCAAGGCCGCCGACAACAGGACGGCGTGGAATGCAAGGCGCGCTGCGCGCATGAGGTACTCCGATCGTCGCGGCTGATGGCAGGCCGCAGGGAAAGATGGTCCAGCTTAAAAAAAGTCGTGGCGGAAGCGAGGCAAAAATAGCAATTTCGGCCCGGCTAGCGCAGCACCTTCCAGCAATAGGGAAAAGCAATGAGTGAAACAATCGAAAAGCGGCTAAGTGATCTCGGCGTGACGCTTCCTGCCGCCGCCGCGCCTGCCGCCAACTACGTGCCCTATTGCAGGTCAGGCAATCTGCTGTTCACCGCCGGGCAACTGCCGCTCAAGGACGGCAAGCTGCAGGCAAGCGGCCTGCTTGGCCGCGATGTCGATACCGCGGCCGGCAAGGACGCGGCAAAATACTGCGCGATCAACATTCTGGCGCAGGCTAAGGCAGCACTCGGCGACCTCGAGAAAATCCGCCGCCTGGTCAAGATCACCGTCTTCGTCGCCTCGGCAACGGACTTTGTCGAACAGCATCTGGTTGCCAACGGCGCCTCCGATTTCCTGGTCGCTGCCCTTGGCGAGCGTGGCAAGCATGCCCGTTCAGCCGTCGGCACCGCCTCCCTGCCGCTTAATGCCGCAGTGGAAATCGAAGCGATCTTCGAAGTCGAATGAACGAAGGCCTGACATGACCGACCTCTCCTGGCTGACTGCCCGGCCCGTTGCCCATCGCGGCTTTCACGACATGAACAAGACGCGCTGGGAAAACACGCTGTCCGCCTTCGCCGCCGCCGCCGAACGCGGCTACGCCATCGAATGCGACGTGCATCTGTCGTCGGACGGCGTTCCCATCATCATCCATGACGACGACCTGAAAAGACTGACCGGACAGGACGGCTTCGTCTGGCAGCGAAGCGCGGCCGAATTGACCGCGCTCAGGGTTGGCGGCACAGCCGACCATTTGCCGACGCTGCAGGAAGCGCTCGATCTCGTCGATGGCCGCGTGCCCATGGTGGTCGAACTGAAAGGGATTCCCGGCCGTGACGACGGCCTTGTGGCGCGCGTCGGCAAGATGCTCAAGCGCTACAAGGGCAAGGCAGCGATCATGTCGTTCGATCACTGGCTGATCCGCGATTTCCCGAAACATGCGCCCGGCATTCCCGCTGGATTGACCGCCTACGGCAAGGACCTCAAGCTGATCGAAGCGCATTTTTCCATGCTGGCGCACGAACTCTCCTTCACCTCCTACGCCGCCGGCGACCTGCCGAACCCGTTCGTCAGCTTCGTGCGTGAAAAGCTCAAAATGCCTGTCATCACCTGGACGGTGCATGATCAACCCGCGATCGACCTGACCTTCAAATATGCCGATCAGATGACATTCGAAGGGTTCGAACCCGACCTGGTCAAAGTCGCCTAAGCGGTGTGTCTGAAACGTGACTTGTAGCGGCCCGGATGGAGCTTAAATAAGCCTCATGGATCAGGGCGACGATGGTGACGGGCAAACAGCAAATGCGGACTATTCGATCCGCATCGCCGCGGGCATCGGCGCATTCACCAGCGACGAGTGGAACGGCTTTGCCGGCACCACGCGCGGCGATGCGGAAAATGGCTATAACCCGCTCGTTTCATTCGCTTTTTTAAGCGCACTGGAAGATTCCGGCTGCGCCGTGCGGCGCACCGGCTGGCAGGGACATCATTTGCGGCTGGAGACAGCGCAAGGCAGGCTGCTGGGCGCCATCCCATGCTATCTCAAATCGCACAGCCAGGGCGAATATGTGTTCGATCACGGCTGGTCGGATGCCTTCGAGCGCGCCGGCGGCCGCTATTACCCGAAACTGCAATGCGCTGTGCCGTTCACGCCGGTCACCGGCCCTCGCCTGCTGGTCGGCAAGGGCGAGGATCCGGATGCGGTGAAGGCCGGGCTTGCCGCCGGCCTCAAAATGGTGACCGACAAGCTCGGCGTGTCCTCGGCGCATGTCACTTTCGCCAGGGAAAGCGACGTCGCGACGCTCGAGGCCGCAGGCTTCCTGCATCGCACCGACCAGCAATTCCACTTCTTCAACGAAGGCTTTTCGACCTATGACGACTTCCTCGCCACGCTTGCCTCGCGCAAGCGCAAGGCAATGAAGAAGGAACGCCGCGAGGCGCTCGCCCCGGGCATCACGATCGATTGGCTGACCGGCAAGGACCTGACCGAAAAGGCCTGGGATGATTTCTACGCCTTTTACACGGACACCGGCAGCCGCAAATGGGGCCGCCCCTATCTGAACCGCCAGTTCTTCTCGCTGATCGGCGAGCGCATGGCGGACGACATCCTGCTGGTGATGGCCAAACGCAACGGGCGCTACGTGGCCGGCGCCATCAATTTCATCGGCTCCGACGCGCTCTACGGCCGCAACTGGGGTTGCATCGAGGATCACCCCTTCCTGCATTTCGAGGTCTGCTACCACCAGGCCATCGACTTCGCCATCGAACGCAAGCTGAAGGTGGTCGAGGCGGGTGCGCAGGGAGAGCACAAGCTGGCGCGCGGCTACCGGCCGGTGGCCATGCATTCCGCCCACTACATTTCGCACCCCGGCCTGCGCAATGCGGTGGCCGACTACCTCAAGCGCGAGCGGCGCGAGGTGGAGCGAATGGGCGAATATCTGGAAGAACATACCCCGTTTCGCAAGGATCTCGAGGAATAGCAGGCTTTTGGCATGCCTGCTGACGCTGTTTACCGTCCGGCCGGAATCCGCTAAACAATGCCCCGGGACATGGGTGCGCAAGCACCCTGGGGGGAACATGCAGGGTTTGGCATCTCTGGGTGTCGGGCAATGGCTCGGTGCGGCGGGGCTCGTGGCTGCGCCGACTTTGGTTGCCTGGCTTGAAGGCAGGCGCACGGCCTGGCCTCTCGGCTTCGCGACCTTCTTTCTCCTTTTCGGCCTCGCGCATCTCCTGTTTCCAGGCAACATCGTCGCCTTGTGGGCGGCACTGATGCTGACGGCGATCATCGGCATCGTCTCCAAACTGAAGCATCGCTATCTCGGCTTCAATTTCCTCGCCGGTGACATCTATCATCTCGCGGCAAGCAGCTTTCGCGGCGTGCTGGCCGATCATGCGCGCATGACGATCCCTGCCCTCTCGGCCATGATCTCCATCGTCCTGGGGATGATTGTCCTGGCGCGGATGCTCGCCGAACCGGCGATACCGCTGCCACAGCGCCTTGCGGTGTTCAGCACGGCAGCCTTTGTCTATCTGTGCGTTCTCTGGGGAAGCGGCGGCCCGAAGCGATTTCGCTTTCACCATCTGACCGACGGCCGGTTTCACCTATCCGCCTTCGTCGCCTCATGGTTCGGCGCCGGGCCGTCGCGGCGCCCGGTTTTCGTCGACATCGATCCGGAGCCGTTGCCGCTCTTGCCGCCGGTGCCGGCAAGCCGACCGGCGCATGAACGACCGCCACACATCATCATGATCCTGCATGAATCGACATTCGACCCGAGGCGGCTCGGCATAGCGATCGATGACCTGTCTAAGCGCTTCTTCACGCCACCGGACGCTCTCTCAGGCGTGCTGCATGTCGACGTCTTCGGCGGCAGTACGCTGCAGACCGAGTTTTCGGTGCTGACGGGCCTCTCTTCGCTCTCGTTCGGCAATGACAGCCGCTACGTCTATCATCTTCTGAGCGGACGCGTGCGGCACACACTTCCGTCCGTACTGAGCGGCATCGGCTACACCGTGTCCCATATCAGCTGCGACCGGCCTTCCTTCGTCAATTGTGGCCGGTTCTACCAATCGGTTGGGTTTGACGAGGTCAACTATGCCGAGACCTTGCCGCCACCGTTCGACGCCGAACGCTGGAAGCGGTAAAACCACGACGAACAACTCTACGATCACGCACTCGACCAGCTTTCGGGCCGCGTCGCCTCCGGCAGACCGTGCTTCCTTTCGATCGCGACCCTGATGAACCATGGCGACCACCGCCGCCGTATCTTTCCCATCGAGCGTCATGCGCAAGTCCGCCGCGAGGCCGTCGCGGCAACCGGCATTCCCTCCTATGGCGAATATGCCGTGCGGCTGGCCGAGAGCGTCGCAGCCTATGCCGCCTTTCACAGACGGCTCGAAATCTTGTTGAACGGCCAGCCGGCGATAATCGTCCGCTATGGCGACCATCAGCCGTCCTTCACCACGGCGCTTACCGGACTGCGGCCTTCCGACCCGGCGTTGCGCCAGACATTCTATGCCGTCGAGGCCGTGAACTGCAGGCTGCCGGACGATCTTGCGGCTCCGCCGATGCTGGATTGCGCTTTCCTGTCGACGCTGACCTTGCTGGCCGCCGGGCTTCCACTCGATCCGGTGTCCGCCACGCGAGCCGCCTTGTTGAACGACTGCGCCGCACCTTATTTCGACGCTGCGTCGCCGCGCAAAAGACGCTTCCATCGCGCGCTGGTCGAAGCTGGCATGGTCGATCTCGCCTGATCACCCGCCACATCGTCTTGCCGCTCCGGGAGAGCTTCGCTACACGAGACGGCGAGGCACAATCCGGAGTGTTCGCCATGGCTGAAACCGCCTATGACACCGACAACATCTTCGCCAAGATCCTGCGTGGAGAAATTCCGTCGCACCGCGTTTACGAAGACGACGCCGTCGTTGCCTTCATGGATGTGATGCCGCAGGGACCGGGCCACACGCTCGTGGTACCAAAAGCGCCGTCGCGCAACCTGCTCGATGCCGATCCATCGACCTTCGGTCTACTTTTCACGGTCGTCCAGAAAGTGGCGCTGGCCGTCAAGAAGGCGCTCGATGCCGACGGCGTCACAATCTTGCAGTTCAACGAGCCGGCCTCCGGGCAGACCGTCTATCACCTGCACGTCCATGTCATCCCGCGCTTCGAGGGCGTGCCGCTGAAGCCGCATAGCGGTGGGATGGAGAAGCCCGAAGTGCTGGCCGGGAACGCCGAAAAGATACGGGCTGTGCTCGGAAGCTGACCCGCACCTCGTTTCGCGGATGGAAGAAGGTTTAGGCGGCGGCTTGAGCCAGCCGGTCGATCGCGCTTGGCTGAGCGCCATCTCGCAGGCGCTGGCGGATTGCATCCGCGCACTTCTCAGGGCTGAGGACCGAGGTGTCGACCTCAAGATCGTATAGGCCCGGCTGGTGCACCGCCTCCTGCCACAGGCGCACCGGCAAAGGCACAGGATCGTCTGAAGAGCCGGTGACATAACCCCTGCCCGCCTCGCTGGCAGCTCGCCTTTCCATAATGATTTCAATCGGACAGCGCACGCCGACCAGCAGTGCCGGCAGGCCGGCGAGCAGACGCGCGCAGTCGGTGAGACAATCGAGGGGCTTCGAATAGGCATCGTGATGGCCGACATCCGTCACGACGTTCAGCCCCAGTCGGCTATGCGCCGCGATCGATTCGTAGAGGGCGGCGTACAAACGCGGCACAAAAACTTCGAGGTCCGGGCGTTCGCCGCCAGGACGCAACCCTATTCCCGGACGAAGTTGCGGCGGCGTGATCTGCTCATAGCTGTCGACACCCAGAGTCGCCCACGGGCCATCGAAGCTTTCCTGGATGGCTCGAGCGATGCTCGACTTTCCTGACCTCGGCGCGCCGTTGAGGATGATGATCTGGCCTGCCATAGCCACCCTATTGTCCAAATGAAAAAAGCCCCGTTGCCGGGGCTTTTTCGAGTGAGTTCGGATCAACCCTTGCGGGGCAGTTGCGGAACCAGGCTGCGCTTGCCGCCATCCTTGCCCTTGGGCTCCGGCTTCTGCGCCACGAGCTTCTTTGCGGCAGGCTTCTTGGCCACGGCCTTGGGCGGCTTCGGCGCCTCTTCCGGCTCTTCCTTCTTCGGCTTCACCGGAGCCTCGTCGGCCAGCGATTCGAGCTTCAGGCCGGTCTCGCCGGTTTCCTTCTTCTCGACGGTTACGCGCACCGTGCCGCCCTTCTTGAGCTTACCGAACAGCACCTCGTCGGCCAGCGGCTTCTTGATGTGCTCCTGGATCACACGGCCGAGCGGCCGCGCACCCATGCGCTCGTCATAGCCCTTGTCGGCAAGCCAGGCGATCGCGTCCGGCGACAGGTCGAAGGTGACGCCACGCTCGGAGAGCTGCGCCTCGAGCTGCATGACGAACTTCTGCACCACCTGATGGATGACCGGCACCGGCAGCGAGCCGAACGGGATGATCGCATCCAGACGGTTGCGGAACTCCGGCGTGAACAGCCGGTTGATCGCCTCGACATCGTCGCCTTCGCGCTTGGTCGACCCGAAACCGATCGCCGCCCGCTGCGCATCGGATGCGCCCGCATTGGTGGTCATGATCAGGATGACATTGCGGAAGTCGATCTGCTTGCCGTTATGGTCGGTCAGCTTGCCGTGGTCCATCACCTGCAACAGGATGTTGAACAGGTCCGGATGTGCCTTCTCGACCTCGTCCAGCAACAGCACGCAGTGCGGATGCTGGTCGACACCGTCGGTCAACAGGCCGCCCTGGTCAAAGCCGACATAGCCGGGAGGCGCGCCGATCAGCCGCGAAACGGTGTGGCGTTCCATATATTCCGACATGTCGAAGCGGATCAGTTCGACGCCGAGCGAGGCAGCCAATTGCTTGGCGACTTCGGTCTTGCCGACGCCGGTCGGACCCGAGAACAGGTAGGAGCCGATGGGCTTCTCCGGTTCGCGCAGGCCGGCACGGGCCAGCTTGATCGCCGAGGTCAGCGCGCTGATGGCGGTGTCCTGGCCATAGACGACGCGCTTCAGCTCGATATCGAGGCCTTGCAGCACCTTCTCGTCATCGGCCGAAACCGTCTTCGGCGGAATGCGCGCCATGGTGGCGATCGTGGCTTCGATCTCCTTGATACCAATGGTCTTCTTGCGCTTGGCTTCCGGCACCAGCATCTGCGAGGCGCCGGTCTCGTCGATCACGTCGATCGCCTTATCCGGCAGCTTGCGGTCGTTGATATAGCGCGCCGACAGCTCCACCGAAGCCTTGATCGCCTCGTTGGTGAACTTCACCTTGTGGAATTCCTCATAGTAGGGCTTGAGGCCCTTCATGATCTCGATGGCGTCCTCGATGGTCGGCTCGTTGACGTCGATCTTCTGGAAGCGCCGCACCAGAGCGCGGTCCTTCTCGAAGAACTGGCGGAATTCCTTGTAGGTGGTCGAGCCGATGCAGCGGATCGCACCGGACGACAAAGCCGGCTTCAACAGGTTCGACGCATCCATGGCGCCGCCTGACGTGGCACCCGCACCAATCACGGTGTGGATCTCGTCGATGAACAGCACGGCGCCCGGATAATCCTCGAGTTCCTTGACGACCTGCTTCAGCCGTTCCTCGAAATCGCCGCGGTAGCGCGTGCCGGCCAGCAGCGTGCCCATGTCGAGCGCGAAGATGGTGGCGTTGTGCAGCACTTCGGGAACGTCGCCCTCGACGATGCGCTTGGCGAGGCCCTCGGCGATCGCCGTCTTGCCGACGCCGGGATCACCGACATAGAGCGGGTTGTTCTTGGAGCGGCGGCACAGCACCTGGATGGTGCGGTTGATCTCCGACTCACGGCCGATCAGCGGGTCGATCTTGCCGGCCTTGGCCTTGTTGTTGAGGTTGACGCAGTAAGCCGTCAGCGCGTCCTGCTGCTGCTTCTTCTTGCCGCCTTCCTCCTGTGGCTCGGCGCCGTTCTGGCCGCCCTGCTCGTCATCGGCGCCGCGCGGCGAGCGCGTTTCCGATGCGCCGGGGCGCTTGGCGATGCCGTGCGAGATGTAGTTGACCGCGTCGTAGCGGGTCATCTGCTGTTCCTGCAGGAAATAGGCGGCATGGCTCTCGCGCTCGGCGAAGATGGCGACGAGCACATTGGCGCCCGACACTTCCTCGCGGCCCGACGACTGCACATGGATCACCGCGCGCTGTATGACGCGTTGGAAGCCGGCGGTCGGCTTGGAATCCTCGTCGTATCCGGTGACCAGATTGTCGAGCTCGGTGTCGATATAGGTGAGAACAGTGTGCTTGAGCTCGTCGAGATCGACGTTGCAGGCGCGCATGACGGCGGCCGCCTCGGTGTCGTCGATGAGCGCGAGCAGCAGATGTTCAAGGGTTGCGTATTCGTGGTGCCGCTCATTGGCGAGCGTCAGCGCCTGGTGAAGCGCCTTTTCCAGGCCTTGGGAGAAAGCCGGCATGTTACCTCACTTCTTCTCCATCACGCATTGCAGCGGATGCTGATTCTGTCGGGCGAAATCCATGACCTGAGACACTTTGGTCTCGGCCACCTCGAATGTATAGACCCCGCACTCGCCCACTCCATGATTGTGAACATGAAGCATGATGCGTGTGGCGGCTTCGCGGTCCTTCTGGAAAAAACGCTCCAGCACGTGAACCACGAACTCCATCGGAGTGTAGTCGTCGTTGAGGATGAGGACCCGGTAGAGGCTGGGCTTCTTGGTTTTGGTTTTGGTGCGCGTGATTACAGCGGTCCCACGGCCGGCCTCATTGCCGTCGCCGCCGCCGTTTGCCATCCGCGCCACTTGTGTCGTGGCAGTCAAACCGATCGTCACGTAATCCTGCCTCTTTCGAATCCCCATGCGAGTTCGACATGTAGGTGTTCGATGGACGATTTTAAGCCCTTCTGGTTAGCTGACAATATGGCTAGGTGCCCAAACTTGGCTGATTTTCGCAATCGTGAAGCGCTACGCCGTCGCGAACCCGAAATTGACATGAAAAAACCCGGCCGCGCTTCCGCGACCGGGTTTGTCCGGCCCCCAAGAGGCCGGATTTGAAATTGTCAGGCGAAGATCACTTCGCCTAGGCGAAATTACTTCGCCTTGGCAACGATCGATTCGAACGGCTTGTAGGCTTCCTTGGCGAGTTCGGCATAGAGGTCGCCAATCTTGGTGGCCTCGGCGACGAACGCCTCGTAGGACTGCTTGGCGTAGTCGGACTGGATCTCGATCGCCTTGTCCAGCGACTTGGCCGAAAACAGCTTCTCGACGGCGGCGCTGCCGGCCTCAAAGCTCTTCTTGGTGTATTCGCCGGCTTCGGTGGCGATGGCCTGAGCGCCCTTGGACAGCGAAGCGAAGCTCTTCAAACCGGTGTCGGCGAAGTCCTTGCCGTATTTGCTGAAGTCCTCATAGGTCTGGGTCATTTCACGATTCCCTTGACGGTTGAGGCGTCCTTCTTCGGGGGCGCCCTTGTGCAATGCACCTTAATATATTGTGCGCCGCACAAAAGTCAATATTTCGCCGGCGTGCGGAGCCCGCCTGCGCAGGCAATGGCTAAAAATCAAATAAAGTGCGTTTCAAGCCCGAAGAAAATGGTGAACGCGGCGGTTACCATAAACGGATTGGTAACGCTGCCCGGCTAGCTTGGCTGGAAGTGAGGCAGGACCCCTTTGCCGCCTCCGGAGCAACGAGAAATTTCAAAGGAACTACCAGTGCGTCAGGCGTTGTCGGGCATCGTTTCCAAATCCGCGTCCCATCTCAAAACGATCATGATCATCGCCATGGCGATGACATTCGTTGTTGCCGATGCCGCTTCGTCGCTGGCAGCGCGGCAGGCAGCCATTGTCGTGGACGCCAAGACCGGCAAGGTGCTGTATTCCGCGGATGCCAACGGCAGGCGTTATCCGGCGTCGCTGACCAAGATGATGACACTTTACCTGACATTCGAAGCTCTGGCGAAGGGCAGGATCAGCAGGAACAGCCAGGTCGTGTTTTCGGCCCATGCATCGGCCGAAGCGCCGACGAAACTGGGCGTGAAGCCGGGCGGTTCGGTCACGGTCGACACCGCCATTCTGTCGATTGTCACCAAGTCGGCCAACGACTCGGCGACCGCGCTTGGCGAAATGCTCGGCGGCAATGAATCCAACTTCGCCCGCATGATGACCGCCAAAGCACGCGCGCTGGGCATGAACGGCACCGTCTTCCGCAACGCCAACGGCCTGCCTGATCCCGGCCAGTTCACCACCGCGCGGGACATGGCCACGCTCGGCATCGCGCTACGGGAGCATTTTCCCCAGTACTACGGCTATTTCTCGCAGCGCTCCTTTCTCTATGGCCGCCAGCGCATCAACGGCCATAACCGGCTGCTCGGACGCATCAAGGGCGTCGACGGCATCAAGACCGGTTACACCCGCGCCTCGGGATTCAATCTCGTCTCGTCGGTTAATGACGGCAACCGCCGGCTCGTCGCCGTTGTCATGGGCGGCACCTCGGGCGGCAGCCGCGACAACCAGATGGCGAACCTGATCAACACCTACATGCCGAGGGCCTCGACCCGCGGTGGTGGCGATCTGGTTGCCAGGGCAGACAGCAGCAGCAATCCGATCAAGGCGCTTGCCAAGGTTCTCCTGCCCAAGCACGACGCGCCGACCCCGGACGACAAGCCGGTGGCGGTGGCCAGCGCCGACGACACAGCCGTCGCCGAAGACGCGACTGTCGCGCAGGGTGATGATCAAGGTGATGATGAAGAGAGCGCCGAGGCCGAAGCACCCAAGCTGGTTGTCCCGGCAAAGAAGGTGAAGACCGTCATCGTCGCTGCGCCGAAGGTGGCCACCGCACAGGTCGTGGCTGCCTATGCCGAGCCGACGCCGACGGCTGTCGAGCCGACGCCAACTGTCGATCCGGTCAACACCGCGTCGGTGCCGTCGGGCTGGGCCATCCAGGTAGCCTCCTCGCCGAAGCAGTCGGAAGCCCAGGCATTCCTCGACAAGACCACCAAGCAGGCGCCCAAGGTGCTGGCGGATGCCTCAGGCTTCACCGTCGCCTTCGACAAGGATGGGGTCACCTATTACCGCGCCCGCTTCGGCGGCTTCGGTTCGAAGGACGCCGCCTGGAAGGCCTGTACCGCTTTGAAGAAGAAGAAAATCGAGTGCTACGCCGTCCAGCAATAGGACGACGTGGAAGCGATCTCCCGGAAATTTTTTGCGTCGAAGGAGACTAGTTGTGATTGGAGAGCAAGACGTCCTTGGCTTCGTTGATTCGCGCCGCCAGGAAAGACGTGCCGCCGATATCGGGGTGCAGGCGCTGCATCAGGCGGCGGTGCGCCTTGCGGACATCCGCCGCGGCGGCCCCCGCTTCAAGACCAAGGACCTTGTAGGCCTCCTCCTTAGTCATGGCGCCCGGACCTGGCGCAACACCCAGCCCTTCGCCACCGTTCGTCTCAGTGTTTTTGCGCCAGACGGGAAATCTGCCGTCAAGATACGTCTCTAGCAGTTGGCGGCTCTCCGCATCGCCGGAGAGTTCGCGGTAAAGATGCTGCAACTCCGCAAGGCCCATCGCGCCAAGCATCTTGCCGTCATGGCGGCCGGCCAGAACCAGCCCTTCGAGGCCGCCCGTATTGTGATCCAGCTCCATTTCGAGCGCTGCCGTCCGCACCGTTGAGCGTTTTCCCGGCGCCAAGCTGACATCAGGCCGGTTCGTGCGCGTGGCGAAATACCAGCCGATTGCCACGAACAGGATGACACCGCCTATTCCGCTGCGCCCGACCAGAAGCACGGCGCCGCCCACCAGCGCCAGCAGGATCGGCCCCAACGTTCTGGTTGTGCTCGCGAGACTGGCCGGATCGGCGCGAAGAAACGCCGTGGCTGCGATCAGCAGCACCAGCAGCGATGCGACCAGGACGATAATTGCGCCTAACATTTCCCACCGCCCCGCGGATTCTCTGCCCGCCTGGACAGCCGCGTCATTTCATCAAACACTTTTTCTGCGCCGGAATCATGGCCTTCGCTTGGACAGCAAGAGGTCTGCCATGCGAGCTGGCTCCGCCAACGCCGCGATTCCTGTCGAGTTCGACAGCTTTCATCGCGCATGAATTTCAAGATGTGGCGTTGCCGTGCTGCTTGCAAGTCCAGTGCGAAGCAAGATGGAGGGCCAGGAAAGCCCGAACCGGAACAAGCAACGCTTCTGAGCGATGGCCTACAGCAAGCCCAGATCGGCAAGCTCGCGCCTGAGTTTCGGCGGCATCTCGACCAGCCCGGCCTTGCCCTTGCCGAGATCAACTGGGGCATCCGATGGTTTCAGGTAGCGCCAGCCCTGAAAAGCCCGGCGTGGCTGCCAGTCGGTGCGCACGACCAGCGGATCGAGCATCAGATGGCAACGGCCGATGCCTTCGTCATCGGTGAAGGGCCGGATCTCGGTGATCAACTGGCGGCATTGCACATTGCCCTTGACCACCCAGTAGAGCGAACCGCCATCGGTGATTTCTGCGCCACGCGTCGGCACCATGCGGGTGGTGTGCCAGTGTTCGGCCGGTTCACCGGCCCGGCGCCGTTCGTCGAGACGGAACTCGATCCATTCCTCGAGATCCTCGACGCTGTCGCAGCCGACGCACAGTTTTAAGAGATTGAGAGCCATCAGCTAAGGTTAGTCCGGAGCGCCGCGACGTCAACGGGCTGACGGACTTCTCCACAGTGCCGGGTTGGGCCAGCCCCCTCAGCACTCCACGACATTAACGGCGAGCCCGCCAAGGCTGGTTTCCTTGTACTTCTCGTTCATGTCGAGGCCGGTCTGGCGCATGGTCTCGATTGCCGCGTCGAGCGGTACGAAGTGGACGCCGTCGCCCTTGATCGCCAGTGACGCGGCCGTCACCGCCTTGACCGCGCCAAGCGCATTGCGCTCGATGCACGGCACCTGGACCAGCCCGCCGACCGGATCACAGGTCATGCCGAGATGGTGTTCGAGGGCGATCTCGGCGGCATTCTCGACCTGCATGGGCGTGCCGCCCATGACGGCGCAGAGGCCTGCCGCGGCCATCGCCGAAGCGGAACCGACTTCGCCCTGGCAGCCAACCTCGGCGCCCGAGATCGAGGCATTGGTCTTGATGATGCCGCCGACGGCGGCGGCCGTCAGCAGGAAGTCGCGGATGCTCAGCTGATCGGCCTCGGGATGAAAATGCAGCCAGTAGCGCAGCACTGCCGGCAGCGTGCCGGCTGCCCCGTTGGTCGGCGCGGTGACGACACGGCCGCCGGCGGCATTCTCTTCGTTGACAGCCATGGCGTAGATCGACAGCCAGTCATTGGCGAGCAACGGATTGGGTTTGTTCTGCTGCCACTGCTCCTGCAGCTTGTCATGCAGCATGCGCGCACGGCGGCGCACCTTCAGCCCGCCCGGCATGATGCCGTCCTGCGACAGGCCGCGGTCGATGCAGCTCTTCATCGCACCCCAGATGGCGTCGAGGCCGGAGTCGAGCTCCTCGCGCGACATCTGCGTTTCCTCGTTGATGCGCTTCATCTCGGCAATGGAAAGGCCGCTCTTGGCCGCCATCTTCAACATCTCGACGGCGTTCTTGAAGGGATAAGGCACTTTCTTGCCTTCGGTCGTGACCGAGCCCTTGGCCTTCATCCGCTGCAGCTCTTCTTCCGAAACCACGAAGCCGCCGCCGATCGAATAGTAGATGCGCTTGAGCAGCAGGCGGTCGCCGGCATCGTAGGCATAGAACGCCAGGCCGTTGGCGTGACCGGTGAGCGGCGTCTTGCGGTCGAGCACCAGATCGGTGGCCGGGTCGAAGCGATAGGAGGGATGGCCGGGAGGCGAAATGCGCTTTTCAGCAGCAATGCGACCGGCAATCCCCTCAGCCTGATCCGGGTCGACGGTCTGCGGTGTCAGGCCGGCAAGACCAAGCACCACCGCGCGGTCCGAGCCATGGCCAATGCCGGTATAGGCGAGCGACCCGTGCAGGCTGGCGCCCACGCGATCCACCGCGACACCGGCCGGTCGCGGCCAGTCGCCATTGAGGATCTCGTCGAGGAAGCGGGCAGCGGCCGTCATCGGCCCCATCGTGTGCGAGCTGGAGGGGCCGATGCCGATCTTGAACAGGTCGAAAACCGAAAGGAACACGTTGTCTCCTGGAGTCGCGTCGGGGACTACATATAGGAATTCCCCGGATGTTTCCGCTCTTTTGGCAATCGCGGCGCAGCACCTGCCGACCTTGTTTGCTCCGGCAGCGACATTGCTGTCGTTCGCGGGAGCCGGCATCGAAGCGACCGCGCTGGATGTGGTAAATTCAGCCCATGGGTGATTCCTCCTATCTATCCACGGCCGATCTCGGGGCGTTGGCGCTCTTCCTGATCGCGTGGCTGCTGCACACGCTCGCTTCCGACGGCAGGCTGGTCAGCCGCGTGTCGCTGACGACGGCGATGAATGCGCAGCGCGAGGCCTGGATGCGCACCATGGCCGAGCGCGAAATCCGCATCGTCGACACCGCCATCATGAGCGGCCTGCAGCAGGGAACCGCCTTCTTCGCCTCGAGTTCACTGATCGCGCTCGGCGGCTGCTTTGCCTTGCTCGGGGCGTCCGACCGGGTGCTTGAAGTGCTGAGCAACCTGCCGCTCGGCGGCGCGCCGTCGCGCTCGGCCTTTCAGATCAAGGTGCTGGGGCTGGTGCTGATCCTGGCCTTTTCCTTCTTCAAATTCGGCTGGGCCTACCGGCTGTTCAACTATTGCTCGATCCTGATTGGCGCCGTGCCGATCCCGCATGGCGAAGCCTCGCGCAATCCGGTCACGCAAACGGCTGTCTGGCGCGCGACGCAGATGAACATGCTGGCCGGCAAGCATTTCAACTCCGGCCTGCGCGGCGTGTTCTTCTCGATCGGCTATCTCGGCTGGTTCGTCGATCCGGTGGTGTTCGTGCTGTCGACGCTTCTGCTGCTGGCCGTGCTGGTGCGGCGCCAGTTCTTCTCGGCGGCGCGGCGCGCCGTCATCGGTCAGCCGCCAGGTGCTGGAAAAGGTTGATCGATCCGGCCCGAAAGCCAATAGGCGAAAAGCCCGATCCATTCGCGGATCGCCGTGGTCGTATTCTCCAGTGAATCGGCCGCATTGTCGCGAAACAAGCCGACACCTTCCTTGCCGGAGGTTCGATAATCGACCGGCCATGGAACGGTTGGAAACCCAGCCTTGTCGAACAGCGCCTTGGCCCGCGGCATATGGAAGGCGGAGGTCACCAGCAGCCAGGTCTCGCCCGGCTTCGGTTCGACAAGTTGGCGACTAAAGACCGCGTTTTCATAGGTGTTGCGAGACTTGTCCTCGAGGATAAGTCGATCGGCCGATACACCGAGTGGGCCAAGCAGGCGGGGTGCGGTGTCGGCGTCGCCCTCGCCATCAAGGAAAAGCGAGCCGTTACCGCCTGATACAACCACCTTGGCTTGCGGGAAGCGCCGGGCCAGGATTGCGGTCTCGACCATGCGATCGCCGCCGCTGCTCAATTCATAGCCGCCCCGCACGAGGTTGATGGCGCCCTCGAAGCCACCGCCGAGCACGACAATACCATCGACCTTTTGCGGCAGCGGCGGTCGTTGAAAGCGCTCCTCCAGCGGATTGAGCATCATTGCGCCGAGCGAGGTCCAGGCCGAGAGCGCAAGGATCAGAAACGCCAAGGCACTGCCGGTGACGGCAAGCCGCCGCCGGCCGATCATCCCGGCAATCAGCCCCGCCAGAAGCAGGAAGATCGTCAGGTTGAGCGGCTGGATGAAGAACCCGAATATCTTGGAAAGATAGTAGAACATCGCTCACCCATTCAGACGAGCGATACCCTTACCACCACTTTTCCGGCTGAAATGTGCCGGCCGCCTGTTCGATGACGGCGGCTGTCTGGAACAGCGTTTCTTCCTCGAACGGCCTGCCGATGAGCTGCAGGCCGAGCGGCAAGCCCTTGGGGTCGAGGCCGGCGGGCACGGCGATGCCCGGCAGGCCGGCCATGTTCACGGTAACGGTGAAAATGTCGTTGAGGTACATCTTCACCGGATCGGCGGCCATATCCTCGTCGGCAATGCCGAAGGCGGCGGACGGTGTCGCCGGCGTCAGGATGACGTCGACGCCGGCGGCAAAGACATTCTCGAAGTCGCGCTTGATCAGGTTGCGCACCTTCTGCGCCTGCAGATAGTAGGCGTCGTAATAGCCGGCCGACAGCACATAGGTGCCGATCATGATGCGGCGCTTGACCTCGCGGCCGAAACCGGCGGCACGGGTCTTCTCATACATGTCGACGATATCCTTGCCCGGCACGCGCAAGCCGTAGCGAACGCCGTCATAGCGAGCGAGGTTGGATGAAGCTTCGGCGGGCGCCACGATATAATAGGCCGGCAGCGCGTATTTGGTGTGCGGCAGCGAAATGTCGACGATCTCGGCACCGGCGTCCCTGAGCCAGGCAATGCCCTTCTGCCACAGAGCCTCGATCTCTTCGGGCATGCCGTCGACGCGGTACTCCTTGGGAATGCCGACCTTCATGCCCTTGATCGGCTTGCCGATCGCCGCCTCATAGTCCGGCACCGGCCGGTCGACCGAGGTCGTGTCCTTCGGATCGACCGACGCCATCGACCTGAGCATGATGGCGGCGTCGCGCACGTCGCGTGCGATCGGTCCGGCCTGGTCGAGCGACGAGGCGAAGGCGACGATGCCCCAACGCGAGCAGCGGCCATAGGTCGGCTTGATGCCGACAGTCCCGGTGAAAGCGGCTGGCTGGCGGATCGAGCCGCCAGTGTCCGTCGCTGTCGCGCCGGCGCACAGGAACGCCGAGACGGCGGTGGCCGAGCCGCCGGAAGAACCGCCCGGCACCAGCTGTGCATTGTCCAGGCTGCGTTGGGTCCTGGTACCGCCGGACGAGACGAAGCCGCCGTCGCCCTGATGCGTCGTCGGCATCACCACCGTGTCGAGGCGCGAACGGCGCCACGGGTTGATGACTGGGCCGTAATAGGACGTTTCGTTGGACGAGCCCATGGCGAACTCGTCCATGTTGAGCTTGCCGAGCATGACGGCGCCGTCGGCCCACAGATTGGCGGTAACGGTCGATTCGTAGCGCGGCTTGAAGCCGTCGAGCACATGGCTGCAAGCCTGAGTGTGGACGCCTTCGGTGCCGAACAGGTCCTTGATCCCCAGCGGAATGCCTTCCAGCGCCCCACCCTCGCCCTTGACCAGCCTGGCGTCGGACGCCTTGGCCATGTCGCGCGCCCTGTCGCCGGTCACCGCGACATAGGCATTGAGCGCCGGATTGGCGCGATCGATCGCCGAGAGATAGGCCTCGGTGATCTCGGTCGCGGTGATTTCCTTGCCGCGCAGCTTGGCGCGGGCCTGCGAAATCGTCAGTCGGGTCAGGTCGCTCATCAAAGGCTCTTTTCGTAAAAAACCGACCACTCGGAATCGGGATAATCCAGCACCGGTCCGCAGCGCGAGAAGCCGGCACGTTCGTAGACGGCCCAGGCGGCGGGATGACGATCGCCCGTCTCCAGCACCAGCCGCTTCAGCCCGTCCTGCCGCGCCAGCGCCTCGACTCGCTCGACGATGCTGGCGCCGATCTTGCGTCCGCGATGCGAAGGCCGTGTGTACATGCGCTTGACCTCGCCAATGGCATCGCCATGGCGCTTCAGCGCGCCACAACCAATGGCGATGCCGTTGTCGCGGGCGATGAAAACGGTCGTGTCCTGGCCGGCCATCTGCTCGACCGTCAGGTGATAACAATGCTCCGGCGGCGTCAGTTCCAGCAAGGTCTCGTTGAGTTCCTTGACCAGGCCGCGTACGTCGTCCTGCAGCGGCGTTTCGATGGCGATCTCGATTGCCATCGGCCCGCTACTCCACGACCTTCGGCACGAGGAAGAAATTCTCGTCGGTCGCCGGTGCGTTGGCGACGATGTCGGCCGCCTTGTTGCCGTCGGTGACGACATCCCTGCGCTTCTTCATCTCCATCGGCGTCACCGAGGTCATCGGCTCGACGCCGGAGACATCGACCTCGTTCAACTGCTCGACAAAGCCCAGTATGGCGTTCAGCTCGCCGGTCATGCGTTCTGCATCTTCTTCGCTCACCGCGATGCGGGCGAGACGCGCGACGCGCTTCACAGTCTTGACATCAACGGACATGTATTTGCCTCGGGGAAAAACCAATCCGGGCTATAGCGGCGCCGCGCGCGGTGCGCAACATGCATCATAGCAAGCCTATACAGCGATGCTGGCCCGGTCCTTGGGGCGGCGCAACGGGTTGGGCAACTCGAACAATCGCTTGCTTGACGAACACATGCTGCATGCGCCCTCGTCTTCCAGCGCGGCAAAGGCCCGCAATTTCGCCGTGGAACAGCCTGGCTCAAGCGGTCGATATGCCAGATAGGGATCCCACTTGTCGGAGAGGCGGTATTTTGCCTTCTGCATCGGCAGATAGGCGAGAGGCGCGCACTTCCAGATCTGCCCGGCATGGAGTTGCTTACATTCGCGAGCCGGACAGACTTCCCAACTGGCGCGCGGATCGCCATCCTCGAACGGCAACATGGCGTCGCCGAAGCCTTCGTAGCGACGGGTCCAATTCTTGTCTGATGGGCGGATCTGAACAAATATCCCGTGTTCCCGGCGCCACGCCTCCAGGAGAGCGAAGACCGGTTTCAACTTTTCCTGGTACTCCTCGGAGGCGTGATGAACCGAGACACTCAATTGGGTGTTGCCGTCAGCAGCGAGAATCGCCGGCAATGTCGGATGACGGTGCAGGAAAAAGCCGTTGCTGACGATCTCTATGCGGGCACGGGGCCAGTGCCGACGGACCAGCCCGACGAAGGACGGCAGCTCCGGATGGATGGTGGGCTCTCCGCCCAGGATGGAGAACCAGACAACATCTATGCGCCGGCTCCACAGCCCCATCCAGCGGTCTGCCTCCTCAAGCGAGACGGTGCCGGAATGGCCGTGATTGGAGTAGTGCGAACAGCTGTCGCAAGACAGATTGCAGCCATGTGCGACATGCAGTTCCAGTTTTGGGAACACCAGCCGCTCACGGCGGAAAAGCGACCTGATGCGCTGCATCATCGTCATGGCAAGGCAACGCCCTCGCACAAATAGTAGCTGCCGCTGTTGCCGCTTGCTTCGCTTTCGTCATCGATCGGCCGGACCGACACGAGATCGATCTGCCTCGCGTTCATTTGCGTCACCGAGAGGACATCGGGAAAGACATAGCCCGGCTCCTGGCAGATCGCCGTCACCGCCCAGCTCGGCGAGCGCTTCGCCTTGCTGATTTGAACGAACTCGCAATTGTATTCAACGCCTTGCAGGCCATGCGCCGACAACACAATGTTGCCGGCGTCGATCAGCGTCTGCAGCGTATCCTTCTTGGCCTGCGCACAAAGCTCCTCGGACTGCAGGTAGACGCCTTCGATGAAGTCATCCGCGGCGAGCGCGGGCGACGCCGCGGCAAACATCGAAATGAAAAGAGTTTGCCGCAACGCCATGCATTTGTTCCGCTTTAGCTATTTCTAGATCGTAATGGTCTCGCCAATCCTAGGCAATGCCACCTGAACACCGGATCCTTCCAGGCCGGCCTCGAATTTCTCAGCCGTCGGATCGATCATCGGAAACGTGCCGAAGTGGCAGGGGACGACCGTGTCGAACTTGAAAAAGCGGCGGCAGGCGAGTGCGGCCACCGCACCGCCCATGGTGAAGCGGTCGCCGATAGGCACGATGCCGATCTTCGGCTCATGCAATTCGTTGATCAGCGCCATGTCGGAAAAAATGTCGGTGTCGCCCATATGGTAGAGCGTCTTGTCTTCCGGGAAATGCAGGACCAGCCCGCCCGGATTGCCGAGATAGACGTTCTTGCCGCCCTCTTCGCCGAACGAGGAGGAGTGCAGCGCCTGGACGAAGGTGGTGGTGAAGCCGCCGCAATCGACCGTGCCGCCGATGTTGCCGGGATTGATCTTGTTACCGTCGGCGCCCTTGCCAACCAGATACATGCAGATCTCGAAATTGGCGACCAGCTGGGCGCCGCTTTTGCCGAGCACTTCCAGTGCGCCGCTGATGTGATCGTTGTGCCCGTGCGTCAGCAGAACATGCGTGATCCCTTCGGCCGGCCCTTCCCAGCCACCCGTCCAGGACGGATTGCCAATCAGATAAGGGTCGATAAGGATTTTGGCGTCGCCGGTTTCGATACGGAAGGCCGAATGGCCGTACCAGGTCAGTTTCATGAATGCATTTCCTCGATTTTTGTCGGGCCAGAGGATAGAACGCCGATGGTCCCGAGATCAAAGGGTTACTGTGTCCGTTGCGCGTTTGACAAAACACGTGGTGGTGAAAGGCGAAGGACGGCCGTTGAGTATTATCACGATCGAGGAATTGCCGACGCGGCTTGCCGGCGGCAAGACACTGGCCGGGCTCGATCTCGGCGACAAGACGATCGGCGTCGCGGTTTCCGACCGGGGATTCTCCTTTGCTCATCCACGCCCGGTCATCATGCGAAGGAAATTCTCGCTCGACGCCGCCGTGCTTTTGGCCTTGCTGGCGAAGGAGAATGCCGGCGCGGTGGTGATCGGGCTGCCGATCAACATGGATGGGTCGGAAGGTCCGCGCGCCCAGAAATCACGCGCCTTCGTGCGCAACATGGCGCAGCTGAGCGACCTGCCCTTCGTGTTCTGGGATGAAAGGCTGTCGACGGTAGCGGCCGAAAGGACGCTGATCGAGATGGACTTCTCGCGCGCCAAACGCGCCGGCAAGATCGATTCGGCGGCCGCCGCCTTTATTCTGCAGGGAGTTTTGGACCGGCTTCAGTCGCTCGCTGCATCCGCTCGAAGGGAACCGGACCCTCCCAGCGCTGTTTAAGCCAGCCGGCGATTTCGCGGCGACGGCGGAACGCCCACAGCGCCATCAGCAGAAATCCATCGAAGATGCAGGTCTTCGCCACCAAGCCGGGGATGATCGTTGGATCGACGCCTAGCATCTGGCCATAGAGCTGGAAGAAGAAGTCATGCATCTGCCGGGTGAGCATCACATAGCCGAAATTCATGTCATTGGCAGACAGATAGAACCAGCCCCAGAACAGCGCCATCGGAGCCGCCCAAAATGCGAAGATGTAGCGCATCAGCGGCCTCCCTTCGCTTTAGGGCCAGTCCGGTTGGGGCTGGTCCGGCTGGGGCTGGTCCGGCCTGATATTAGAGACAGCAACGAATTGTGCGCCGCCGCCTTCGCCATGTTGTGCGCCGTGGCGTGGAAAGCGGCGTCATCAGACACCGCAGCCGAGCGCCGCTCGGCCAGCATCGCGACATAGGAGGCGAGAAGCGCGGCGAGTTGCACCGCGACGACCATGAAGAGCCCGTTGATGCCTTGCGCGGCGCCACCGATCAAGATCATCGACAGCACACCTGAAGCGGAAATGAAGGCGATACGAACGACGCTGTCGGCGCCCGGGCTGGTCGCATCGTTGATCAGGGAATCGACAAAGGCCCAGAAGAACAGCACCGAGACGACCAGCAAGGCGGTGGCCAGCGGCGCAACCACGACGATGTTGTCCAGATTGACGAAGCGGGCACTCTCGACGGTCACACCAAGCACGCCGAGGGCTGCCGTCACACCGCGGTCTCCGTCGATGCAGATCAGCGCCAGCAAGGCGAAGACAATTGCCCAGTGCACAGACAGAAAGGAGGTCAGTACGTGTCGCATCGTGGTTCCTGCTTCGGCAGAAATGACAGTGGGCTTTGCCGCCCGTCGCCGCAACGGAAACCATTTGTTAAGGTTAACGGCGATTCACAGCGCGCGCTACGATGCCCTCAAATGCGTTCAACTGGTCGGAGAACCCAGCGCCGCGCCGCGCCGCGCCAGGTTCAGTTCACCGGCGGATAGAGCGTGTCGATGATCATGCGCGCGTCGTGGCGCGCATCGAGCATGCCATAGGTGTTGCGCCACTGGCCGGCCAGGCGCGTTTCGACGAAGGCATCGGCAATCCGCCCGGCCCCCAGCCGGCGAAGCTCCGCCGCCGCCGCCGATAGTGCCAACTGTTCGGTCAGCAGGCGTGCCGAGCCCTCATCGGTCGAAGCCACCTGCATCGCCGCCTTCAGCACACCGATCGTGCCGCGCCCGCCGGCGCCGAGGTCACGGTCGATGCCGGCCAGCACCTCTTCGAACAGGCCAGGCGCGCGGCCGAGCACGCGCAGCACATCGAGCGCCATGACATTGCCCGACCCTTCCCAGATCGCGTTGACGGGGGCTTCGCGGTAATAACGGGCGACCGGCGCCTCCTCGACATAGCCATTGCCGCCGAGGCATTCCATCGCCTCGTAGAGCAGCGGCGGCGCGATCTTGCACACCCAGTATTTGACCACCGGCGTCATGGCGCGGGCAAACGCCGCCTCGCCGCGATCGCTCGCCGCCTCATCAAAGGAGCGCGCCAGCCGGAACGACAGCGCAGTGGCGGCGGCGACATCCAGCGCCATATCGGCCAGCACGCGCTGCATCAGCGGCTGCTCGATCAAGGTCGAGCCAAACACCTGGCGATGGCGGGCATGATGAACCGCTTCCGCCAGCCCTGCCCGCATGATCGCCGAGGACGCCACCGCGCAGTCGAGCCGGGTCAGGGTCACCATGTCCATGATCGTCTTCACGCCGGCGCCGGGTTCGCCGACCATCTCGCCGATGGCGTTGACGAATTCGACCTCGGAAGACGCGTTGGAGCGGTTGCCGAGCTTGTCCTTCAGCCGCTGGAAGCGGAAACCATTGCCCGATCCGTCGCCGAGAACGCGCGGCACGAGGAAACACGACAGTCCCTCCGGCGCCTGCGCTAGCACCAGGAAGGCGTCCGACATCGGCGCCGACATGAACCATTTGTGGCCGGTCAGGCGATAAAAGCCGCTGCCGGCACGCTCTGCCCTCGTGACATTGGCGCGCACATCGGTGCCGCCCTGTTTCTCGGTCATGCCCATACCAAGCGTCAGCCCGGTCTTTTCGACCGGCGGCTTCTGGCTCTGGTCGTATTTGCGCGTCGTCACGCGTGGCGCCCATTCGCGGAACAGTTTTGGGCTGGCCATCAGCGCCGCCAGCGAGGCACTGGTCATGGTGATGGGGCAGAGATGCCCGGTCTCGAGCTCGGCGGTCAGGTAGAAACGCGCGGCGCGCACCTGATGGCGGCGGCCGATCTCGGCATCGCCGTTTTCCCAAACCGAGGAATGCAGCCCGTTGGCCACCGAACGGCGCATCAAGGCGTGATAGGCGGGATGGAATTCGACCAGGTCGAGGCGCCGTCCCTGGCGATCATGCGTCCTGAGTTTCGGCGTCTCGACATTGGCCAGGCGCGCCAGCTCCTGCGCCTCCTGCGTCAGGACGAAACGGCCGAGCCCGTCGAGGTCCTTGCGCACCGGGTCGGAAAAACGCTCGGCAAGCTGGATCAGCAACGGATCGCCTCGCCAGGCGTTGCCGCCCGTCAGCGGCGGCGGCTGGTTCGTCACGTCGTCGGTCACGCTTCTTCCTTATCGTGCGAAAGCCACGAATCCGAGGCCATCGGCTAGATATAGCCAAGCGTTGCGGCGCGCGCGACGAAAATACCGGGGAGAACGGCGCCAATCCAAAGCTGGTGCTTGCAGGCGTAAAATCCGCACCCTATAGCACCCCCTTGAGATGACCGACGCTTCGTCCCTGCCACTCTACCCTCACCGCCATCTTCTGGGCATCAGCGATCTTTCGCCTGCCGACATCGAGCTTTTGCTCGACAGGGCGGATCGGGCCGTCGCGATTTCGCGGCAGTCCGAGAAGAAAACCTCGACGCTGCGCGGCCGCACCCAGATCAACCTCTTCTACGAAGCCTCGACCCGCACGCAGTCCTCGTTCGAGCTGGCCGGCAAGCGGCTCGGCGCCGATGTCATGAACATGTCGGTGGCAAGTTCGTCGGTGAAGAAGGGCGAGACGCTCATCGACACGGCGATGACGCTGAACGCCATGCGGCCCGATATATTGATCATCCGCCACCAATCGGCGGGTGCCGCAGCCCTTCTGGCCCAAAAAGTCGGCTGCTCCGTCGTCAATGCCGGCGACGGCGCGCACGAGCATCCGACACAGGCGCTGCTCGACGCGCTGACCATCCGCCGTGCCAAGGGTCCGCTGTCGAAGCTGATTGTCGCGATCTGCGGCGACATCCTGCATTCACGCGTGGCGCGCTCCAACATCATGCTGCTCAACGCACTCGGCGCACAGGTTCGGGTCGTCGCGCCTTCAACGCTGCTGCCGTCCGGCATCGAGAAAATGGGCGTCATCGTCACGCGGTCGATGGCCGAGGGCCTCAAGGACGCCGACGTGGTGATGATGCTGCGCCTGCAGCGCGAGCGGATGGAAGGCGCTTTCGTGCCATCGGTGCGCGAATATTTCCGCTATTTCGGCCTCGATGCCGAAAAGCTGAAGGCCGCCAAGGACGACGCGATGGTGATGCATCCCGGCCCGATGAACCGCGGCGTCGAGATCGCCTCGGAAATCGCCGACGGTCCGCAAAGCGTCATCCAGGAGCAAGTGGAAATGGGCGTCGCCGTGCGCATGGCGGTGATGGAAGCGCTGCTCGACCCCCGCCGTAATCAAGAGGGCAGCGGCGCATGAGCACGACGGTCTTTGAGCGCGTCCGCATCGTCGACCCCTCGCGCGGCATCGACGAAGTCGGCGCCGTCATTGTCGATGGCAAGAAAATCGTTGCGGCCGGCAAAGCGGCGCTGAACCAGGGCATCCCCGAGGGCGCAACTGTTGTCGACTGCGCTGGCAAGGCGATCATTCCCGGCCTGATCGATGGCCGCGTCTTCATCGGCGAGCCGGGCGGCGAGCATCGCGAAACCATCGCTTCCGCGAGTGTCGCGGCAGCGGCCGGCGGCGTCACCTCCGTCGTCATGATGCCCGATACCGACCCGGTGATCGACAATGTGGCGCTGGTCGAGTTCGTGCTGCGCACCGCCAAGGACACCGCGATCGTCAACATCTTCCCGGCGGCGGCGATCACCAAGGGCCTCGATGGCCGCGAGATGACCGAGTTCGGCCTGTTGCGCGAGGCCGGCGCCGTCGCCTTCACCGATGGCCGCCACACAATTTCAAGCGCACTGGTGATGCGCCGCGCGCTGACCTATGCCCGCGATTTCGGCGCCATCATCGTTCATGAAACGCAGGATGCCGACCTCGGCTCATCCGGCGTCATGAACGAGGGCCTGTACGCCAGCTGGCTCGGCCTCTCCGGCATTCCGCGTGAAGCCGAATCGATCCCGCTGGAGCGCGATCTGGCTTTGGCGCGGCTGACGCGCGGCTCCTACCACGCGGCAAAAATCTCGACGGCGATGGCGGCAAGCGCAGTGACGCGCGCGAAAGCCGATGGTGCGGCCGTGACTTCAGGCGTGTCGATCCACAATCTGTCGCTCAATGAAAACGATGTCGGCGAATACCGCACCTTCTTCCGGCTGACGCCGCCGTTGCGCGCCGAGGAAGACCGGCTGGCGATGATCGAGGCGGTCAGGGACGGCACGGTCGATATCATCGTCTCCTCGCACGATCCGCAGGATGTCGACACCAAGCGCCTGCCCTTCGCCGACGCAGCCGCCGGGGCCATCGGGCTGGAGACGTTGCTGGGTGCGGCCTTGCGGCTCTACCATAATGGCGATGTGCCGCTGCTGCGGCTGATCGAAACGCTCTCCACCGCGCCGGCAAAACTGTTCGGCTTGCCCGGCGGCACGCTGAAACCTGGCGCTGTCGCCGACCTTGCACTTGTCGACCTCGACGAACCCTGGATCGTCAGCGAGAGCGGCATTCGCTCACGCTCGAAAAACACCTGTTTCGAAGGCGCACGCCTGCAAGGCAAGGTCTTGCAAACGCTGGTGGCGGGTCGCACAGTATTTTCAGCTTAACCCCGACCAGCCAATCTTCCGTCATCCATCGCCTCTTCCAAGAGCCTTTGCCATGAGATCGCATCATCCTTCCTGGTTGCAGTCGATCTGGCATCGCATGCGTCCCGCGCCGAAGATCATCGTCACGCAGAAGTTCAACCGGAATTCCCAGAAGGTGAGTTCCCTGATGCCGCCGGAGGATAGCGGTGCCTGGCTGCTGGAGAGGATGCGGCAGCAGATCGGATTGAAGACCCTCGCAGCCAGCCGGCTCCTCGACTTCGGCTGTGGCGTCCGGTTCACCCAGGCGATCCTAAATCGCAGGATTCCGATCCGATCCTACACCGGTGTCGACTGCTTCGCGGAGATGATCGACTTCCTGCGCTCCACCGTGAGCGATCCCCGTTTCTCCTATGTCCTTCTGGACGCGCACCACCCGCTCTATAATCCGAACGGGCGCCCACTCTCCTATGAGACGGAACTGCCGCTGCCCTTGCACGCCTTTGACGTCGTCTCGCTGTTTTCCGTGATCACCCACCAGAGCCCGGACGACGCGGCATTCATCTTCACCCTCCTGCGCCGCCACACGGCGGCCCAGGGCCGGCTTCTTTTCACGTGCTTTCTGGATGCCGGGATCGCCGAGTTCGAAGACAGGAGCCCGGACAGGAACGGCGGCATGTGCTTTTACAATCCTGATTTCCTTGCCCGTCTGGTGGAGGGCTGCGGCTGGCGAATCGTCCAAAGGGCGCCGGGCGAAGGCCCCCTGATCGGTGACTCGTTCGTCTGCGCGCTGGCTTGAACGCAGGCCAAGGCGATGACATAAGAAAATACGGGGGAAACAATGAATTACGGCATCATCGCAGCACTTGTCTTCGGCTATCTGCTCGGCTCGATTCCCTTTGGGCTGCTGCTTACCCGTGCCGCCGGCCTTGGTGATGTGCGCAAGATCGGCTCCGGCAATATCGGCGCCACCAACGTGCTGCGCACCGGCAACAAGGGCCTGGCCGCCGCGACCTTGCTGCTCGATGCGCTGAAGGGCACCGCCGCCGTGCTGATTGCTGGCCATTTCGCGCCGGAAACGGCGGTCTGGGCCGGCCTCGGCGCCTTTCTCGGCCATCTCTTCCCGGCCTGGCTTGGCTTCAAGGGCGGCAAAGGCGTCGCCACCTATCTTGGCGTCCTGATCGGCCTTGCCTGGCAGGTGGCGCTGATCTTCGCCGTCGTTTGGCTGGTCATGGCATACCTGTTTCGCTTCTCATCTCTGGCAGCACTGACGGCGGCCGTCGTCGTGCCGATCGCCCTGTATTTTATGAGCACACCCCAGATTGCCGTTCTGTTCGTGGTGATGAGCATCATCGTCTTCATCAAGCATAGGGCGAACATTTCGCGGCTGCTTGCGGGCACCGAGGGCAAGATCGGAGCCAAGGGGTGAGCGAGCACGCCACCGCGGTGAGCGAACCGACCGCCGGGCCGCGCCTCAGCGACCGGCAGCGGCTGAGCTGGCTGCGGCTGATCCGCACCCAGAATGTCGGCCCAGCCTCGTTTCGCGACCTGATCAACCGCTTCGGATCCGCCGAAGTCGCGCTCGAAATCCTGCCGGAACTGATGATTTCGGGCGGCGCCAGCCGGATCGCCCGCATTCCGTCGATCGCTGAAGCCGAGGCCGAACTCGAGGCAGCCCGCAAGGCTGGCGCGCGTTTTGTCGGCATCGGCGAGCCAGACTACCCGCCGCTTTTGCGCAGCATGGATAATCCGCCACCGCTGCTGGCGGTGAAGGGCAATGCCGCTGTGTTCCGGCTGCCGGGCGTTGCCATCGTCGGCGCCCGCAACGCATCGCTGGCCGGCATCAAGATGGCGCGCATGTTGGCGGCCGATCTGGGCGGCGACGGCTATGGCGTCGTCTCCGGCTTGGCGCGCGGCATCGACACGGCGGCACACCAGGGCAGCCTGGCAACCGGCACCATCGGCGTGCTGGCCGGAGGCCTCGACCTGCCCTACCCGCCCGAAAATGCCGGCCTGTGCGCGGAAATCGCCGAGCGCGGCGCCATCATCTCGGAAATGCCGTTCGGCTGGCAGCCGCGCGCCCAGGATTTTCCGCGCCGTAACCGCCTTGTCGCGGGTGCGGCCCTTGGGCTGGTGGTGGTCGAGGCGGCACAACGTTCGGGCTCGCTGATCAGCGCCAGGCTCGCCGGCGAAATGGGCCGGCTGGTCTTCGCCGTACCGGGATCGCCACTTGACCCAGGCGCGGCCGGCACCAACGGCCTGCTCAAGGACGGCGCCACGCTGGTTACCGAGGCTTCGGATGTTTCCAGGGCGATCGCCCCGCTGACCGGCATGAGGGCGCCTGATGTGCCGCCGTTTGAGGACCCGCCCGACTTTGCGGCCACACCGCCGCCCGGCGAGAGCGACCGCGCCAAGGTCATCGAGGCGCTCGGACCGACGCCGGTGTCGGTCGACGAAATCATCCGCCACACCGGCCTGCACCCAGCCCAGGTTTTCATGGTGCTTTTGGAACTCGACCTTGCCGGCCGGCTCGAACGCCATGCCGGCGGCAATGTCTCGCTGGTTTTCGGGAACGGCTGAGCGCGACCGTCAATGGCGATTGCGGCCCTTCCCACCGGTCTCGGCATAATCCCTTGTGTTGGCTCCAAACAGATCGTTCTCGACAGCCTTGCGCCAGACTGTATCGGCGTCTTCGGGACGCAATGGCTCAGCTGCCGTCTTGGCATTACCGCTTTGCGGCTCGGCGCGCCGTTGCAGCCAGGCGGGCATGATTTCCCGGATGAAGCTGGTCAGTTGGGTCATTCGCACACTCCTTCCATGCGCGTGAACGGCTTGGGTGCAATCCGGTTCATTTGGCCGTTGCGGCCAGCGTGGCCGCAGTCTCGCGTCTGCTCATCCCGTCCAGCCAGGCCAAGGCCGCATCCACGCCGGCCAGCGCAAAAGGTGCCGCTGTCGATCCGTGCGGCTTTATGCGAACCGAGATGCCGTCCAATTCGTTGACGACCTCGAACCCGTTCTCGTCTGAAGTATCATCACCGAGAAATACCGGTCGGCGTCCCCTGAAGGCCGGAATTTGCATGAAGCGTCGGATGGCTGCTCCCTTCGCCGCCTCCAGCGGCATCAGTTCCACACCGGCATTTCCGGCCAAGACCCGATATCCCGCGGGTAATTTGTCCAGTGCCTGTTCGACCAGCTCCGTCGCCCGCTGCAGCAAATGCGGGGCCGCGCGTGTATGAATGGCCAGGATTGGTCCCTTGCGTTCGATGTAGACGTCCGCATTGTCCAGTTCCGTCGCGATTTCGTTGGCAAGCGCTGCAATGTCGGCCGGTTCCACGGCCGCTTCGACCGGACCGTCGCGTGCCAGCCTGTGCTCGAGGCCATAGAGCCCGGCGGCGCGCAATCTGAGGGGCTGGAAGAGATGGTCGACGGCGGCGATCGACCGTCCCGTGATGAACGCCAAAGCTCCGTCCAATTGCGATTCAAGCCGTGTCAACAGCATGCGCAACTCCGCACTGACAACCACCGCATCGGGATGCGCGGCGTGTTCGAGAAGCGTGCCATCGATATCGAGGAACAGGCTCCATGGCCCTTGTGGGACGACGGGTTCCGGCGGGTTTGGCAATATCGACATCACAGCGCCGCCACGCGTCTGCGATCGAGCAGCGATATCACATTGGCTGGGGCCGCCGGAGCAGCACCCACTGCACGATCGACTGCATCACGCTTGCGCAAACGCGCAGCATCGAGAAGCATGCTGCCCGCCCACCGATAGACATTGTTTTCGCGCACGATCTCGCGCATGCGTCGCATGCGCTGAAGTTGCTCTTCCTCGGACATGGTCAAGGCCTGCAGCAAGGCGTCGCCCATCATCGCCGCGTCATAGGGATTGACGATCAGGGCTTCCAGCAGCTCCTTGGAGGCGCCGGCAAACATGCTGAGCAGCAGCACACCCTGTTCATCCTCGCGCGCCGCGACAAACTCCTTGGCAACCAGGTTCATGCCGTCATGCAGGCTGGTAACCATGCAGACGTCAGCGGCACGGTAGATTTCGTAGACCTGCAGCTGCGAGTGATGTTCCGTCACCATCAGGACGGGCGTGTAGCCTTCGCGGCCATAGCGCTGGTTGAGATCCTCGGCATGGCGCAGGCATTCGTCGTACAATTGTTGATAGGCGGGCAGGGTGCCACGGCTGGGCGCCGCGATCTGCAGGAACGCCACCTTGCCGATCCATTCCGGATGAAGCGTCAGCAGTTCATCGAGTGCGTTGAAGCGATCGAGGATGCCCTTGGTGTAGTCGAGACGTTCAACGCCAACGCACAGTTTGACATGTTCGGCCAGGCCGAATTTCTCGCGAACCTGCCGACGGCATTGCGCGACGTCGGGCAGTTTATCCAGGTGCGGCGGCGACCACTCGATTGAAATCGGATAGGCGTGAATCAGGCTGATCTCGCCGCCATAGGAGATGGCCGAATCCTCGCGCTCGATCCGGCTTTCCAGGAAACGGTCGACGCTGTCGATGAAGTTGTTGCAATGGAACTGGGTGTGAAAGCCGACAATCGAACTTCCGAGCAGGCCGTCGAGAATCTTCTCGCGCCACGGGCAGATGCTGAACACTTCCGAATTCGGCCATGGAATGTGCCAGAAGGTGATGATGATCGCCTCCGGCAGGCGCTCCCGGATCATGCGCGGCAGCAGCGCGAAATGGTAGTCCTGGACCAGCACGATCGGCCGCTCGTTGCGGGCTTCCGCGACAACGGTGTCGGCGAATTTGCGGTTGACCGCCTCATAGGCTTCCCAATCCGAGGCACGGAATATCGGCCGGGTGAAGGCGATATGGCATAGCGGCCAGAGGCCTTCATTGGCAAAGCCGAGGTAATAGCCTTGCTGCTCCTCCTCGCTCAGCCAGACCCGGCGCAGCGTGTAGGAAGGATTGTCCGGCGGCACCTCGATACGGTCGTTCTTGTCGACCACGAGCGCATCGGCCGAACCGCCGCCATAGGCGATCCACGTGCCCGCACAGGCTCGCGTGATCGGCTCTAGGGCGGAGACGAGCCCGCTGGCGGGTACGACCAGCTGGATGGAGTCGCCCTCGCGATTGTGGATGTACGGCTCACGATTGGAGACGACGATCACCTGGGCATCGGGAAGTTCGGTCGCCAGGATGTGACGCAGTGTCTCGGGCGACCATTGCACCAGCGAGGCGACAGCAGACTTCCCGTCCTTGTCGAATTCCGGCAATAGGCCACGAGCCGGTTCAGCCTGCACAGTGGCCAACTTGCCCTTGCGCGCCCGCAACATCATCGTCACCAGCACAATGGCCAGGATACCGACAGCTGCAAGGGTGAAGAGCCACAATGCGAATAGAGGAACGACCAGGTACGAACTGTTGTCAGGCATTTAAATAGATGACCTTTCAATGGGATACCGAAGCGGCTCAATCTGCTGGAGTTTCGGCGCCCATAGTGGTGGTCCAACGCCCGTGGCGCGGGATAGTTCCGATTTTTCAACTCCTGACCACCAGAGGCACCAGCCCCTCATGCGGTTCTGCAAGGAAGGCGCCGACACGATCGCCCACGCGCTGGAATGTCAGATCGACCGCCGCTTGCCCCACCGACAGATGGCGGATGACGAGGCTGTCGATGCCGATCGGCAGGCGCGGCCGGGTCACATGGATCTCGCCTGCCCAGCCATCGATCTGAAGGCCGAGACACGATTGCATGAGCATGAAGGCCGAGCCCGCGGACCAGGCTTGCGGCAGGCAAGCCACCGGATAGGCAATCGGCGCCTCGCCGGCCGCGCGTGTGAAGCCGCAAAATAGTTCGGGCAACCGCATGTTGAAATGGACGGCGGATTCGAAGGTTCCGCTCATCAGCCGCACCACGCTGTCGCGCCTGCCGTACCGCGCCAGCCCGGCCGCGCAGATCGCGGTGTCGTGCGGCCAGATGGACCCATTGTGATAGGACATCGGATTGAAGAAGATCGCATCGTCCGCCAGCGTCCGCAGCCCCCAGCCGGAATGGAACGAGGCCGACAGCAACTGGTCGGCGACCATGCGCGCGCGATCCGGGCTGGGAAGGCCGACATAAAGCAGGTGACCGGCATTGGACGTGCGCACCTTGCACGGCTGGCCCTCGCCATCCAGTGCCAGCGCATAATAGCCCAAGTCTTCGATCCAGAAATGGCGCTCGACCTGCTGGCGAAGTGTGTCCGCGCGTATTTCCCAACTCTCCGCCCGCTCCGTTTCGCCGCGCAGCCGTGCCAGTTTCGCCAATCCCTGGAATGCCGCGAAGACGTAACCCTGCACCTCGACCAGCGCGATCGGCCCCTTCGGAATGCGGCCATCGGCGTGAAAGACGGAATCGAAACTGTCCTTCCATCCCTGGTTGGCAAGGCCGGATGCTGCCGCGCGCTGGTAGGTGAGAAAACCCGTCGAACGGCTCGCCGTTTCGATCCACTCGGCCGCCGCGCACAGCGATGGCCACAGCGTGTCGATGAACGCTATGTCCCCCGTGCGGTCCGCATAGGCGCAGGCAAGGTGAATATAGAGCGGCGTCGTGTCGACACCGCCATAGTAGCGGCCGAACGGCAGTTCGCTCAGCGCCACCATCTCGCCCTTGCGGGTCTCGTGCATGATCTTGCCGGGTTCGGAATCGCTGAAAGGCGAGGTCTCGGTCGCCTGGTGCTGGGCGAGAAAAGCCAGGACGCCACGCGCCAGCCCAGGATTGAGCCAAAGCATCTGCAAGGCCGAAATCACGCCATCCCGGCCGAAAGCCGTGGAGAACCACGGAATGCCGGCATAGGGATATGGCCCGGTCGGCAGTTCCGTCGTCAGCAGCGCGACATCGGCCCGAGCCCGCGCCATCCAGTCGTTGAAAACGCGGCCCGAACTGTGCAGCGTCGCGCCATGCCGGCGTTTGGCGCGCATGCCGAAACGGGCACGGGCAGCAGCAGCGCGAAACCGATGGCTTTCGGGGCGATCATCTGTCTGGTTGCCCACTTCCACGTAAAGCGTCTGGCTGCTGCGCTTGGTGACGGCGATGACGAAATCCGCCCGCTCGGAGGTCAGTTGATCGGGCGTCTGCGAAAACGATATCGCCGATGTCCGCACCACCTTGTCCAGGCCTTCGTAGCGGAGCACGACCCCATTCTGGGCCATCTCTGCCGTATGGGCGGTTCCACGCTTCGCGCGGGTCGAGCCGCGGACCTCGAACATGTCGCGGAAATCGGCTGCAAAACGCAGCGACAGCAGGATCGTCGAATGCTCCCGGCTGTAATTGGACAGCGTTATGCGCTCATAGAGCCTTTCCTCCCACAGCAGTCTGACGCGCTCGATGTGAATCGCACCTTGCGGAATCTGGCGACCCGCGGCGCTTTCAATCGGCAGATTGGTCAAATTGGTGGTGAACAGCACATTGTCCTGGCTAAGCGACGCGCCAAGCAACGACGTCGACCGCCCACCGACGGTGAGACGAAATTCAGAGAGCACGCGCGTGTCGTCGCGGAAGAACCCATCCCCGACACCGCGTATATCGCCATAGGCGTCGGCGACGACAAAGCAGTCGCCATGCTTGAGGGCGAACAGCCTGTGCGGCTCCCGTGGCGCGGTTTCGTCCAGGGAAGCCAGGGCTATTGCAGGATCAAGCGTGCGCTCGTCGAGTTGGGTGATGGTCAAGTGGCCTGTCCCTGTTCATTTCCGGAAGGAGTACCGCTACGAGGCCTTTACGTGACCGCCGGCGTCGACCAGCTCGGCATAGGCGGCGGCGTAGTCCTGAGCCATCCTGCGGGCTGAAAAGCGCCGCTCGAACACCGCCCGGACTCGCCGCCTGTCGAGTTGCAGGAGAGCCGGCATGGAGGCAACGGCATCCTCTATGGTCTCGACGACGAAACCGCTCACGCCGTGGTCGACGATCTCCGGCATGGCGCCACAACTCCAGGCCATGACAGGTGTCCCGCAGGCCATCGCCTCGATCACGGCAAGGCCGAATGGCTCCGGCCAATCGATCGGGAAAAGCAGGGCGGCGGCGTTTCCGAGGAACGCCGTCTTCTGCTGCTCATTGATCTCGCCGACATATTGGATCTGGTCGCCATCGATCATCGGTTGGACGACTTCCTCGAAATAGGCGCGATCGTCGTCACCGATCTTGGCCGCGAGCTTGAGCTTCAAGCCGGTGCGGCGAGCAATCTCGATCGCCCGGTCCGGGCGCTTGTCGCGCGACATCCTGCCGAGAAAAGCAAGATAGCCGCCATCCGAACCTGCCTCGAAATCGGGTTCGTAGAGATCGACCGGCAGGCCGTGGTGGATCGTCGCCAGCCAGTTCGCGGATGCGAACCGCGCCCGCTGGCTGCGCGATATCGAAATCATCGGGAAGCGTGGAAACCGATCATAGGCTTGTGCGAGATCCGCGTAGTCCAGCCTGCCATGTGGCGTCGTCACCGTGCGTTGCGGCATGTCGCGGAAAAACGGGAAATGCAGGAAATGGCTGAGATGGAAGTGAATGACGTCGAAATCGTCAGCCCGTTTCCTGACCTCATCGAGCATCGACAGATGCGCCGCGATCTCGGATTTCAACGGACGGGGATCAAGACGAAGCGCCCGCTCGCGGCAGGGCACGAGCCTGGCGGAGGTCTTGGTATCGCCGCTGGCGAACAGCGTCACGTCGTGGCCGAGGTCGACGAGAGCTTCGGTGAGGTAGGAGATGATGCGCTCCGTCCCGCCATAGAGCCTTGGCGGCACGGATTCGTACAATGGTGCGACATGGGCGATCTTCATGGCCCGGCCTTCCCTCAATGAGCTGGTCATGGAGCGAAATGCTTCAGCCGCAGGATCGTTCCGGCCTCATTGGCAGATGCGCCGAATGATCGAAGAGCGTTTGATGTCCGACCTGGCGGCCCTATTTCCTGTGGGCTGCTGAATTTGCACGCACGGCAGCCCAAGGAGGCCCCAAGTGCAGGAACCCAAGGATGTGCAGGAACCGAAGGATGCGCAAGAACCCAGGGATATTGCAGCCCGACGCCTGGGCATGATCATCGAGCAATATGTCGAGGCCAGAAAACGGCGGTATGACTTCGTGTCGACGGATCAGGCTGCCAGGGTGATCGGCAAGATCCTGAAACCCGCTGACCCAGCCCTCTCCGACCGTAAGCTCGACGATATGGTCGCCGCCCTCGCCGTCAAGAACGGCCTGGCAGTCGTCTTCGATCGCGGTGTCAGAGCACCGGCTGATGTTGACGAGGCCGGCCTGAACAGAAGGAACCGCCCATGCGAGCACCAACGGAGACCCCGGATGTTGCCGGCGCGGTGGATGCCATTCTGGGTGCCCAGCCCGCACCGCTTTCCCAAATCACCCCGCTGTCGATGAGCGCGGTGATCTCGCTGTTGCGCGAACGGACCGGCACCAAAAGGTCCGACGCGGATTTGGAAGGCCTGATCGCCAAGAAGGCCGCCGTTCTGGACGTGCATCTGTCGCGGAACGGCTGAGGGATAGCGAGCGTCTGTGGCTTCCAAAGGTTCATGGACGAAGGCGCTGGCATGTTCTTTGGCAATGGTGAGCGGATGGGATTCGAACGCACAAGACGTTGTGCTATTCGATGTAGGTCACCGCACCGGTTTGGAGGTCATAGATCGCCGCGACGATCTTCAGCTTTCCCGCTTTGGTGAGACCGGCCAATAGTTTGCTCGAAGCGGTCAGGCGCATCGCCGTCCTCCGCGCGCTCTCCTTGGCGGTGTTGTCGACGAAATCGCCCGCTTGGCTGCGAACTGCTATCGCCGCAGGCAGGATCGGCTCGATCATCGGGCCAATCGCGCCGGGATAGGTCGCGTTCTTGGTGACCACGTCGCACGCAGCCTTGACGGCTCCGCAACTTGTGTGCGCCAGAACGACAATCAAGGGTGAGCCGAGCACCGCCGCGCCGTATTCGACCGTGCCGAGCGTCGCGGTGTCGACGAGGTTGCCGGCATTCCGGGCGACGAACAGTTCTCCAACACCGTGGCCGCCGAAGATCAGCTCCGGCGGAACGCGACTGTCGGCGCAACTGATGATCGTGGCCCAGGGCGCCTGGTGTGCGGCGACAGCATTCCGTTGCGCGGCAAGGTCGATCGAGCAAAGTTCCGGGTGGCTGATATAGCGTTCATTGCCTGATTTCAGCGCAGCGAGTGATTCATCGAGGGTCTGCGGCGCCGCGCTCTCGTCCGCGCGCGCCGGCCATGACGCTCCACCAAGACCGAACGCAACGAGTCCCGCGCCGACTTTGAGGAAATCCCTCCGGCCAACCCCTTCACCGTCGCAGTTGCTGCACACTGTTTGGCTCCGCCGCCGAGACTTTGAGACTGCCTACGACAAGCATGCGCCTTCTCTAATATAGTCGCAAGGAGTTACGGAGCGCGGACGGTCAACAATGCCGTACGCCGCGGCCCGAAAACACTCCCTGATCAATGAAAAGCCCGCCGCAGGAGCGACCTGCGACGGGCTTTAGAGTGGCTACATCCCTGACGGAATCGACCGCTTGTAAGGTCACTATGAACTGCGCAATCGCGTTAGCCTATGGTGTGATCGCGGAAGCCTAATGCATGTTCCAAAAGTGGCCTCGGTTTTGGGAGGACGACGTGCATAAAACAAAGGCGGAGCTCGCAGCACCATAACCGCCAGCCAGAGAAGCACCCTTGCCGACCACAAGTGCTTTGCACCTCCGCGCCAGCGCGATAGCGAGCACAACCCAATAGTCTTAAAAAATGCAACAGCCCAGTTTACAACTAACATGTTAGTGAGTTATCACTGCTTGCAAGCTTCTTTTCGGAGACGTCCCGGTGACATCACGCTTTGGCCTTTCGGCCGCCCTCGCCACACCTTTTGATGCTTCGGGGCAGATCGCCATTGCCCCCATGATCGCCCAGGCCAGGCGTTGTCTGACCGAAGGTTGCGGCAGCGTCACGCTTTTCGGCACCACTGGTGAAGGCGCGTCGGTCGGCACCGCGGAACGACGGTCGGTGACCGATGCCATGCTGGCGGCCGGAATTCTGCCGCATCAATTCGTTGCCGGCGTGCTGGTCGATGCCGCCGAAGACGCCGCCGAACAGGCCCGGCATGCACTGCAGCGCGGCGCCCGCAACATTCTCCTTGCGCCACCGAGCTACTTCAAGAATGTCGGCGAGGACGGTCTTTTCGGCTGGTTTTCGGCGGTCTTTGCCGCGCTTGGTCCCCTCGCCCGTAACGTGCTGCTCTACAACATCCCCTCGGTCACCATGGTTCAGCTCTCGCTCGACCTGATCGGCCGGTTGCGCACCGCATTTCCGGATGTCGTTGCTGGCGTCAAGGATTCCGGCGGAAACTGGAGCTACAGCGAGGCCCTGCTTGGCGCCCATGGCGATCTGGTGATCCTGATCGGTGACGAGCGGCACCTGGCACGAGCGGTGCGGATGGGGGCTCAAGGCGCGATCTCCGGCATGGCCAATTTCGTTACCGGAGAAATCCGCGCCATGGCCGAGGACGGGCGTGACGATGCCCGCGTCGAGAATTTCGTGCTCGAATTGCTGAGATATCCGGTCACGCCGGCGGTGAAGGTCATGGTGGCGCGCAAGACCGGCGACGACCGCTGGCTGGCGGTTCGCCCACCGCTGGAGCCAATCGCTTTGCAGGGGCAGCAACAGCTTGCCGCGGCCTACGACAAATTGTTTGCGACGGAGCCGGCCTGACCGGCAAGGAAGCGCGATGAAATGGACGATAACAGCGAACCGGCGACCCTCAGGGAAAAGGCCTATGCCAGCTTCACGCGGCATTTGCTGGCCCGCGACCTGCGGCCGGGCCAGTTCGTATCGCAGCGCGAGCTGGTTGCCTTCACCGGCCTGCCGCTCGGCGCCATTCGCGAAATCGTGCCGCGTCTCGAGGCCGAAGGGCTTCTGACGACAATCCCACAGCGCGGCATGCAGATTGCTCATATCGACATCAGCCTGATCCGCGAGGCTTTTCAGTTTCGCCTGTTCATGGAGCGCGAAGCGGTGGCGCTGTTCACCGCCAGCGCTTCCGATGACGAACTGGCGCGGCTGCGGCACGAACACGAGGAGATGCTGGCGCAAGCCCTGTCGCAGACGCCAACGGCGGAGATGGAAGCCAGGGCGCAGAACATCGACTGGGCGATGCACGACACCTTCATCGATGCGCTGGGCAACGAGATCATCGCCAAGGCCTATCTGGTCAACTCGGTGAAGATCCGGCTGATCCATCAGGAGCGCTTCCGCATCGACGGGCGCGTCGTGCCGGTCATGCGCGAGCATCTCGCCGTCATCGAAGCCATGGAGAGCCGCGACCCGCAAAAGGCAGTCGAGGCGATCAGCCTGCATATCGACAAGGCGCGCCGGCTGGCGCTGCAAATTTGAGGAAGCATGAGCCGCGCCGCGGTCGCGACGCAATCGATTACGACAGCAATCGGGAGGAAGAAATGTCGTCCAATCTGTTCAACCCAACCAGGAGGCAACTGCTGCAAGGAACCGCGGCACTTGCCGCCGCCGGTATCGCCGGTATCCGCCCAGGCTTTGCCGCCGCCGTCGACTGGAAGCGCTTTGCCGGCACGACGCTCGACGTCAATCTGATCAAAAGCCCGCGCAGCGACACGCTCATAAAGTATCTCGCCGAATTCGAGGAGCTGACCGGGATCAAGGTCAATGCCGAGGCGACGCCCGAACAGCAGCAGCGCCAGAAGACGGTGATCGAGCTGAGCTCCGGCAAGCCGAGTTTCGACGTCGTGCATCTGAGCTACCATGTCCAGAAGCGGCAGTTCGAAAAGGGTAGCTGGCTGGCCGACATCTCCAGCTATATCACCGACCCCACACTTACCGATCCAGGGCTGGTCGAGAGCGATTTCGCCGATGCCGGCATGCTGTTCGCCAAGGATGGACAGGGCGTGCTGCGCTCGCTGCCGTTCTCGGTCGACTACTGGATCGTCTACTGGAACACGGAGCTGTTCGCGGCCAAGGGCCTCAAATATCCCGAAACGCTCGAGCAGCTGGTGGCCGCCGCCGAAGCGCTGACCGACCCGTCGACCAACACCTACGGCTTCGTCGCCCGCGGCCTCAAGAACGCCAACACCCCGGTGTGGACGTCGATCATGCTCGGCTACGACATGACGCCGCTCGACGACAAGGGCAAGCTGCGCACGACGTCACCCGAAGCGATCGAGGCCGCCGCTCTCTACCAAAGGCTGATGACCAAGTCCGCACCTCCAGGCGTCACCGGCTTCAATTGGGCCGAAGCGCAGTCCGCCTTCCTGCAAGGCAAGATCGGCATGTGGTTCGACGGCGTCGGCTTTGCGCCACCGATGGAAAATCCCGAAAAGTCACGGGTGGTCGGCAAGGTCGGCTACGGCGTCATGCCCAAGGGCCCCAAGGCACACGCGGCTGGGACCTTTGGCGACGGCATCGGCGTCACCGCCGCCAGTGAGAAGAAGGAGGCTGCCTATCTGTTCTGCCAGTGGGCAATCTCGCCCGCCATGGGCGCACGCCTGCTGCAGGCCGGCGCCGGCGTGCCGTTCCGCAAGTCGGTGCTGGAAGACCCCAAGGTGCGTGAAGGCGTCACCATGCCGGCCAGCTGGCTCGACGCGGTGGTCGGCTCCGGCAATGTCAGCCGGCTGTCGCTGCCGGTCATCATCCCGGTCACCGAGTTCCGCGACATCTACGGCGTGGCGCTGACCAATCTAATCGCCGGCGCCGATCCGGCCGAAGAACTGAGGAAGGCCACCGAACAGTTCCAGCCCGTCCTCGACAGGAGCGAGCAAGGCTGATGTCCGCCACCACCCCAGAACGCGCCGGGGTGACGACGCAAGCCATCGAAGGGAGCCAGGCGATCCGGCTGGCTCCCAACTACTGGCCTTTCGTCGTTCCGGCGCTCGTCGTCGTCGGCGCCGTGATCGTCTTCCCCTGGGCCTTTACGCTGTGGATGAGCGTCAACCGCTGGACGCTCGGCCAGTCGCGAAGCTTTGCCGGCATGGAGAACTATCTGCGGCTGGCGGGCGATCTGCGGTTCTGGGAATCTCTCTGGCACACGCTGACCTACACCTTCCTGTCGGTTGCGGCGCCGATGGTGCTTGGCACCATTGCCGCGCTGATCTTCGACGCCAAATTCCCGCTGCGCGGCCTGCTTCGTGGCGTCTTCGTGATGCCGATGATGGCAACGCCGGTCGCCGTGGCGCTGGTCTGGACGATGATGTTCCATCCCCAGCTCGGCGTCCTCAACTACCTCCTGTCGCTGGTCGGCATCCCGGCGCAGGAATGGATCTTCAACGCCAACACGGTCATCCCGTCGCTGGTTGCGGTCGAGACCTGGCAATGGACACCGCTGGTGATGCTGATCGTGCTGGGCGGGCTGGCGTCGGTGCCGCGCGAGCCGTTCGAGAGCGCCGAGATCGATGGCGCCAATGCCTGGCAGCAATTCCGCTATCTCACCTTGCCGATGATCGCGCCGTTCCTGATTGTCGCGGTGATCATCCGCACCATCGACGCGCTGAAGAGCTTCGACATCATCTACGCCATGACCCAGGGCGGACCCGGCACGGCCTCGGAAACCATCAACATCTATCTCTACAACACCGCCTTTTCCTACTACGACATCGGCTATGGCTCGGCCATGGCCGTGGTGTTCTTCATCGTCATCGTCGCCCTGTCCTTCATCCTGTTGATGTTGCGCCAGCGCTCCCAGTGGATCGGTGTGGAGGGCAAATAAATGAGTTCACGGCTGCTCAACCAGATCGGGCTGATTTTCGCGGCCCTGGTCTTCGTCTCGCCGGCGATCCTGTTCTTCCTCTGGATGATCTCGCTGTCGCTGAAATTCGAGATCGACAACGGCGCCTATCCGCCGATCTTGATCCCCGAACATCTTGCCTGGTCGAACTATGTGAAGGTGTTCGAGGAGAACAATTTCCTGCTCTATCTCTGGAATTCGGTCCTGGTCACCGGCACGGCGACGCTGCTGGCGCTGCTGATTGGCGTGCCGGCCGGCTATGGCATCGCCCGGCTCAAGGCCGAACGCTCGGCGGTTGTGATCATGATCGCCCGCATGACGCCGGGGCTTTCTTATCTCATCCCGCTGTTCCTGCTGTTCCAATGGGTCGGCATTCTCGGCACGCTGTGGCCGCAGATCATCATCCATCTGGTGGTGACGGTGCCGATCGTGGTCTGGGTGATGATCGGCTATTTCGAGACCACGCCGATGGAACTGGAAGAGGCAGCCAATATCGACGGCGCCAGTTCCTGGCAGGTGTTCCGCCTGGTTGCCTTGCCCATCGCCAAGCCGGGCATCGTCGTCGCCTTCATCCTCTCGGTCATCTTCTCGTGGAACAATTTCGTCTTCGGCGTGGTGCTCGCCAGCCGGGAGACGCGCACGCTGCCGGTGGCCGTCTACAACATGCTCTCCTACGAGCAGGTGAGCTGGGGGCCGCTCGCCGCCGCCGCACTGGTGGTGACGCTGCCGGTGCTGGTCCTGACCCTGTTTGCACAAAGGCAGATCGTCGCGGGATTGACCGCCGGCGCCGTCAAGGGCGGCTGAAGGCACGGTCCGGCATCACACTCTTTTCGAGGAAAACCCAATGGCATCGGTGACAATCAACAACGTGCAGAAGGCTTTCGGGGCCGCCAAGATCATCCACGATGTCAGCGTCGACATCGCCGACGGCGAGTTCGTCATCCTGGTCGGGCCATCAGGCTGCGGAAAGTCGACGCTGCTGCGCATGATCGCCGGGCTCGAAACCATCTCGGGCGGCAGGATCGCCATCGGCGATCGCATCGTCAACAATCTGCGGGCGCGCGACCGCAACATCGCCATGGTCTTCCAGAACTACGCGCTCTATCCGCACATGACGGTGGCCGACAATATGGGCTTTGCCCTGAAGATCAAGAAAGCCGATCCGGCCGACACCGCCAGCCGCGTCGGCAGGGCCGCCAATATTCTCGGCCTCGACAAGCTGCTCGACCGCTACCCGCGCCAGCTTTCCGGCGGCCAGCGCCAGCGTGTCGCCATGGGCCGCGCCATCGTGCGCGATCCGCAGGTTTTCCTGTTCGACGAGCCGCTCTCAAATCTCGACGCCAAATTGCGCGTCCAGATGCGCGGCGAGATCAAGGCGTTGCACCAGCGGCTGGGCACCACCACAATCTATGTCACGCACGACCAGATCGAGGCGATGACGATGGCCGACAAGATCGTCGTGCTGCATGACGGCCTTGTCGAGCAGATCGGCGCACCGCTCGACCTTTACGATCGTCCGGCCAATCTCTTCGTCGCCGGCTTCATCGGCTCGCCCGCCATGAACTTCATTGCCGGCCGCATCGAGGAAGGCATTTTCCGCAGCATCAGCGGACTGACCCTGCCGCTGCCGGAAGGCATCCATCCGGCGCATGCTTCAGGCGGCGACCTCGTCTACGGCATCCGCCCCGAACATATCCGTGCGACCGCCCAGGGCATCCCCGGCAAGGTCACGCTGCTGGAGGCGACGGGATCGGAAATCTTCGCCAAGGTGGATTGCGGCGGCGAGGAAATCTCCTGCCTTTTCCGCGAGCGGCTGGCGCTGAAGCAAGGTGAGCAAGTGCGCATCGAGATCGACCGCGCCTGCGCTCACCTGTTCGACGCCAAGACAGGTCGGCGGTTGTAGGGGGTCAGAATTTGATGGTGAGCGCGATGAGATTCGAACCCATGACCTACTGATTAAGTTATTTGATATATAAATAAAATCAATACGTTACAAAATCGGCCACGCAATGACACGCGATGATGTGTCGGATCATGGGTGCATGGGCGCGCTCGGCATTCTCGCCTATATGCCGGATCTCAAGATGTGCTCGTGTCGCGCCTTTTCTGCGCCCTCAAAGGCCGCGAACACTTCATCGACGATGTCGCCGAGCTCGCGCAGTGCATTCCTCGACAAAGGGACGCTGGCCATGCTTGTCTCCCCCGTGTGCGGGTGTGCAACGGTCGACGTCATCCGATCGCCCTCAATGACATTTGTGAGGGAATAGGAGGAGCCATCGGTGATCGTGATGTTTGGAGTTTCGAACTCACCTGCGTGTGTAATTCTTTCGGTTGCTGCTCTGTTGGAATGGCGCTCTGCGGCATGCCCAACTGCGTTTCGAGCCTGCTCATGGTTTCGGAAGGACTGTTTGAACCTGCTTCTCGCGCTACTTAGCCGCTTGCCGTCCACAGCGCGCGCCAAGGACGGAGATCCTTTGAAGCCGATTGCATCGAGTGTTTTGCCGAGGTGAAACACCGTCATCACAGCATCTCTACCTGCTATATTGACCCACCGGGCGTGGAGGTTCATTTCAGCAAGAATCTGATTTGCGTTATCTCGACCATCAGAGAATCCGATTCGAGCGGCTAGAGCAGCCTGCCGCTGTGGCAGCAATGTCTCGATGGATGCAGTTGACCTTTCGCCCAGGATCAATGCGGCTTCGTAGGCATCTAAATACAATGCAAGTTGACTTAACAGCCCAAGCTGGCTCCAGACGGCGGCCTGCTCGCTTTCTGTGTCGCCCAACCCTGCAAAACTTGGCGGAATTTTTGATGGCATTCTCCTAGTTAACTGAGAATTCATGGCTGCGAAAGCAGCGTGCCGATCATTCAGAAATGGTGCTTGGCGAAAATCACGCGGCCGCTTTCCTTCAAGACCGGCCCTCGAGGCCGGCCTTGGCTGCTCTTGCGGCCGGCAGCGTGAATCAGCAGAACAGTCTGTGCACCTTTTGCAGTCGCAAGGTTCCGCTCTACTCCAGAGGATTAAAGCCTAAGTATTTGGTATTTAAATGAAAAATGGTGAGCGCGATGGGATTCGAACCCATGACCTACTGATTAAAAGTCAGTTGCTCTACCGGCTGAGCTACGCGCTCCCGCGGGCGCGAAAGGCTGCCCTCGAAATTGCGCGAAACATAGGGAGAGTGCCTCGACCGGTCAACCGGAAAAACAGCGTCCGCGAGCCGGACTTCTCAAGCACTGCCACGCCCACTGCCACGCCGCCTCCCTGCCCGCTTCGATCGAGGGCGACACAGCCTTACGAAGCGATGGCACCGGGTCTCGTCGACACCGCCGACAAGCTGGAGAAACATTGCGAATCAGCAACTTGGTGTTTTGCGAGGAACCATCCTGTGTATCGCTCGTTGTCTCGCCACAAGGGACGTCAATCACCCTTTCGAAGGAGAAGACAATGAACAAGATCGTAACGGGTATACTGGCGACCACCCTGTCAGTTTCGTTTGCCGCTGCCGCCGCTATGCCGGCCAATGCTGCGCAGATGTTTGTGCCGCAGGCGCCAGACTTCTCGTCAAACATCATAAAGGTCGGAGAAGGTGGACTTCAATACCTCCGCCATTCGAACCGTAATTTCGGCAATCGCCACTTCAACCGTAACCGCAATTTCGGCGCTCGCAACTTTGCTCAAAACAATGACGGCGGCGGCTACTGGAACGGCCATCGCGGCTATCGCGACTACCATCGCGGTTATCGCCGTCACGGCGACTATTGGTTCCCGCTGGCAGCTTTCGCGACTGGTGCCTTGATCACCGGCGCGATCATCAACAACGAGAACAACCGCGTCTACGAAGGCAATTCGCACGTGCAGTGGTGCTATGACCACTATCGCAGCTACCGCTCTTCGGACAACACATTCCAGCCGAACTACGGTCCGCGTAAGGAATGCCGTTCGCCCTACTGATCCTGGATGAGTATCAGTAGCGGATAAGCTGGATGAGTATCAGTAGCGGATAAGTATGAGTAGACGACCCGCGTCGGAAACGGCGCGGGTCTTTTCCGTATGACTTTCAGCATCCCGATCAGCCGAATGAAGTTTCCGGTCAGTTCGCCCAGTCTACGCTTTTGAGGATCAGATAAAGACCGCCCCCTTCCCCGCGCGGAGAGCGGTAAGCCCCGAGTGCGTCGCATACACGCACCATCGCTGCCGTCAGTTCCCAGCCCAGCGCTTCCAGGTCGTCTTTCGTGTCGGTCACATAAGCCTGCTGAAGTTCGGCTATATCTTTCTCTTCGCCGAAGGAACGAACCCGTTTGGCGTCGGCGAGAAGTTCGGTGGGCAAGTTTGAATTCGACCATGCCCAAAGCCAGTTACCAGCTTTGGCGCTCGTCGAGCCTGCAATCTGGATCTCGGTAACGACTTTGACGGCACCTTGGTCCGAGAACAGAAGCCTGCCAGTCGTCAGGTCGTAGTCATAGCGCGGCCAGTGGCCGAGGCGAAACTCCTTCTCCAAACGAGCATTCTTGGCAGTTAGCTGTTCAAAAGCCTGGTCGCGCCAAGCAGGATACCAGTCCGGCTGCATGTCCCCCACCGTCAAATCTTTCTATAGCGACCGTTATGGCACGCTCAAGGTCCGGCGCACAGCATCGCGCCAGCCTGCCAGCTTGGCGGATCGTGTGGAGATATCCATCTCCGGCTTGAACCGCCGCTCGAGCGCCCAGCTCTTGGCGAATTCCTTCGCCTTCGGCCACACGCCGGCTTTCGAGCCGGCGAGCCAGGCCGCACCCAGCGCCGTCGTCTCCAGAATGGTCGGGCGATCGACCGGCGCGTCGAGAATGTCGGCCAGACGCTGCATGGTCCAGTCCGACGCCACCATGCCGCCATCGACACGGAGAACCGTTTTGGCCGAAGTGCCTTTCCAGTCCTTGCGCATGGCGTCGAGCAGGTCGCGGGTCTGGTAAGCGACGGATTCGAGCGCGGCGCGCGCGAACTCCGCCGGGCCGGAATTGCGGGTCAGCCCGAAGATGGCGCCTCGCGCTTCGGCGTCCCAATGCGGCGCGCCCAATCCGACAAAGGCCGGCACCAGATAGACGTTTTGCGAGGGATCAGCCTCAGCAGCCAGTTTGCCGCTCTGCTCGGCCTTGCCGATCACCTTGATGCCATCGCGCAGCCATTGCACGGCCGCCCCTGCGATGAAGATCGAACCTTCCAGCGCATAGGTGGTCTTGCCGTTCAGCCGATAGGCGATGGTGGTCAAAAGCCGGTTCTTCGAACGCACCAGATCGCTGCCGGTGTTGAGCAGCGCGAAGCAGCCGGTGCCATAGGTGGATTTCATCATGCCGGGCTCAAAGCAGGCCTGGCCGATGGTCGCGGCGTGCTGGTCGCCGGCGACACCGAGGATCTTTATCTCGGCGCCAAACAGATTTTTCTCGGTCACTCCATAATCATCGGCGCAATCTTTGACCTCCGGCAGCATTTTTGCCGGGATGTTGAGAATGGCCAAAAGCTCGTCATCCCAGACGTTTTTCTCGATGTTGTAGACCAGCGTGCGCGACGCATTGGTGGCATCGGTGGCGTGGACCTTGCCGCCGGTCAGCCGCCAGATCAAAAAGCTGTCGATGGTGCCGGCCAGCAATTCGCCTTTCTCGGCGCGCCTCCTCGCGCCCTTCACCTTGTCGAGCATCCAGGCGATCTTGGTGCCCGAGAAATAAGGATCGAGCAGCAAGCCGGTCTTGCGCGTGAACTTCTTCTCCAGCCCCAGCTTCTTCAGCTTCTGGCACAGCGGTGCGGTGCGCCGGTCCTGCCAGACGATGGCGTTGTGGATCGGCTTGCCCGTCTCCCTGTCCCAGATGACGACGGTTTCGCGCTGGTTGGTGATGCCGATCGCCGCCACTTCGGATGCTTCACAGCCTGCCTTTTTCAGCGCAGCCTTCACGGTCGTCACGACGCTTGCCCAGATCTCTTCCGGATCGTGCTCGACCCAGCCGGAGGCCGGATAGTGCTGGGTGAATTCCTTCTGCCCGCTGCCGGCGACTTTCATCTGGCCGTCGAACAGGATCGCCCGGGTTGATGTCGTTCCCTGGTCGATCGCCAGCACAAAACCGTTCATTCCCGCGTCCTCCACCTGGATACAAAGAAGGGAGACGGCAACGCGCCGCCTCCCCCAATTTCACACGGGCGCGAACGCCCGCATAGGCAGTCCTACTTCTGCCAGCTCTTCACCAGTTCATCGTAGTTGATGGTGATTGGCTTTTCCTTCTCGTTCTCGATCTTGAGCTGAGGCGCGAGATTGCCCTTCTTGACCGCGTCGGCGTTCCAGTAGGCAAGGTCATGCTCTTCGGCCATCTTCGGGCCGATATCGCCCTGGACGCCCGACTTCTCGATGCGGCTCATGACCTTTTCCTGCTCGCCGCAGAGCGAGTCCATCGCTTCCTGCGCCGTCTTGGCGCCCGACGACGCGTCGCCGATCGCCTGCCACCAGAGCTGTGCCAGCTTCGGATAATCAGGCACGTTGGTGCCTGTCGGCGACCACTGCACGCGGGCCGGCGAACGGTAGAACTCGATCAGACCGCCGAGCTTGGGCGCGCGTTCGGTGAAGCTCTTGTCGTGGATCGTGCTCTCGCGGATGAAGGTCAGGCCGACATGGCTCTTCTTCACGTCCACGGTCTTCGAGGTGACGAACTGCGCGTACAGCCAGGCGGCCTTGGCGCGATCGGTCGGCGTCGACTTCATCAGCGTCCAGGAACCGACGTCCTGATAGCCGAGCTTCATGCCGTCCTTCCAGTAGACACCATGCGGCGACGGCGCCATGCGCCACTTCGGCGTGCCGTCGTCGTTCAGCACCGCCTTGGCGCCGGCATCGACCATCGAGGCGGTGAAGGCGGTGTACCAGAAGATCTGCTGGGCAACCGCGCCCTGTGCCGGGACTGGTCCCGATTCGGAGAAGGTCATGCCCTGGGCTTCTGCCGGAGCGTAGGCCTTCAGCCAGTCGAGGTACTTCTGGATCGAGTAGACGGCAGCCGGACCATTTGTGTCGCCGCCGCGCGCGGTGCAGGAGCCGACGGGCCGTGAATTCTCGTCGACCTTGATGCCCCATTCGTCGACAGGCAGGCCGTTCGGCAGGCCCTTGTCGCCATTGCCGGCCATGGACAGCCAGGCATCGGTGAACCGCCAGCCGAGCGAGGGATCCTTTTTGCCGTAGTCCATGTGGCCATAGACTTTTTTGCCGTCGATCTCGCGGCCGGTGAAGAACTCGGCGATATCCTCATAGGCAGACCAGTTGACCGGCACGCCGAGGTCGTAGCCGTACTTGGCCTTGAAATCCGCCTTGTTCTTCTCGTCATTGAACCAGTCGTAGCGGAACCAGTAGAGGTTCGCGAACTGCTGGTCGGGAAGCTGGTAGAGCTTCTTGTCCGGAGCCGTCGTGAACGAGGTGCCGATAAAATCCTTCAGGTCGAGGTTCGGGTTGGTGACATCCTTGCCGTCGCCCGCCATCCAGTCGGTCAGGTTGCGCACCTGCTGGTAGCGCCAGTGCGTGCCGATCAGATCGGAATCGTTGACCCAGCCGTCATAGAGGTTCTGGCCGGTCTGCATCTGGGTCTGGATCTTCTCGACGACGTCGCCCTCCTGGATGACGTCATGCGTGATCTTGATGCCGGTGATGGCGGTAAAGGCCGGCGCCAGCACCTGCGATTCATACTGGTGCGTTGCGATGGTTTCGGAGACGACTTTGATGTCCATGCCGGCGAACGGCTTGGCTGCGTCGATAAACCACTGCATTTCGGCTTCCTGATCGGCGCGCGAAAGCGTCGAAAGCGGGCCTATCTCCTTGTCCAGAAAGGCTTTTGCTTCGTCCATCCCGGCGTAGGCATTGCCCGCGCCGAGCAATAGCACAAGGGCAGTTGTTGATGTTAAAAATTGCCGTCGCATTAGTTTCCTCCACTGTTTCAGGTTTCAAGTGCGATCTGGAGCGGTGGCCGGCACGCTGCCGCTCCAACAGTTTCCCCCTCTATACGTAGCGGAACACGCCAATGGCGTAGACCACGGAGAGAGCGAGAGCCCACCACAGGTTGGATCCGACAAGACCCAGCCAAGCGAGATGGATAAAGGCGCTGCCAAGCAGCGACAGGAAAAGACGGTCGCCGCGCGTCGTCTCGAAGCGCAGGATGCCGACGCGCGGATTGCCGCCCGGCGAGGCGTATTCCCAAACCGCCATACCGCACAGCAGCAGTAGAATAGTTGCGAAGAAGGCAGCCGTCGGCCACGTCCACGCCATCCAGGTGAGGTCGAAATTCATGATCACACCCTCCCCAGGGCAAAGCCCTTGGCGATATAATTTCGCACGAACCAGATGACGAGCGCGCCGGGGATCAGTGTCAGCACACCGGCGGCGGCGAGCAGACCCCAATCCATGCCGGCGGCCGAAACCGTGCGCGTCATGGTGGCGGCGATCGGCTTGGCATCGGTGGTCGTCAGCGTGCGCGCGATCAGCAGTTCGACCCACGAGAACATGAAGCAGAAGAAGCAGGCGACACCGATGCCGCTCGCAATCAGCGGCATGAAGATTTTGACGAAGAAGCGCGGGAACGAATAGCCATCGATATATGCCGTCTCGTCGATTTCCTTCGGCACGCCCGACATGAAGCCCTCGAGGATCCACACCGCCAGCGGCACGTTGAACAGGCAGTGCGCCAGCGCCACGGCGATATGCGTGTCGATCAGCCCGAAGGCCGAGTAAAGCTGGAAGAACGGCAGCGCGAACACCGCCGGCGGCGCCATGCGGTTGGTCAGCAGCCAGAAGAACAGATGCTTGTCGCCAAGGAAGCGATAGCGTGAGAAGGCGTAAGCCGCCGGCAGCGCCGCCGCCACCGAAATCACCATGTTCATCACCACATAGGTGATCGAGTTGATGTAGCCGGAATACCAGGACGCATCGGTGAAGATGGTGACGTAATTGGCGAGTGTCGGCGCGTGCGGGTAGAGCGTCAGCGACGAGACGATCTCGGCATTGGTCTTGAAGCTCATGTTGATGAGCCAGTAGATCGGCAGCAACAGCACGATGATGTAGAGCGTCGGCACGATCCACCACCAGCGCGATTCCTCGCCGCGCCGCCGCATGCGCCTGTCGAGATCGCTATGCGACAGCGTACTGGCGAGACCTTCCGCGGCAGAGGTCCCGTTCATCGCATTGCGCTCGGTTCGTTCATTGGCGCCGGCCATCTCAGCGCTCCGCGTCGTAATTGGTCATCACGGTGTAGAACACCCATGACAACAACAGGATGATGAGGAAGTAGACCAGCGACATCGCGGCCGCCGGACCGAGGTCGAATTGGCCGAGCGCCGTCTTGACCAGATCGATCGACAGGAACGTCGTCGAATTGCCCGGCCCGCCGCCGGTGACGACGAAGGGTTCGGTGTAGATCATGAAGGAGTCCATGAAGCGCAGCAGCACTGCGATCAAAAGCACCCGCTGCATCTTCGGCAGCTGGATGTAGCGGAACACCGCCCAGCGCGAGGCGCCGTCGATCTTGGCCGCCTGGTAGAAGGCATCGGGGATCGAGACCAGGCCGGCATAGCAGAGCAGCACGACGAGGCTGGTCCAGTGCCATACATCCATGACGATGATGGTCACCCAGGCATCGAGCGGATCCTGCACATAGTTGTAGTCGATGCCGATTGCGTTGACGTAGTAGCCGAGCAGGCCGATGTCGTTGCGGCCAAACACCTGCCAGATGGTGCCGACGACGTTCCACGGAATCAACAGCGGCAACGACATCAGCACGAGGCAGACCGGCACCCCCCAGCCCTTTTTCGGCATGTTGAGAGCGATGAAGATGCCGAGCGGCACTTCGATCGCCAGGATGATGAAGGAGAAGATCAGGTTGCGGCTCATCGCTTCCCAGAAGCGGCTCGACGACAGCAGTTCCTCGAACCACTCCGTGCCGGCCCAGAAGAAGACGTTGTTGCCGAATGTGTCCTGCACCGAATAGTTGACGACCGTCATCAGCGGGATGACGGCGGTGAAAGCCACCAGCACCAGCACCGGCAGCACCAGGAACCAGGCCTTGTTGTTCCAGGTCTTGTCCATCTATGCCCCCATCTCGACGCGCCAGGAATCGGCATAGATGTTGATGCCAGCCGGATCGAACCGCACCTTCGGTTCGGCGGGAACGGTCTCGTCCTCGCCGATGACGGCGGCGATATCGCGGCCTTCCAGCTTGGCGCGCACCACCTTGTGGCGGCCCAGATCCTCGACCTTGCTGATCGAAACGGCCATGCCGTCGCGGCCGAGCCTGATATATTCGGGCCGAATGCCGAGTTCGACGGCGCCGGCGGCTTTGGGTGCGCCCGGCAATTCGATCCGCTGCGAGCCGAGCGTCGCCGTCTTGCCTTCGATCACCACAGGCATGACGTTCATGCCCGGCGAGCCGATGAAGTAGCCGACGAAGGTATGGCGCGGCCGTTCGAACAGTTCCGCCGGCGTGCCGATCTGGACGATGCCGCCATCATACATGACCACGACCTGGTCGGCGAAGGTCAGCGCCTCGGTCTGGTCGTGCGTGACATAGACCATGGTGTAGCCGAAGCGGCGGTGCAGCTGCTTGAGCTGCGAACGCAGCACCCATTTCATGTGCGGGTCGATGACGGTCAGCGGCTCGTCGAAAAGGATGGCGTTGACGTCGGAGCGCACCAGCCCGCGGCCGAGCGAGATCTTCTGCTTCTGGTCGGCGGTCAGGCCCCTCGCCTTCTTCTTCGCCCAGGACGCCAGATCGATCATCTCCAGCGTCTCGCGCACCTTGCGGTCGACATCGGCCTCCGGCACGCCGCGATTGCGCAGCGGGAAGGCCAGATTGTCGTAGACGGTCATGGTGTCGTAGATGACCGGGAACTGGAACACCTGCGCGATGTTGCGCTCCTGCGTCGACAGATTGGTGATGTCCCTGCCGTTGAACAGCAACTGGCCGTGCGAGGGATGCAGCAGCCCCGAAATGATGTTGAGCAGCGTGGTCTTGCCGCAGCCGGACGGTCCGAGCAGCGCATAGGCGCCGCCATCCTCGAAGGTGTGATGCACTTCCCTGAGCGCGAAATCGGCATCCTTCTGCGGGTTCGGCAGGTAGGAATGCCTGACATGGTTGACGTCGATGCGCGCCATATCGCCCTCCTATGCCGCCAGCTTCGGTGCGGTCACGGCGCGGCCGTGCTCGTCGAAGACCATGATGTGACGCGGATCGATGAACACCTCGACCACTTCGTCGGTCTCGAAATCGCGGATGCCATGGGTCAGCATCACCCAGCGCACATCGGCGAAGTCGAGATGGATGAAGCTCTCGGACCCGGTGATCTCGGTGATGGTGACCTTGGCCCGCACCGGCACAGCCAAGGCGTTGGGCCGTTCGAGCGACAGATGATGCGGCTGAAAACCGATCGTGTAATTACCGTCGGCAATGCCGACGAGTTCGGACGGCACCGGCAGCTTCACCCCGCCTTCGAGCAGGAAGTCGCTGCCCTTCTTGGCCAAAACGATGGTGTTGAGCGGCGGATCGGCGAAGGTCCTCGCCGTCACCAGGTCGACCGGCTTGCGGAAGACGTCGATGGTCGGCCCGAACTGTGTGATGCGGCCTTCCGACAGCGTCGCGGTGTTGCCGCCGAGCAGCAGCGCCTCGTGCGGTTCTGTCGTGGCGTAGACGAAGATGGTGCCGGCGGCAGCAAAGATCCTCGGCAATTCGGCGCGCAATTCCTCACGCAGCTTGTAGTCGAGATTGGCCAATGGCTCGTCGAGCAGGACCAGGCTGGCATTCTTGACGATCGCACGCGCCAGCGCGGTGCGTTGCTGCTGGCCGCCCGACAGGCTGAGCGGCGTGCGGTCGAGATACGGCGTCAGCTTGAGCAACCCTGCGGCCTCGCGAACCTGGCTGTCGATCTTGGCTTGCTCGACACCCGCCACCCTGAGCGGCGAAGCGATGTTCTCATAGACGGTCATCGCCGGATAGTTGATGAACTGCTGGTAGACCATGGCGATCTTGCGCTTCTGCACCGGCGTGCCGGTAACGTTCTGGCCATCGAACCAGACCGAGCCGGAGGTCGGCACATCGAGGCCGGCCATCAGCCGCATCAGGCTGGTCTTGCCGGAAAGCGTCGGCCCGAGCAGAACGTTGAGCGAGCCATGCTGAAGCGTCAGCGACACGTCGCGTATGTGCTCGACCGCACCGACCGTCTTGGTGACGTTCCTCAATTCAAGCATGACGCCTCCTCCCAGGCTTTCTGCATCAGCTCAAAACCCTCTTCATTCGGCGGCCGCGACATGCCGCCGGCTTATGCCTTGCATGAATTCGTCGAGTGCCGCGACCTGCTCGCGGCTGAGATGCAGGCCGCGCTTGGTCCGGCGCCACAGCACATCTTCTGATGTGACGGCCCATTCATTTTCAACGAGATAGCGCACTTCCGCCTCGTAGAGATCGCCGCCGAAGTTGCGGCCGAGCTCGGCATTCGACTTGGCAAGGCCCAGCAGAGCCTGAGCGCGGGTCCCGTAAAGCCGCGTCAACCGGCGGGCGAGGCGCGCATCGAGGAACGGATAGGCCGTCTTCAGCTTCGCCACTTGCGCGTCGAAACCGGTGGCCGGGAAATCACCGCCGGGCAGCGGTGCGTCTGATGTCCACGGCTTGCCACGTTTGCCGAGAAAACCTTCGATCTTTTCCAGCATCGATTCYGACAGCCGGCGATAGGTGGTGATCTTGCCGCCGAAGGCGTTGACGATCGGGGCAGCGCCCTCGCCGCCATCGGCCTTGAGCACATAGTCGCGCGTCGCCTCCTGCGCCTTAGAGGCGCCGTCATCATAAAGCGGACGCACGGCCGAATAGGTCCAGACGATGTCGGAACGCTTGACGGGTTGCGCGAAATATTCGCTCGCCGCAGCACAGAGATAGTCGATCTCGGTGTCACTGATCTTCACATCGTGCGGATCGCCGGGATAATCTTGGTCGGTGGTGCCGATCAGCGTGAACTCTTCCTCGTAGGGAATGGCGAAGATGATGCGGCCGTCCCTGTTCTGGAAGAAATAGGCGCGCGGATCGTCGAACTTCTTGGCGATGACGATGTGGCTGCCCTGCACCAGGCGGACATTGTGCACATCGTTCAGGCCGACGACGCCGGACAGCACGTGATCGACCCACGGTCCGGCGGCGTTGACCAGGAGCCGGGCCTTGACCTCTTCGGTCTCGCCGCTCTGCAGGTTCTCGATCTTGATTGTCCAAAGGCCGTTTTCGCGACGCGCGCCGACCACCTTGGTGCGGGTCCGGATCGTTGCACCGCGGTCAGCGGCATCGCGAGCATTGAGCGCCACCAGCCGCGCATCATTCACCCAGCCGTCGGAATATTCGAACGCCTTTTTGAACAAGGGTTTCAAAGGCTTGCCCGCCGGATCGCTTGCCATGTCGAGCGTCCTGGTCGCCGGCAGCAATTTGCGCCCGCCAATATGGTCGTAGAGGAACAGGCCAAGCCTGATCAGCCAGGCCGGACGCAGGCCCTTGGCATAGGGCAGCACGAAACGCATCGGCCAGATGATGTGCGGCGCGTTCCTCCACAGAACCTCGCGCTCCATCAGCGCCTCGCGCACCAGGCGAAACTCGTAGAACTCAAGGTAGCGCAGGCCGCCATGGATCAGCTTGGTCGAACCGGAGGAGGTTCCGCTGGCGAGATCGTTCATCTCTGCTAGAAAAACCGAAAACCCGCGCCCAACGGCATCGCGGGCGATGCCGCAGCCATTGATACCGCCCCCTATGACGAAAATGTCCCGGACTGAAGACGTGTCCACTTAACTCCTCCACGATTTCGCATTGCACCATTTTTGTCTTTTGCGAAACCGTGGCGGAATTATTTCGAACTCATAACGAATGTCAAACGAAATATCACAAGGTTGTGAGATGATCGTGATGGGACCTCACCCAAGCGACGTCTCAATCAGTTGAACCTCGGCCTCCTGGCAGATCTTGCGCACCGACGGAATGTCGCAACGGTCGGTGATGAAGGTGTTGACCTGCGACAGATGGCCGATGCGCACCGGCGCCGTGCGCTCGAATTTGGTCTGGTCGGAAACCAGAATCACATGCCTGGCATTGGCGATGATCGCCTGCGCCACCTTCACCTCGCGAAAATCGAAGTCGAGCAAGGCGCCGTCATGATCGATGGCAGAGGCGCCGATGACGGCGTAGTCGACCTTGAATTGCCTGATGAAATCGACTGCCGCCTCGCCGACGACGCCGCCATCCGAACCGCGGACCACCCCGCCGGCGATCACCACCTCAATCGAAGGATAGACACGCATCCTATTGGCAACATTGATATTATTGGTAATGACCATGAGACCGTTATGGTCGAGCAACGCCTTGCTGACCGACTCCGTCGTGGTGCCGATGTTTATGAACAGCGAGGCGTTGTCGGGGATCAGCCTGGCCGCCGCACGGCCGATCGCTTCCTTCTCGTCCGCCGCGATCTTTCGCCTTGCCTCATACTCCATGTTCTCGATCCCGGACGGGAACAATGCGCCGCCATGGATGCGCGAAAGCAGCCGCTGATCGCAGAGATCGTTGAGATCCTTGCGGATGGTCTGCGGCGTCACGTTGAAATGCGTGGCCAGGTCATCGACCAGCACGCGGCCATGGTCCTTGGCCATCTGGATGATCTCGGCATGGCGCGGCGACAGATACATTGCAGGCTCCCGTTTTCGTTTTTCTTGTTTGTAGCCGAAAACGAAAGCAATGAAAAGGGAGACGCCGGCTAATGAAATGCCGATGATTGCAAAGGTGAAATCGGCGCAGCCAGGTTAAACCCGTTCCGCCACCTTGCGGTCGACGGCAGCGACTTTGCCCGGCGAGCGGATCATCAGGAATTTGCCGGACCAGCTTCCCCGGATTCGCCAGACGCCTTCGATCTCGGTGGCGTCGCCGTTGAGAATGCCGCTGTAATCGATCGGCTGCACGTTCAATCCTGCCTTGTCGTATGTCTTGATGAACGCGACCGAGTTGCCGTCGCGCTGCCCCAGTAAGGTTGCGTATATCACAGCGTCTGTCGCCGGACCGGCCGGTTCGTGGGTCGTCCCTGTCAACCTCTTTGCCGTCTCGATCAACGTCGCGACGAAGGAGATGGGCGCAAGCTCGCGCGGATAGAAATAGCGCCCATTCCAGACGCCCGTCAGGTTCTGGTTAGCCTCTTCGCCCTGCCCGGCCATATGCTTGCTCGCAAATCCCTGTCAGTCCCTTGGGGATCTTGCACAGTCGCAAATGACAGTGAAGGCTGTATCGACGTCACCTGCGGTCGCTTCGAATTGGCCGACCTGGAATCTTATTGCCACCTGCCCGTCGGCCCTCGTCTGCGTCAGGTAGATGCGGCCATCGTCGTTGATCGCGTTGACCAGCCGCAGATTGTGATCGTCGGCATCGGCGCTTGAGGCCGCTCTGTGCCGGAACGAAAACAGCGACAGCATCGGTTCGCTGACGATCTCGAAATCCGGCTCCTTCGCCAGCCGCGCGGCAAGGCCCTCGCTCCACGCGACATGGTTGCGGATCATCGCACGCAGGTTTTCCAGCCCGTGAGCGCGCAGCAGGAACCACAGTTTCAAGGCACGGAAACGCCGGCCGAGCGGCACCGACCATTCGGAATAGTTGATGATGCCGTCATGACCGTGCGTCCTCAGATAGTCCGGCTTGATCGCCAGCGTCCGGACATGGCTTTCGGGGTCGCGCAGGAACTGGATCGAGCAATCGAACTGCGCGCCCAGCCATTTGTGCGGATTGAAGACGATCGAATCGGCGCCGTCGACGCCGGTCCAGAAATGCCGGTACTCCGGACAGATCATCGCCGACCCGGCCCAGGCCGCATCGACATGGAGGTAGAGGCCGTGCCGCCTGGCGACCTCGGCGACCGCTGCAATGTCGTCCGTGCCGCCGGTGCTGGTGCCGCCAACGCAAGCGATGATGCCCGCCGGCAGCAAGCCGGCTTGCCGGTCGGCCACGATGGCTGCTTCCAGGGCGGCGGTGTCCATGGCGCGGAAGCGGCCGCTGACGGGAATGCGCACGAGATTGTCCTCACCGATGCCCGAAACCCAGATCGCCCGGTCGATCGACGTGTGCACCTGATCCGAGGAATAGATGCGCAACTGCCTCTGCCCGGCCAACCCCTTTTTGTTGCCTTGCCAGTCCAGCGCGCGCTCGCGCATGGTCAGCACGGCGTTCAGTGTCGCTGACGAGGCCGAATCCTGGATCGCCCCGGAAAACCCTTCGGGCAGGCCGAGCGCCTGCCGCATCCAGTCGACGGTGCGGGTCTCGAGTTCGGTCGCCGCCGGTGAGGTCTGCCAAAGCATGCATTGCGCGGCCATTGCGGAGACCAGGTACTCAGCCACCACCGAGACTGGCGCCGCGTTAGCCGGAAAATAGGCGAAGAAGCGCGGATGCTGCCAATGCGTCATGCCCGGCACGATCTTCTCCTCGAAGTCGGCGAAGATCCTGTCCATCGGTTCGGCGCCTTCGGGCGGCGACGCTTCTATGCTCCTGAAAATATCGCCGGGCTCGACCAGCGGCCGCACCGGCCGTTCGCGCAAAGTGTTGCGATAGTCGGCGCCCCAATCGGCGGCACGCTGCGACCACTGCCGGAACTCATCATTGTTCATCCTGTCCTCCCGACATGACCTTTCGCCGCCGGTCGTTGCCGCCGGCTCTTCAAGATCGAACATTAATTAACATGTGAAATATTTGCAACTACAAGCGGGCGGCGAGCCGCCGACTACCCCGGAAAATCCGGCAGGCTGGCAAAAGCCGTCTTAAGCGCATTCGACCAGCCATCGGAGATCGTGCGGTAATACTGGTCGTCCTGGCCAATGCGCTTCTTCAGGCCAACCTTGAAAGCATCCTTCTCCAGGAACAGCAGGTCGAGCGGCAGGCCGACCGACAGGTTCGACTTCAGCGTCGAATCAAACGACACCAGCAGCAGCTTCACCGTCTCGGCCAGGCTCATGGTCCGTTCATAGGCGCGGATGATGATCGGCTTGCCGTATTTGGTCTCGCCAATCTGGAAGAACGGCGTGTCGTCGGTCGATTCGATGAAATTGCCCTCGGGATAGATCATGAACAGCCGCGGCGGACTGCCTTTGATCTGCCCGCCCAGGATGAAGGAGGCGTTGAAATAGGAATCGGCCTTCTCACCGGCGGGTGAAGAGTGCGCGATCACTTCCTTGACCGTGTCGCCGACCAGCCGCACCGTCTGATACATGGATGGCGTTTCGAGCAATGTCGCGCGGCGGTCCGCCACCGCCTTGGTACGCTCTTCGAGCAGGCTGACCACGGCCTGCGTCGTCGCCAGATTGCCCGCCGACATCAAGACGATGACGCGCTCGCCGGGTTCCTCCCAGACATGCATCTTCTTGAAGGTCGAGATCGAATCCATGCCGGCATTGGTGCGCGTGTCCGACATGAACACGAGCCCCCGATCGATCTTGAGGCCGACGCAATAGGTCATGGAATCTCTTCTGGCGGCAATCCTTGCCGGATTACTGCTCTACCGTGACGGTGACCGCAAGCTGTTCTTCCGCCTGTCCCAGTCGAATTCCCGACACCGGCGTGGCATCGCGGTAGTCCCGGCCCGTCGCCACCTTCACATAGCGCTCGTCAGGCGAAATGCCGTTTGCCGCATCGAAGGCAACCCAGCCCAGCCCATAAACATGCGCTTCGGCCCAGGCATGGCTTGCCGCCTGCTCCACGGTCGCATCCAGCATCAGATAGCCGCTGACATAACGGGCTGGAAAGCCCATGCAGCGGGCGGCGGCGGCAAAGATGTGGGTGTGATCCTGGCAGACGCCGGTTTTCAGCGCCAAGGCCTCCTCGGCCGGCGTCGTCGCGTTGGTGGTGCCGGGCGTGTAGATGACGCGCTCGCCGATCATAGCCATCAGCCTGTGAAGCCGTTCGATATCGGTTCCGTTGCCGACTGAACCGGCGAGTTCGCGTATCCCGCCGCCAATCGTCGTCAGCGGCGTTTCATGGCTGTACAGCCAGAGCGGTGTAAAGCCCTGATGCGGTCCGGAGACGCCTGCGGTGTCGCGCGTCACCACCTCGCCGGCGGCCTCGACCGTGATGAAGTCGCGCTCGCCCTCGACGCTCAACAGCCGCGTATCGTTGCCGAAATGGTCGACAAAGCGAACCTCTTCGCGCGCACCCTCGATCGTCAGCGCCCAGGACAGCACGGTTTGCGTCGACCCGCTGACCGGGAGCAATCGCAGTCGCTGCAGCAGATATTGCACCGGCGCGTCGTAGCGATATTCGGTCCTATGGGTGATCTTCAGCCGCATATCAGTTGAACCGGTAATCTTGCGCGATCTCGTCGCCGAGCTTGGTGTTGTCGCGAATGAAGTTGGCCAGGAATTCGTGCAGCCCGGTGTCGAATATGTCCTTGATCGACCCTGCCCTCAGCATCGCCTGGGTTTTATCCGCCGTTGCGTGGCAGGCATGACGCTCACCGTAATCGTCGCTGAGGAATTTCAGGTGTTCTGACAGGAAGCGGTAGCAGAAGGTCAGCGAACGCGGCATGCGCACATTGAGGATCAGATAGTCGGCGATGTTGGTCGGCTTGTAGTCGGCATCGTAGACCCAGCGGTAGGAGCGATGCGCCGACACCGAGCGCAGGATCGATTCCCACTGATAGTTGTCGAGTGTCGAGCCGACCCACGAGATCGACGGCAACAGCACGTAATACTTCACGTCGAGGATGCGCGCCGTATTGTCGGCGCGCTCGACATAGGTGCCGAGCTGCGAGAAGTCGAAGATCTCGTTGCGCAGCATGGTGCCGTAGAACGAGCCGCGGATCAGCGCCGTTTCGCGCTTGATCGCATCTAGCACGCTTGGAAGGTCGCGCTCGTCGATCGGCCTCGCCAGCATCCGCTTCAGTGACATCCAGGCTTCGTTGATGCTTTCCCATGTCTCGCGCGTCAGCGCGGTGCGCACCATGCGGGCATTGTTGCGGGCCGTCTCGATCGACGACATCGTGCTCGACGGGTTAGACGTATCGCGCAACAGGAAATCGGAGACGCTGGCGGCCGTGTATTCCGAATATTTCTGCTTGAAGGTGATGTCGGAGCCGGCACTGAGCAGCACCGAATTCCACTCTTCCGAAGCACTCTGGGTCCGCGTCAGCGCCATGCGCAGTCCCGCATCAACCAGACGCGCCATGTTTTCAGCCCGCTCGATATAGCGGTTCATCCAGTACAGTCCGTTGGCGGTCCGGCCTAAAAGCATCCAAAACCCTTCACATGAAAATCAATCATCCAGCACCCAGGTATCCTTGGTGCCGCCGCCTTGTGAGGAATTCACCACCAGCGAGCCTTCCTTGAGCGCCACGCGCGTCAGTCCGCCAGGCACGATCTGGATACGATCAGACACCAGCACATAGGGTCGGAGGTCGACGTGGCGCGGCGCCAGTCCCTTTTCCGTCAAGATCGGACAGGTCGACAGCGCCAGCGTTGGTTGCGCGATATAATTCGACGGTTTCGCCGCGAGCTTCTTGGCGAAGGCCTCGCATTCCTTCTTGGTCGCTGCCGGCCCGACCAGCATGCCGTAGCCGCCCGAGCCATGCACTTCCTTGATCACCAGCTCGTGGATGTGCTCGAGCACATATTTCAAACTGTCCGGCTCCGAGCAGCGCCAGGTCGGGATATTGCCGAGGATCGCCTTGCGACCGGTGTAGAATTCGATGATCTCCGGCATATAGGAATAGATCGCCTTGTCGTCGGCGATGCCGGTGCCCGGCGCGTTGGCGATGGTGATGTTGCCAGCCCTGTAGACATCCATGATGCCGGGTATGCCAAGGGCTGAATCCGGCCGGAAGGTCAGCGGGTCGAGGAAAGAATCATCCACCCGGCGGTAAAGCACGTCGATCTGCTTGTAGCCTTCAGTCGTGCGCATCGCGACATGACCGTCGACGACGCGCAGATCCTGGCCCTCGACCAGTTGCACGCCCATCTGGTCGGCAAGGAAGGCGTGTTCGAAATAGGCGGAGTTGAAACTGCCGGGCGTCAGTACCGCGATGGTCGGCGCGCCCTTGGTGCTCTGCGGCCGCACCGCCGCCAGCGACTGGCGCAGCAGCTGCGGGTAGTTCTCGACCGGCCGCACCTTGATCTTCTGGAACAGCTCGGGGAACAGCTGCATCATCGTCTCGCGGTTCTCCAGCATGTAGGAGACACCGGACGGTGTGCGTGCATTGTCCTCCAGCACATAGAACTCGTCTTCACTGATGCGGACGATATCAACGCCGATAATGTGGGTATAGACTCCGGCCGGCGGGCGCACGCCGATCATTTCCGGCAGGAAGGCCTCGTTCTTGGCGATCAATTCCCTGGGGACGCGGCCGGCGCGCAGGATTTCCTGGCGATGGTAGATATCGTCGAGGAAGGCATTCAGCGCCTGCACGCGCTGCTCGATGCCTTGCGTCAGGCGCCGCCACTCATTGCCTGAAATGATGCGTGGAACGATGTCAAACGGGATCAGCCGTTCGGACGCCTCCTGCTCGCCATAGACGGCGAAGGTGATGCCGGTCTTGCGGAAGACGCGTTCGGCGTCCTGCATCTTCTCGGTAAGCCTGGCTGGATCCTGCTCCTTCAGCCAGCGATCATAAGCCGAATACGGTCTTCTCAATCCGGAGACTTCCGGAAGCATTTCATCGAACGCAGCCAATCGCATACTCCCCTGTGACGCCATTTCACTGGCGTCGCCGGAGAAAATCAAGCGCAATCGGTGATTTGGGAGGTCCGAGCGATCAGTATGTTACGACTGCCTAGAATTTAGGCAGCCGAAATATGACCTTGATCAGGCTTTGCCTCGTGCCCGGGCAGATGCCTTTCTGGCTAGAAGGCGCGGAAGGTGACGACCGTGAAAGTGTCCTTGATGCCGGGGAGAATCTGCACCTTCTCGTTGACGAAATGGCCGACATCTTCCTCGTCGTCGACATAGAATTTGGCGAGCAAATCGTAATTGCCGGCGGTGGAGTAGATTTCCGAGGCAATCTCGGCGTCGGCAAGCGCGCTGGCAACCTCATAGGATTTGCCGAGCTCGCATTTGATCTGCACGAAAAACGCCTTCATGGCTTCGTCCCGCTAAACGTCCAAGTCCAAGCGGCCCTTCTGGCAGACTGGAGGCGGCCTTTCAAGCACTGGAATCCGCACTTAGCCGGCGCGGACCCTGGCCATGGCCTCACACAGCTCCGCAATCGGCATGACATTCCCGTGGCGAATATTCGCAATCGGTGAAACCGGGATGCACCGCCAAGCGTATGTTAGAATGTGTCCTGGAACAGCTTTTTCCGGAGGCATCTTTCGAGGGACAGTGGAGACAGGTCATGCGCCGCGCCTTTTTCGCATTCGCGTTCGTCATGCTGGCGTCCTCGGCGTTTGCCGGAGATGCCGAGGTCAAGGCCGGCCAGGCTGTCATCGACGGTCAGTTGAAGGCCCTCATCGCCAATGACGGCGCCAGGGCCTACAGCTTCGCTGCCCCGAACGTGAAGCAGGTGTTCCCGACCGTCGATGCCTTCATGAACATGGTGACCAATGGCTACCCGCCGGTGCGCAAGCCACAGTCCTATGCTTTCGGCAAGGTCGAGCAGACGGGTCCGGGCTCGATTATCCAGCAGGTGCTGATCGTCGGCCCCGACGGCAAGGATTATGAGGCGGTCTATACGCTGCAGCAGCAGCCCGACGGTACGTTTCAGATCACCGGCTGCAGCTTGCGCGCATCGAATTCGCTGAGCACCTGAGGTTTTACAGGACGGGGATATCGCCCCTCGCCCAGCCTTCGCTGATTTCAGCCCCACGCGCGTCGAAGGTTTGGCTCTCGATCGCGCCACGAATATCGTGCATAAGTTTTTGATAATACGAAAGATTGTTCCACGTCAGCAGCATCGCGCCGAGCGCCTCTTGCGAGCGCACGAGATGGTGGAGATAGGCGCGCGAATAGTCCCGCGCCGCGGGACAGTCGCTTTCCTCGTCCAACGGGCGCGGATCGTCGCCGTGTCGCGCATTGCGCAGATTGACCTTGCCGCGCCTGGTGTAAGCCAGGCCGTGCCGGCCGGCCCGCGTCGGCATCACGCAGTCGAACATGTCGATGCCGCGCGCCACCGATTTCAGGATATCGTCGGGCGTGCCGACACCCATGAGATATCTAGGCTTGTCATCAGGCAGCTCCGGACAGGTGATCTCGAGCATTTCGAGCATTACTGCTTGCGGCTCGCCGACGGCCAGCCCACCGACCGCATAGCCCTTCAGATCCATCGCGCTCAAAGCCTGCGCCGACCGTACCCTGAGCGCTGCATTGTCGCCGCCCTGCACGATGCCGAACATCGCCTTGCCCGGCTGGTCGCCAAACGCCGTCTTGCAGCGTTCGGCCCAGCGCAGCGACAGCTCCATGGCGCGCTCGATCTCCTTCAGTTCGGCCGGCAGCGCCGTGCATTCGTCGAGCTGCATCTGGATGTCGGAATCGAGCAGGCCCTGGATCTCGATCGAGCGTTCCGGCGACATTTCGTAGGCGGCGCCATCGATATGCGAGCGGAAGGTCACGCCCTTCTCGGTCAATTTCCTCAGCTTAGATAGCGACATCACCTGAAAACCGCCGCTGTCGGTCAGGATCGGATGCGGCCAGCGGGCGAATTCATGCAAACCGCCAAGCCGCGCCACGCGCTCGGCGCCGGGCCGCAGCATCAGGTGGTAGGTGTTGCCCAGGATGATGTCGGCGCCGACGCCGCGCACCTGGTCCATATACATCGCCTTGACGGTGCCGCCGGTGCCGACCGGCATGAAGGCCGGGGTACGGATTTCGCCGCGCGGCATGTCGATCACGCCGCGCCGCGCCTTGCCGTCGGTGGCGAGGACCTTGAAGCTGAACGGCTTAGCCATTGAATTCCTTATCGTGGACCGGCGCGCCGGGCGCCTGCCTGTCGAGCGACTGGCGATATTGCACGCAGCCGCGCATGAATTTGGGCCAGGGCGGCACGGCGATCGCTGGCTCGGTCTTTTCCGGCAGCAGGTCCCAGAGATCGGGGTGATGCCAGCACAGATCATGGCCTGACGTGTCGCGGTGCGCACGAATGCCGGCACGCAGCTTTTTCACTTCGGCAATCAGGCTTTCGCGGTCAAGGGTCTGCAGATCATCGTCCATCGCTCGTCTCCGCTCGATACAGCAGGCTTGCGTCGCCATACGAATAGAACCTGTAACGGTTCGCAATGGCATGCGCATAGGCCGCGCGCATCGTCTCGAGCCCGCTGAAGGCCGAAACCAGCATGAACAGCGTCGAGCGCGGCAGATGGAAATTGGTCATCAGCATGTCGGCAGTGCGAAAGCGGTAGCCGGGCGTGATGAAGATGTCGGTCGGTCCTGACCACGCAGGCACTGTACCGTCTTCACGCGCCGCACTCTCCAGCAGGCGTAGAGAGGTCGTGCCGACAGCAATGATGCGCCCACCCCTTGCCTTGGCCGCGTTCAACGCGTTGGCTGTGGCAGCGCTGACCGAACCGATCTCGGCATGCATCTTGTGGTCGGCGGTGTCGTCAGCCTTGACCGGCAGGAACGTTCCGGCGCCGACATGCAAGGTCACGAAGTGGCGTTCGACACCCCTGGCGTCGAGAGCCGCAAAAAGCTCCGGCGTAAAATGCAGACCTGCCGTAGGCGCGGCAACGGCGCCTTCCTCTCTGGCATAGATGGTCTGGTAGTCGGCCCGGTCGCGCTCGTCGTCATCACGCTTCGACGCGATGTAGGGTGGCAGCGGAATATGGCCGACGGCATGCAGCGCCTCATCAAGGAAAGGCCCCGACAGGTCGAAACCAAGCAGCGCCTCGCCGCCCTCGCCCTTCTCGATCACCGTGGCGTCGAGTTGGCCGAGGAAGCAGGAATTGCCGTCATGGCCGAAATGGATGCGGTCGCCGGCGGCGATGCGCTTGCCCGGCCGCATGAAGGCCAGCCAACGGTCCGGCGCCACGCGCATGTGCAGCGTCGCTTCGACCTGCGCCTGTGCTTCGCCGCGCCGCCTTATACCTTTGAGCTGCGCCGGAATGACCTTGGTGTCGTTGAAGACCAGCACGTCGCCGGCTTTCAGCATGGATGGCAGGTCACCAACCCTGCGATCGTCGAGCGCCTCGCCCGGCTTGACCACCAGCATCTTGGCGCTGTCGCGCGGCTCTGCCGGACGAAGCGCGATGCGCTCCTCCGGCAGGTCGAAGTCGAAGAGATCGACGCGCATCAGTAGAGCCGGACGAGCAGCGCTCCGGCCAAGAGCAGCACCGCACCGGCAACGCGGCCGAGCGAGATTTCACGCACCGCAACGCCGAGGAAGCCAATGCGGTCGATGAGCATGCCGGCCAGCAACTGACCAGCCACCAGGAACGCCATCAGCGCAGCGGCGCCGATGCGCGGCGTCAGGATTGTGGAGAGCGTGACATAGAAGCCGCCGAGCATGCCGCCCGCGACGAACAGCCAGGGCGCCGGCGCCTTCCAGTCGAGCGTGATGCCTTGCAGCTTCACCACCGCGACGGAGATGATGCCGAGCACGACAGCGCCAGACAGGAACGAAAACGCAGCCGCCGCGACCGGGAGACCCAAGCCGCGCGCGAGCTGCGAATTGATCGGTGCCTGAATGGCAATGAAGGCGCCGGACAGGATGCCGAGAAGCGACCAGACGACGCCCATCATTGTCGTTTACCTTACTTGACGTCAGCAGCGACCTTCAGCGACACGATCTTGTCGGGATCAACCACCGGCTCGCCGCGCTTGATCTTGTCGACATTGTCCATGCCTTCGATGACCTGGCCCCAGACCGTGTACTGGCGGTTGAGGAAGGCGGCATCGTCGAAGCAGATGAAGAACTGCGAATTGGCCGAGTTCGGGTTTTGCGAACGCGCCATCGAGCAGGTGCCGCGGCCGTGGTTGGCATTGGAGAATTCAGCCTTCAGGTCAGGCTTTTCCGAGCCGCCCATGCCGGCGCGTGACGGCGCAAAGGTCGGCTTGCTCGAATTGCCGAACTTGACGTCGCCGGTCTGCGCCATGAAACCTTCGATGACGCGGTGGAAGACGACGCCGTCATAGGCGCCTTCCCTGGCCAGTTCCTTGATGCGGGCGACATGGCCGGGGGCCAAATCGGGGAAAAGTTCGATGACGACCTTGCCCTTGGTCGTTTCCAGGATGAGCGCGTTCTCGCGGTCCTTGATCTCAGCCATGTCAGTTATCCCTTTCTCTAAAACAGAATTATTTGTCAGCGCCGATGCGCACTTTGATCATCCGGTCGGGGTCGGAGACCGTACCGTTGTCCGCCTCGTCACCCTTCTTGATCTTGTCGACCAGTTCCATGCCGCTGACGACATTGCCGACGATGGTGTACTGGCCATCGAGCGGCGGCGCCGGCGCGAACATGATGAAGAACTGCGAATTGGCGGAGTTCGGATCCTGCGAGCGAGCCATGCCGACCACGCCGCGCTTGTAGTGCTCGGTCTGCGAGAATTCGGCCGGCAGGTCGGGCAGGTCGGAACCGCCGGTGCCGACGGCCTGGGCGTTGAAACCCTTCTTCATGTTGCCGAACTTGACGTCGCCGGTCTGCGCCATGAAGCCGTCGATGACGCGGTGGAACGCGACATTGTCATAGGCATGATCACGCACCAGCTTCTTGATCTGCGCGACATGCTTGGGCGCCAGATCGGGCCGCAGCGCGATGGTGACGTCGCCGTCCTTCAGCGTGATGATCATGGTGTTTTCCGGGTCTGCGGCATAGGCAGAGACGGACGCGGTCAAAAGACCGGCGAGCACAACAAAGAACGAGGCGAGCCTTTTGAGCTGCATGAGGATTTTCTCCGGGCTTATTTCGCGAATTTGGCGGTGAGCGCGCCGGCAACAGCGGCTGGCACGAAGGGGCGGATGTCGCCTCCCATCGAAGCTATCTGGCGCACAAGTGTGGCGGTAATGGTGCGTACCGAAGGGCTGGCGGGCAGAAACACCGTCTGCAGCTCGGGCGCCATGGTCTCGTTCATGCCGGCCATCTGCATTTCGTAATCGAGATCGGTGCCGTCGCGCAGGCCGCGGATCATGATCGAGGCGCCCTGCTTCCTGGCGGCATCGATGACCAGCCCATCGAAGGCAACAACCCTGATGCGGGCGCCATCGCGACCGAATTCGGCTTTCGTGGCGGCTTCGATGAGTTGCACGCGCTCCTCGAAGGAGAACAGCGGCTTTTTGCCGGGATGAATGCCGATCGCGGCATAAACAATGTCGGCAACCGCCAACGACGCCTTCAGCACATCGAGATGGCCGTTGGTCAGCGGGTCGAAGGAGCCGGCATAGAGGGCGGTGCGTTCAGTCATGGCAGGTGCTTCTAGCGAGCCTCTAGCGCAAAGGCAAATCCGATTGGCGCGAAGGCCGTGAACCTTTTCCGGCACATGAACGACAGATGAACACGCTGATCACGAAGCCTTCACGCAGCGTTCACTAGGTTGCCCCTTAATAAGATGAAACCAAAATCCCATCTATCCGTTGTAAGGCGCAGGAGAACACGCACATGCTGATCTACATGCTCGCCACCGCAATGACCGCCGCCATGCTGATCGCCACCGTATTTGGGCTGCATCAGGAGGCACAACGCGTCCGCGTCAGGGCAACCACCAAGCGCTTCGAAGGCTTCGGCCCGCGCAAGCCGTATCGTCACTACTAAGACTACGTCTGAACTTGCTGCCACGCCGGCCATGGGCCGGCGTTTCTATGTCAAATCCGGTCCATGGCTTATTCTGCGTTTCCCGGACCAGCATCAGTTTCGGGAGCAGACTCGGCGCCGCCCTCGATAATCTCTTCGCTTTCCTCGTCAGCTTGCGGCTCCGAGATCCGCTCGACCGACACGACCTTCTCACCTTCAGCCGTGTTGAAGATGGTCACGCCCTTGGTGGCGCGGCTGGCGAAGCGGATGCCGTTGACCGGCACCCGGATGACGGTGCCGCCGTCCGACACCAGCATGATCTGATCGTCATTGCCGACCGGGAATGTCGCGACCAGCCGGCCGATTTCGGCCACTTTCGATACATCGGTGGCGCGGATGCCCTTGCCGCCGCGGCCGGTCAGGCGGAAGTCATAGGACGACGACCGCTTGCCGTAGCCATATTCGGTCACCGTCAGCACGTACTTCTCATGTGCCTTGAGGAATTCGTAGCGTTCGTCGGAAAGCTCCGTCTCCTCGCCGACCTCTTCATTGGTCAGCGCGATTTCTTCTTCTTCGCCGGCAGCGATGCCGGCGGCAAGCCGCCGTTCGGCCGCTGCTCGCTTGAGATAGGCGGCGCGTTCGGCCGGCGGCGCATCGACATTCTCGATCACCGACATCGAGATGATGCGGTCGGTCTCGGCCATGGTGATGCCACGCACGCCGACCGAGTTGCGGCTCTGGAAGACGCGCACATCGCCGACAGAGAAGCGGATGCACTGGCCGGAACTGGCGGTCAAAAGCACGTCATCATTGTCGGTGCAGGTCTCGACGCCGAGAATCTCGTCGCCCTCCTCCTCCAGCTTCATGGCGATCTTGCCGTTGCGGTTGACCTGGACGAAGTCGGACAGCTTGTTGCGCCGCACGGTGCCGCGCGTGGTGGCGAACATCACGTCGAGTTCGCCCCAGCTCGTCTCGTCCTCGGGCAGCGGCATGATGGTGGTGATTCGCTCGCCCTGTTCGAGCGGAAGCATGTTGATCAACGCCTTGCCGCGTGACTGCGGGTTGCCGATCGGCAGCCGCCAGACCTTTTCCTTGTAGACGATGCCGCGCGAGGAGAAGAACAGCACCGGCGTGTGCGTGTTGGCCACGAACAGCCGGGTGACGAAATCCTCTTCCTTGGTCGACATGCCGGAGCGGCCCTTGCCGCCGCGGCGCTGCGCCCGGTAGAGCGACAGCGGCACGCGCTTGATGTAGCCGGAATGGCTCACCGTCACGACCATGTCCTCCCGCTGGATCAGGTCCTCGTCTTCCATGTCCGCGCCACCGTCGGTGAGCTCGGTGCGGCGTGGCGTGCCGAACTCGTCGCGCACGGCGGCGAGCTCGTCCTTGACGATCTGCTGGACGCGCGCGCGCGACGACAGGATGTCGAGGTAATCCTTTATCTCGTCGCCGATCGTGTTCAGCTCGTCGGCGATTTCGTCACGGCCGAGCGCGGTCAGGCGCTGTAGGCGCAGTTCGAGGATGGCGCGCGCCTGTTCCTCGGACAGGTTGTAGGTGCCGTCCTCATTGATGCGGTGGCGCGGGTCGTCGATCAAAAGGATCAGCGATTCGACATCACCCGAGGGCCAGCGCCGCTCCATCAACTGCTCGCGCGCCGTCTGCGGATCCGGCGCGGTGCGGATCAGCTTGATGACCTCGTCAATATTGGCGACGGCGATGGCGAGACCCACCAGCACATGGGCGCGGTCGCGCGCCTTGCGCAGCAGGAATTTCGTCCGCCTGGTGATGACCTCTTCGCGGAAGGAGACGAACGCCTTCAGCATGTCGGTCAGGTTCATCACTTCCGGCTTGCCGCCGTTGAGCGCCACCATATTGGCGCCGAACGAGGTCTGCAGCGGCGTGAAGCGGTAAAGCTGGTTGAGGATGACGTCGGCGACGGCATCGCGCTTCAACTCGATGACGACGCGATAACCCTGGCGGTCGCTTTCGTCACGGATGTCGGAAATGCCTTCGATGCGCTTGTCGCGCACCAGTTCGGCCATCTTCTCGATCATCGACGACTTGTTCACCTGGTAGGGAACCTCGGTGATGATGATCGATTCACGGTCGTTGCCGCGCTGTTCGATGTTGACCTTGCCGCGCATGACGATGGAGCCGCGGCCGGTCGAATAGGCGCTGTAGATGCCGGAGCGGCCAAGCACGATGCCGCCGGTCGGGAAATCGGGACCAGGAATGATCTCCATCAGCGCCGGCAGGTCGATCGCCGGATTGTCGATGATGGCAATGGCGCCGTTGCAGACTTCGCCCAGATTGTGCGGCGGGATGTTGGTGGCCATGCCGACGGCGATGCCGCCGGAGCCATTGACCAGCAGATTGGGGAAGCGCGCCGGCAGGACCTTCGGTTCGGTATCCGAGGCATCATAAGTGTCCTGGAAATCGACAGTGTCCTTGTCGATATCCTCCAGAAGCTCATGCGCGACCTTGGTCAGCCGCGACTCCGTGTAGCGCATCGCCGCCGGCGGATCGCCGTCGATCGAGCCGAAATTGCCCTGTCCGTCGATCAGCGGCACGCGCAGCGACCAGTCCTGCGCCATGCGCACCAAGGCGTCATAGATCGAGGCATCGCCATGCGGATGGTATTTACCCATCACGTCGGCGACCGGACGCGCCGACTTCACATATTTGCGGTTCCAGTGGTAGCCGCTCTCATGCGCCGCATAGAGGATGCGGCGATGCACCGGCTTGAGGCCATCGCGCACGTCGGGCAGCGCACGGCTGACGATCACGCTCATGGCGTAAGAGAGATAGGAGCTCTGCATCTCCTCGATGATGGAGATCGGCTCGATGCCGGTGGGGCCGCCGTCGGCGCCGCGCGGTGTCTTTTGGTCGGTCAAATTGGATCACAATCTAATCAGGAATCACTGACCGCTTATATAGGAAGCACGGGCGAAACTCCAACATTCGCGGCACTTTTCCAGTGTCATTTTTGGTGGTAATTTCAAAAGGATACCGCTGATTGCGACGATATGGCCATCACGCTTTTCGCCGCCACCAAGGCAAAAGCCGGCAATGGACCAAATTCCCCAAGCAAAAGCCGCGAGCACCGTGAATTGGCGGTCGTGGTTGCCTTTGCGGGCGCTGAGCGGATGGCAGCCCCGGGATCTCAATGGCGATCTGATCGCCGGCCTGACACTGGCCGCGATCGCCATTCCCGAGCAGATGGCAACGGCCCGGCTCGGTGGCTTTGCTCCCGAGGTCGGCTTCTTCGCTTTTGTCGCCGGTTCGGTCGCGTTCGCGTTGTTCGGCGCCAATCGTCACCTCTCGGCCGGCGCGGATTCGACCATCACGCCGCTGTTTGCGGGCAGCCTGGCTCTGCTCGCCACATCCGGCTCGCCGCATTATCTGGCCCTGGCGGCCATGCTGGCATTGATGGTCGGGCTGATCGTGACGCTGAGCGGTGTCTTTCGCCTTGGCTGGATTGCTGATCTCCTGTCGGTGCCGGTGACGACAGGGTTCCTGGCTGGTATTGCCGTCCACATCATCGTTTCGCAAATGCCCGGACTGCTTGGCCTGCCTTCCGAGAGCGGTGAAACGCTGCGACGTATCGGTGAGATCGCCGGCAGTCTTCATCTCACCAATCCCTGGAGCTTGGGACTCGGCCTCGGCGTGTTTGCAATCGTGTTCGGTGCCGAGCGCATCAGTGCTCGTATTCCCGGCGCCTTGATCGGCATGGTGCTTGCCACGACAGCGGTCGCCGTCTTCGGCCTCAAGGGTCGCGGCGTCGAAGTGCTCGGCGCCCTGCCCAACGGCTTGCCGCAGGCCGGACTGCCGATCGTCAGCCTCGAAGACGTGCAGTCGCTGGTTCCGCTGGCGTTGCTGATTTCGATCGTCGTCATGGTTCAAACGGCGGCGACCTCGCGCTCCTTCGTGCCGCAACAGGGCGACCCCGACGTCAACCGCGATTTTGTCGGCGTCGGCGCCGGCAGCATCTTGTCCGGCCTGTTCGGCGCCTTTGCCGTCAATGCCAGCCCGCCGCGCACGGCAATCGTCTCCCAGTCGGGCGGCCGCTCGCAACTGTCGGGTCTCATTGCCGCGGCCATCGTGCTGGCGCTCGGCGCCTTTGGCGGCGGTCTGCTCGCCAATGTTCCGCAGGCCGCTCTTGCCGGCGTTCTGATGTTCGTCGCCCAGCACATTCTGCGCTGGAAGGTGTTCGCCAGTGTCTACCGGCAGGCGCCGGTCGAATTCGTGTTGATCCTGATCACCATGGCGGCGATCGTCGTGTTGCCGATCGAAACCGGCGTGGCGGTCGGCATCGGACTGTCGCTGCTGCACGGGATCTGGAGCGCGACCCGCACGCTGCCGATCGAGTTGGAACAGGTGCCGGGCACATCCGTTTGGTGGCCGCCGGGCAAGCCAAGTGCCGGCGAACAGCTCTCGGGCGTGCTGGTGGCGGCGTTCCAGGCGCCGCTGTCCTTCGTCAACGCCGACCGCTTCAAGCGCGGCCTCTGCGATCTCATCGATGCCCGCAACGAAACCGTGAAACTGGTCGTGCTCGAGGCCAGCAACATCGTTGAAATAGACTACACCGCCGCGCAGGCGCTGATCGACACCATCCTTCATTGCCGCAAAGCGGGCGCGGTCTTTGCCATTGCGCGGCTGGAATCGCTGCGCGCCCAGGCGGCGCTAACGCGGTTCGGCATCGCTGACATGGTCGGCACGCAGCGCATATTCCACAGCGTCGACGCGGCGATCAAATCACTTGGTCCGGGGAAACAGCAGCAGCAAGAACAGGATGGAGTGCCATGATCGACCCACGAGAACCCATTGTCACGCCGGTTCCGGTCGAGGACCTTCGACCGACCCAGATAACGGTCGGCATGAGAGAAGTTGCGTTGAAGCGCCAGATGATCCGGGCGCAGGACGCCAGGAAGAGGACCGGCGCTTTTCTCGGCAAACACATGGTGCCGGTCGTATTGGGTCCCAAAAATCGCAACTACGTCACCGATCACCATCACCTCGCTCGCGCCCTGCTCGAGGAAGGCGTCAAGGACGTGCTTGTGACCGTGATCAGCGACCTCTCCGCTCTCGACAAGGATGCGTTTCTGTTCGTGCTCGATAACAGAGGCTGGATGCACCCGTTCGATGAGAACGGCCGGCGCCGCGATTACTCGGCAATTCCGAAGACAATCGGCGAGTTGATCGACGATCCTTACCGAAGCATGGCGGGCGAACTGCGCCGGCAAGGTGGCTTTGCCAAGGACACGACGCCGTTCAGCGAATTCATCTGGGCGGATTTTTTGCGCCGGCGCATCGACCGCGATGCGGTGGCGAAGAACTTCGACAAGGCGATGAAAGAGGCGTTGACGCTCGCCAAGGGCAAGGACGCGGACTATCTGCCGGGATGGTGCGGCCCCACATCCGATTGAGCCTGCCTCAGCCTAGGCGCAGGCAAGCCGGGGCTACTTGACCGGCGAGCGCGATAATCGCCTGGTGTCTCGCCCATGACGCGTCGAAACCGGCGGTTGAAAGTCGACAAGTCGTTGAAGCCGGCCTCGAAGGCGATCGTCGAGATCGCATCGTCCGACAGGCGCAACCGCACCGCTGCTCTGTGTAATCGCGTCTTGAGCAGGAACTGGTAGGGCGTCATGCCGGCGACCTGCCGGAAGGTGCGCAGGAAATGATAGGGACTGGTCGCCGCCTCATCCGCCAGTCCCGACAGTGAAATCGGCCCGTCGGCATCCAGTTCGATCCGCCGCACCGCTTCCGCAACCCGTTTCTGATCACGACGGTTCGGTCCGCGTCTGACAAGCGTGGTGCCGGCAACCGTGCCCACAGCGGCGGCGGCAATGCGCAGGGAAAGTTCCTCGAAGGCGTCCTTGTCGGCCATTTCGCGCGCGGCTTCCGCCTCGGCCAGCAGGGATGCCAGCGCCGGCAAGGGCGGCAGGCGTGGCGCCGCGAAAGTGAGCGTCCTGGCGCCCGGCACGCCGGCGACGATCCGCTCCATGTAGGCCGGCCCAAAATGGAACGAGAGACAGCGGTCGCCGCTGCCATGCTCGTGCCCGCATTCATAGCAGGTGCCAGAATTGCCGAGCAGGAGCGCCCCCGGCGCCAGCATCGCCGTGCCTTGTTGCGCGCGGTAGCGGAACGTGCCGGAGGTCACCGCGGCGACGCAGAAATCCCGATGGGATTCCTCGAACGGCCGGTCGCCAGCGCCAGCCGTGCAGATGACATCCGCCACGTGCCAGCCGGGTCCGGATGCGAGAGTGCGGGTCGTCGCTGTCATAGCTAAAATATAGCAATTTTTCCCAAGCCCAGAACCCCGTCGGCGCATACTCCTCCCGGTCTCCTGACAGAAAGAGACCACCGCCATGTTCGACCCCTTTGCCGAAGCCCTGCACAGTCCCGGACCGATCGCCGGGCTCGCCGAAAAACTGAACCTTTACGGCCGCTTCGTCGGCGCCTGGACGTTTGACGCCTCACGTCACCTCGAGGATGCCACCGTGCTGACCGGGCGTGGCGAGGTGCATTTCGGCTGGGTGCTGGAAGGCCGCGCCATCCAGGACGTCTGGATCCTGCCCGCACGGAACACAGGTGACCAGCCTTCCCTCGGCAAATGGACGTTCTACGGAACGACGCTGCGGGTCTATGATCCCGGTGCGGACGCCTGGCACATCTTCTGGAGCGATCCGCGCAACCAGTATTTTAGCCGCCAGCTCGGTCGCGCCGAGGGCGACACCATCGTGCAGGTCGGCGCCGACGGCACCGGCTCTTCGGTGCGCTGGAGTTTTTCGCGGATCACCGAAAATTCCTTCCGCTGGCTCGGCGAGCGCTCGCACGACGGCGCGGACTGGCACCTCGAAGTCGAATTCCTCGCGCGCCGAGCCGTGACAACCTGACGCAGCAACCCTTTGTAACAATGGAGAAAACCATGTTCGATCATATCTCGATCGGCGTCCGCGACGCCAACACCTCGAAGCGTTTCTATGACACGGCACTGAAGCCGCTCGGCTATACCTGTCTCAGCCAGTCACCGGGGTCACTGGGTTACGGTGCCAAGAGCGTCGCGCTATGGGTCAATGAGGCCGCGCGGCCGGTGCCAGCGGACGAAAAATCCGGCCTGCATTTCTGTTTCGCCGCGCCGACGCGGGACAGCGTCGACGCCTTCCATGTCGGCGCCATGCGCGAAGGCGGTAGCGACAATGGCGCGCCGGGCCTGCGCGCTGACTATGGCGACCACTACTACGCCGCCTTTGTCATCGACCCGGACGGCTATCGCCTCGAGGCCTATTGCGACGCTGCCGCCTAAGTCACCAGTTTCGCTGTCCCGACAGTTCCCACCGACCGGGCTTTGCTCTACCAATATCGGGGCGCGGGCTCGGCCCGGCGGGAGGGGTCAGCGATGCCGAGTTTCGACAGCCTGTTCAATGCCTTCGTCACCATTCTCGTGACCATCGATCCGCCCGGCCTGGCGCCATTGTTCCTCGCCGTGACACGCGGCATGAACCGCGAGGAGCGTCAGCAGGTTTCGGTTCGCGCCTCGATCATCGGCTTCCTGGTGATGGCGCTGTTCGCGGTCGCCGGCGCCTCGATCCTGTCGGTGTTCGGCATCACGCTGCCGGCCTTCCGCGTCGCCGGCGGCTTTTTGCTGTTCTTCATCGCCTTCGAAATGGTGTTCGAGCGCCGGCAGGACCGCAAGGAAAAGATCGGCGACGTCGCCATCACCAAGGACATGATCCACAACATCGCCGCCTTCCCACTGGCGATCCCGCTGATCGCCGGCCCCGGCGCGATTTCGGCAACAGTGCTGCTTTCCGGCTCGTTTCAGGGCTTTGCGGCACAGGCCGCACTGGTCGGCATCATCTTCGTCTGCCTCGCCATCACCTATCTGGTGTTCGTGCTGTCGGAACGCATCGACCGCATCCTCGGCCAGACCGGCCGCTCGATCCTGACCCGCCTGCTCGGCGTCATCCTGGCGGCGCTGGCCGTGCAGTTCGTCGCCGACGGCATCAAGGCATTGATGGCCGGCTGAACGGCAGTCCCTACTGCCTACTGCCTACTGCCTACTGCCTACTGCCCTACTTCGCCGTCGTATCGATGACCTCGAAATCATGCGTGATCGTGGCTGTCTTGGCCAGCATTGCCGAGGCCGAGCAGTATTTTTCGATCGAAAGATTGATCGCGCGTTGAACCTTGTCCGACGACAGCGCCCTGCCCTTGACGATGAAATGCATGTGGATGCGCGTGAACACTTTTGGCTCCGTCTCGGCCCGCTCGGCATCGAGTTCGACCACGCAGTCCTCGACCGCCTCACGGCCTTTTTCGAGGATGTAGACGACATCATAGGCCGAGCAGCCGCCGGTGCCGATCAGCACCAGTTCCATCGGGCTCGGCCCCGGCGTCTTGCCTTCCGGCCCGAACGCCGTTCCCAGCACGACCTTATGACCACTGCCGGACTCGCCAACGAAGGTGCGTTCCTCGACCCATTTTACGCGTGCTTTCACCGTAGCAGTCCTTTCCCGTATTTCCTTGATCGCTAATCAGCGTTCAATTCGACAATGCAAAACCCCGAAAGTCCATGCGGGACTCTCGGGGCGTGTATCGATCGCGCGGCATCAGCCGCTTGCTGTTGCTTTCGATCAGAACGGGATTTCGTCGTCCAGTTCGCGCGAAGAACCGCCGCCGCCGCCGCCGCCCCTGGGAGCGCCGCCGCCACGGTTGAAGCTTTCAGTCGGGCTGGACTGGCCGAAATCGGAACCGCGGCTGCTGCTGCCGCCACCGGAATAGCTGCCGACCTGGCCGCCCTCACCCTGGCCGCGCGCGTCGAGCATCTGCAGCTCGCCGCGGAATTTCTGCAGCACGACTTCCGTCGTGTACTTGTCGGCACCAGTCTGGTCCTGCCATTTGCGCGTTTGCAGCTGGCCCTCGACATAGACCTTCATGCCCTTCTTCAGATACTGCTCGGCCACCTTGGCGATGCCCTCATTGAAGATGACGACATTGTGCCACTCGGTCTTTTCCTTGCGTTCGCCCGAATTCTTGTCGCGCCAGCTTTCCGACGTGGCGATGCGGATGTTGACGACCGGTTCGCCCGAGTTCAGGCGACGGATTTCAGGGTCCGCGCCGAGATTGCCGACCAGAATGACCTTGTTGACGCTACCCGCCATGATTTTTCTCCGCGCTCATCCGAGACAATTTTTGTTGGCGCACCTTACAGGCTCCGGACAATCCTCGCCTGCAGTGGCTACCTTTTCCCACAAGGTTTTTGTTCTCTTTTCGTTCTAGGTGACAGGACCCGCGTTGTCAATAGTTGTCAGCAACAGGTAGTGTGTTGGCCGTAAAATTTCCACGATATCTGGAGCAAGACCAAAGGGGCAGGTGATGACGATGATTACGCATGACGACTGGCCGCGAGAGGAGTGGCGAGCGGGCGTACAAACCCGGATGCTTGTCTCGGCTCGTAACGGCGCGGATCAACTCTGCATATTCGAGCAATGGGTGGAGCCTATGGTCGGTGCCCCGACACATTGGCACCCAGTGGAAGAAGTCCTCAACGTCATCACCGGCAAGGCCGAGATGTGGATCGACAACGAGCACAACGTCCTGACCGCCGGACAGTCGCTCATTGTCCCCGCACAGAGAAGACATGGCTTTCGGAATGTCGGCTCCGAAACGCTTCACATACATGCCGTGCTCGCGTCCTCGATCTTCGAGGCCACGTTTGACGGCTCGGCCGAACCAGTGAGGCGCTGGCAAACGGCAGGACCGTAAAACAGCGCTTGCCAAATCAATAAGTATCGACTTATGCTTTTGTCATGATCGAAGCAGAGATTTTCCGTGCCCTGGCCGACCCGACGCGACGCGCCGTCTTCGAGCGTCTCGCCGCAGCTGAGATGAGCGTATCGGAATTGCGCAGCGGCCTGACGGTATCGCAACCGGCGGTGTCGCAGCATCTGGCGGTGCTGCGTGGCGCTGGCCTCGTGGTCGAGCGGCGGACCGGCCGCAACGCATACTACCGCGCCGATCCGGCAGGACTTGCCCCTTTGCTCTCCTGGATCGAGCGCTACCGGACCTTCTGGCCGGAGCACATCGAAAGGCTAAAGACGGTTTTGAAGGACATGGATCAGTGAAGGATTTGGGATCAATGAACACCCAAAGCGAAGCCGCCCCTGACACGCTCGAGTTTGAATACGACCTCGCCGAACCGCCGGAAAAGGTGTGGCGGGCGCTGACAGTGCCGGAACTGCTTGCCGCCTGGATGATGCCGAACGACATCAAACCGCAGACCGGCAGCAATTTCACCTTTGCCGGGCCGGACACAGCGATCGAGTGTGAAATCCTCGAAGCCAAGCCGGAGCAGCTGCTGCGCTATTCCTGGCGCGAGCAGCCACGCGATGCCACTCGGCAGGATCCGCTCGACAGTGTCGTCACCTTCACACTCGCCCGTACCGTCTCCGGCGGCACGCATCTGCGCATTGTCCATGACGGTTTTGCCCGCAAGGCGATGCCTGCCGTCGCCATGGCGGGCGCCGGCTGCCGGCTTTCGCTTGGGTTGCGCGTGTCTGCGAAGCCCGCCGCCGCGAACACACCGCGCGCCCTGCTGCGCGCCGCCTGAACCTGGAAATCGGAGACAAAAAATGAGCGGTATTGCCAGTCTGGTGCCGATGGTGATCGAGCAATCGAGCCGCGGCGAACGCGCCTTCGACATTTTCTCGCGGCTGCTGCGCGAGCGCATCGTCTTCATCAACGGCGAGATCAACGACGACGTCTCGGCGCTGGTCTGCGCGCAACTCTTGTCGCTGGAGTCGGACAATCCCGACAAGGAGATCTCGCTCTACATCAACTCGCCGGGCGGCGTGGTCACCAGCGGCTTCGCCATCTACGACACGATGCAATATATCAGCTGCCCGGTGTCGACCGTATGCATGGGGTTTGCCGCGTCGATGGGGTCGTTCCTGCTGATGGCCGGCACGCCGGGGCGCCGCATCGCGCTGCCGAACGCCACCATCCTGCTGCATCAGCCACTCGGCGGCTTCCAGGGCCAGGCTTCCGATATCCAGCGCCATGCCGAGCGCATCGGCAAGACCAAACGCCATATGGCCGAACTCTATGCCCAGCATTGTGGCCGCAGCTATGAAGAGGTCGAGCGCACGCTCGACCGCGACCATTTCATGACCGCCCGCGAGGCGCAGGCATGGGGCATCGTCGACCACGTCTTCGACACGCGCAAAAAGGCGGCGTGAAGCCGGGGCCGATCGGAATCCTGGCCGCTGTCGAAGATTTGACGATGCCGGTCTGGCCGCATCGGCAGCGTGTCACTATAATCCCGGAATGACCGACACTCATTCGCCCCGGACATCGCATCGCGTCATCGCCGCCGCGGTGCTCGCTTTTGCCAGTATTGTGAGCGTCACGGCACTTGCCGACGACAGTTCGGCGCAGGCGCAGAAAGGCGCCCTGCCTGGCGTAACCAGTGATTACCGCATCGCCAAGCCGGCACCACAGCCCGAGCCTGACGATGCGCTGCCCGCTGGCGAGAACGGCTCGTTCAAGATCGGCAATACCGATGTCAGGATTTCCGGCAGCATCGCGGTCGATATCGCCACTGGCGGATTCAAGCCACGGAATTAAGCTGCCTCCGCCTCGGACAGCTCAGCCATTCCCCAAAAAAACAGCCCCGCCGTGCCTGGGGCAAACGGACGGGGCTTTTATGGATCTCAAATCCATTTTTGCCGGGAGTGTACTGCCGGCGTTTGATTTCGGATGCTTCGCGGCGTCAGCCGACGATCCGACTAGCAGTCTCTGATTTTTGGGAAATACGGCAAGTCACGGTTTGTCGGGTGGCGCAAACGCTAAACCCTGGCACTTATGCCTGCCGCGGCTCCAACGAGACGTGGAGCCCTTGGGGACTATCCGGTGGCGTCATGCTCCGCTCCTGTGTCCGTTGCGACATTGTCGTCCCGAAGCGCAAATCGCGAATGCCTGCGGCGTCTCGCAGGCCGCCTTGGGGCGGCGAGGCCATCGAAAGACGGCCGGCTTCGTTGACAATCGGAGACTGCTCCCGTGAGCCGGCCACGTCAACCATCAATAGCCGGTTACGGAAAAACGTGATCGCCGGGAGGTTACGTCAGGTCAGTTTTTACACAGCTTTGTCAGGAGCGTGTTCGGCCTTTGTTCTTTCCGCTTGCCCCTTCGCGCGAAAGACGGTTAAACGAATTCGTCGAGAATTGTGGCGTCTCTCGACGCGGCGGCAAAAACACCTACATAGGGGATGGTCGGGAAAACCCGCCAATCCCACGAATTCCAGATCTGAGGCGGCGACCGGCGATGGCCGACCATAAATTCCTTTCCATTCGCGGGGCGCGCGAACACAATCTGAAGAACGTCGATCTCGACCTGCCGCGTGACAGCCTGATCGTCATGACCGGCCTGTCCGGCTCCGGCAAATCGTCGCTCGCCTTCGACACCATCTATGCCGAAGGCCAGCGCCGCTATGTCGAGAGCCTGTCGGCCTATGCCCGGCAATTCCTCGAAATGATGCAGAAGCCTGATGTCGACCAGATCGACGGCCTGTCGCCTGCCATCTCCATCGAGCAGAAGACCACGTCGAAGAACCCGCGTTCGACGGTCGGGACCGTCACCGAGATCTACGACTACATGCGCCTGCTGTTCGCGCGTGTCGGCATCCCCTATTCGCCGGCCACCGGTCTGCCGATCGAGAGCCAGACGGTCAGCCAGATGGTCGACCGGGTGCTGGCGGTCGAGGAAGGCACCCGCCTGTTCCTGCTGGCGCCAATCGTGCGCGGGCGCAAGGGCGAGTACCGCAAGGAACTGCTGGAGCTGCAGAAAAAAGGGTTCCAGCGCGTCAAGGTCGACGGCGTCTTCTATGAAATCGCGGACGTTCCCTCGCTGGACAAGAAGTACAAGCACGACATCGACGTCGTCGTCGACCGCATCGTCGTGCGCGGCGATCTTGCCACAAGGCTTGCCGACTCCATCGAAACAGCGCTGAAGCTCGCCGAGGGGCTGGCGGTGGCCGAGTTTGCCGACAAGCCGCTCGATTCCAGCCAGACTGGCGAGGATTCGGTCAACAAGTCGAAGAACGAGACGCATGAGCGCATCCTGTTCTCGGAAAAATTCGCCTGTCCGGTGTCCGGCTTCACCATTCCGGAAATCGAGCCGCGGCTGTTCTCGTTCAACAACCCGTTCGGCGCCTGCCCGACCTGCGATGGCCTCGGCAGCCAGCGCGCTATCGACCCCAACCTCGTCGTGCCTGACGAAAACGCATCGCTGCGCGACGGCGCCGTCAGCCCTTGGGCGAAGTCGACCTCGCCCTATTACGTGCAGACGCTTGAGGCATTGGGCAAGGCCTACAACTTCAAGCTCGGCGACAAGTTCAAGGATTTGAGCACGGAAGCCCAGGACGCGATCCTGCGCGGCACCGGCGAGCGCGAAGTCACCTTCCAGTATGATGACGGGCTGCGCTCCTACAAGACGACCAAGACCTTCGAAGGCGTCATCCCCAACCTCGAGCGGCGCTGGAAGGAAACCGAATCCGCCTGGATGCGCGAGGAGATCGAGCGCTTCATGTCCGCGACGCCCTGCCCGGTCTGCAAGGGTTATCGGCTGAAGCCCGAGTCGCTGGCCGTGAAAATCGCCGGCAAGCATATCGGCGAAGTCACCGAGCTTTCGATCCGCAAGGCCGACCAGTGGTTCACCGACCTGCCGCCACATCTCAACGACCAGCAGAACGAGATTGCGGTGCGCGTGCTCAAGGAAATCCGCGAGCGCCTGCGCTTCCTCAACGATGTCGGTCTCGACTACCTCACCCTGTCGCGAAATTCCGGCACGCTGTCGGGCGGCGAAAGCCAGCGCATCCGGCTGGCCTCGCAGATCGGTTCGGGCCTGACCGGCGTGCTTTATGTGCTGGACGAGCCGTCGATCGGCCTGCATCAGCGCGACAATGCGCGCCTGCTCGACACGCTGAAGCACCTGCGCGACATCGGCAACACGGTGATCGTCGTCGAGCATGACGAGGATGCCATCCTGCATGCCGACTATGTCGTCGACATGGGTCCGGCCGCCGGCATCCATGGCGGCGAGATCATCGCCCAGGGCACGCCGCAGCAGGTGATGGCAAACCCCAATTCGATCACCGGCAAGTATCTGTCGGGCGCGCTTGAAGTGGCGACGCCCGGCGTGCGTCGTGAAGCTAAGAAGAACCGGCGCCTGAAAATCGTTGGCGCGCGCGGCAACAATTTGAAGAACGTCACCGCCGAAATCCCGCTCGGCACCTTCACCGCCGTCACCGGCGTATCGGGCGGCGGCAAGTCGACCTTCCTGATCGAGACGCTGTTCAAGGCGGCGTCGCGCCGCATCATGGGGTCGCGCGAGCATCCCGCCGAGCACGATCGCATCGAGGGCCTGGAATTCCTCGACAAGGTCATCGACATCGACCAGTCGCCGATCGGCCGTACGCCACGTTCGAACCCCGCCACTTATACCGGCGCCTTCACGCCGATCCGCGACTGGTTCGCGGGCCTGCCGGAAGCCAAGGCGCGCGGTTATCAGCCGGGACGCTTCTCGTTCAACGTCAAGGGCGGCCGCTGCGAGGCCTGCCAGGGCGACGGCGTCATCAAGATCGAGATGCACTTCCTGCCCGACGTCTACGTCACCTGCGACGTCTGCCACGGCAAGCGCTACAACAGGGAGACGCTCGACGTGCAATTCAAGGGCAAGTCGATCGCCGACGTGCTCGACATGACGGTCGAGGAAGGCGTCGACTTCTTCGCCGCCGTGCCCGGCGTGCGCGACAAGCTCGAGACGCTGAAGCAGGTCGGCCTCGGCTATATCCATATTGGCCAGCAGGCGACGACACTGTCCGGCGGCGAAGCGCAGCGCATCAAGCTGGCCAAGGAACTGTCGCGCAAGGCGACCGGCAAGACGCTCTACATCCTCGACGAGCCGACCACTGGCCTGCATTTCCACGACGTCGCCAAGCTGTTGGAAGTGCTGCACGAGCTGGTCGACCAAGGCAACACGGTGGTTGTCATCGAGCACAATCTCGAAGTCATCAAGACCGCCGACTGGGTGCTCGATCTCGGTCCAGAGGGTGGCGATGGCGGCGGCGAGCTGGTCGCCCAGGGCACCCCGGAAGCGATCGTGCGCGAAAAGCGCAGCTATACCGGACAGTTTCTCAAGGAACTGCTGGAGCGCCGCCCCGGAGGCAAACGCGAAGCGGCGGAGTGATGGCTGGGGATGGTCTCATCACGGTCCAGAGCCGTTTTGGCGTGACCGAAACCATCGATCGCCTGGTTGAGGTGATCAAGCGCGCGGGGCTGCTTGTGTTTGCCCGCATCAATCATGCAGCCGGCGCGCGCGATGTCGGCGCCTCGCTGCGGCCGACCGAATTGCTGATCTTCGGCAACCCGAAAGGCGGCACGCCGCTGATGCAGGACAGGCAGCTTGCCGGCATCGACCTGCCGGTGAAGGCGCTGGCCTGGGAGGATGAGCAAGGCAAGGTCTGGCTGTCCTACAACGATCCGCAGTGGATCGCCGAACGCCACGGCCTGGGCGACGCCAGCCGTGCTGCGGTCGCGGCGATTGCCGCCGGCATGGAAAAGGTGATCGTCGCTGCCGCTGGAATGGATCAATCATGAGGCTTGCCCGCTCCGAAGAGCTCGCCGCGATCGTCGCGCTGACGCAAGCGGCCTACGCCCCCTACAACGCCATACTCGACGCGCCGCCGATCCCCGTGACCGAAGACTATGCGCCGCGCATCGCGCGCGGCGAAGTCTGGCTGCTGGAGAGCGGCGGCGAACTTGCCGGTGTGCTCACGCTGGAGCGGCATGAGGATCACGCCATGATCTTCTCCGTCGCGGTGTCGCCCGCCTTCCAGGGCAAGGGTTTTGGCATAAAGCTGCTCAGTCACGCGGATCAACAGACGCGCTTGTGGCGCCTGCCGGAGATACGGCTCTACACCAATGCAAAGATGGAACGGAACATCGCGCTCTATCTTGCTTACGGCTATCGCGAAACGGGTCGCAGGCCCAATCCTTACCGGCCAAGATGGGTGCTCGTCGACATGGCGAAGGCGATGTGAATGCAGGCCGGCAGCGCTATGGAAAACCAACTGACCTTGGGTGGCGTGGTCCGCTCGTCGCAGGCTTATGGCGCCGACTATTTGTCGGAGTTCCAGCGCATCCTGCTGCAACATGTGAAGCCTGACACGCGCGCCTTCCTGGAATGGGGCATGGGCCACACGACGCTGGCGATCCTTGAGTTGAGGGACAGACTGGCCATCGACAATCTCTTTTCGATCGACGACAGCCAGCCCTTCCTCGATCAACTCCTGCCGCAGCTGCCGCAGTGGGGCGGTTTCCATCCGATCTGCCTGGACCTCCAGGGACCCAAGTTTGGCGACCGCGATCCAGAGCTCAATTATTCGACCTGGCCGCTAAGCCTGAAGCGCAAATTCGACTTTATCTTCATCGACGGCCGACGGCGCATGGAATGCGCGTTCATGGCTTCGCTGCTTTGTCATGCCGATACGATCGTGATGCTGCACGACTATCGCCGTGCACGCTATCAGCCGATCAAGGCTCTCTACGACATCGTCGAGGACGGAAACCAGTTTCGCGTCATGCGACCGCGGAAGGACCTTTACCCCTCTGGGACGCCGACGATCTTTTCCCCGGATTGGTCACCGCCCACTTGACCGAAATTGCCAGTTGCGGATCGATTTTACCAACGCAAGCCCCTCGCGACAAAACACATTGGAGGAGAAATCCATGAGCAAATCGGGAACAATCCGCTCCGGCATGGGCGGCTGGACCTTCGAGCCCTGGGACACGTCCTTCTATCCCGAGAAACTTTCCAAGGCTAAACAGCTGCAATATGCCAGCCGGCAGGTGCCGAGCATCGAGGTCAACGGCACCTACTATTCCAGCTTCAAGGAGCCGACCTTCGTCAAATGGGCTGGTGAAGCGCCGGACGGTTTCGTCTATTCGCTGAAGGGCAACCGCTTCGTCACCAACCGGCGCGTGCTGGGCGAGGCCGGTGAATCGATGGCGCGCTTTCTCGGCTCGGGCGTTGCCGCGCTCGGCGAGAAGCTCGGGCCGATCCTGTGGCAGTTCGCGCCGACCAAAAAGTTCGATCCGGACGATTTCGAGGCCTTTTTGAAACTGCTGCCGGAAAAGCAGGATGGCGTCGCGCTGCGCCACGCGCTCGAAGTGCGCAACGACAGTTTCATCGTGCCGGAATTCGCCGCACTTGCCCGCAAATACAAGGCGGCGATCGTCTATGCCGACCATGCCAAATATCCTGATATCGCCGATGTCACCGGTGACTTCGTCTATGCACGGCTGCAGACTGGCTCGGACGACAATCCCGATTGCTACACACCAAAGGGCCTCGACGAATGGGCTGCGCGGGTAAAAACCTGGGCGGAAGGCAAGCAGCCGGCCGATTTGCGGCGCGCCGATCCCACCACAGACGCGCCGGTGCAGCCACGCGACGTCTTCGTCTACTTCATCACCGAGGGTAAGGTACGCGCGCCATTCGGGGCGATTGCCCTGATGAAGCGGCTGGCCGACTGACAACCATACGTTGTTGTCCGGCTACATGCTGTAAGCGCATCATCTATGCGTTTTGCGCGTAGCAAAGCGCCTATTCGTGGCATCTTCATCGCCATCGTAACGTTATCGACACTTCCTTGCCGCATGAATACGGCGACGCCAAGCCGCAGAGCTGGAGCCGCCGCCGGCAGGGAAAGAGGGGCATGTCGCTCGACTACACTTCACTTCTGCTGGCAGTCGGTTTCTCCGCCGCTTGCCTGAGCCTGACATTGTTCGGCATGTGGCTGACCGCGCGCTCGGAAAAATTCCTGCTGACATGGGCGATCAGCCTGGTGTTCGTGGTCGGCGATATCTTTGTCTATGACGCCTATATCGATATGCCCGGGCGCCTGCTCGGCATCGCCACCCTGGCCCTGTTGCTGCTCGGCTTCTCGACGATGCGGGGAGCTGCCTACCAGTTCAGAACCGGCGGCTCGCCGCTGCCACGGGCACTGTTGGGTTGCGTTTCGCTAGCGGTGGCGCTGCCTGCCATGGCTCTGGGCTATGACGGCCTCGGCTTCATGTTCGAGAACCTTTTCGCCGCTCTGCTCCTGGTCGCGACAGCGCTCGAATACTGGAAAGGCCGCGACGAAGCCCCTGCCCTGACGATCGGCCTCACCGCACTCTATGCTGCCACGGCCGCGTCCTTCGCGCTCTGTGCCATGGTTCTTATTGAGGACGGCAAGCTGGTTCTCGGCCATGCGCCCAGCAACTGGGCCGAGGAATTGAGCCTCATTGTCGTCATCGCGAGCATGACGGGTATTGGCGCCCTGTCGCTTGCGCTCAACCAGGGGCGTCTGGCCCGGCACCACCGCCGCAATGCTTTGACCGACCCCCTAACCGGCCTGCTCAACCGGCGCGCGCTGTTCGACATGCATGGCCATGTCCCGGTTGGCGCCTTCACCGCCGTGATCGTCTTCGACCTCGACAATTTCAAAGCCATCAATGACGAGTTCGGCCACGCGGCCGGGGACGAGGTGCTGAAGGTGTTTGCTGGCGAACTCGCCGGCAATCTTCGCCAGACCGACGTTGCCGCGCGCATGGGCGGCGAGGAATTCGCACTGGTGCTGAAGCGCACTTTGCCGGAGACGGTCGAGGAAGCAGCGGAGCGCATCCGGACCGCTTTCGCGACGCGCCTGATCGAAACCGAGACCGGATCCCTGAGCTGCACGGTCAGTGCCGGGTTCGCGTTCGGCAGCAAAGAGGGCCTCAGCTTCGACAAGGTGCTCAGCGCCGCCGACAGGGCGCTCTATGACGCCAAGCGCGGCGGCCGCAACCGCGTCACCGCCTCGCCATTCCGGCGCGCGAGCTGACCTCGCGTATCAGTGCCGAGCCCGTCATGCTGATAGGCGAAGGCGGCTCTATGCCGCCATGACGATTTCATTGAAGGTATCGAGATCGACGTAGAACACCTTGGTGATCTCCTCGATCAAGTCGTCGTAGTCGCAGCCCTGTGATCTCAGGATGTTGATGGCAGCGATGATATCGACGCGTTCGGTAAGCCGTCGCTTCTGGTAGTCCTCGACGTAACGTTCCATGGCTGTCCCTTAGCCTGTGTGCCCAAACGCGTTGAACGACAGAGATCGCAGGAGGGAAGCTAGGAAGCCTTGCTTGCGTGGAACTTGCCGGCCTTCGCCGCGCCCTCGATCTGCGATAACCAGACTGATACGGAAGCGGCCGACTCACAAAGCCAAGAAAAGACTAACATGCAGCCTCTGGCGCGCCAGAGATGCGGATAGCTGAATGGAAGAAATATTGGACTTGCCAAAGACTTTGGATCGTCGGCCGAAGTCCAGAACCGATTCTAGACGGTCAGGAATTTGCGAACATCAGCCCGGTCTAAATCTTCCGCCGGGCCGGTATGAACGATCTGGCCACGATCCATGATGTTGACCTCATCGGCGAGTTCACGGCAGAAGTCGAGATACTGTTCGACCAGCAGCACCGCAATGCCGGCCTGATCGCGCAGGTAACGGATGGCGCGGCCGATGTCCTTGATGATCGAGGGCTGGATGCCTTCCGTCGGCTCATCGAGCACCAGCAGCTTCGGCCGCATCACCAGCGCCCGGCCGATCGCCAGTTGCTGCTGCTGCCCGCCGGAAAGATCGCCGCCACGGCGGCCGAGCATCTGCTTCAGCACTGGAAACAGCTCGAAGACATGCGCCGGCACGTTGCGGTCGGCACGCTTCAACGGCGCGAAGCCGGATTCCAGGTTTTCGCGCACCGTGAGCAGGGGAAATATCTCCCTGCCCTGCGGTACGAATGCGATGCCCGACCGGGCGCGGTCATACGCCGCGCTCCGGTCGAGCGCCTTCCCCTCGAAGGCAACGCTTCCGCTCGTCAGCCGATGGTGGCCGACGATCGATCTCATCAAACTGGTCTTGCCGACGCCGTTGCGGCCGAGCACGCAAGTGATCTTGCCGGCCCCCGCCTTCAGCGAAACGCCGCGCAGCGCCTGGGCGGCGCCGTAGTGGAGCGTGGCGTTGGAAACTTCGAGCATGTCTCAGCGCCTTTTCCAGAATCGGAGAAACGACAGATCGAAGCGATGGAATTGAACCCGCCAGACCATGCTCATCTCCCCAGATAGACTTCGACGACGCGCTCGTCGGCCGAAACGAAATCGAGTGTGCCTTCCGACAGCACCGAGCCCTCGTGCAGGCAGGTCACCTTGACGCCAAGTTCGCGCACGAAATGCATGTCGTGCTCGACGACGATGACCGAATGGTCGCGCGCAATATCCTTGAGCAGCCGCGCGGTCTCCTCGGTCTCGGCGTCGGTCATGCCGGCCACCGGCTCGTCGACCAAAAGCAGCTTTGGGTCCTGCGCCAACAGCATGCCGATCTCCAGCCACTGTTTTTGGCCGTGGCTGAGATTGGCCGCCAGCTCATGGCGCTTGTCACCCAGCCGGATGATGCCGAGAATATCGTCGATCTGCCGCGCCTCGGCCGCCGAGCGGCGATGAAAAAGCGCCGGAAAGATCGAACGCGGTCCCTTCAGCGCCAGCATCAGGTTTTCCTCGATCGTGTGGCTTTCGAAGACCGTCGGCTTCTGGAACTTGCGGCCGATGCCCATCATGGCGATCTCGGCCTCGTCATGCCTGGTCAGATCGACCTGGCCGTCGAAGAAGACTTCGCCCTCATCGGGCCGCGTCTTGCCGGTGACGATGTCCATCATCGTCGTCTTGCCGGCGCCGTTGGGGCCGATGATGGCGCGCATCTCACCCTTGTCGAGCACCAGCGACAGATTGTTGATGGCGCGAAACCCGTCGAAGGAGACCGAGACGCCGTCAAGATAGAGGATGGTGTTCGATTTGCTCATGGTCGCTTACTCCGCCGCCTGCGGCTCAGGGTCGGACCATGACCATTCGCCTGGATTTCTCGCCGGCGAGCGAGCGGGCTTCGAAGTCGCGGTCGCCACGCCAACCTCGGTGCCGGCTTCTTCAGCCACGGCGGCTGCGCGCAAGGCCTTCGCATTGCCGCGCCAGCTATCCCACATGCCGATGATGCCCTTCGGCAAGAGCAGCGTGACGGCGACGAAGAGGCCGCCGAGCGCGAACAGCCAGAGCTCCGGCAGCAGGCCGGTGAACCAGGATTTGCCGGCATTGACGAGCAGCGCGCCGATGATCGGCCCGACGATGGTGCCGCGCCCGCCGACGGCCGCCCAGATCACCACCTCGATCGAGTTGGACGGCTCGAACTCGCCGGGATTGATGATGCCGACCTGCGGCACATAGAGCGCACCGGCAATGCCGGCCATGACGGCCGATACGGTGAAGGCGAACAGCTTGACGTTCTCAGCCCGCCAGCCAAGGAAGCGGGTGCGGCTTTCGGCATCGCGCACGGCCATCAGCAGCTTGCCGTATTTGGAGCCGACGATCGCCCAGGTGATGAACACAGCGAGCGCCAGCATCACCGCGCTGGCGGCAAACAGCGCCGAACGCGTCGCATCGGCCTGCACGTTGAAGCCCAGAATATCCTTGAAATCGGTCAGGCCGTTATTGCCGCCGAAACCCATGTCGTTGCGAAAGAAGGCAAGCAGCAGCGCGTAGGTCATCGCCTGGGTGATGATGGAGAGATAGACGCCGGTGACGCGGCTGCGGAAGGCGAACCAGCCGAAGATGAAAGCGAGCAGGCCCGGCACCGCGAGCACCATGATGGCGGCGAACCAGAAATGGTCGAAACCGGTCCAGAACCAAGGCAATTCCTTGTAGTTCAGGAAGACCATGAAATCAGGCAGGATCGGATTGCCATAGACGCCGCGCGAGCCGATCTGGCGCATCAGATACATGCCCATCGCATAGCCGCCGAGCGCAAAGAAGGCGCCGTGGCCAAGCGAAAGGATGCCGCAATAGCCCCAGACGAGGTCGAGAGCGAGCGCCAGCAGCGCGTAGCAGAGATATTTGCCGGTCAGCGCCACGATGTAGGACGGAATGTAGAACGCGCTGGTCGATGAAACCGCCAGGTTGAGCAGCGGCACGATGATGGCCACCGCCAGCAGGATTAAGATGGTGAAGGCGATGCGGCGGTCCGCGCCGGCGGCAAAGAAGCGCCCGGTAATCATGCTTCCACCGCCCTGCCCTTGAGCGCGAACAGGCCGCGCGGGCGTTTCTGGATGAACAGGATGATCAGCACCAGCACGACGATCTTGCCGAGCACGGCGCCGGCATAGGGCTCGAGGAACTTGTTGACGATGCCGAGCGAAAAGGCGCCGACCAGCGTGCCCCAGAGATTGCCGACGCCGCCGAAGACCACGACCATGAAGCTGTCGATGATGTAGCCGCGGCCGAGATTGGGCGAGACATTGTCGATCTGGCTGAGCGCGACACCGGCAATACCGGCAATGCCGGATCCGAGCGCAAAGGTCAGCGCATCGACCCACGGCGTCCTGATGCCCATGGAAGCGGCCATGCGCCGGTTGGCGGTGACGGCGCGCATCTGCAAGCCCCAGGGCGTGCGCTTCATGACGTAGAGCAGCAGGCCGAAGACGGTGAGCGCGAAAACCAGGATCCAGAGTCGGTTCCAGGTGACAGCAAGCTGTCCGACATTGAACGAGCCCGACATCCACGAAGGGTTGCCGACCTCCTGGTTGGTCGGTCCGAAGATCGAGCGCACCGCCTGCTGCAGGATCAGCGACACGCCCCAGGTCGCCAGCAGCGTCTCCAGCGGCCGGCCGTAGAGGAAGCGGATGACGCCGCGCTCGATGATCAGGCCAACCAGGGCTGAGACAAGGAAGGCCAGCGGCAGCGCGATCACCAGCGACCAGTCGAACAGGCTGGGAAAGGACGTGCGGATCACCTGCTGGACGACGAAGGTGGTGTAGGCGCCGAGCATGACCATCTCGCCATGCGCCATGTTGATGACGCCCATGACGCCGAAGGTGATGGCGAGCCCGATCGCGGCGAGCAGCAGCACCGAGCCCAGCGAAATGCCGTACCAGATGTTTTGGCCGGCATCCCAGAAAGCCAGCGTCGAATTGATGCTGGCGATCGCGGCCGTCGCCGCTTCCTTCACGGCTTCCGAGGTATTTGCCTCGACCGAAGTGAGCAGCGAAACCGCGTCGCGGTCGCCGCGCGCGCCGATCAGCGCGATGGCCGCCAGCTTGTCTGCATCGGGCTTGTCTGACACCAGTATGGAAGCGGCACGCGCCTGCTCCAGCAAAGCCTTGACGCTCGCCACGCTTTCACTGGCGATCGCTGCGTCGAGCGGCTCGATATTCGCGGCATCGGGCGTCTTGAACATGGTGTCGGCGGCGGCGATGCGGACAGTCGGATCCTTGGAGCCGAGCGTCAACGTGCCCAATCCATCGCGGATGGCGCGGCGAAGCGTGTTGTTGACGCTGACCTTGGTGATGTCGTCCGCGGAGGCCACGCCTGCCGCCTCGCCGCTCAGCGGATCGAAAAGCTTGACGCTTTCGTCGCCTTCCTCGCCGACAAACACCATTGAGTCGGCCGTGCGAATGTAAAGATTGCCGTCCGCCAATGCGGCAAGCGGCCGTTCGACAGCCGGGTCGCCTGTGGCTGTCAACTCTTGAACGACAGCTCCCGTCTCGGAAAAGTCCGTCACTGTCGCGAATTTGGCGATGATGGCACGCAGATCGGCTTCCGCAGCGCCCGAAGACGACAGGGTCGTCAGCAGGAACAAGAGCGTGAGGCCCATCGCATGGAAAATCTTCATCGGTTTTTGGCGACCCTTGATGGTTGAACTGGGCGTCCGGACAGTGGAGGAAACCGTCCGGACGCACGCGGTCATGGACATGGACCTGAAGTCCAGTCCGGGGAGGATCAGTTCGTGCCCTTGCCGCCGCACTTGCCGGTTTTGACGTTGAAGTTGCCGCAGCTGAGCGGCGCGCGCCAATCCGAGATCAAGTCCTTGGAATCCGGCAGGTAGTCGGACCATTCGTCGCCCATCACCAGGCCAGGTGTCTTCGAAACCGTTTCGAACTGGCCATTGGCCTGGATTTCGCCGATCAGGACAGGCTTGGTGATGTGGTGGTTCGGCATCATCGTCGAATAGCCGCCGGTCAGGTTCGGCACCGAAACGCCGATCATGGCATCGATGACCTTGTCCGGATCGGTGGTGCCGGCCTTTTCAACCGCCTTCACCCACATGTTGAAGCCGATATAGTGGGCTTCCATCGGGTCGTTGGTGGTGCGCTTGTTGTTCTTGATGAACTTGTGCCAGTCGGCGATAAACTTCTTGTTCTCAGGCGTGTTGACGCTCTCGAAATAGTTCCAGGCGGCGAGATGGCCGACCAGCGGCTTGGTGTCGAGACCGGCAAGTTCTTCCTCACCGACCGAGAATGCCATGACCGGGATGTCCTCGGCTTTGATGCCCTGGTTGCCGAGTTCCTTGTAGAATGGGACGTTGGCGTCGCCGTTGACGGTCGAGACGACGGCGGTCTTCTTTCCGGCCGAACCGAACTTCTTGATCGCCGAAACTTCCGTCTGCCAATCGGAGAAGCCGAACGGCGTATAGTTGGTCATGATGTCTTCGGCCGCGACGCCCTTGGACTTCAGATAGGCTTCGAGGATCTTGTTGGTGGTGCGCGGATAGACGTAGTCGGTGCCTTCCAGCACCCAACGCTTCACCGAGCCGCCGTCCTTGCTCATCAGATAGTCGACGGCCGGAATGGCCTGCTGGTTCGGAGCCGCACCCGTGTAGAACACGTTGCGCTCACTTTCCTCGCCTTCATACTGGACGGGATAGAACAGGATGTTGTCGAGTTCGGAGAACACCGGCAGCACCGATTTGCGCGACACCGAGGTCCAGCAGCCGAACACGGCCGCGACCTTGTCCTTCGAAATCAACTCGCGTGCCTTTTCGGCAAACAGCGGCCAGTTGGAAGCCGGATCGACGACGACGGCTTCGAGTTTCTTGCCGAGCAGACCGCCCTTGGCGTTCTGTTGCTCGATGAGCATCAGCATGGCGTCCTTCAGCGTCGTCTCCGAAATCGCCATGGTCCCCGACAGCGAATGCAGAATGCCGACCTTGATCGTGTCCTCAGCCGCTTTGGCTGGTACGGACATCAGCAGGCCGGCGGCGACCACGCTTGCCGAAAACATTTTTGTTATTGTAGAGAAACTACCCCTCATACCGAAGACTCCCAAGCTGGTTGATTGCACCGAAACAGTTCAATGCAACCCCCATGCCAACTGCTGGGACGACGTTAGAAAAAGAAAATATCCTAACGTTCTCAAATGGTTGTTATATTAGTTTGGATAAATGCAGGAAAGCCGGTTAACAATTGGTTGAGGGAAATTTGCGCAGCGCACAAAGGAATTTGCCTAATTTTCGCCCAAATTGAGTATGTGCCTATATTTTGAACTCGGCAGTCAGATCGCAATTAGCGGATGTTGCGGCGCGGCGCAAAAATAGGGCAAGCTCGCTCCTCAACCGAGCAACGTCATGGCATCCCTGATTTCACGCATTTTGATCGGCATCGTGTTTCTGGCGACAGCGACCGGGGCAGCACGGGCCGACTTCAGTGACGGCAAGATGCCCGATGGCACCTATCACTGCGAAGTCTACCTGCTCGGCATGTTCATCAACCTCGGCGACATCACCATCAAGGGAAATGTCTACACAGGCCCTGTAACCTTCGGCACCGTCCAACAGGGCTATAATTACCAGATGGACGCAAACGGCGTGATCTCCTGGCTGGGACCGCTCGGTGGCTACACCACCGGCGGCAACGCGCTGTCGATGACCCAGGCAACGCTGGATGGCCAGAGCCCGCCCTCCTTCGACATCATCATGAAGCAGCCCGACGGCGCCTTCACCGCCTCGACCTGCACCAAGGAAGGCAGTCAGTAAGCCTTTCCTCTGGCAACGGCGCCGCCTCCGTGCGGCCCGCAAGCCGTGTCCGCCGGTCTGATGTCATCTGAATGTTGCCGAAGCTGGATAGGGCAGCGGTGCGCCGTCACCCATCCACATCGAGAGGCAGACACATGGCCGACTTCCCGTCTTCATCCTCCCCTGTCATCCGCGAAATCATTGCCGAGCGCGTCTCGCGCCGGGCCCTCCTGAAAGGCAGCCTCGCTTCCGGCACCCTGATCGCCGGTGGCAGCTTTGTCGGCTCGCTGTTTGCCGGCGAAACACACGCCGCGGCAGCGCTTTCCACACTCGGTTTTCCCGAACTGAAGCGCGTCTATGACAAGACCCACGCCGCCGCGGAAGGTTATGAAACAACGATTGTCGCACGCTGGGGCGATCCGCTTGTCGCCGGCCTGGCGGATTTCGACGGCAACAAGGTCGCCGCCGCAGAACAGGAAAAGCGCTTCGGCTATAACTGCGATTACATCGCCTTCCTGCCGCTGCCCAAGGGTTCGATAAACTCCGACCACGGCCTGCTTTGCGTCAACAACGAATACATCTCGCCCAATGTGATGTTTCCCGGCATGACCGAGGACAACGCCGGCAAGACGATGAACAAGGAACAGGTCGATCTCGGCCTGGCGGCGATGGGTCACTCGATCGTCGAAATCATGTTCAAGGACGGCAAGTGGCAAACCGTCGAGGACAGCCCGCTCAACCGCCGCATCACCGCCAACACCGAAATGACGGTTTCCGGACCGGTGGCCGGCCATGCGCTGCTCAAGACATCCACTGACGCGACCGGCACAAAAGTGCTCGGTACCAGCTACAATTGCAGCGGCGGCTTCACCCCATGGGGCACAGTGCTGACCTGCGAGGAAGGCGTTTCCGACCTGTTCGGCGGCGACCCGAAAAAGGCGCCGACCGCGGACATTCTCGAGCGCTACGGCTTCGACGGCTCCGACATTTATGGCCGTGGCCGTTTCCATGACCGCTTCAACATCGACAAGGAACCGAACGAGCCGAACCGCTTCGACTGGGTGGTCGAGATCGACCCTTATGATCCCCAATCCAAGCCGCTGAAGCGCACCGCCCTTGGCCGCATGTCGCACGAGGCCTCTACCGTCGTCCTCAACAAGGACGGCCGCATCGTCGTCTACATGGGTGACGACGACTATTTCGAATACATGTACCGCTACGTCTCCAACAAGGCCTACGACAAGGCGAACCCGGCTTCCAGCAGCGGCCTTCTGGACGATGGCGTGCTCTCGGTCGCTCGTTACGATGCCGATGGCTCGATGACCTGGCTGCCGTTGGTTCACGGCCAGGGCAAGCTCACCGTAGAGAACGGCTTTGCCGACCAGGCCGAAGTGCTGCTGAAGACGCGCCTTGCCGCCGACGCGCTGGGCGCGACCCCGATGGACAGGCCGGAGGACATCGAGACCAATCCGGTCACCGGCCGCGTCTACGCCGTCATGACCAAGAACAAGAAGCGCGACGAATCCAAGGTCAATCCGGCCAACACGCGGCCCGAAAACCTCTGGGGCCACATCGTCGAGCTGATCCCGCCTGGCGGCCGCGGCACCGAGGCCGATCACACATCAGACAAATATGCCTGGGACCTGTTCGTGCTCTGCGGCAATCCCAAAGATGCCAAGATCGGCGCCACCTTCCATCCCGATACGTCGGAAAATGGCTGGTTCGTCTGCCCCGACAACATCACCTTCGACCCGGCCGGGCGGCTGTGGGTGGCAACCGATGGCGCCAATGATTTCGACCTGCCGGACGGTGTCTATGGCGTTGACACGGAAGGCCCGGCGCGCGGCCTGCCAAAGCTGCTGTTCACCTGCCCGCATGGTGCGGAAGCGACCGGCCCCTGCTTCACCCCGGATGGCACGACGCTGTTCCTTTCGGTCCAGCACCCGTCCGAGGATGCCGAAACGCTCGACAAGGCACAGTCGCTGTGGCCGGATTTCAAGGACGGCCAGCCGCCACGGCCATCGGTCGTCGCCATCCGCCGCAAGGACGGCCAGCCGGTCGGTGCGTAGCGTCCAGCAGACAAAAAAAGGCGCGGAACCGTGTCAGGTTCCGCGCCAGCAGGCAGTCGGGGAGGTCAGATGGTTTTCGCCGACATTTGGGCGGCGATGTAGTCGGCCTGGCGGATCGCCAGCGAGACGATGGTCAGGGTCGGGTTTTCGGCAGCGCCTGTCGTGAACTGGCTGCCATCCGACACGAACAGGTTCTTGATGTCGTGCGTCTGGCCATGCTTGTTGACGACGCCGTCCTGCGCCTTCTCGCTCATCCGGTTGGTGCCGAGATTGTGGGTCGAGGGATAGGGTGGCGTCGGGAATGTGCGGGTGGCGCCGACCGCATCGTAAAGTGCGGTGGCCTGCTTGTAGGCATGGTCGCGCATCGCCGTGTCGTTGGGATGGTCGTCGAAATGCACGTCGGCGATCGGCATGCCGTGTGCGTCCTTTTCGTCCTTGTGCAATGTGATGCGGTTCTCCTCGCGGGGCATGTCCTCGCCGACGATCCACAGGCCGGCCATATGGTCGTAGTGGTCGAGCGCCGTGGTGAAGGAGCGTCCCCAGCCGCCCGGGTTGAGGAAGGCCGCCATGAACGGCAGGCCGAGCGACAGCGTCTCGAACTCGTAGCCGCCGACAAAGCCGCGCGATGGATCATGGCGCGCCTCGTCGCGGATGATGCCGGCCATGGTGGTGCCGCGATACATGTGCACAGGCTTGTCGAAGATGGCATAGACCGAACCGGTGGTGTGCCGCATGTAGTTCTTGCCCACTTGCCCCGACGAATTGGCAAGCCCGTGCGGGAATTTGGCCGATTGCGAATTGAGCAGCAGGCGCGGGCTCTCGATCGAATTGCCGGCAACCGCGACGATGCGAGCCTTCTGCTCCTGCAGCTTGCCGTCCTTGTCGGCGTAGACGACGCCGGTCACCTTGCCGCTGGCATCGTGGTTGATCTTGATCACCATGGCGTTCGGCCGGACTTCGAGATGGCCTGTCGCTTCGCCCTTCGGGATTTCGGTGTAGAGCGTCGACCATTTGGCGCCCCATTTGCAGCCCTGGAAGCAGAAGCCGGTCTGCTGGCAGGAGTTGCGATCGTCGCGCTCGACCGAGTTGATCGCCATGTTGCCGGTGTGGCATTCCTTGTAGCCAAGTTTGTCGGCCCCGGCCTTCAGCACCTTGAAATTGTTGTTGCCCGGCAGGCGCGGCCAGTCATTGGTGCCGGTGACGCCCATTTTGGCTTCCGCCTTGGCGTAGTACGGCTCCATCTCGGCCAGCGTGATCGGCCAGTCGAGCAGGTTCGCGCCTTCCACTTTGCCATAGGTCGACGCCGTCTTGAACTCATGCTCCTGGAAACGCAGTGAGGCGCCGGCCCAGTGCGTGGTCGAGCCGCCGACCGATTTGACGATCCAGGCCGGCAGGTTGGGGAAATCCTTCGCCACGCGCCAGTCGCCGGACGTCGTGCGCTTGTCCGTCCAGGCAAGCTGGGCGAACGAACCCCACTCGTCGTTGATGAAGTCCTCATATTCGTGGCGGGCGCCCGCCTCGAGGATGACGACGTCGATGCCCTTCTGGGCGAGTTCATTGCCGAGCGTGCCGCCGCCGGCGCCCGAGCCGATGATGACGACCACGCCATCGTTTTTCAGATCAAATGTAGCTGCCATGGTTTCCTCCCATGAATTCCTGTTTGCGGGTTACTGGAACGATCGAGGCTCAGAGCCACTCGATGTCGCTGAAACCGCGCGCGATATAGCCGCCCTTGGAGTAGGACTCGCCCTCGTAGCCGAAGATCGGCCACACCTCCTGCTGATTGTAGAGGCTAACCACCAGGCCGCCGCGAACCGTCTGGAAGAAGGGCGTCTTTTCTATCTCGGTGAGCAGCGCCACACGCTGCTCTTCCCAGCCGAGCCCGCGATAGCCGCCCTTGCCGGCCTTCTTGTCGAGTTCGGCAATGCCCTTCTCGATCAGCTCCTTGTGGGCAGGATCCTTGGCGGCCGTCTCGTCATGGCCCTTGACCGCGACGGCATAGTATTTGTCCGGCACCTGGTCGTGCGGATAGATATCGCGCGCCACCTGGATCAGTGTCGCCATCGTCTCCGGCTTCAACGCCGAGGTTTCCAGCCCCCAGGCCTGTTCGGGACTGATGACGGCGCTGCCGGAAATGACGAGCAACGCGCCGATGCTGCCGCGCTTGAGAAGTTCCCGACGTGAAAGTCCAGGCTTCCCGTCATAGATCGTGACCATTTGTTCCTCCCTGCTTGCTATTTGCACCCCTAGGAGTGCCGTTGCTGGCACCGCACCTTTCGGTGCGGCTGCGATGTGTCCTATTGGAAGCGCCCTCCACGCTGCAGAACCTCGATCTTGTAGCCGTCGGGGTCCTCGATGAAGAAAAAGCGGGCGATCAGCGAACCGTCGCGGTTGAACTCGACGATCTTCTTCGGGTTGAGGCCAAGCGCGCCGAGGCGGTCGTGTTCGCCGTCGAGATCGGCAACCGAGACCGCGAGGTGGCCGTAGCCGTCGCCAAGCGCATAAGGCTCCTGCCGGCCCTTGTTGACGGTCAGCTCGACTTCGAAAGGCGTATCGGCATTGCTGAGGTAGATCAGCGTGAAGGTCTCGAAATCCAGCCGTTGGGCAACGTCGAGACCGAAGGCCTTGTTGTAGAAATCGATGGACCGGGCCTCCTCGAGAACCCGGATCATGGTGTGGATCGCCTTCGCCAAATCAGACTCCGCAGCGTTCGTGCTTTCGAAGGTGATTATGCGCGCCGGTCGAGATAAGGTGGTGGCAGCCGATTACCACGCATAGGATCGAAAAACGGGTACATGCATTAAGGACGAAAGTCCGATTGCCGTTGTCGGCCGTCCGGTCGAAAATGAAATCGCAGGCAGTGATCAAAAGGCGCCGATGGCTCCGTCGACGCCCAAGACCAACAAAAATGGGAGGTAACGATGTGCAGAGTGTTTGCCGCACAGGATCCGGAAGGCTATCGCCAGATCAACCGGTCGATTCGTATCGATGGCCATTCGACCAGCATCCAGCTTGAGGCGACGTTCTGGGCCTTGCTCGACGAAATCGCTGAAAGCCAGAACCTGACGACGCCCAAATTCATCTCGAAGCTTTACGACGAAGCCATCGAGATCAATGGCGAAATACCTAACTTCGCGTCCATGCTACGCACCACCTGCGCACTCTATCTGCGCGGCCATCGGCCTGACTTGGACGAGCGGATGGCGTTGAAGCAGGAAGCCGCCTAGAGCAATTCCAGCAAAAGTGTGAGCGGTTTTGCGTCCGGAATTGCGTCAAAACTAAGAGTTAGAGCAATTCGCCGTTTCCGTGAAACGGTGAAATGCTCTAGCGCGCTTCCACGGCGATTTCGAACGCCAGCCGGCTCATATCGGTGAAAAGCGCCTGGCGTTCGGAATAGTCGGCCTGTTCGCCGGTCACCAGATTGTCGACGACGGTCAGCAGCGACAAGGCCCTCGCGCCGAAATGCGCCGAGATCCGGTAGAGCGCGCTGGTTTCCATGTCGACGGCCAGCGCTCCGAGCGCCCTTGCTTCGGCATAGCGGGCGCGCGCTTCAGGATGGTAGAATATGTCGGTGCAGGCTGTCAGGCCGGCGTGGTGGTCGATGCCGAGTTCGGTCGCCTTGGCCAAGGCGCAAGCAAGCAGCGCCGAATCCGGGCCGGCATCAGCTCCGTAAAGGCCAAAGACCTGACCGCTCTCGGTGTTTTCCGGCCGCGCCATTTGCGAGATCACCAGGCTGCGCAGCTTTACCTCATCGCTGAGGCCACCGCAGGTACCGGTGCGGATCAGTGTTCGGACGCCATAATAGTCAAGCAATTCATGGGCATAGATCAGGAAGGATGAAACACCTATACCCGTCGACTGAATGCTGATCGGCCGGCCGCGAAACAGGCCTGTAAAGCCCAGAGCACCCCGCCGGCGATTGACGCAGCGTGGCGCCTCCAGAAATGTCAGCGCCATCCATTCGGCGCGCTGCGGGTCACCCGGCAACAGCACCGTTTCGGCGTAGTCGCCCTTGTCTGCCTCGATGTGTGGCGTCAATCGCTGCTCCCCCAAGCCCGCTTGCCGTTTCATCCACAATCATGGCGCTGTCACGGCGTTACGCAAAACGGTTATTGGAGGACGCTAAATTAGGATTCAAGCACGTCCTTGACGATCGTTGCCAGTTGCTTGAGCGAGAATGGCTTCGGCAGGAAGCCGAAATGCGCGTCGGCCGGCAGGTTTCTGGCGAATGCGTCCTCGGCATAGCCCGACACGAAGACGAACTTGATGTCCGGCTGGCGCTTGCGCAATTCGCCAAGCAGGGTCGGCCCGTCCATTTCCGGCATCACCACGTCGGAAACGACGATGTCGACCTTGCCACCCAAGGCTTCGAACACTTCCAGCGCCTCGACGCCGGAGGATGCCTCGTGCACCGTATAGCCGCGCGAAATCAGCGCCCGCATGCCGCCCATGCGCACGGCATCCTCATCCTCGACCAGCAGCACCGTGGCTGACCCGGACAGGTCCTTGGTGCTGTCGATTGGTTTGACCGGTGCTGCGCTTGGCGCTTCCCCGGCTTCGGCTGCCGTCTTCGCTTCGGCGATGTGGCGCGGCAGGAAGATGCGGAAGGTCGATCCCTTGCCGACCTCGGAATCGCAGAAAATGAAGCCGCCGGTCTGCTTGATGATGCCGTAGACCATGGACAGGCCAAGGCCCGTGCCCTTGCCGACCTCCTTGGTGGTGAAGAACGGCTCGAAGATCTTCTTCAGCACGTCGGGCGCGATGCCGCTGCCGGTGTCCTCGGCTTCGACCACGACATAGTCGGCCGCGGTCAGTTCGCGATAAGGGAAGGTCTTGCACTCCTCGGCGGTGACGTTGCGGGTGCGCACGGTAAGATCGCCGCCGGCAGGCATCGCGTCGCGCGCATTGACCGCCAGATTCACCACCACCTGCTCGAACTGGCCGATATCGACCTTGACCGGCCACAGATCGCGGCCGTGGTCGATCTTCAGCTTGATGTCGTTGCCGACCAGGCGGGCCAGCAGCATCCTGAGATCGGCGAGCACGTCGGTCAGGTTCAGCACTTCCGGCCGCAGCGTCTGCTTGCGCGAGAAGGCCAGCAACTGCCTGACCAGCGAGGCCGCCCGGTTGGCATTCTGCTTGATGTTCATGATGTCGGGGAAAGACGGATCCGACGGCCGGTGATTGGTCAAAAGCAGGTCCGAGGCCATGATGATGGCGGTCAGCACATTGTTGAAGTCATGGGCGATGCCGCCGGCGAGTTGGCCGACCGCCTGCATCTTCTGGCTCTGCGCCATCTGTCCTTCGAGCGCCTTCTGCTCGGTCGTGTCGACGGCGTAGACAATGGCCGATTCCTCGGCACCCTCGCCGCCGGTGCCATCGGCAACGGCATTGACGTAGAATCGGATGTGCCGCTCTTCGTTACCGGGCAGCACAGTGTCGATCGGCTCGATGTCGGCCTGCCGCTGCCGGGCTTTCTCGAATGCGGCGGCAAAGGCCGGCCGCTCGCGTTCATGGATCACCGTATCGAGCCGCACGCGGCGATCCACGGCGTCCCGGTCGACGACCGAGGAAAACAGCGACAGGAACGGCGCGTTGGTGCGCAGGATGCGCCCACTGGCGTCGACACCCGCGATCGCCATCGGCGTCGAGTTGAAGAAGCGGGTGAAGCGCACTTCCGAAGCGCGCAGATCGGCCGAAGCGTCCTCGCCCTGGGTGCGGTTGAGCACGATCGTGCGCGTCGGGCCGCCGACACCTTCGCGGCTGGCCGAAACGCGATGCATGAAGCGCACCGGCAGCGCCTCTCCCGTCATCGTCGTCAGGTCGAGATCGATGACCGCGTTGCGCGTCGTGCCGGGATCGGCCTTGACCGACCGCACCAGCGCCATGCCGTCGCCGGCTACGATATCGGGCAAGGTCACGGCGCCAGGTGTGAAGCTGGCGAGATCGATACCCAGCCACTCCGCCAGCGTGGCGTTGATGTAGGTGACCCGACCGTCCTGGTCGGCGGAAAAGAAGCCGGCCGGGGCATGGTCGAGGTGATCAATGGCCTTCTGCAGGTCAAGGAAGAAACGCTCCTGCTCCGCCCGCTCCTGCGAAATGTCGGAGAGTTGCCAGGCCAGCATCGGCAAGCGCTGGCCCGGAACGCTGAAGGTGCGGGCGCGCGCCCTGTACCAGCGGGCGCCCGGTTCGGCGCCGGGCCGAATCGACTGCGCCAGCCGAAACTCGCCGTCCCCCGGCTGGCCGTCACGCAGGCCGGATGCCAGCCGGTAAATGGTCACCGAGGCCTCGGGAACATCCGATAGCAGCCCTTCGACCGTCTTGAGGTCGGCGGCCGAGGAAGCTCCGGTCATCTCGGCATAGGCCCGGTTGGCGTAGACGACGCGGCCCTTTGTGTCCGTCACCAGCAGGCCCTGTGCCATCGAATCGACGAAAGCCTTGGACAGTTCATCGCCGGTCGAGCGCGGCGTCACCTGTACGAAGCCGATCGCGGTCGCGAACAGGAAGCCGACGCCGATCATCGCCAGCACGCCCAGCATGCCGAGCAGGAACGGGTCACCGAGGCGCTCGCGGAACAGACCGAAAATGATCGCGGCGCCCGTCAGAACGACGATGAAGATGATGAGCCGGGTGACCGCGCCCGGTCGCGTGTTCTGGTCGACGATCGGTACCGGATAGAAATCGCCGCGCGCTTCCTTGGCCATATGCCCCCTGCTCGTGAAGTCCGATGTTCCGACACCCGCCCCTAATGCATGTCGCCCAAAAGTGACTTCGGTTTTGGGAAAACGACATGCATGAAAACAAGGACCTAAAGCGCGTCGCATGAATCGGCGTCAGCGCGACGCGCTTTAGCCGGTTGAATCACATTCTCCTAGTCCGGAAAAGGCCCGGGCGGCAAATGTCAGATAAAAATGATGCCGGCCGGCCTTCCCTGTGTTTCAAGCTGTTCACGATGCGTGAAGGCAACTTGCGGTAGCTAGTCCCAACGGTCTAGTGTCGCGTCACTTTCCGAACCGATCAGGGGAAACCAATGCAGTGGCTGGATAGCGTGGCGGGCCCTGGTTATGCGGCTGCACTCCTGTGGACCTTCGCGGCGCTGATCCTGCTGGTCATCGTGCTCGTCATCATCAGGCTCGTGCGCAACCTGACCTTCGGCACGTTTGTCGCGGGTGGCCGGAACCGCAAGACGCGGCTCGCCGTCATGGACGCAACCGCCGTCGACAGCCATCGCCGGCTGGTATTGGTGCGCCGCGACGACATCGAGCATCTGCTTCTGATTGGCGGCCCGACCGACGTCGTCGTCGAGCGCGACATCCGTCTCGCCGCCCCGCGCCGTCCGGCGCTGACTGGAGATGGCGGCTTGCAGCCTGTCCCGGCCACCGCGGCCCCGGCGAAACCGCGGCCGCCGCAGCCGGCTCCCGCACCGGCACGACCGGCACCGGTGCCGCAACCGGTGACCGCGGCCGTGCAGCCTGCCCGCCCGCGCCCGGCAGCGCCGCCACCGGCACCGGCGCCCGCACCAAAACCGGTAACGCAGGCCTATCAATCGACCAATGTCACGCCGCTGCCTGCATACGGCTCCGCCAACGCCAATGCCATCAGGCACGCACCACCACCGCCGCCAAGGCAGGACAGCATCGACGAAACATTGATGAAGGACCTCGAATTTTCGCTCGACCAGCCCCGCTCCGGCGGCCCTGTCGGCAAACCGGCAGCCAAGGCGCCGCAGTCGCTCGACGATGAAATGACCAAGCTGCTGGGCGAACTTTCAAGCCAGAAGAGATGATTGGCGCCTGAGGCGCCCCGCCGGCGATCTGGCCGAGGTTTGCTTCCGTTTGCTGCAATGGATTTGCCACGCACCAATAAAAACGGCCGGAAAACCCGGCCGTTTTTATTGCAACTTCATTGAAACTGCCCTGACAGACGGTTCACAATCAATACGTCAGTCGTCGCGATAGACTTTTTCGCGGCGCTCGTGCCGTTCCTGCGCTTCGATCGACAGGGTAGCGATCGGACGCGCGTCGAGCCGCTTCAGCGCGATCGGCTCGCCGGTTTCCTCGCAGTAGCCGTAAGTGCCCTCATCGATGCGCTGGAGCGCCGAATCGATCTTTGAGATGAGTTTCCGCTGACGGTCGCGGGCCCTGAGCTCGATGGCGCGGTCTGTTTCCGAAGAAGCGCGGTCGGCGAGGTCGGGGTGGTTGGCGTTTTCCTGCTGCAGGATTTCGAGAGTTTCGCGCGCTTCGCGCAATATGTCATTTTTCCAGGTGACGAGCTTCAGGCGGAAGTAGGATTTCTGCCGTTCGTTCATGAACGGCTCGTCTTCGGAGGGTACGTAATCGGCGGTAACGATGTCGTTCATTCGACTCACCCAAACTGCCCCAAATTTCGCGCCTATATATTCGCCGCCCGACGCCTGCACAAGCGCAATCGGCCACCGACTCACGCAATTGTTAAAGTGCCCCAACGGCACTTGCTGAAGAGAAATGCAGTTGATTCTATGACGAAAGCACCGCAACCCCTTACCACGTGGTGTTATGCGCAATTCCTTGCGCGGGAGAATACGGACCATTGTGCGCAACGCCCTTCTCGTGGCTAATCGCGATGCAGCTTCGGCATCGGCATCATTGGAGGTTGGGTGAGCAGGCTCTATCTGTTGCGACACGCCAAGGCCGGCTGGGCGCTGCCCGGCATGCGCGATTTCGATCGTCCGCTCGACGCATCCGGCCGCGCCGACGCCGAGATCATGGGCACCGCCATGCGCTCACGTGGCTATGTCCCCGACCTGACATTGTGCTCCAACGCCAGGCGCGCCAAGGAAACGCTCGAAGGCCTGGCCGGCCAGACCGACACCGGCAAGGTGCTGTTTTTCGATACGCTCTACAGCGAAGACGCGGCCGGCTACCTCCGCCTTATCCGGGAGCATGGCGGGCCGGGTTCGCTGCTGGTCATCGGCCACAACCCGATGACGGAGGATCTTGCCATGGCGGTGTCAGGCGACGGCGACGAGACGGCGCGTGCGCTGCTCAATCACGGTTTCCCGACCTCGGGCCTGGCGGTCGTGCGTTTCCTGGACGATCTGGCGAAAGCGGCCCAGGAAACGGGTTATCTCGAAGCGTTTCTGACACCGGCCGATCTCTAGCATCGATTTGGATGTCAATTTCTGGCGCCATTTCAAAGCCGGGTCCCAACGCCTATATCGGACGCACCGAAGCCCGAGAGATCACATTTTGGCATCATCGCTGACCACCTTCACCGACGAGGCAAGGATTGCCCTCGATACGCTGTCGGGACGCGCCACCGGGCTTTTTTCGCCGTCGCTGCGATTGGGCGTTACAGGCCTTTCGCGCGCCGGCAAGACGGTGTTCATCTCCGCGCTGGTCCACAATCTGATCCATGGCGGACGCTTGCCGCTATTCGAGGCGCAGAAATCCGGGCGTATCGCTCGCGCCTTTCTCGAAGAACAGCCCGACGACGCGGTGCCGCGCTTCCAGTACGAGGACCACATCGCCGCATTGGTCAACGACCGCGTCTGGCCCGATTCGACGCGCGCCATTTCGGAACTGCGGCTAACGATCGAATACGAATCAGCCTCCGGCTGGAGCCGCATGTTCTCCTCCGGCAAACTGTCGGTCGATATCGTCGATTATCCCGGCGAATGGCTGCTCGACCTGCCGCTGCTCGGCAAATCCTTCGCTGATTTTTCACATGAGGCCATCGAGATGGCCACTTTGCCGGTGCGCGAGGATCTGTCGCGGGCCTGGCGAGCGATTTCAGCCGAGATCGACCCGAATGCCGACGCCGATGAGATGACCGCACGCCGCCTGGCCGAAAGCTTCGCCGCCTATCTTCAGGCCTGCAAGCTCGACGAGCGTGCGCTTTCGACCCTGCCGCCTGGCCGTTTCCTGATGCCTGGCGATCTCGAAGGCTCGCCTGCGCTGACCTTCGCGCCGCTGGCCGGCCTCGACAGGCGTCCGCGCCTGGGATCGCTGCACGCCATGATGGAAAGGCGCTACGAGGCCTACAAGACGCATGTTGTGAAGCCTTTCTTCCGCGAACACATTGCGCGTCTCGATCGCCAGATCGTGCTGATCGATGCCATGCAGGCGCTGAACGCCGGCCCTGGCGCCATGGCTGACCTCGAGCGCGCGGTGACCGAGATCCTCAGCTGCTTCCGTCCTGGCCGGGGCAGCTTCCTCACCGACCTCTTTTCGCGGCGCATCGATCGCATCCTGGTCGCCGCGACCAAGGCCGATCACCTGCACCACGAGAGCCATGACCGGTTGCAGGCCATCGTGCGGCGACTGGCCGACCGTGCCGTGGCGCGGGCGAATTTCACCGGCGCCGATGTCGACGTGGTCGCCATGGCGGCGGTGCGGGCGACCCGCGAGGGCATGGTCAAGCAAGGTCGCGAAACCTTGCCCGTCATCATCGGCACGCCGATCGCCGGCGAGAAGATCAACGGCGAGACGTTTGATGGAAAGACGGAAACAGCTATATTTCCTGGTGACTTACCAGAGAAGATTGATGCGGTATTCGATACTTCGGGTCCAGATCACCGGCAGGATTCCACGGACCCGGCAATCCGCTTTGTGCGGTTCCGTCCGCCAAAACTCGAACGCACGGCCGAAGGCGTGACGCTGTCGTTGCCGCATATCAGGCTCGACCGTGCCCTGCAGTTCCTGATCGGAGACCATCTGGCATGATCGCGCCCCGCAAACCAGCGGCATTCCGCATCGAGCCGGAAGCCGCGCCAACGCAAGAGGCGTCAAAGACGCGCCAGGCCGAACCTTCGCGCAAACCCCGCGTGATGAAGACCGATGTCGCGCTGGTCATACCGGCGGAGGTCGACGTCTTCGACGAACCCGACATCATTGCCGCCGCACCGCCGCCGACGATCGCCCCCAGAAAACGCTCGCTGTTCGGCAGCATCTTCTTTGGCGCCATAGGCGTGCTGGTTTCGCTGGCTGTCGGCCTGTGGACCGACCAGCTGATCCGCGATCTCTTCGCCCGCGCCGAATGGCTGGGCTGGCTGGCCGCCGGCATGGCCGTTATCGCGCTGCTGGCGCTCCTGGTGATCCTCATTCGTGAATTCCTGGCGATTGCCCGCCTTGCAGAGGTCGAAAAGCTGCAAAAACGTGCGCTCGATGCCATCGCGCGCGACGATCCCAAGGCGGCGCGATCGGTGGTCGACGAGCTTTCGGCTTTCGTCGCGGCCAAGCCCGAAACCGCGGCCGGCCGGCGCGCACTGGCCGAACTGCGCGGCGAAATCATCGACGGCGGCAATCTGGTGCGCCTGGCCGAGGCGGAAATTCTTGGCCCGCTCGATGCCAGGGCAAAGGTGATGATTCTCGAGGCCGCCAAACGCGTCTCGCTGGTGACGGCGGTCAGTCCGCGCGCGCTCGTCGACGTCGCCTATGTCGTGTTCGAGGCCGGACGCCTCATTCGCCGTCTCTCGGAACTCTATGGCGGACGGCCGGGAACGCTGGGTTTCTTCCGCCTGGCACGCAGCGTGCTGGCGCATCTGGCGGTCACCGGCTCGATCGCCGTCGGCGACAGTTTCGTCCAGCAGATCGTCGGCCATGGGCTGGCCGCACGGCTTTCAGCCAAGCTTGGCGAGGGCGTCGTCAACGGCATGATGACGGCGCGCATCGGCATCGCGGCGATGGAAACGGCGCGCCCCCTGCCCTTCAGTGCAGCGAAGCGCCCAGGGCTTGGCGATTTCCTCTCGGCACTGACATCGTTTGCCACGAAGAAGGACACCGAGACGCCGGGCTCCGGCAAATAGCGTTTTACTCTTCGAGTCGGTGAACGGATCGCGGTTTCGAGGCCCCGCAGTGACGAAGCATTAACCAATCTTCTTCATGGTCAAACCGGTTCCAAACAGCATCTTTGTTGCCGGGTGTCGTCGATGAAAAGCGTAATTCTGTCCAGCGTCTTGCCCCTGGCCGTCGCGATCACAGCGGTCGTCGGTGTTGCCTCGGGGGCTTCCGCCACAGAGCCGGACAAGCAGTTCTTCCAGTCGGCCGAAGGCAAATGGGTCGGCCCGGGCGAAATCGTCGCCGGCAAGTACAAGGGCACGAAATTCAACTGCAGCTTCACCGGCTCCACGCCGGACGGCAAGATGGGCATGACGCTGGACGGCGGCTGCCGGGTCGGCATGTTCACCCAGCCGATGTCGGCCAAGATCGAGCGCAAGGGCCGTGACTACAAGGGTTCCTTCATGGGCGGCGCTGCCGGTTCCGGCCTCGACATCATCGGCGGCAACGTTGTCGATGCCCGCAAGGTGGTCTTCACCATCAACCGCAACCAGTTGCGCGGCGTCATGCAGGCCCGCATCCCCGACGACAATTCGATGACCGTGACGGTTGCCGTGCGTGTCCAGGACCAGCTGGTACCGGTCATCGGCATGAGCCTGAAGCGCGTCGACGCCGTCGAAGTCGGCTCCATCGCGCCGAACTGAGCGCGTATCGCGCCCTAGCACATTCCCCAAAAACAAAGAGGCGGCAGCCCATCGCCACCGCCTCCCCTAGAAACAAACAGTCGAACCAGGCGTTAGCCCTTGATGGCGGCCGTCACCTCGTCATACGCCTTGCAGGCGTCGGCAAGTGTCGTGGCGCCCTGATACTTGGTTGTCACCGCCTGGACCTTGGCAGTCAGGTCAGCCGCCTTGGACGGATCCTTGGTGATCGCTTCCTGCAGAGCGGCAGCCATGTCCTGCGCCTTCTTGGTTGCGATCTCGGTCGTGCATTCCGGCGCCTTCGAACAGGCAGAACCGGCGAGCACCGCCAGGCCGACGGCAACAAGCAAAAACTTCTTCATGTCAGTCATCTCCTCAAAAGGGCGCGACTTGATCGTCGCTCACCCTCCAATGGCCGTAGCCGAGCGTCCTTAGCCTTCGAATGTGGCAACAAGCAACGCGCACCCGGCGTAAACTTGTGTAACGCGCCTGCAATATTGTCCGGGCCGGATTCGGGCTACTGTGTCAGCGGCGGCAAAGTTTAGTTGCGCGGCTGTAGCAGCGCCAGGACGGCTGTCGATGCGGCAAGGATAGCAGTCACGGTCAAAGGCGCTGTAGGGCCATAGGTGTCCACGGCATAGCCACCGACAACCGCGCCGATGGTGATGGCGACCTGAAAAGAGGCGACCATCAGGCTGCCCGCTGCTTCCAGCGCGTCCGGCGCTGCGCGAGACAAATTTGTCGGCAGCACCACCGGCGCCATGCCGAAGGCGAAGCCCCACAACGTAGCGAAGCCAAAGGCAACGCCAATGTGCACGCCCCAAAGCACCAATGCCAGCGCCGCAAACGCCATCAATGCGGCGGTAACCACAAGAGCCACGTGGATATTGGCGTCGGCCATGCGGCCACCGGCAATATTGCCGATCACTGCGGCGATGCCAAATCCGAGCAACGCCAGGGCAATTGGCCCGGTTGCAAGCAGCGTCACATGTTCGAGAAAGGGGCGCACATAGACCGAGCCGGCAAAATGCCCCGTCATCAACAAAAGAATAGCAAGCATGCCAAGTTGAATGCCACGCCGCCGTGTCAGCCGAAGGACGTCTGCAAGACTATTGCTTGCCGTTGCGGGCAACGACGGCAGGCTAAGCAACTGCAGCAACATGGCGACCACGGCCAGCCCCGCTGTCATGGCCATGGCGCTGCGCCATCCCAGCCAGTCGCTGATCAGCGCACCCATCGACGGTGCGGCAATGGTGGCGAGCGAGACGCCGAGGGTGACGATAGCCATGCCCCGACCTGTCGCATTGGCGCCAACCAGCCTCGCGACGACGGCGACCGAAAGCGCCCAGAAGGCGCTGAGAGCGATTCCCAGCCCGGCCCGGCCTAGCAACAGCAGCCAGAAATTGGGCGCCAGCGCCGCAAGAATATTGGAAGCGACCGCTAGGGCCATGAGGCCAACCAGCACCGTCTTGCGGTTCAATCGGCCGATAAGAACATTGCTCAACATCGCCGTCACGGCGCCGACGGAAGCGGTGGCGGTGACGACCTGTCCGGCCGTTCCCTCGCTGATGCCGAGATCGCGCGCCATTGGTGTCAGCAGACCTGCCGGCAGAAATTCGGCTGAGACCAGGGCAAAGCTGGTGGCCGCCAATGAAATGACCGCGAACCAGGTGGTTGCGCTCCACGCGGTCGGCGCAGCCGCATCAACGTCTATCGCCGCGTCTTCAAGCTGTAATGTTGTGTCAGTCACGGAAAGATCTCCTAAGTTTGGAGATCTTCATAAACCAGTCTCTTCGGATGATATGTATCTAAAAATCCGAAATCCATGTCTATTCGTCCGGGAATTGTGCGACGCACAACGCCTGGCGAGACATTGGTGATGCGCTTGAAGGCGCGAGCGAAGGATGCCTCGGACTCATAGCCCAAGCGGGTAGCTACCTCGGCCACCGACAAGCCGTTTTGCCCCAACAACTCGCGGGCAAGCTGCATGCGCAAACGGGCGAGATAGCGTGCAGCACCCTCTCCCAATACAGCGCTGAAGCGCTCGGCGAAAATCGAGCGCGATTGGCCTGCCAGGCTGGCGAGGCTTTCGAGCGTCCAGTTATGGCCGGGGTCTCTGTGCATGGCTGCCAGAGCGCGGCCAATATGGGGGTCGCGGATGGCAGCGAGCCAGCCGGTGGTCGAAGCTCCCGTACAATTGACCCAGCAGCGAATGAGCCGGGCTGTCAGCAAGTCCGCCATACGCGACAAGATGGTGGCGCTGCCCATCTGCGGTTGCGCGGCCTCCGCGGTCATGGCCGCCAGCAACGGACCAACCACCGGGTCATTGCCAGCCACGTCGCAACCCTTGATGATAGGCGGCATCAGCGTGATCAATGGGTTTAACGCACAGGCGCCCAAGGCCATTGAGCCGCAAAAAAGTGTGCTTGTCGCGCCCGTGCCTTCCCGTACGACTTCGCAGACATTGCTCCCCAACTTGGTTACCCGGCAATCATCGAGCGAGCCGACTGCAACGTCCGGCGCACTGGCCAGCCGATGGGCGATGCCTTGCGGCAGCAGCACCAGATCGCCATCGCGCAACTCCTGCCATCCCTGCGCTTCGGTATGGATCCAGCAAGGACCCTGACCGACAAAGTGAAAACGAAGCAGCGATTGTTGCGGAAACTCTATGCTCCAAGGATGTCGGAGCTCGCAGCGGCCATAATTGACGCCACTCAAGCGAAAGTCTTGCAGGACCTCGCTAAGCGCATCCATCGGAATATGGGGCGGCGGAGACGGTCGGGACGAATGGATAGTCATCCCGCCGATATAGATACCAATCGTCCGGCAGGCAAGCGAAGACGGTTGTTCCACCAGGGGAAACGCTTCAACGGCACCTACCCGTCCTGGCAGGCTCCCCGCCCTTGCCTCCCGCTCCAACTGCATGCAAGGAGTGCTGTCGGACATAGGGACAAGAGGCATGGCAGCGGAAGCGTCGGGCAGCGATCTCATTCAGGTGGTGGCGCTGCTTGCCGCAGGGGTCGTCGCCGTCCCGATCTTCAAGCGCATGGGCCTCGGCTCGATCCTTGGCTATCTCGCCGCCGGCGTGGTGATCGGCCCGTTCGGCATCGGCGTTTTTTCCGAATCGGGGGCCATCCTCCATGTCGCCGAACTCGGCGTCGTCATGTTCCTGTTCATCATCGGACTGGAAATGCAGCCGTCGCGGCTCTGGGGCCTGCGCCGCGAAATCTTCGGGCTCGGCGCGCTGCAAGTCGGCGTCTGCGCGGTCTTGTTGACCGGTGTCGGAATGGCCGGTGGTTTTCCAATCTCGCAATCCTTCGTCGCCGGCGCCGGTTTCGTGCTGACCTCGACGGCGATCGTCATGCAGCTTCTCGAGGAACGCGGCGAGATCGCCTCGCCGAAAGGCCAGCGCATCGTCTCCATCCTGCTGCTGGAAGATCTGGCCATCGTGCCGCTGCTGGCCCTGATCGCGTTCCTGGCGCCCGGTGGCGCCGACACCAGCCTGTCGGAAAGGTTGACAGAGGTCGGCATCGGCCTTGCCGCGATCGTCGGACTGGTGCTGGCCGGTCGCTATCTGCTCAACCCCTTTTTCCGCATCCTGGCCGATGCCCGTGCGCGTGAGGTGATGACGGCCGCGGCACTTCTGGTCGTGCTCGGATCGGCGCTCGCCATGCAGCTCAGCGGCCTGTCGATGGCGATGGGCGCGTTCCTGGCCGGCGTTCTTCTGTCCGAATCGACCTTCCGCCATCAGCTCGAAGCCGACATCGAGCCGTTCCGCGGCATCCTGCTCGGCCTGTTCTTCCTGGCCGTCGGCATGTCGCTCGACCTGCATGTGGTGGCCGCGAACTGGAAGCTGATCGCCATCTATGTCGTCGCCTACATGGTGATGAAGGCATTTGGCATCTACATCGTCGCCCGCATCCTCAAGACCGGCCATCGCGAGGCGCTGGAACGCGCGGTCTTCATGGCGCAAGGCGGCGAATTCGCCTTCGTCCTCTACTCCGCCGCCGCTGCCGTCGGCATCATCGACAGCAACGCCAACGCAACGCTGACGGCGATCGTCATCATCTCCATGGTGCTGACGCCACTGGCGATCATCGCCCTGCGCTATATAATCCCGCGCGACGAGCAATCGCTCGATGGCGTCGATGTCGCCGACGGCCTGACCGGCAGCGTGCTGGTCATCGGCTTCGGCCGCTTCGGCCAGATCGCCAGCCAGCCGCTGCTGCTGCGCGGCATCGACGTCTCGATCATCGACAATGATGTCGAGATGATCCAGGCGGCGGCTGATTTCGGCTTCAAGGTCTATTATGGCGACGGCACGCGACTCGACATCCTGCGCGCCGCGGGCGCTGGCCAGGCGCGCGCCGTGCTGATCTGCGTCGACAAGGCCGATGCCGCCGTTCGCATCGCCGAACTCGTCAAGGCTGAGTTTCCCTTGCTGACCGTGCTGGCGCGCGCCTTCGATCGCGGCACCGCGCTGCAGCTCATCCGCGCCGGCGTCGACTACCAGCTGCGCGAAACCTTCGAATCGGCACTGGTTTTCGGCGGCTCGGCGCTGGAATCGCTTGGCGTTGATCCCGAAGACGTGGCTGAAACGATCGAGGATGTCAGGCGCCGCGACAACGACCGGTTCGAAACCCAGCTCGCCGAAGGTATCCGCGCCGGCCAACGCTTCTTGCGGGGCAATATCGGCACGCCGATTCCGACACCCCTCTCCACGCCGCGCCGCCCTGGTCAGGCCCTCAACGAGGAGACGGCCGGCGTGCTGCACAAATCCGAAACCGCCGATTGAACTAAGGATTCATGAATGGAATTGGACAGCCGGGCTCTGTCGGTCACCAAATTCTGGCGTGACGCCGGCGAGGATGCATGGTTCGAGAAGAACGAGGCTTTCGATGCCGATTTCCGCGACCACTTTCTCGACCTGCACTATGCCGCCGCGCGGCGCGAATGCGACGACTGGTCCGGTCATGCCGAAGGCTCGCTGGCACTAATGATCCTGCTCGACCAGTTTCCGCGCAATTGCTTTCGCGGCACCAGCCATATGTACGCGACCGACCCGCTGGCGAAGCATTTCGCTCAAAAGGCGGTGGCTGCCGGGCATGATCTGGCGCTGGAGCCGGAACTGCGCGTGTTCCTGTATTTGCCGTTTGAACATGCGGAAAACCTTGCCGACCAGGACATCTCGGTCGAACTGCACACCGCCAAGGCCGAGTTCAACCTGAAATACGCGCTGGAGCATCGCGACATCATCCAGCGCTTCGGTCGCTTTCCGCACCGCAACAAAATGCTTGGCCGTGAGACGACACCGCAGGAGCAGGCGTTTCTCAACGAAGGCGGCTTCTCCGGTTGATCGCTACGACGGTCGCGGCGAAGAGCTCAGGTCAGCCACCAATCCCGGCCGGACGTCAGACGTTCGATGCCTGATGTCTCGACCGCAGCCAATCGCTCCGATACGCTTCGCCCGCCGACGGCAAGGTCCGGCGCGATCTCGGCCAGCGGCGCCAGCACGAAGGCGCGCTCCAGCATGCGCGGATGCGGCACTTCCAGCCCGGTCTCATGGATGACGCGGTCACCGAACACCAGTATGTCGATATCGATCAGGCGCGGCCCCCAGCGCTCCTCGCGCACCCGCTTGAGCTTGCGCTCGGCATCGAGGCAGAGGTCGAGCAGCGCCCGCGGCGAGAGCCGGGTCAACAATTCGGCCGCGGCGTTGAGGAAATCCGGCTGGTCGAGCTTGCCCCAGGGCGGCGTACGATAGAGCGAGGAGACTGCAGTGACCCGCGTCTCCGCATCGGCGTCGAGAATGCGTAGCGCAGCCGCCATCGAGGCAGCCGGGTCGCCCAGATTGCCGCCAAGGCTGAGGTAGACGGTGTTATTCGGGCCAGACAACGGTCACCTCGACATAATCGAGCACGCCGGGCACTGGCGCGTTCGGCTTGCGCACGGTGATTTCGGCCCTCTTGATCTGCGGAAACCGCTCCGTCAGCGCCTTTGCTACTTCCATTGCCAGGGCCTCGATCAGGAAGCGCCGCTCGCCGGTGATGATCTTCTCGATCACCGTGAAGGCAATGCCATAATTGACGGTTTCCTCGATGGCGTCGTCGACAAGCGCGCGTCCGGGTTCGACCGACAGCACCGCGTCGACATAGAAACGCTGGCCGAGCGCCTCCTCCTCGTCGAGCACGCCATGCCGGGCAAAGAAGGCGCAGTTCTTCAAGCGGATGACATACATGGCTCAGCGTCCCGGTGCGGCGGTTTCACGCGCCAGCATAGCATCCGCCACGGCCAGCGCGTCCACGTTGATTGCGACATCATGGACGCGAAACAGATGCGCGCCCTTGAGCCTGAGAATGACGCTGGTCGCCGCCGTCCCGGCAGCGCGGTCGACCGCATCGCGGCCGGTGACGGCGCCGATGAAGCGTTTTCGCGAGGTACCGGCCATCAATGGAAAGCCGAGCGCATGAAGCTCGGAAAACCGTGCCATCAGATCGAGATTTTCCTCCGCCGTCTCCTTGGCGAAGCCAAAGCCGGGATCGAGCACGATGCGATCGTCCGCAATGCCGCTCCGACGGGCGATCTCCAACGATTTTTCCAGGAACACCAGCTGGTCGGCGATGACGTCGGGCAGCTTTTGGCGATCCCGACCGGTATGCATGATGACGAGCCCGGCGCCGGTTTCGGCGGCGACCCGCGCAATGTCAGGCTCGCGCTGCAGACCCCAGACATCGTTGACGATATGTGCGCCGGCAGCCACTGCAAGCCGCGCGGTCTCAGTACGATAGGTGTCGACCGAAATCAGCACCTCGTTGGCGCTCGCCAGCGCCTCGATTATCGGCAGGACGCGCGCCTGTTCCTCGCTGGCCGATATGGCGGCGCTGCCCGGCCGGGTCGATTCTCCGCCGACATCGATGATCTGAGCCCCTTCCCCGATCATGCGACGCGCCTGGCTCAGTGCCGCTTCAGGCACATCGAACAGGCCGCCGTCGGAAAAGCTGTCGGGGGTGACGTTGAGGATGCCGACGACCACGGCCTTGCCGCCAAGGTCGAGATGGCGTCCATGCGCCAGCTGCCATCGCCTCGCCGTCATTGCATATCAACCATAGGCTCATCAACGATGTGTGATCCGCAAAGGATCAATTCCGTTGCGCCGGCAACGGCCGTAAAGCAAGGTGGTGGAAGAGGCAATATGATGAAACGATCCCTGCTTTGCGCGCTGCTGCTTGCCGTGACCGCCGTCCCGGCGGGCGCGGCCAATCTGGTGAAAACATACAGCTATTTTTCCATTGGCGGCAGCACGCTCGAAGACATCGAGAAGCAGCTCTCCACACGTGGACCGCAGGTCAAGAGCACGGGCTCGCGCCACCCCGGCGCCACCCAGATGGCCTTCACCACCCGTATCAGCTACGCAAGGCAGGCTGGCTCCTGCCGGATCGCCGACGCCGCCGTGACCGTCAAGGTCAAGGTGATCCTTCCGGAATGGCGGCGCCCGCGCAAGGCAGACCCCGATGTGAAGCTGTTCTGGGATACGCTGGCTGCCGACATCAAGCGCCACGAAGAACGCCATGTCGAGATCGCCAAGAACCATGGCCGCCAGTTGGAAGACGCGCTGAGGGCGACCTATCCGCAGAAGGATTGCGGTGCGGCCAAGGCCAAGGCGGCCGAGATCACCGCCGCCATCCTCGCCAAGCACGACCGCGCCCAGGTGCAGTTCGATCGCGTCGAAAGCGTCAATTTCGAAAGCCGTATCCTGCGGCTCATGCGCTATCGCATCCAGCGCATCGAGAGCGGTCAGTTGCCGCCACCGGCCTGAATTTGGGCGGCGCAACTGATGGCGCCAACGCAGGCCAACCACGCCGAAGCGTAGTGCCAGCTTCGAAAAATTTTCGAGCAGAGGTCGAAATCGGCTTATACGGAACGACATATCACGGGGTTGGCAGGGCACAACCTTCGAAGCACGAGCACCACGACCGATCGCGCGGCGAACACACCAGGCAAGCCCAATCGGTGACCCGCACAGCGCGCAAACACATGGACAAAGACTATGGACCAAGCTGCCGACAAGCAGACCATGGCGGCTGCCGCCACACCACTGACCGAAAGCGAGAAGAACGCCATCATTGGCGGCGTTCTCCTGTCGATGCTGCTGGCCGCACTTGATCAGACCATCGTCGCGCCTGCCATGCCGACCATCGGGCGCTCGCTCGGCCATGCCGAATACCTGCCATGGATCGTCACCGGCTATCTTTTGACCGCAACCGCCGTGGCGCCGCTCTACGGCAAGATTTCCGATGTCTATGGCCGTCGGCCCACCGTCTATGCGGCAATCCTTATCTTTCTCCTGGGATCGCTGGTCAGCGCAATGGCTCCCAACATGTTCGTCCTCGTCCTGGGACGCGCCATCCAAGGTGCCGGTGGCGGTGGCCTTTTCGCGCTGACGCAGACGGTGGTCGGCGACCTTGTTCCGCCGCGAGAGCGGGCGCGCTATGCGGCGTGGTTCTCCGGCACCTGGGCCGTCGCCAGCGTCGCCGGACCGCTGCTGGGCGGCACTTTCGCGGAACATCTGCACTGGTCGCTGATCTTCTGGATCAATATTCCGCTGGGCTTCCTGGCGATGGCAATCATCAACAAGCCACTCAAGAAACTGCCGATCGCCGCCAAGAACCACAGCATCGATGGTCTTGGTGCCTTGCTTCTCATCGTGGCCACGGCACTGCTGCTGCTGGCGCTGAACTGGGGCGGCAGCGCCTACCCCTGGTTATCGCCGGAAGTCATTGGCGTCCTGGCCTGCTCCGCCCTTTTCTGGGGCGCCTTTGCCCTGCGCTTGATGCGAGCCGCCGAACCGCTCATCTCGCTCGAGGTGCTTGGCAATCCGATCGTCCTGGCCGGCACTCTGTCGATGTTCCTGTTCCAGGCCTCCAGCGTCGGCGTTGCCGTCTACCTGCCTGTCTACCTGCAGTCGATCCTTGGCCTGACGGCCAGCCAATCGGGCATTGCGATGCTTGGCCTTCTGCTTGGAACCGTGGGCGGCGCCGCTTCCAGCGGCCGCCTGATACCGCGCTTTACCCACTACAAGCGCATCGCGATGACCGGCGTCATCTTCGCCTCCCTGTCCATGGGCCTGCTGGCCTTTGTCGCCGGACATGCATCGTTGCTTGTCGTCGAAGTGCTGACCATCTGCATTGGATTGGGAACCGGAACGACGTTTCCGGTAACCACCGTCTCCGTGCAGAACGCTGTCGATCGTATGCACCTCGGCGTAGCAACGGGCGTGCTGACCTTCCTGCGTTCGCTGGGCAGTGCCTTGGGAGTCGCGATGCTTGGCGCCGTCGCTCTGGGCTTTGGGCTGCCGCTGGCCGGTGAAGGCGTGCAGATGGCTGGACATGTCGTATCCGTCCAACCCTTCATGATGATCTTTCTCGTCGCGGCCGCCACTTTGGTGCTGGGGTTAATCACCCTGACGCTGATGCCCGAGAAAGAGCTTCGCGGTCATGTCGACAATCCGGCGCCGATCCTGGCGGAGTAAAAAGGGTTAGCCGGAGACGCCGAGCTTCTTCTGCAGGCTTGTCGACGAGGTCGTGTACTGGAACACAATGCGTTCGCCGGGGCTGATGATGCGCTTGGCTGCCTGCGCCATCAGCGCCACTTCATGAAAGCCCGACAGGATCAGCTTCAGCTTGCCCGGATACCAGTTGATGTCGCCGACCGCGAAAATGCCGGGCACCGACGTCTGGAACTTCTCGGTGTCGACCGGGATCAGGTTCTCGTGGAGATTGAGCCCCCATTCCGCGATCGGCCCGAGCTTCATGGTCAGGCCGAAGAATGGCAGCATGCGCGTGCATGGCACTTCGATATCGCCGTCCGGACCACCCTTGATGGTAGCCGATGATAGCTGGCCGTCGGCCCCGGTCAGCCCGGTCACCTGGCCGACCCTGAATTCCAGCTCCTTCATCTCCTGCATGGCGTACATCTTGTTGACGCTGTCGGGCGCGGCGCGGAATTCAGCGCGCCGATGGACCAGCGTCACGCTCTTTGCCACTGGCTGCAGGTTCAGCGTCCAGTCCAGCGCCGAGTCGCCGCCACCGACGATGACAAGGTCGTGGCCGCGAAAATCCTCCATCCGGCGCACCGAATAGAAGACGCTCTTGCCCTCATAGGGTTCGATACCCGGGATCGGCGGCCGCTTCGGCTGGAACGAGCCGCCGCCGGCGGCGATCACCACCACCTTGGCCTCGAACACCTCGTTCTCGTCGGTGGTGACACGAAAGCTGCCATCCTCCAGCTTCTCCAGGCTGGAGACCATGCGGTTGTAGGTGAAGTCAGGCTTGAACGGGTGGATCTGCTCGAGCAGCTTGTCGACCAGTCCTTGCGCCGAGATCGAAGGCCAGCCGGGAATGTCGTAGATCGGCTTCTCCGGATAGAGTTCCGCGCATTGGCCACCGGGCCGGTCGAGGATGTCGATCAGGTGGCACTTCATGTCGAACAAGCCAAGCTCGAACACCGCGAACAGGCCAACCGGCCCTGCCCCGACAATGAGAACGTCCGTCTTGATTGTTTCGGTCATGCGATGTGTCCCCTTGGGAATGGGGCGAGACTGCATGAGCCGTGGCCTGCTGCCAAGCAGCAAGTATCAAAGAAATTGGAACGTGGGCCGAAGGCGCCTTAGCCCTGACGCTCCGGCACCCGCACCACAAGGCCATCGAGCGCGTCGCGCACCTTGATCTGGCAGGACAACCGCGAGTTCGGCTGGACGTCGTAGGCGAAGTCCAGCATGTCCTCTTCCATCGCTTCCGGTTCGCCGACTTCCGCCGTCCAGGCCTCGTCGACATAGATATGGCAGGTGGCGCAGGCGCAGGCGCCGCCGCACTCCGCCTCGATCCCCGGCACGGCGTGGCGGATGGCGTTTTCCATGACCGTCGAGCCGTTTTCGGCGTCCACGTCGAATTGTGTGCCGTCATGGGCGATGAAGGTCAGCTTGGTCATTTGTCACCTGAAGGGAGTTACCGCCGAGATAATCACTCCGGCGGACAAGTCAACTGCCGCGCGAAAGCGCCGCTCGGTGACGTTTTTCCGCAAACCGGGGTCAGCGATTGATGGCGGCGATGAAATCGCGCACTTCGTCGATCAGCTTGCCAAGCCGCTTGAGGGTTTGGCCGTCTTCCGGCCGCTGCTCGATCAAGGTGGCACAATCGGCGATGGCGAAGGCGCCGACGCCGCGGGCAGAGCCCTTCAGCCCATGCGCCAGCAGCAATCGATCCTTGATGTCGGCATCGACTATTTTGTCGCGCACGGACAGCGCCTGCTGTACGAACAGTGCCAGCACTTCCTGCTCAAGGGCGCGGTCGCCCATCGTTTGCCGGGCAAGGTGTGCCAAATCGACCGGTCGGGACTGCCTGGTTCCCGATACGTCGCCCCCGGGCATTGAGAAGGCAATGCCGCTTTCGCCACGCATGAACTCGAACTCCGTTTCTTCGGTCGCCCGGAAAACTAGGCGAATCCAATGGACAACGGGTTAATGAATGGCCGGGAAAAATGTTGCGAAAGCGGCGCCCAAATCACGCTTCCGTTAACCTTATATTTAAAGTTTTACGTATCCCACGGAATGCATGTTTTCTTTACCCCCCTGTGTCATTACGATACGAGGGTCCATTTTCAGCCTCCTGCGCGGGGGTACGACAACGACAAATATAAGCCCGCGGCAGCTAGTACAGGGTAGCGAAGGCATGGCAAAGAAACCAACGACGACGACGAGAACGCTTGACAGCGACGTAGCCAGGGAACTGGAAAAGGCACTCGATCTCGACCTCAGCAGCGATGTCGGCAGCGGCGACCTCGATATCGCGGCTTCGATGGAAGATCTGGAAGCGCAGATATCCCAGGCCGCCGACGAACTGGCCCGCGAGGGACGCAACCAGAAGCCGGCACCCGCCGCCAATCAGGCTCCCGTCGTCAATCAGGCCGCCAAGCCCGCGCCGAAAGCCAAGCCCGCCGAGCTGCGTCCCGTTGAGACACGCAATGGCAATGGCACCCAGCAGACGGGCTTTGCGCCGGCCAATGACGATCGTCAGAAGGACTACAAGACGCTTCTGCACAGCCTCAACAGGCGTGCCTCCAACACGGTCTACTGGATCATTGCCTTTGTCTCGCTCGCCTGGATCGCGGGCGCCGGCGGGCTGGCCAACCTGCTGTTCGGACCGAGCATCTGGCGTATCCGCACACTCGACCAGTTCCTGGCCCGTCCCGAACTGATTGGCCTCGCCATAGCTGCGATCGTGCCGATCATCCTGTTCTGGGCCTTCGCGGCCATGATTCGCCGCGCCCAGGACATGCGCATTGCCGCACAGTCGATGACGGAAGTGGCCTTCCGCCTGACCGAGCCGGAAAACATGGCACAGGATCGCGTCATGATGATCGGCCAGGCCGTTCGCCGCGAAGTGGCGGCCATGGGCGAAGGCATCGAACGCACGCTTGCCCGCGCCGTGGAACTGGAAACGCTGGTCCACAGCGAAGTCAACCAGATCGAGCGCTCCTATTCGGAAAACGAAACCCGCATCCGTTCGCTCGTTGACGGGCTCGGCAGCGAGCGCGAGGCGGTCGTCACCCATGCGGAGCGCGTCCGCGCCTCGATTTCGGGTGCGCATGAGACGCTCCGGGATGAAATCGGCGCGGCCAGCGACATCATCCGCGACTCGATCCTCAACGCATCGACCAAGCTGTCGATGACGATCACCAATTCCGGCGACACGCTGATCGACCGCATCAACGAAAGCTCGATGTCGATCTTCGATTCCGTGGAAGGCCGGCTGGATAACATCACCGACAGGCTTTCGACCTCCGGCGAGGCCTTCGCCAGCCTGCTCGACACGCGCATTGCCAAGCTGACGGATACGACCGACGGCCTGACCCGGTCGCTGACCGATCTGCTCGACGATCGCACCACCGGCATGGTGTCGCTGCTTGGCGGCGCCGCGCGCACGCTCAATTCGGAATTCGAAGCCAGCCTCAACGGCATCGAGCGCACGCTGGCCGAACGCGGCCAGGCGCTGATCAGCGAGTTCCAGACCCGAGCCGAGGCTCTGGACACCGGCACGCAGAAGCTCAACGCCGCGCTCGAGGCCCGCGCCCGCCAGATCAATGAGACGCTGGTCGAGCGCGCCCGCGAAATCGCCCACACCTTCGCCGAGAGCAAGGACACGCTGGCCGCGATGATCGATCAGGGCAAGACCCAGATCGGCGCCGACATGGCCGACATCGTCACTTCGACTTCGAGCATGCTCGAAGCCCGCGCCAGCGACTTTGCCGGCCGCATGGAAGCCGCGCGTCATGTCGTCTCGCGTTCCTTCGACAGCGACATCCAGCGGCTTGCCGACGCCCGCGTCGGCATCGAGGAAGCCGTCGAAAACCACAGCCGCAAACTGTCCGAAAGCCGCGAACGCATGGCCGCCGCCATGCAGGCTGACCTGGCGAAATTCGCCGAGGGCCGCGCCGGCATCGATGCCGCGGTGACCAACCAGGTGCAGAAGCTGGCCGAAGGCCGCACCCTGATCGCGCGCGCCCTCGAAGAGGATCTGCGCAAGGTCAACGAATCGCGCGCCGCCATCGATGCGTCGCTCGGCAGCCACCTCGAAAGGCTCGAAGACGGCCGCAACCGGCTCTCGCTTGCTCTCAATGAAGACTCCGGAAAACTCGTGCAAGCCCGTACGATCATTGATGAAATGGTCGCCGGTCACGTTGGGAAGCTCGCCGAAGGCCGCAACATCCTGTCGCGCGCCCTGGAAGCAGACCTCGGCAAACTGTCCGACAGCCGCGCCAGCATCGACGGCCTGGTCGCCGGCCAGGTCGAGAAGATCGCCGAGGGCCGTGCGGTGCTCGCCAAGGCCTTGGAAAACGATATTGCCGGCATCAAGAGCCTGATTGAGGCGCATTCGACAAAGCTGGTGGAAGACCGCGGCCATCTCGGCCGTTCGCTCGAGAACGACCTCTCGGGCATAAGGGGCCTGCTCGACGATCATTCGGGACGGCTTGCCAATGACCGCAGCCTGCTGTCGCAGACGCTCGAAGCCGATCTTGCCAAGCTGGCCGAAAGCCGCTCGAGCATCGACGGCCTCGTCGCCGGCCAGGTCGAGAAGCTGGCCGAGGGCCGCGACATTCTCAAGCGCGCGCTGGAATCGGACCTCAACACCATCAAGGGCGTCATATCGAGCCAGTCGGAAAGGCTGGCGGAGGATCGCGGACAGCTTTCGCGGGTCCTGGAAGCCGACCTGCAGAATGTGAACAGCGTCATCGCCGACCACATGAACAGGCTGGTTCAGGACCGTTCGACTTTGTCGAAGGCTCTCGAGGACGACCTCGCCAAGCTTGCCGACAGCCGTTCCAGCATCGACGGTCTGGTCGCCGGCCAGGTCGAGAAACTGTCGGAAGGCCGCGACATTCTCAAGCGCGCCCTGGAAGCCGACCTCCACACGATCAAGAACACCGTTGCCGACCAGTCGCAGAGACTGGTCGACGACCGCGCCCAGTTCGCTCGGGCGCTGGAAGCCGATCTCGACAGCGTCAACAGCCTCGTCAACAGCCATGGCGAAAAGTTGGTGCAGGACCGGTCGACGCTGTCCAAGGCGTTGGAAGATGATCTGGCAAAATTGGCTGAGAGCCGGTCCAGCATTGACGGGCTGGTTTCGGGCCAGGTCGAGAAGCTCGCCGAAGGCCGAGATATCCTCAAGCGGGCTTTGGAAACCGACCTCAACACAATCAGAGGTGCAGTTACCGACCAGTCGCAGAAGCTTGTCGATGACCGCGCGCAGTTCGCGCGAGCTTTGGAAGCCGACCTTGAGAGCGTCAGCGGCCTAGTCAACAGCCATGCAGAAAGGCTCGTCCAGGATCGTTCTACTCTGTCGAGAGCCCTCGAGGACGATATTGCCAAGCTGGCCGAAAGCCGTTCCAGCATCGACGGCCTGGTTGCCGGCCAGGTCGAGAAGCTGGCCGAAGGCCGCGACGTTCTCAAACGCGCCCTCGAAGCCGATCTGGCCAAGCTGGCCGAAAGCCGCTCCAGCATCGACGGTCTGGTCGCCGGCCAGGTCGAGAAGCTCGCCGAAGGCCGCGACATTCTCAAGCGCGCGCTGGAATCGGACCTCAACGCCATCAGGGGTGTCATATCCAGCCAGTCGGAAAAGCTGGTGGAAGATCGCGGGCAGCTTTCGCGGGTCCTGGAGGCCGACCTGCAGAAGCTGACCGAAAGCCGCGGTGAGATCGACGGTATCATCGCCGGCCATGTCGGCAAGCTGGCCGAAGGCCGCAACATGCTCACCCGCGCGCTGGAAGACGATCTCGGCAGGCTGTCCGAGACCCGCAAGGATGTCGACCGCTCGCTGTCCGGCCACATCGACCAGATCGCGGCCAGGAGCACCGATATCTCGGCCGCGATCGCCGCCGATGTGGACAAGATCGAGCAGGCATTCAGCCGTCAGACCGGCATCATCGAGGAACGCGCCGGAACCATGGAGCGTGCGCTCTCGACCGGCGTCGACAATGTTCGCAGCGTGCTTGAGAAGAGCGCGGTATTCGTTGCCGGCGCCTTGCGCGAAAAAGTCCTGGAGGTCACCAGCACGCTGCATGAGCAGGCTGGTGCCGCCTTCAGCGACGCCGATCGCAAGATCGCCGAGCGTGCCGAACAGACGTCCGCCGCCCTTCTGGCGCGGGCCGAAGACATCGCCCGCACCTTCGAGGAGGCCGATCGTCGCCTCCACGCCCGTGCGGAAGATACGTCGAACGCCTTGCTTGCCCGCGCCGACGACACCTCCAGCTCGCTGCTGGCCCGTGCCCATGAAGCCGCCGACCAGCTGGCCGCCCGTGCCGGCGAAATCGCCGGTACCTTCGACGTGGCGGACCAGAAGCTTGCCGCCCGCGCCCAGGCAACAACCGACCAGTTGGCCTCCCGGGCTCAGGACACTGCGGATCATCTGGCCGCCCGTGCAAACGAGATTGCCGGGGCCTTTGATGCGGCCGACCAGAAACTGGTTGCCCGCGCCGTCGAGACGGCACAGTCGCTGGCCGCCCGCGCCGGCGACATCCTGCGCAACTTCGAAAGCGCTGACCAGCGGCTCGGCGTGCGTATCGGCGAATCGGCCGAGGCGCTGGCCGCCCGCGCGTCGGATCTTGGCCGCATCTTCGACGCCGCCGACCAGCAACTGGTTTCACGCATCGCGGAAGGCTCGGACGCGCTGTCCAACCGTGCTTCGGAAATCGGCCGCATCTTCGACGATGCCGACCAGCGCCTGGTCTCGCGCATCGCCGACAGCACGTCGACGATCGGCGAGCATGCGCAGACCATCGTCGGTGCTTTCGCCAGCACCGAGCAGAGGGTTGCCGACCGTGCGCGCCAGACCGGCCAGGAGATGGCCGTGCATGCCCGCGAAATCGAGCAGGCGCTTGCCGGCGCCGACGAGCGTCTTGCATCGAGCGCGGCGGCAGCGGCCGCCCGTGTCGAGGAGCAGATCGCCGGCGTCGAGAACCGGCTCGCCTACACCACGGAGGCAATGGGCCAGAGGCTCAACGAGCAGGTGTCGACAGCCGAGGCGCAGCTCGTTTCGCGTGCCAATGTGATCGCCGAGACCTTCACCGCGGTTGGCCAGCATATCGGCCAGAGCACCAACGATGCCGCCAAGACGATCGGCGCCAACACCCGCGAACTCAACACCATGCTCGCGGCGCGGTCCGCCGAAATGTCCAAAATCCTCGACGAGACCGCGCGGCCTTTGGTCGAGCGCTTCGCTCAGGGTGGCTCGGAACTGCAGAAGAGCATGGAGGAGGTCACCGAACGCGCCACCGAGAAGCTGCGCAGCGAGAATGCTGCCCTGGTCAATGCGCTCGCCAGCCGCACCGCCGAGACCTTGTCGGCGGTCGAAGGCGCCCGCTCGTCGCTGTCCGACAGCGTTGCCGATCTCATCGGCCGCATGACCAAGTCCAGCTCGCAGCTCGGTCAGCTGATCGAGCAGGCCGCGGTCAACCTCGGCCAGGTCGACGAACGTCTGAGCGGCAGCACGCAGAGCTTCGCGGCGACCACCGAAAAGGCGGCGCAGACCTTCGCCAGCTCGGCGCGTCTGGTCGATTCGAACACGACAAGGCTGACGGAACTGTCATCGTCGACCTTGCGCGAAGTGGCCTCGATCGCCACCAAGTTCGATGAGCACAGCCGCCTGCTCGCCAGCGCCTCGGACCTGTTGAGCTCAGCCCAGAGCAACCTCGAGCACACGCTGGAAAGGCAGTCGTCGCTCGAAGACCTCGCCGTCGGCCTGGTCAAGAAGTCGGAAGATCTCGAAAGGGTCATGCGCTCGTTCGAAAACCTCGTCGGCCAGACGCTGCAGAACGCAGAAGGCAAGACGATGGAGTCGGCCGACAAGATCCGCAACGCCATCACCGACGTCGTTGATTCGGCGACCAAGCGCTTCGCCGATGCCACCGATGAGATGCGGCGCACCGCGAGCTCGATCAAGAGCGAACTCGACCTCACCCGCGCCGAGCTCAAGAAAGGCGTCATCGAGATGCCGGAAGAGGCAAAGGAATCGACCTCTGCTATCCGCCGCGCGGTTTCCGAGCAGATCAACGCCCTGAAGGAGCTTTCGGACATCGTTGCGAAGTCTGGCCGTGGCGGCGGCGACAGCGCGGAGCCACGCAATCTGCGCCCGGCACCGCAGGCGCCGGCGGCTCGTCCTGCCGAGCCGCCGCGTCGTGCGCCGGCGCCGCAGCAGCCGGAGCTTCGCACACCTCAGGCGCCGCTGGGCGGCACCGCGTTGCGCGGTACGCTCGATCTCGAGCGTCCGGCCGAAGCTGCTGCACCGCGCCAGCGTCCCGACGCCAACGCCCGCACGCCGCAAGGCGGCTGGGTGCGTGACCTCTTGACCGCGGCGTCGAACGATGCGGAGCTCAGGCCGGCGGCACCACCCTCGGCGCCTGCTGAGGCACCGCGCGCGGCCCCTGCCCAGCGCTCGCCGCTGCATGTCGTGGAATCGCTGAACTCGCTCTCCGTCGACATCGCACGGGCCATCGACCACGATGCTTCGATTGAGTTGTGGAACCGCTATCGGCGCGGCGAGCGGGACGTGTTCACGCGCCGGCTCTACACGCTGAAGGGCCAGCAGACGTTCGACGAAATCCGCCGCAAGTATCAAGGCGAGGCCGAGTTCCGCGCCGCCGTCGACCGTTACTGCGACGACTTCGAGAAGCTGCTCAAGGATGTCTCTCGCAACGACCGCGACAACATCATGGCGCAGACCTACCTGACGTCGGACACCGGCAAGGTCTACACCATGCTGGCTCACGCCAGTGGCCGACTGCACTAAGCTTCAGTGGCCAGGCGGCCACCGAGATTCGCTTGCGGAAACCTCTGCATTTCCGCAAGCGGGGTGCCGAAAATGCCGATTTCCCTGTCGGCTTTGACCACATCTAGAGAGTGCCATCACCTTCTTCAGGCGAGCCTACGCGGTGAAAGTCACATTCAAGGGAAACACTCAGCCATACGAGACCTTCGAAGAATTCGCCCCAGTCCTTGGTCACTTCGACCTGGAGCGGCAGTTTGAATTATGGATCTCGGCCCCAGGTGGCCAGTCTCTCTCTATGCTGAGGAATGGCGACAACGCCTGGCTGATGTATTTGCGCTTCGATGGAGACAGCGGTTCGGTGACACAAGGGACCCAACTTAAGGATGGGACCTGCGTTTACACGCTGGCGAATGGTCAGGTTGACGAATATCCGCTGTCGTGGTGCATCCCGATCAAGCAGTGCTACGAGGCGATAGCATACTTCTTCCTCAACAACGGTGGCCAATACCAGTCGGTGGCATGGCAGGACACGTGACGAACGCGACCCCGCGATCCGCTAGATAGAAGGGTACCGACCGTGAAGACGGCGATCATATTCGACTGCGAGTTTCTCTGCCTTGAGGGCTCGCAACGCCGATTTTGGTGCGCGGCCGACGATCCCGACCCGATCATCGCGCAGATTGGCGCGGTCAGGCTTGGGCTTGAAGACGACTTTCCGCTGCTCGGCACACACAAGGCCTATGTCAGGCCGATCGACCGATTTGGCGGGAGATACGCACTCGATCCGTTCTTCACCAAGCTGACCGGCATCACCGAGGACAACATCGAGACCGAGGGCGTCGCGCTGGGAGATGCCCTTGCCGACGTCGACCGTTTTTCCGGCGGGGCGCGATTCTGGTCCTGGGGCAAGGACGAACTGAACATGATCGCCATCAGTTGCTATGTCGCAGGCATTCAGCCTTCCATCCCGGCCACCCGGTTTGACAATGCCGTAAAGCTGCTGATCGCGGCTGGGATGCCGATCGAGGATTTGGCGAGGACGCCGAGCAACAAGCTTGCGGACTATTATGGCGTCGAACACCCGCCTTTGCAGGGACATGACGCACTCGACGACGCACTGTCCGTAACTTACACCTTGCAGCACCTGCTGAAGGCCGGAAAGCTGCGGCCTGATGCCTTCGGCTGCCTGTAGCTTGAAAGAGTCGGGCGCGATTCCAGTGCGCCTGAAGCTCAGATCACCGAATCGGTCCAGCGAACGATCTGCTTGGCGGCATCCCCAAACGCGCTGTCGAGCGCGCTGACATAGGCAGGGTTGCCGCTGCCCGAAACAGGCGCGGATGCCGTAAAGCTCTTGGACGCCCGCACCTCGCCGTTGCGATCGTTGAGGATGCGCACGAACAGGTCGACCTCGGCGTGTTCGCCGCCTTCGACGCGCACCTCGAAGGACCGGATCTCGACGATCACCTGGTAATCGATCGCCAGGCCCTCGCCCGGCTTGCCGACACCGGCAAAGCTGCCCGAGCGCTGGAAGGTCTCGGCCAGCCGCGCCTGCACGATCAGCGGCAGACGGTCGGCCCATTGCGCGCCCTTCAGATACTGGATCGAGCGGTCGGAAGGCTTGATGACGATATTCTGGCTGTCCAGCGCCTTGAGCGCCGAAGGCTGGGCGATCAGGATTTGCTTGCGGCTGTGGCCATGGGCGTCAACCGACGGCGCCGAAAGCTCGAATGTGTCCAGCGGCGCAGGCTTGCCGCCCAGTACCGCACAGCCGGCAAGCGATAGCGCAAGCAGCACCGCAGCCGGTGTCAATCCACCCGTTCTCACCCACACCGACTTCACGCGCGATCCCCGTTGTCCCCGGATCGTAAGATCAACCCGCATCCGCAACTCATGTTCTTGGGGCGCGCCGACGCCGAAGTCAACGCCGCGCCCTGCCATCGAATTGCCGAACCTCGCCGTCGCCACCCGAAAGAATGCGTTGCGGATTGCGGCTGAGATCCGTGACCGCCTCCTCGATGCGGCTGATCGAGCGGCGGCTGTCCTGGACCAGCGCCTCGACGTTCGACAGGCCCTGGCCCGAGAAGCGCGCCAGATTGTCGGTGATGACGCCAAGCCGCGCATTCAGCGTATCGGCGACCTGCTTGAACGACTTCAGCGTATCCCTGGCGTCGGCCATCACGCCATCGGCCTGTCCCGACCCGAGCAAGGTATCCACCTTGGCGAGGATGCCGTCGACACGCACCGAGGCGTCGTTGAGCCGCTGCGCCAGTTGCTTGGCGTCCTTGATCGTCTGGTCGATATCGTCGGCGCGGTTGGCGAACTTGCTGGTCACGACGGCGATATCGGCGGCGGCCTTGTCGGCGCTTTCACTCGCCTTCTGGATGTTGGCCAGAGCAGTGCGCACCTGCGCCGGGTCGATGCCGTCGAGCACGCCATCGACCTTGGCCAGCGTGCCTTGCGTCTGCTTGGCGAAATCATTGACGGATCCGACCGCCGTATCGACATTCTTGATCACGCCGTCGAGCTGCTGCGATGTTTCCTTGAGATTCGCGGTCACCGTGTCGACATTGGCAACGATGCTCTTGATCTTGTCCTTGTCGACGGCATTGAGAATCCCTTCGGCGGCCTTCAGCGTGCCGTCCAGCTTGCCGGAAACGCCTTTCAGCTCATCGGACAGCGCACTGACCGCAGACAGGAACTTGTCGATGCCGTCGGCATTCTTGGCCAGCGCATCGGAGAATGTCTGCGCGTTCTGGACGGTCTGCGTCAGCGGCCCGCGAACATCCTTGGTGAAGCCTTCGAGCTCCGAAAGCACCTTGTCGGCACGGGTGAAGATGTTCTGCGCCGTCTGCAGCAGGTTGGTCACGGCTGAGGGGTTGGCAACGATCTCGGCAACCTTGCCTTCCTTCTCGGCCTGGTCGAGAAGCTTGACTTCCTTGGGGTCGGCACCCTTGAGTTCGATGTTGGCCTGGCCGGTGAGGTTGGCAAGGCCGAGATCGGCCTGCGTCGACTTGGTGATCGGTGTCAGCCGGTCGACTTCGGTGTCGGCGATGGCTACCGTCGGATTATCGAGGTCGAGATATACGCGTTTGACCACACCGACCTTGACGCCGTTGAACAGCACCAGACTGCCTGGGCCGAGGCCGGAAGCCGAACCCGGAATGCGCACGCGCAGCAGCGTGGTCTCGCCCCTGTCGCCGATCGCGGCGGTCCAATAGACGAAAGCGAACGCCGCCAGGATCGCAACCAGCGTAAAAATGCCGACAATGACGTAGTTGGCTCTGGTTTCCATGCCTTCACTTATGGCTATGCACGTGCGGCAAGATCAAGTTGCCGCGCGCGTTTTCCGCGGAAATAGGATTTTACCCACGGTTCCTCGCTCTTCAGCATGTCGTCGATAGTGCCCTCGACCAATACTTTCTTCTTGCCGAGCACCGCCACGTGGTCGCAAGCGGTAAACAGCGTATCGAGGTCATGCGTGACCATATAGACGGTCAAATCCATGGTGTCGCGCAGCTTGACGACGAGTTCGTCGAATTCGGCCGCGCTGATCGGATCGAGGCCGGATGTCGGCTCGTCGAGAAAGACGATGTCAGGGTCGAGCGCAAGCGCGCGTGCCAGTGCGGCGCGCTTGATCATGCCGCCGGAGAGTTCGGAGGGAAATTTCTGCGCCGCGTCCGGCGGCAGCCCGACCAGCTCGATCTTGAGCAGCGCCAGCTCGTCCATCAGCTTTTTCGGCAAGTCGAGATATTCGCGCATCGGCACCTGCACGTTTTCCTGCACGGTCAGAGCCGAAAACAGCGCGCCATGCTGGAACAGCACGCCAAGCCGCATGTCGACGCGAAGACGTTCAATGTCGCTCGCTTTATCGACATCGACGCCGAGCAACTTGATCGTTCCGGATTGCTTGCGCATCAGGCCAAGGATGGTGCGCAAAAGCACCGATTTGCCAGCGCCCGAGGCGCCGACAAAGCCTAGGATCTCGCCCCGTCTGATATCGAGCGAAAGTTTGTCGAGGATCAGCTTTCCGTCGATAGCAACGGTGACGTCACGCACGGAAAGAACGATTTCGCTCTCGTCCACTTCCTTCATCTTGATGATGCCATTGCCCTCCGCCATCTGTCAGAACGCGATCGCTGCGTAGAAGATGGCGAAAAGCCCATCCAGGATGATGACGACGAAGATCGACTTCACCACCGAGGCGGTCACGTGTTGGCCGAGCGATTCGGCGCTGCCGCCGACCTTCATGCCTTCGACCGAGGCGATCGTACCGATGATCATGGCCATGAAAGGCGCCTTGATCAGGCCGGCAAAGATAGTGCTGAGATCGATGGCGATGCGCAGCCGGTCAATAAACGCCGCTGGTGTAATGCCCGAATAAAGCCAGGCGGCGGCCATACCGCCGCCAAGTGCGGCGAAATTGGCGATGATGGTCAGGCAAGGCAGCGCGATGACAAGAGCAACCAGCCGCGGAAACACCAGAACGCCGATCGGGTTGAGGCCGATAACCTTGAGCGCGTCGACCTCCTCGCGCATCTTCATCGAGCCGATCTCGGCGGTGATCGCGCTGCCGGAGCGGCCGGCGATCATGATTGCCGTCATCAGCACGCCGAGTTCGCGCAGGATCAGCACGCCGACCAGATCGACGACAAGGAGGTCGGCACCAAAATAGCTGAGCTGGTAAGCGCCCTGCTGGGCAACGATGGCGCCGACAATCGCCGACATCAGCACCACCACAGGGATGGCGCCGACGCCCATGCGATCGATCTGGTTGAAGATCGCCGCCGGGTTGACGGCATGGCCGCGACCGAGCTTCATCTGCGCGCCACGGATGGTGGCGCCCAGAATATTCATCGACGCGAGGAAATCATCGCGCATCTCGTAGACGCGCCGTCCAACCGCCTCCAGGGCGCGAATGACGATGTTGGGCGGCCGCGCCGGTGCGGATTCGGGCTCGCGCCGGACAGCCTCGCTCACCGCGTCGAGCAGGATGGAAGCGATCTCGCTTTGGCCTTGCAGACGGATCTCGACGTTCTTCTTCTCGAAGGCGCTGACCAGCCGGTCGATCAGCCATGCACCGGCGGTGTCGATCTTCTCGATTTTCGAAAGATCAAGCGCCAAGGTCTTGAAACCGCTTCGCTTCTCGATTTTGCGCATGTCGGCGTCGATCAGCGCCACGGTCCGTGTCGTCCAGATTCCGGAGAATGCGCAGCCGAGAACGCCGCCCTCCTCGCCGACCGCCACGTGCGGTTGGTGGTCAGCCTCCGAGGCGGTCGTGCCGCTTGCGTCGCGCTTGCCGATGGTCAACATGGCGTCCTGTTTAGCCTGACGGGTCTGACCTGTCGATTTGCCGACCACGCTTGTCGCATAGCCGGAGCAGAAAAATATGGCGCGTGTCATTTCGGTTGAGGCCGAGCGTTTTCCCATCGCCGGCACCTTCACCATTTCGCGCGGCTCCAAGACCGAGGCCGAAATCATCACCTGCACCATCGGCGAAAACGGGCATGTCGGTCGCGGCGAATGCGTTCCCTACAAGCGCTATGGCGAGACCATGGACGGCGTGCACGCCGCGATCGAGGCAATGCGCGACCAGATCGCCGGCGGCATCGGCCGGACCGCCCTGCTCGGTGCAATGCCTGCCGGCGCAGCTCGCAACGCAGTCGACTGTGCGCTGTGGGACCTTGAGGCCAAGATCAGCGGCAGCCCGGTGGCGAACGCAATCTGGCCGGCCCCGCTGCGTCGGCTCGAAACCGCCTACACACTGTCGCTCGGTGAGCCCGAGGCGATGGCGGCACAAGCCCGTGCCAATGCGGACCGGCCACTGCTGAAGGTCAAGATCGGCGGCGACAACGACATCGCCCGGATCCAGGCGGTGAGACAGGCCGCGCCTCAGAGCCGAATCATCCTTGATGCCAATGAGGGCTGGACCGACGACAACATCGTTGCAAACCTGGCTTTCGCCGCGGCGCAAGGCATTGCCCTCATCGAACAGCCGCTGCCCGCAGGCCAGGACGAAATCCTGCGCCACATCGCGCATCCGGTGCCGATCTGCGCCGACGAAAGCGTGCACGAGGCGAAGAACCTGGAAATGCTGGTTGGTCTCTACGACGCCGTCAACATCAAGCTCGACAAGTCGGGGGGCCTCACGGCGGCGCTCGTGCTGCGTGACCGCGCCCGCGATCTGGGTTTTGGCGTCATGGTCGGCTGCATGGTCGGCACATCGCTGGCGATGGCGCCTGCGGTCCTGCTCGCCCAGGACGCCGATTTCGTCGACCTTGACGGTCCGCTGCTACTTGCCCGCGACCGTGTGCCCGGCCTCGTCTACCAGGGCTCGCTTGTCTTCCCTCCGGACCGGGCGCTTTGGGGCTGAGCGCGCGGCGAGCCCGATCAGCACGAGGCCGACGATCGCGATCGGGATCATCACCAGGAAACCATCGACGCCGAGACGGTCATAGAGCGGGCCGGAAGCAAGCGTAACGGCGGCCATGAAGAAGCCGTTGAAGAAATAGGCGATGCCTTGCGCGGCACCCGTGCGCTCTTCGGAGACGGTTTCGGCGATCATTCTCTGCAGGCCTATGAGCACCATTGCGACAGACACCGAATGCAGCGACTGCACTGCGAAGAAGCCGGGAATGCCAAGGCCGAGCGGCCATACCAGTGGAAAGATGATCCAACGCACGATCGACCCGATGCCGGCTATCACCATCACCCTGACGACGGAAACGGAGGCGAAAATACGATTGAAAAACAAAAACATGCAGACTTCGGACACCACGCCCCAGGCCCATAGAAGGCCGACGACGGAATCGCCGATGCCGATCGATTTCCAGTAGATGGAAACAAAACCGTACAGAAAGGCGTGACTGGCGGTGATGATGCCGACGCCAAAGGTGAAATAGAGAAAATAAGCGTTGAACAGGCTCGGCGCCGCGTGCTGGATCTCCGCCGCCGACAGCGGCGAGGCTTTTCGCGGCCTCCCCATGCGCGGCGCAAGCAGCCCTGCGACGAGTGCCGCGCCAAGGGCAAGGAATATGATGACCGGAACAGCCTGGGGACCGGTGGCCGCCAGGATGAAGCCGCCCGCCACATTGGCGCAGAGATAGCAGATCGACCCCCACTTGCGCATGCTTGCGTAGTTCGAGCCGAAGCGACGCACACCCGAAAGCGCCAGCGAATCGGCGATCGGCGATTGTGGCGTCCAGACAATGGTCAGCGCCAGCGACACCGCCAGCACCATCGCGTAGGTCGGGGTGAGGAAATAACCCGCCGAGAGCAACAGCGAGGCTGCCACCAGCGCGACATAGACATTGGCGCGGTCCCTCGCCCGATCGGCGAGCGTCGTCAGCAGCGGTGTCGCCACCACGCGCAGGAACATCGGCGCCGCCAGGATGATCGCGATCTGCTCGGCGTGAAACCCCTTGGCCTGCAGCCAGAGCGGGAAATAGGGCAGATGCGTGCCGAGCGATATGAACAACGTGCCGAAAATCAGGCTCATGCGCAGTTCGAAATGGCGCGGCTTGACGAGCTGTTCTGGCGAAAGCGGCGGCAGGGACATGAATCGATCCAATTACGCCGCGCTCGACCGGCTGGCGGTGTAGATCGATCCCTTAACATGGCGGAAAACCAGACGAAACCGGCTGGACCAATCGATCAACGCTAAAAAAACGCAGTGCCTTCCGCGTCAGGCCGCCTGCCCTACGCGATCTTCGATCAGCATCGGGATGAAAGGCTCGTCCAGCGACTCCGGCAGCACCTGCGCCCAGGTCAGGATTTCCATGCGGCCATCGAAGTGCTCGACCACGGCCGTGCAGCTTTCCACCCAGTCACCGGTGTTGATGTAGCGCACGTCATCGAAATTCTCGATCGCGGCATGGTGGATATGGCCGCAGATCACGCCGTCGACATGCGAGCGGCGGGCTTCCTCGGTCAGCACGGTCTGGAACGAGCCGATGAAGTTGACCGCCTTCTTGACCTTGACCTTGGCCCAGGATGAGAACGACCAGTAAGGCAGGCCGAGCAGCTGGCGCAGGCGCGTGATCACCCGGTTGACCTGCATGGCTGCGTCATAGGCATGATCGCCGAGATAGGCGAGCCAGCGCTGGTTGTGAACGACAGTGTCGAACTGATCGCCATGGATGACGAGCAGGCGCTTGCCGTCGGCCGTCTCATGGATGGCGCGGTCGGCGACGACGATGCCGCCGAAATGCACGCCCTGGAACTGGCGGGCGAACTCGTCGTGATTGCCGGCGATATAGGTGATGTTGGCGCCCTTGCGCGCCTTGCGCAGCAATTTCTGCACGACGTCATTGTGGCTCTGCGGCCAGTGCCAGCTCCGCCGCAGCCGCCAGCCATCGACGATGTCACCGACCAGATAGATGATATCGGCGTCGTGGTAACGCAGGAAATCGATCAGGAACTCGGCCTTCGCCGCCTTCGAGCCGAGATGGACATCGGAAATGAACATGCTGCGGAAAGTGCGGGGCTCTTGGCCTGACATCGCGATTTCACCCTTGCTTTCGCGCAGCCTATGCCCCGATTCATGCAACAACCGTATGACGGTTGCGATTGGTCCAGCCTAAGGACTAGCTTGCCGGCCAAATCACAGGAGAAATCGTCATGGATCTCGGTATCAGCGGAAAGAAGGCCATCGTCTGCGCTTCGAGCAAGGGTCTTGGAAAAGGCTGCGCGATGGCGTTGGCCGAGGCCGGTTGCGATATCGTCGTCAACGGCCGCAATGCCGAACTGGTCGCCAAAACCGCGGCGGAGCTGCGCCAGCGCTATGGCGTGACGGTGACGGAAGTCGTCGGCGACGTTTCGAAGCCTGAGGTGCAGAAGGCGCTGCTCGCCGCCTGTCCCGAACCCGACATCCTGGTCAACAACAATGGCGGCCCGCCGCTGCGCGATTTCCGCGAACTCGATCGCGCGAAAATCCTTGAAGGCGTCACCCAGAACATGGTCACGCCGATCGAACTGGTGCAGGCCGTTCTCGACGGCATGGCCAAGCGCGGCTTCGGCCGCATCGTCAACATCACCTCGCTGTCCGTTTATGTTCCCATCCCTGGTCTCGACCTGTCGTCGGGCGCGCGCGCCGGCCTGACCTCGTTCCTTGCCGGCGTGGCGCGAACGGTGATCGACCGCAATGTCACCATCAACAGTCTCTTGCCGGGCAAGCTCGACACCGACCGGCTGCGCGGCCCGCATGAGGCAGGCACCGTCGAGGACCCCGCTGCTGCCGCAGCGCGCAAGACCCGCATCAGTGCCGATGTGCCGGCCAAGCGGCTCGGCACGCCGGAGGAATTCGGACAGATCTGCGCCTTCCTCTGCTCGGTCCACGCCGGCTACCTGACCGGGCAGAACATACCGGTAGACGGCGGTCTCTACGTCAGCGCCTTCTGATCGAAAGGTCGGCGAAACCGCAGGACTCATCTGGCATGAAACAGCCGTAAGCATCTGACATCTAGCGATTTTCGACGCGCCGCCGTTTAAAGCTGCCGGCGCGTCAATTAGCGTCGCGAAAAACCTTGGCCGCATGCTAAAAGGTCTCTCGAAGCAGGTTTCGAGGGAGCGGCCGCATGGAAGGCGAGAACAAGAAAACGGCACGTTCGGACCTCGACGAAGCCGCCCTCTACTTCCACAAGCATCCAACGCCGGGAAAGCTCGAGATCCAGGCGACCAAGCCGCTCGGCAACCAGCGCGACCTGGCGCTCGCCTATTCGCCCGGCGTGGCCGCCCCTTGCCTCGAAATCCGCGACAATCCGGCAACCGCCGCCGACTATACGGCGCGCGCAAACCTCGTCGGCGTCGTCTCCAACGGCTCGGCCGTGCTCGGCCTCGGCAATATCGGCCCGCTGGCCTCCAAGCCGGTCATGGAAGGCAAGGCGGTACTGTTCAAGAAGTTCGCCGGCATCGACGTCTTCGACATCGAGATCGACGCACCTGGCATCGAGCGCATGGTCGAGACGATCTCGGCGCTGGAGCCGACCTTCGGCGGCATCAACCTCGAGGACATCAAGGCGCCGGAGTGTTTCGAGGTCGAGGAACAGCTCAAGGCGCGTATGAAGATACCGGTCTTCCACGACGACCAGCATGGCACCGCCATCATCGTCGCCGCCGCCGTGCTCAACGGGCTGGAATTCGCCGGCAAGACCATTTCAGACATCAAGGTCGTCACCTCGGGCGCCGGCGCCGCCGCCCTTGCCTGCTTGAACCTTCTGGTCTCGCTCGGCGTACGCATCGAAAACATCTGGGTCACCGACCGTTTCGGCGTCGCCTACAAGGGCCGTGTCGACGAGATGGATCGCTGGAAGGATCCTTATGTGAAGGATACCAAGGCGCGCACGCTGGCCGATGTCATCGCCGGCGCCGACGTCTTCCTCGGCCTTTCGGCGGCGGGCGTGCTGAAGCCGGAACTGCTGCAGCACATGGCGCCGAAACCGCTGATCCTGGCGCTGGCCAACCCCAATCCCGAGATCATGCCGGAAGAGGCGCGCGCGGCGCGTCCCGATGCGATGATCTGCACCGGCCGGTCCGATTTTCCCAATCAGGTCAACAATGTCCTGTGCTTCCCCTACATCTTCCGTGGCGCGCTCGATTGTGGCGCCAGTGCTATCAACGAAGAGATGAAGATGGCGGCCGTGCGGGCCATCGCCGCCCTTGCCCGCGAAGAGCCGTCGGACGTCGCCGCGCGCGCCTATTCGGGCGAGACGCCGATCTTCGGACCCGAATTCCTGATCCCCTCGCCCTTCGATCCGAGGCTGATCCTGCGCATCGCGCCGGCCGTCGCCAAGGCAGCCTGCGACACCGGTGTGGCGACGCGGCCGATCACCGATTTCGCCGCCTATATCGACAAGCTCAACCGCTTCGTCTTCCGCTCCGGCCTGGTGATGAAGCCGGTGTTCTCGTCCGCCAAGGCATCGAGCGCCAAGCGCGTCATCTACGCCGATGGCGAGGATGAGCGCGTGCTGCGCGCCGCCCAGGTGGTGCTCGAGGAAGGCATCGCCGAGCCAATCCTGATCGGCCGTCCGCATGTCATCGAGGTCAGGCTGAAGCGCTATGGCCTGCGCATCAAGCCGGGCGTCGATTTCGGCCTGATCAACCCGGAGGACGATCCGCGCTACCGCCACTATGTCGACCTGCTGATCGAACTCGCCGGCCGGCGCGGCGTGACGACGGAGGCCGCGCGCACCATGGTGCGCACCGACAACACCGTGATCGCGGCACTTGCACTGAAGCGCGGCGATGCCGATGCCATGGTCTGCGGCCTCGAAGGGCGCTTCGAGCGGCATTTGCGCAATGTGTCCCTGATCATTGGCCCTCGCGCGGGCATCAAGGACCACGACCTGTCGACGCTTTCCATGCTGATTTCGCAGCGCGGCATCATCTTCCTCACCGACACACACGTCTCCGTCGACCCGACAGCCGAGGAGATCGCCGAGATGACCGTGCTGGCGGCCGAGGAAATCCAGCGCTTCGGCATCGAGCCGAAGGCTGCCCTTCTGTCGCATTCAGATTTCGGCTCGCGCGATTCGCCAAGCGCGCTCAAGATGCGGCAGGCGGCGGCGATCCTGGCGCGCATCGCGCCGGAGTTGCAGTGCGACGGCGAAATGCATGCCGATTCCGCGCTGTCGGAGCATCTGCGCCAGCGCGTCTATCCGCATTCGCGGCTGAAGGGCGAAGCCAATTTGCTGGTGTTCCCGAACCTCGATTCGGCCAACATCACGCTGACGGCATTGCGCGCCATGATGGATGCGCTGCATGTCGGGCCAATCCTGCTCGGCACCGACATGCCGGCGCACATACTGACGCCCTCGGTCACCTCGCGCGGTGTCGTCAACATGACGGCGCTGGCCGTGGTCGAGGCGGCGCACAAGGCGCAGGCAGTGGTCAATCTGGGCGGAACACAGGTTTCGCAGTAAACTGCGGTTAACCGCGAACACGGTAGCCTCGCGGACGAACAGGCGGGATTGAGGCGGATGACAAGCGGAGGGTTGAAGCGGGCGCATGCTGCCATGCTGCTTGGCCTCCTGCTGTCCGGCGCCACCATCACCGAGTCCCAGGCTGCCTCGCGCGTCTGCCGTCAGTTGGAGGCCGATCTTGCCGCGGCTTCGCGCGGCAGCGGCGGCGGTCCGGCAATGATCCGGAAATACGACGCCGCGATCGATCGGCAGCGCGAACAGATCTCGAAGGCCCGCGACCAGGCAAGCAACTCCGGTTGCGGGTTTTCGCTGTTTTCCCGCAACATCAATCGATGCGCAGGCCTCAACGCCACCATCGACCGCATGAACGCCAATCTCGACAGTCTGCAGGCCAAGCGTGCCCAGCTCGCCGGTGGCGGATCACGCCGCGACCGTGGCCGCATCCTGGCCGCGCTCGATGCCAATGGCTGCCGCGACGACACGGTTGCGCCACGCCGCGCACCACTGCAGGAAGCAGACCGTGGCGAAGAAGACGGCAACGCAAACCTGTTCGACCAGCTTTTCGGCAACGACGCCCCGCCCAGCGACACGCCTGACCAGCCGGAGGATCCCGGCGAGGAACGCAATGTCCGCCGCGTCCTGAACCTGCCCGGCATTCCGGACTTTCCAAGCTCCAGTGGCGAGTTCCACACCACCTGCGTGCGCACTTGCGACGGCTATTTCTTTCCGATGTCGAACGCAGCCTCGGTCGGCGACTTCGAGCGCGATCAGAAGAATTGCGAATCGAGCTGCCCAGGCACTGAGATGCAGGTCTTCTATTCGCGCGGCATGGACGACGATTCAGCCGCGATGACATCATCGGTTACCGGCAAGCCTTACAGCGAATTGCCGACTGCCTATCTCTACAAGCAATCCAACATGTCGCGGCCGCCGGCTTGCGGATGCAACGCGGCGCAGAACTTCCAGATCATTGGCGGCAATCCGCCGAACCCACAGCAGTCGCAGCCGGAACCGGACGCAGCACCGTTGGTTCCCGTGCCGGCCTCCAAGCCCGATCCGAGCGCCGACCCAGAAACGCTGGCCAACAGGGACGGCGGGCTCGACCGCGAAGCCATCAAGCGGCTTTCCGCCAAACCGGTGACGTCGCCCGTGTCCGCCTTGCCGCCGGAACAGCGCAAGGTCAGGGTCGTCGGGCCAACGTTCCTTCCCGACCCATCAGCGGCAATAAATCTGCAAGCTCCGGCCCCGAAGGCAGTCCAGTAAGCGCAAGCCTCAGCGGCATGAACAGCCCCTTGCCCTTGCGCCCGGTCGCTTCCCTGATCTTGCCGGTCCAATCCTTCCAGACCGTCCCGTTCCAAGGCTCTTCAGGCAGTAGATCGAAGGCCTGTCCGAGGAACTCACGATCATCATCGGAGAACTCCGGTCCGTCCTGCGGCCCCTCGCGCAGGATACGCCACCAGCCCACCGCGTCGGCAAGCCGGTCGAGATTGCCGCGCACCGCCAGCCAGAACGGCTCGGCCTGTTCGCCGGAGATGCCCAGCACCATCAGCCTGTCCCGTGCCTCGTCGAACGGCATATGGTGCAGCAGCACGCGGTTGAGCACGAACAGTTCGTCCGGATCGAACTTAGCCGATGATTTCGAGGTCGCGGCGGGGTCGAAATGGCCGGCGAGTTCGGTCAGGTCGTGCGCAGCCGCGACATTCTCCGAGGTGCCGACCAGCACGGCCAGCGAAGCGACGGCCATCGGCTCGATGCCATCCTCGCGCAGGCTTTCGATGGAGAGCGCGCCGGTGCGCTTCGACAGCCCCTCACCCGAGACGGTGGTCAAAAGGTTATGGTGGCCGAAAACAGGCGGCTCGGCGTCCAGCGCCTTGAACAGGGCGATCTGCACGCCGGTGTTGGTGACATGGTCGTCGCCGCGGATGACGTGGCTGACGCCCATCTCCATGTCGTCGACGACGGAGGGCAGCGTGTAGAGATAAGTGCCGTCCTCGCGCACCAGGACCGGGTCGGACAGCGAGGCCAGATCGACCGTTTCCTCTCCACGCACCAGATCGGTCCAGTGGACCTCGGTGCGCTCCGGCTGCTGCGGATCGCCCGAGAAATTGGGCAGCAGGAAGCGCCAGTGCGGCCGGCGCCCGTCAGCCTGGTACTCGGCCACCTGCTCTCGCGTCAGCGCCAGCGCCTCGCGGCCATAGACCGGCGGCAGGCCGCGCGTACGGCGCACTTTTCGCCGGAGATCGAGTTCCTCCGGCGTCTCGTAGCAGGCATAGAGCACGCCCTCCGCCTTCAGCCGCTCGACCGCCGCGTCATAGACTTCGAAGCGCCGCGACTGATATTCGGTGGCGTCGGGAAAAATGCCCAGCCAATGCAGGTCGTAGAGGATGGCGTCGGCGAATTCCTGCTTCGAGCGGGCGATGTCGGTGTCATCGAAGCGCTGGATGAAGCGGCCCTTGTTGTTGAGCGCAAACAGCCAGTTGAACAGAGCGGTGCGCGCATTGCCGATATGGATGCGGCCGGTCGGTGACGGGGCGAAACGAACGGTAACTGTCATGAGCGGGGCGTACCGGATGCTTTTGTGGTTGACAAGACGCGCCCCCGCGCCGGTCGGCACACATAGAACATGACGCGGGCAATGAAAAGACTTAAGCAATTCCAGGAAAAGTGTGAAACGGTTTTCCCGGGAAAAGCGCGCAGCGCTTTCCCTTGGAATTGCGTTAAAACAAACAGTTAGAGCGGTTCGCCGTTTTCGTGAAACGGTGAACTGCTCCAAGGGCCAAGCGAGGCGCATGGCCCTTGTCCGATCAGGTCAGATCGTTGAAGGCGATCAGTGGCCGAAGTCGTCGGAACTGAGGCGGGTCCAGCGGTCGCCCATCAACCCACCGATGAAGATGTCGCCGGTGCGGACCGCTTGCGTTACCTCGGGGATGCGCGAGCGCACCATCGTCCCCCCGGCATAACGGAAGAAGACATTCTTGTAGCTGAAGAGCTGCGGCATGAATCTGCTCTGCGTCTGCCCGATGATGCCTGCGCAGCCCATATTCCATGCGTCCGCGATGAGGCTGTCCAGCGTTGCGCCCCAGTGAGATCCGGAGGCCTGGATTTGCAACAGGTTCGCGATGCCACCGGCTTGACCGTAGAAAGCGTAGCAGCCGAGCAATTTACCAGCTTCGTCGTAGGTCCCGCCGAAATGAAGGGGGCCGTCGGCCTGCTTCTCGGTCGCCAGTGCGAGCAGCCGTGGCAGCTCGCCATCCTGCCAACGCGGCCGAAGCGCGTAATCGGACGTAAGCGTCGGCAACCGTTCCGCAAATTGCGCGGCATCCATCGGCTCGCGATGGACCCGGTGTGGCGAGGAATGCTGGACGGGCGGCTCGAACCTCTTTCTCGTAAAAGCGTCGAATGCTCTGGCGCAAGGATCGAGTGCGAAGCGAGGCAGGCCCGGCCATTTACCGCGCACCACTGCGGAGACCACCGCGGCCGGGCGGAAAATGCGGGTCCATCCCAGACAATGCGCCGGCAGGAGCTGGTATTTCATCGGGCGTGCGAAGGCCAGGGATACCCGGTTGGCCGAATCGGTCAGATACAGATCGAACTCGCCTTGATGCAGGGCACGCAGCAATTGCGGTCCAGCCGAGCCGTGATCGGTGCCGGGGTCGGCCATCAGTGGACCGATGATCGCCGCATTCAATGCCGCTCCGTTGAGCTCGTAGCGGGCCTTCAGGACACCGAGGAAGCCACCCAGATCGCCCTGCGGGTTGATCTGGACAAGAGCGTTGCTCGCACCGGGCTGGCCGACAGGGTCGAGATAGATCTTTCTCATATACTCGGCCGTCTCCACGATCGCACGGTCGAGGAGGTGACGCCGGCGGCGGCGAAACTTCGTCAGGAAGAGTGCGGCGACGCGCTCGAGATCTTCGGCAGCGAGCGGCCGAACCGAGCCGTGGTGAGACTCCTGCACCGCCGGCGCAGCCACCTTTTCCACACCGGCATTTTCGGAAACAAGATGCATCGTGAAGCCTATGGAGGTCGTCTGCCGCAGGGCGAAATCCTGCGCTGAATCAATCGGATCCCAGCATCTGCATCGACCGCCTCTGGGTTGCTTGGAGTAAATGTATATCAATCAATGGTTGAAACAACGTATCTCGCTCGGTATCGTAAACAGGCGTCTCGAGATTCAGGATCTGGAAAAGAATTCGATGCTGCTTGGCGTCACGGATTTGCTCGGCCAGCAGACGCCGAGCGACAGGGGTTTCGGACACGCGTTCCCTATGGGCTCACGAGAGTTCTGTTGCCCAGCCCCGCCCGGCTTATAGCGCTTGATAGAGGTGGCCTCCGGCCAAAGCCGGAGGCCACCTCAGGTCAGATGACCAGCCCCTTGGTCAGTTCGAGCGCCTGACGCTCGAACAGCCGGCGGTAGATGCCGCCCTTCAGCCGGATCAGCTCGTCATGCGAGCCCTCCTCGACGATCTTGCCGCGATCGAAGACCAGCAGCCTGTCGAGCGCCCGCACCGTCGAAAGCCGGTGCGCGATCACCAGCGTGGTGCGGCCGACCATCAGCCGTTCCATTGCCTGCTGGATCAGCACCTCCGATTCCGAATCGAGGCTCGATGTCGCCTCGTCCAGGATCAGGATGCGCGCATCGGCCAGGAAAGCGCGCGCGATCGCCACGCGCTGCCGCTCGCCGCCCGACAGTTTAACGCCGCGCTCGCCGACCAGCGTGCCATAATCCTTCGGCAGGCTGGTGATGAAATCATGCGCGCTCGCCAGGCGTGCGGCATGCTCGATCTCCGCCTGCGTCGCACTCGGTCTGGCATAGGCGATGTTCTCTGCCAGTGACCGGTGAAACAGGATCGGCTCCTGCTGGACAATCGCGATCTGCCCGCGCAGCGACGCTTGCGCCACCTGCGAGATGTCCTGGCCGTCGACCAGGATCTTGCCCGCATTCACGTCATAAAGCCGCTGGATGAGCTTGACGAAGGTTGTCTTGCCCGAGCCCGAGTGACCGACGAGCCCGACCCGTTCACCCGGCGCGATATCGACCGAAAAGTCGCGATAGAGCGGCGACCGATGATTGCCGTAATGGAAGGTGACGTTGTCGAAGCTGATGGCCCCTTGCGTGATCCGGATCGGTTTGGCGCCGGGCCGGTCCTCGATGCCGAGCGGTTCGGATTGGAAATCGACCAGTTCCTCCATGTCGTTGATCGAACGCTGCAAATTGCGGATATGCGTGCCGATATCCCTGAGATAGCCCTGCAGCACGAAGAACGAGGTCAGCACGAAGGCGACGTCGCCTGCACTCGCCTGGCCCCACGACCACAGCATCAGCGCCAGGCCGATCACCGCGGCGCGCATGACCAGCAGCAGCGCCCCTTGCGTGGTGCCGTTGATGGTGCCGCGCACCCAGGTGCGCCGCGTGCGCGCACGCCATTTGGCGACCACCCTGGCAAGGCGGCCCTCCTCGCGCTCCTCGGCGCCAAAGCCCTTGACCACGGCGTTGCAGCTCACCGCATCGGCGAGCGAACCGCCGAGGCGCGTGTCCCAGGTGTTGGCAAGCCTAGCCGCCGGCGCGACATAGCCAAGCGACAGCAGCGCCGTCACCATGATGAACAGCACCGAGCCGGCGGCCACGACCACCCCCATCAACGGCCAGAACCAGCCAAGCAGCAGCGTCGAACCGACAAGCATGACGACCGACGGCAAAAGCGCGATCAGGATGGTGTCGTTGAGCAGGTCGAGCGCCCACATGCCGCGCGTCACCTTGCGCACCGTCGAGCCGGCAAACGAGTTGGCGTGCCAGTCGGTGGAAAACCGCTGGACGCGATGGAAGGCATCGGCGGCGATGTCGGCCATCATCTTCAGCGTCAACTCGACGATGCCCATGAAGGCGAGGTTGCGCAGCACGAGGCCGGTCAGGGCCAGCGCCATAAGGATGAAGAACGCCGTCATCGCGGCATTCCAGGCAATGGCGTCGGCGCCGGCGCTGCTGGCAACGGCATCGACCAGCCGGCCGGAATAGAGCGGCGTCAGGACGTCGGCCAGCGTCGACAGCAGGAAACCACCCATGATCAGCGAAAGCCGCCAGGGCTGGCGCCGCCAATGGGTGAGCGTGAAACCAAGAACGCTGCGAAAGGCGCGCGCGCGCAAATCGATCTTGAAACGAGCCATGATGTCATTCGGGCGCAAACGAGCCCGATCCCAGTAAGGTCGAAAATTGAAGAAGCCGCGCAGGGGGCGAATGGCTGCCCAGAAGCGGAGTGGCATATTTGGGCGTCACGCCCGTAATCGGGCGGCGACCGGCATCGGCATAAGCCTGTGCTCAAACCGGCTTCGATGCGAAGGATGGACCTTCGCGGAGCGCAGGCAGAGACCTAAGCTTCGCGGCCTCGCATTACCATTTTAAATACTGCCATTCGGACCTCCCGCAAATGAATCGCGGAGTGGTCGTTATAGAGACGGCCTGATGCATCGCCAAGACGGGCTCACGCAAAAAGCATATCTGGTCCAACCACTGCGATTATTTTGCAACAACGGGCGCGGCTGGCTCGATTACGGCACGACGAGATAGGCCTTCTGGTCGGCAATCGCGATCGTCACGTCGGTACCGGAATTGAACTCGACGAAATCGACCTCCATTCCGTCGCTGAAGATGACGCCGCCCTTGCTCTGTCGCGAGGAGACGACCAGCGGCCGATCGCGGGTGATAACGCCATGGACCAGCGACACGCCTGTCGTGTTGCTCGGAAACGGCTCGCGCACCGAGAAGAACAGCTGCTCGCCTTCACGGTCATAGCCTTGCGGCGGCACTGTCGGCACGGATGTGTCGCCATAGGCCGCGGCCAGTCCGGCAGCACCCGCCATGACCGAACGCAGCCAGCCGGTGGAGCCCGCCCCAGTTGAAATGATGATGCCGCTCGACGACTGGCGCTCGGTCCTGCCGCCATAGGTCAGTTCGTAGCGGGCCGAGACGTGCGTGCTCGCGCCGACGAACAGGTCGTTGAAGGCAATCAGCCGCCTTCCGTCATTGGAACGCGCCTCGGCCATCACCACCGCCTGGCGCTTCGCCTTGCCGGAAATCGTCAGATCGAGCACCTTTTCGGTGTCGTCGGCGTTCCAGGGCAACAGCACACCGTCAAAAAGCGCCGGATTGGGATTGACGCCGATCAGCGGCTGATGTGGCAGGTACTTTGCCGTGTTGGAGACCAGCCCGTCCTGACCGAGCGCAATCACCACATCGGACCCGAATTCGAACTGCGGCACCAGTTCGCGGTCGAGCCGCAACTGCTTGAGACCCTGGGGCAGAGAACCCATCACCCGGTCGAGCGCGCGATGGTAGGTATCGTGCGCTGACTTGACCGGGTCGAAATTCATGCCGGCCTGCCGGAGATAGAAGCGGGCCTGGCCTTGCGTGTTGAAACGCGTCGTCAGTTCCTCGAGCTCGGTCTTGCGGGTGACGACGATCACCCGGTCGATCGGCCTATCGCCCTGCTCGCCGGCCACCTTCTACATCACTTCTCGGTCTTGGCCGGCGCGGCAAGCTGGCTCAGCGCGCTGGTCAGCATGTCAGGCGTGATCGACAGATTGCCGACAGAACCGCCCTTCTCCGCCCAGGCCTTGAAGGCCATTGCCGTCAGCACGTTGGCGGGCGCCGACGAATAAACGGTCAGTTCGAGCTGCTGCGCCTTGGCGGCCGCCTCGGCCAGCGTCAGCTTGTTGCGCGCTTCGGTGTCGACCAGGAGTTTGTTGCGCTCGGCCAGTTCGATCTCGGTCGCCAGTTCGCTCTGCTTGATCTCGCGCTCTTTCTCGACGGCATGTGCCCGACGCGCATAGATCGCCTCGTCGGCCTGCCGCTGCAGCGCCTCGCGATACTCGGTCTGCAGCGCCTTGCGGATTTCCGGCGTCGGCTGGACCGAGGTGATATGGACCTCCTCGATTGACAGACCGGCGGTCGAGGCGATCGGATCGCTTCGCAGCAGGTCGGCAAGATTGCCGCCGAGCTTGGTCACCTCCGCCAGCGCCTGTTCGAGCGTCATGCTCGACACCATGGCCCGCGCCCGGCTCTGAATGGCCAGCACGAGGCGTTCGGCGATCTTCTCGCGGCCGTCTCCGGCAACGTCGGACTTGCTGAGCCTGGCGCTGAAGTCAAAACCTTCCGCTGCCTTGACCGGATCGACGATGCGGTAGCTGACCGAGCCCTGGATCGCCAGATCCTGGAAATTGGCGGTGGTTTCGGTGAAGATGAACGGGTTGTCGAGTGACGTCACCGGCACCATGGCGATGGTCGTGCCCAATGTACCGTACCAGAAGCTGATGCCGCGCCCTTGTTCCCGGATCTTGCCGTTCTTGAAACGAACGATGTGATACTCAGGCGTTCCCTTGAAATAGCTGATGAACATGCACGCCCCCAAGGTTCTTCAATAAAATCAGAACTTTACCCGCGATCCCTGAAGCGGTTGGTGATGGGATAGCGGCGGTCGCGGCCAAAGTTCTTCCGGGTGATCTTGACGCCCGGCGCCGCCTGCCGGCGCTTGTATTCGGCGATGTAGAGCAGATGCTCGATGCGCGTCACCGTCGCCCGGTCATGGCCGCGCGCGACGATGTCGTCGACGCCCATCTCGTTCTCGACCAGGCATTCGAGGATATCGTCCAGCACCGGATAGGGCGGCAGCGAATCCTGGTCGGTCTGGTTCTCGCGCAGTTCCGCCGACGGCGCCTTGTCGATGATGTTCTTCGGGATGACCTCGCCCGAAGGCCCGAGCGCGCCCGGCGGCACATGGCTGTTGCGCCAGCGCGACAGCGCATAGACCTGCATCTTGTAGAGGTCTTTTATTGGATTGAAGCCGCCATTCATGTCGCCATAGAGCGTGGCATAACCGACCGACATCTCGCTCTTGTTGCCTGTCGTGACCACCATCGAGCCGAACTTGTTGGAGATCGCCATCAGGATGGTACCGCGCGCGCGGCTCTGCAAATTTTCCTCGGTGATGCCTTCCTTGGTGCCCTCGAAGAGCTGGGTCAGCGCGTGCAGAAAACCCTCGACCGGCTCGAAGATCGGCACGATGTCATAGCGGCAGCCGAGCGCGCGGGCACAGTCCTCGGCGTCCTTGAGCGAATCCTTCGACGTATAGCGGTAGGGCATCATCACCGCGCGCAGCCGCTCCTCGCCGAGCGCATCGACGGCCAGCGCAGCGCAGATGGCCGAATCGATGCCGCCGGACAGGCCGAGCACGACGTTCTTGAAACCGTTCTTGTTGACGTAGTCCCGCAGGCCCAGCATGCAGGCGCGATAGTCTGCCTCCTCCCGCTCGGGGATTTTCGACATCGGCCCTTCCGAGCAGACCCAGCCGTCCTCCGTGCGTTTCCACGTCGTGACGTCGACCGCGTCCTCGAACTGGCTCATCTGGAAAGCCAAGGTCTTGTCGGCGCCGATGGCGAAGGACGCGCCGTCGAAGATCAGTTCGTCCTGACCGCCGAGCTGGTTGGCGTAGATCATCGGCAGCCCGCATTCGATGACCTGCTTGATGACGACCTGATGGCGCACGTCGATCTTGGCGCGATAATAGGGCGAGCCGTTCGGCACCAGCAGGATTTCCGCACCGCTCTCCGCCAGCGATTCGCAAATGCCGACATCGCCCCAGATGTCCTCGCAGATCGGAACTCCGATGCGCACGCCGCGGAAATTGACGGGGCCCTGGATCTCGAGCCCGGCCTGGAACACGCGCTTCTCGTCGAACTCGCCATAGTTCGGCAGGTCGAGCTTGTAGCGCTCGGCGATGATCTTGCCGCCATCGGCGAAAATGATGGAGTTGTGCGTGCCGCTCTTGCGCTTCAGCGGCGTGCCGATGATGACGCCCGGGCCGCCATCTGACGTATCGGCGGCAAAATCCTGCGCCGCCTTCTCACAGGCCCTCAGGAAGGCCGGCTTCAGCACCAGATCCTCCGGCGGATAACCAGCAAGGAAAAGCTCGGTATAGAGCACGAGATCGGCGCCCTGGCGCGCGGCATCCGCCCTCGCCTCGCGCGCTTTGGCGAGATTGCCGGCGACATCGCCGACGGTCGGGTTGAGCTGGGCGATTGCGATGCGCAGGATGTCGAGCTTCTTGGTCATGCCTGCCGGTTTAGCGCGGCAAAATTCGCCCGGCAATGGCGTTCGTTTGGACCAATTCGGACCGATTGCCATCGTCAATCGTGTCGGACCGATTGACCTCAGTTATTCGCGTCCAGACCGGCGATCAGTCGTCGCCCATATACTCGCGCAACGATTGCGGCGAATGGTTCTCGCCGATCGACATCGCCAGGATGCGCGAGATGTGCCGGCGCGGCAGCCTCGTGTCCGCCGCCCATTGGTTGATCTGCGCCTGGATCTTGTCGAGGTCCCGCTTCGAAGTCGGGCTCTCCGCGATGTCGAGGCCGGAGTCGCGCAATGCGGCCGCCATGTCAGCCGAAATCACGAAGGCGTCCCAGCCCAGCCAGCGCAGGAAATACTGGCCGGTGTTGCCGCCCAGCCGGCTGCCATGCTTGCCGAGATAGGCCATCAGCCCGACCTGGTCGTCGGCTGGCCAGTTGGCGAGGAATTCGCCGAAGCCGCCATATTCCCCAGACACACGTTCGACGAAGGCGGCGTTGTCGCGGACAGATTTGATTTTCTGCGGGTTGCGCACAATGCGCTGGTCGGAAGCCAGATCGTGCCAGAAATCGTCAGGCTGGAACAACAGCCGCTTCGGCTCGAAGCGCAGAAATGCCTCCTCGAAACCGGGCCATTTCTGCTCGATGACCCGCCAGACAAAACCGGCGGCGAAGACGCGCTCGGCCATGGTCGAGAGAATGCGGTCGTCCGCGATGTCAGCCACTGCGGCATTGTCGGGCGCCGGCCCCAGCAGCGTTGAAAGCTCCGCGTCGCCGCCCTTGCGTTTGGCTGCACGGGTGCGGATTTTAGCGAAATCTGGCATTTTTGCTTCCATCTCCATGCCGCGCTTTTGAAGGTACTGCATCTTCCTATATGGAGACGAGACTGCCAAGCCGACGCTTTGGTGTGGAGACGTCCATGAACAAGACAGTGCCCGAACTGGCCAATCGATGGCTGAGGCGAAACCCAGAGAATTTGAGCGAGCTTGAGAGGCGGGTGCTGCAAAGCACTGTCGACCGCAAACCCATATCACAGGACATCAACGACAATCTTGCCGGCCTTCAGGGCGCCGGCGATCGTATCGCCGATGCCATCGCCCGTGTCGGCGGTTCGTGGTCGTTCATCCTGTCTTTCATCGCCTTCCTGATCTTGTGGATCGGTGCCAACTGGTGGCTGCTGGGGCAAGAGTCGTTCGACCCCTACCCCTTCATTTTCCTCAACCTGGTGCTGTCGATGATCGCTGCCCTGCAGGCGCCGGTAATCATGATGTCGCAGAATCGCCAGGCGGCGCGCGACCGCATCGACGCTGCCCATGACTATGAGGTCAACCTCAAGGCCGAAATCGAGATCATGGCGCTTCACGAAAAGCTGGACGAACTGCGCCATAGCCAGATCATCGGCATGCGCGACGAGATCGCGCAGATAGCCGAACAGCTGAAGCGGATCGACGAACGGCTCGCTCCCCAGACCCAGTCCTCATGACCGAAGCGATCCATCATTTCATCGAACAATACGGGCTGCTTGCCGTATTCCTGGGCTGCATCGCCGAGGGTGAAAGCATCGCCATCCTTGGCGGCTTCTTTGCCCACCAACATGTCTTCGTGCTGTGGCAGACATTTGTCGCGGCCGCCCTCGGCGCCTTCCTCGGCGACACGTTCTTCTTTATCCTGGGCAGAAGTTTCGCCGATCATCGGTATGTCGTCAGATTGCGCAGACGGCCCGGCTTCCGCCGCGCCTATCGCTTGCTCAACACCCATCCCAACATCTTCGTGCTGTCGAACCGATACGTCTACGGTATGCGCCTGGTCGGCGGCATCGCCGCAGGTCTTTCGACCATAGCGATGCCGCGCTTCATCATCCTCAACGCCATCTCGTCGGTGATCTGGGCAGTGCTGTTCAGTTCAATCGGCTACATTTTCGGGTTGGGCGCCGAGCACTTCGTCGGCCAGGCGTTGCTGCGCCACGAACGGCTGCTGATCGGGCTTGGCATCGGCCTGACGGTGGCGATCCTTGCCTGGCTCATCGCCCGACACATCGCCAAGCGGGAGCGCGCCAAGGAGCTTTGACCCGTCAGTCGATGCCGAGCGCCTGATCACCTCGATCGAGGATCAGCGGGATGATCAGGTCTTCCTCATCGGCAAGATGCCGGGTCAGCATGGCGATCAGCCGGCTGTTTTCATTGGCATAGGTATCCGCCGCGAAGCGCTGTTTGTCTTCACTCTCCTGAAGCGTCCTGATGAAGGCATTGGCCGCCTCGGCATTGCGCTCCAATCCTTCATGGATGGTGTGGTGGTCGGCATCGAGAACCTCGAAACCGCGCTTCAGCCGCGCCTCCGCCTTGGCGAAGACCGGAAAATAGTGATGATCCTCGACATTGTGGTGGCCGTCGAGATTACCGAGAAAATGGTTGAGGCGCGGCGCGAACCAGCGCGCGAAATCAGGCGCCGTCAGCCTGCCCTCGCGATAGTCGCCAATACCGTTGGTCAGAATGCCGCCGAGTTCGCGGAACATGTCGTGCCGCTGCAGCCACATGTTGGCGATACCGTGGATGTTGGCGTGGCCCTGCCATTCTTCACGAGGGTATTTTTCGACCAGCCAGCGCAAATCGTCCGGCAGGCCTTTGCGTTCGACAAGCAGAAGATTTGTAGCTTCGGACATGACAGTCTCCTTTGGTGACCGTCATATAAGAATGGCAACCCTAGATCGGTAGTCCGGTGATCCGCTCGATGAGCGCGATGCCCCAGACGCCGGCAACGATCACCACCGAGATCAGCACCGCCAGCGAACCGCAATCCTTGGCCAGTTGGATGTCCATATTGAACTCGCGGCTGAAGGCATCGCAGGCCGCCTCGATGCCGGTGTTCAGGACCTCGACCATGATCAGGAGCAGCACCGCGCCGATCAGCAAGGCATAGCCACGCCACGACACCGAAACGAACCACCCGGCCGGCAAAGCGAGCGCGAGCAGCATCAGCTCCTGCTGGAATGCCTTCTCGCTGGCAGCCAGCTTGCGGAACGCCCGCACCGAATTGATAAAAGCGTCGATCAGCCGCTGCATGCCCAAACCTCTTTCCGAATTACCGGCACGAGATAAAGCAACGGCCCGATCAAGGGAATAAGGCGTCTCGTCCTAAATTCACTCAGCGACCGCTATCGAAGGCGTCGACTTTTCAAACTGCGGCAGCTCGTCGTCGATCGAATAGTAGTCGCCTTTGTCACCGACAAAGATATGGCAGTCGCCCTTGAGACCTGTCGGCCTGTCGAACGATCCCGCCATGACCGAGATATAGTCTTGATCCCCTGGCTTCCAGAAAAGCACTGAGCCGCATGTCTCGCAGAAGCCGCGCCTGGCGAAAGCGGACGCTTCATACCAGGTGATGCTCTCAGTGCCTTCGATCACGATGTCGGCGTCGGCAACATTGGTCGCGGCATAGAAATGCCCGCTTTGCTTCCTGCATTGCGAGCAATGACAGTAGACTACCCCCCGCAGCGCTCCACTTGTCCGGAAGCGCACCGCTCCGCACAGGCATGATCCCTGGTGACTGTCGCTCATTTCGGCCCCCCTTGAAGAAACCTCGTTCAGCATCATGGTCAGGATTCCAGCTTTGCGGTGGTTACGCGCAAGCAAATACGACATCGACTGGCGCTCGGAATTCGAAATTCAGTTTCATTTTCAGCAGCGCGCCGTGCGGATTTCAAATTCAAAGCCGCCAAACTGGGTGTTGGCGGTGACGATGGTGCAAAAATTTATGCTTCTACAGCCACAGGTAGAGAAAAACCTGCGGAAGTCGTGCGAATTAAGGAAACTTTAGCGTCGCCGCATTTATGCTCTCGTCAAGCGAAGGTCGCGGGTGGGGACGCGCCTCTTTGCAAGATGTTCTGGACTATCGGGTCGCGCTCCCCAGGTCGGCGATCGATGGAACCCGCAAATTCTGTGCCGGGATCCGAGGGGAAGAGTGAACCAGACATGCAGCCGGCAGCCGCCCCAACCGACAAGAATACTGACATCGCATCCGCCGTCGTCGCCACCATGCGCCAGTTGGGCGTGCTCGGCCTGCCGCGCAACTACGAGATTTTCTACGAGGCATTGAGCGGCACCAACCGCGAGCTCAGCCTCGCCGTCCTTGCGCTGAGCAATCGGCCGGCACAAGACGAGCTGGATAAGATCGGGCGCGCTTTCTTCGCCCAGAATCACGGTCCCAGCATCGTCGAGCATGCCCGAGACGTCATCGCCAGGGAACTCGAGGAGGTTGCGTCGCTGTTGCGAAGTGAGCGCAGCCACATCGAGAAATACGGCAGGATCCTGGATGAAACATCCAGCGGCTTGAGCAATCGCAGCCTGCTCTCGCAGGATCTTCTGCAGAAGATTGCCAATGCAATGGCGGTCGCCACCAATTCGACCATCGATCACGGCCGGCAGGTCGCCTCGACACTGAGCGACAAGACGGCCGAACTCGAGAGCGTCAAATCGAAGCTCGAGGAATACAAGCGGTTGGCCGACACCGATCCCTTGACCCACATCTGGAATCGTCGCGCCTTCGACAAGGAAATCACCAGTATCTACACCAGCAACAAGGGTATCCTGTTCAATGCCTTGATCCTTGCCGACATCGATCGGTTCAAGGATATCAATGACCGCTACGGCCATCCTGTCGGCGACAAGATCATCCAGATCATCGCCGAGATTTTCCAGACCAGCATTCGCGGCGACATGTTCGTCGCCCGCACCGGCGGCGAGGAATTCGCGCTGATCATCGAGGGCGCCAGCGAAGACGCCACCTATGAGATCGCGGAACGCATTCGCGCCCTGATCGAGCAGACGCCCTTCACCAGCAGCCAGACCGGCATGAATTACGGCACCGTGACGGTATCGATGGGCATCTGCATGGCGTCGGAGGCCGACGGCCCGGAGGACCTCTACACCAAGGCCGACCGGGCGCTTTACCGTTCGAAGGTGAGCGGGCGCAACCGCGTGACCAAGCATTCGACGATGGCCGGCCGCGCCGGCAAGAGCTGGCTGCTCTACAAGAAGGACTGAGCTCTTCCCTCTTTGCTGGTTGCACCGGCACTAAACGGGAGCACAAACCACAAGCTAAAATAGAAAAAGGCGCCGGGTTTCCCAGGCGTCTTTTTCTTTATCGGTCCAATTGGTTGGGATCAGCCGTTGGCGACCTGCTTGTGCTGGACCGGGTGGCTTTTCTTCAAGAGATCCGACACCAGGAAGGCCAGTTCGATCGCCTGGTCGGCGTTGAGGCGCGGGTCGCAATGGGTGTGGTAGCGGTCCTGCAATTCCTCGGCGGTGATGGCACGTGCGCCGCCGGTGCATTCGGTGACGTTCTTGCCGGTCATCTCGACATGGATGCCGCCGGGATGCGTGCCTTCGGCGCGATGCACCTCGAAGAAGGTCTGCACTTCTTTCAGGATGCGGTCGAACGGCCGCGTCTTGTAGCCGGCGGCCTCGATGGTGTTGCCATGCATCGGGTCCGACGACCAGACCACGCTGCGGCCTTCCTTCTGCACCGCGCGCACCAGCTTCGGCAGGTGGTCGGCGACCTTGTCCGAGCCAAAGCGGGCGATCAGCGTCAGCCGGCCCGGCTCATTCTCGGGGTTGAGCAGGTCGATCAGTTCCAGCAAGCCGTCCGGCGTCAATGATGGGCCGCATTTCAGGCCGAGCGGGTTCTTGATGCCGCGGCAATATTCGACATGGGCATGGTCGGGCTGGCGGGTGCGGTCGCCGATCCAGATCATGTGGCCCGAGGTGGCGTACCAGTCGCCCGAGGTCGAATCGACGCGGGTCAGCGCTTCCTCATAGCCGAGCAGCAGCGCCTCATGGCTGGTGTAGAAATCGGTCTCGCGCAGCGCGTAATTGGTTTCCGAGGTGATGCCGACGGCCTTCATGAAGTCCATCGTCTCGGTGATGCGGTTGGCGAGCGACTCGTATTTTTCGCCTTGCGGGCTGTCGGAGACGAAGCCGAGCATCCAGCGATGCACGTTCTCCAGGCTGGCATAGCCGCCCTGCGCGAAGGCGCGCAAAAGATTAAGCGTCGCCGCCGACTGGCGGTAGGCCATCTCCTGGCGGGCGGGATCGGGAATGCGTGACTTCTGGTCGAATTCGATGCCGTTGATGATGTCACCGCGATAGCTCGGCAGCGTCACCTCGCCCTTGGTTTCATTGTCGGACGAACGCGGCTTGGCGAACTGGCCGGCAACGCGGCCGACCTTCACCACCGGCTGCGCGCCGGCAAAGGTCAGCACGACCGACATCTGCAGGAAGACGCGGAAAAAGTCGCGGATGTTGTCGGCGCCATGTTCGGCAAAGCTCTCGGCGCAATCGCCGCCCTGGAGCAGGAAGGCGTCGCCATTTGCCACAGCCGCGAGCTGCTTCTTCAGCTTGCGTGCTTCACCGGCAAAAACCAGCGGCGGAAAGGTGGCGAGCTGGGCTTCGGTGTTCTTGAGCGCGGCAAGGTCCGGATAGGCAGGAACCTGCTTGATCGGCTTTGCTCTCCACGAATTCGGCGACCATTTCGTCATCGCTGCACCCAACACTCTTTCCGGCGCGCACCCTCGCCCGCCATTTCCGCCCCTATATGGGTTGGCGGCTCCATACACGAAGCCGATTTCCTATTCTAGACCGGAATTTCAGCGCTGGCGAATGGGTCGGGTGGGCTACGCCGCCTTCTCCACCAACCGCGCGAGCTGTGTCATCACCACCGCCGAGCCCGCCAGCCGCTTGTCCGGCGTCGGCCAATCGCGCACGAAGACGACGCTGTGGTCCGGCCGGATCTTGGCCAGCGAACCCTGCTCGCCGATGAACTTGACCAGGCCGACCGGGTTGGAGAATTCGCGCTTGCGGAAATGGATGACGACGCCCTTCGGCCCGGCATCGAGCTTCTCGACATTGGCCTTCCGGCAAAGCGCCTTGATGAAGACGATCTTCAGGAGATGCTTCACCTCGTCCGGCAGCGGGCCGAAGCGGTCGATCAGTTCGGCGCCGAAAGCGTCGATCTCCTCGGTGTTTTCGAGATCGCCGAGGCGGCGGTAGAGCGCCAGCCTGAGCTGCAGGTCCGGAACATAGCTTTCCGGGATCATCACCGCCGTGCCGACGGCGATCTGCGGCGACCAGCCGCCATCCTGGACCTCGCCGGAATCCTTCACCTCGGCCACCGCCTCCTCCAGCATCTGCTGATAGAGCTCGAAGCCGACCTCCTTGATATGGCCGGACTGCTCTTCGCCGAGAAGATTGCCGGCGCCCCTGATATCGAGATCATGGCTGGCGAGCTGGAAGCCGGCGCCAAGCGTGTCTAGCGACTGCAGCACCTTCAGGCGGCGCTCCGCGGTGTCGGTGAGCTTGCGGTTGGCCGGCAGCGTGAACAGCGCATAGGCGCGCACCTTGGAGCGGCCGACGCGGCCGCGCAGCTGGTAGAGCTGCGACAGGCCGAACATGTCGGCGCGGTGGATGATCAGCGTGTTGGCCGTCGGAATGTCGAGGCCGGATTCGACGATGGTCGTCGACAAAAGCACATCATACTGGCCGTCATAGAAGGCATTCATGATGTCGTCGAGTTCGCCCGGCGGCATCTGGCCATGGGCCACCGCCACCTTCAGCTCCGGTACGGATTCTTTCAGGAAATCATGGATTTCCGAGAGATCACTGATGCGCGGAACGACGTAGAAGGAGTGACCGCCGCGGTAGCGCTCCCGCAGCAGCGTCTCGCGAATGACCAGCGGATCGAAGGGCGAGATGAAGGTGCGCACCGCCATGCGGTCGACCGGCGGGGTGGCGATCAGCGACAGTTCGCGCACGCCGGTCAGCGCCAGCTGCAGCGTGCGCGGGATCGGCGTCGCCGACAGCGTCAGCACATGGACGTCGGTCTTGAGGTCCTTCAACCGTTCCTTGTGCTTGACGCCAAAGTGCTGCTCCTCGTCGATGATCAGCAGGCCGAGATTCTTGAACGAGATGGCGGAGCCGAGCAGCGCATGGGTGCCGATGACGATGTCGACCTGCCCCTCGGCAATGCCTTTCTTGGTTTCGGCGAGTTCCTTGGCACCGACCAGCCGGGAGGCCTGGCCGACACGGATCGGCAGGCCGGAGAAGCGCTGCGAAAACGTCTTGAAATGCTGGCGCGACAACAGCGTCGTCGGCACCACCACGGCGACCTGGAACCCCTCCATCGCCGCGATGAAGGCGGCGCGCAGCGCCACTTCGGTCTTGCCGAAGCCGACATCGCCGCAGATCAGCCGGTCCATCGGCTTGCCGGCGCCAAGATCGTCGCGCACCGAGTCGATCGCCGTCTGCTGGTCGTCGGTCTCCTCATAGGGGAAGCGGGCGGAAAACTCGTCATAGAGGCCTTCGGCCGGCACCAGCGCCGGTGCGGACCGCATCTGCCGTTCCGCGGCAATGCGGATCAACTGCCCGGCCATGTCGAGCAGGCGCTTCTTCAGTTTCGCCTTGCGCGACTGCCAGGCGCCGCCGCCAAGCTTGTCCAGCGTCGCTTCGGCGGTGTCAGAGCCATAGCGCGACAGAAGCTCGATATTTTCCACCGGCAGGAACAGCCGGTCGTCGCCGGCATAGTGAATCTCAAGACAGTCATGCGGCGCGCCGACCGCTTCGATGGTGCGCAGGCCGATGAAGCGGCCAATGCCGTGGTCGGCATGGACAACGATATCGCCGGCCGACAGAGCCGAGGCCTCGGCAATGAAATCGGACGCCCGCTTCTTGCGCTTCGAGCGCCGGATCAGCCGGTCGCCGAGAATGTCCTGTTCGGCAACGACGACCAGCATTTCGGTCTCGAAGCCGGATTCGAGCGGCAGCACGGCCAATGCCGCCTGCCCCGGCTCGAGCTGTTCGGCTTCGGCAAGCGTCTCCACCTGCTTGAGATTGCCGAGATGGTGCTCGGCCAGGATCTGCCCAAGCCGGTCGAGCGAGCCTTCGGTCCAGCCGGCGATGACGACACGGCGCCGCGCCGCACGTTCGTCGGCAATATGCCTGACGACGACGTCGAAGACATTGATGTTGGGGTCGGCGCGCTCCTCGACGAAGCTGCGGCCATGGCGTGAGCCGGCGTGGTAGACTTTTTTCGCACCGGCATCGGGCGCATCAAAGGGCGTAAAGTCGATCGCTTCGCGCGGCCCGAGCGAGGCGATCAGGTTTTCCGGCGAGAGATAAAGCAGGTCCGGCGCCACCGGCTTGTAGGGCACGGCATCCTTCAGCGCGGCGTCGGCCTGCTTTTTGCGGGCCTCATAGTGGTCGAGGATCAGCGTGTGGCGTTCGGCCAGCGCCTCATGCGCCAGATGGTCGAAAATGACAGGCGTATCCGGCAGATAGTCGAACACCGTCTCCAACCGTTCGTAGAAGAACGGCAGCCAGTGCTCCATGCCGGCGAAGCGCCGGCCCTCGCTGACCGCCGCGTAAAGTCCGTCGTCGCGCTGGGGTGCGCCAAAGGCTTCGATATAGGAGCGGCGGAAGCGGCTGATGGTTTCCGGCGTCAGCGCCACTTCGCTCATCGCCTGCAGTGCCATCGACTTGCGCTGGCCAGTGGTGCGCTGGGTGGCGGCATCGAAGACTCGGATCGATTCCAGCGTATCGCCGAAGAAGTCGAGCCTGAGCGCCTCGGTCCAGCCGGGCGCGAACAGGTCGAGAATGCCGCCGCGCACCGCGAATTCACCAACGCCGCGCACCGTCGGCACGCGCTCGAAGCCTGACGTTTCCAGCCGCGACACCAGCGCGTTCATGTCGATCTGGTTGCCCGGCTTGGCATGAAACGTCTGCGACTCGACAAGGTCGGCCGGCGGAATGCGCTGAAGCAGCGCGTTGGCGGTGGTGAGGATGACGGCACGATGCGGCTTCTTCGCCAGCGCGATCATGGCGGTCAGCGCATCGAGGCGCTTGGCGGCGGCGTCCGAGCCGGGCGAGACCCGGTCGTAAGGCAGGCAATCCCAGGCCGGCAGTTCCAGCACCGGCAGGCTCGGCGCGGCGAAGGCCAGCGCCTCGATGATAACAGGCAGGCGCTGGCCGTCGCGCGCCACGAACAGCACGGGCTTGTCGGGCGCGATTTCGAGGGCAGCCTGCACCAATCCAAAGGCTTCATAGCCATCGGCGACACCGTCGACGATGAACTGGCCGGCGCGGCCTTTCGGCAGTCCGATTTTGGGGATGAGGCTCATGATTGCACGTTTAAAATGTCATGGTCCGGCGGGACGCCAGGATTTTTTGCAGGACGGCACAATCGATATCCGCCGGCACCGGGCGTTCGCCCGTGATCAGCGGCAGGAATTCAGTATCGGGAATATCGAGAAGCCCTTCATATTGGTCGATCTCCTCGGCGGTCAAGGCGCCGATCTCAGCGTCGGCGAAGGTGCCGAGGATGAGATCCATCTCGCGCATGCCGCGATGCCAGGAGCGGAACAAGAGCTTGCGGCGGCGGGCGTCCAGTCCCTCGCTTGATCGTTTCGTTCCAGTCATTGTGCCGCATCCTCACTTGCTGCGGCGCATATAGCGTGGATAGAAGGGGCTGTCAGCCTTGCGCTGCGGCCGTCGCGACATAAGCTGACATCATGCGTCCTTCCATCCTCGATCCGCTGTTTGTTCCGATCACTTCGCTTGCCGGCGTCGGGCCGAAGGTCGGCACCCTGATCGAGAAAATTGTCACGGCTGATCTTGGTGATCGCGCGGCTCGCGCCGGCGACCTTCTGTTCGTGCTGCCGCACACCGTCATCGACCGCCGCAACCGGCCGGGCATCGCGCTCGCGGCCGAAGGCGCGATCGTCACGCTCGAGGTGCGCATCGACCGCCACCAGCCGCCACCGCGCGGCAACCGGTCGGTGCCCTACCGGGTCTACGCCCATGACGACACCGGCGAAATCGGTCTGACCTTTTTCCATGCGCATGCTGCCTATCTCGAAAAGGCAATGCCTGTCGGCGAGCATGTCGTGGTCTCGGGCCGCATGGAATGGTTCAACGGCCGCCCGACCATGGTCCACCCCGACCACATCGCGCTGGTCAGCGAGGCGGAGAACCTGCCGCTGGTCGAACCGGTCTATCCCCTCACCGCCGGGCTGTCGGGCAAGGTGCTGCGCCGGGCGATCGGCCAGGCGCTCGGCCGCGTGCCCGAATTCCCCGAATGGCAGGACGGCGCCTTCATGCGCCGGCACACCTTTCCCAGCTTTGGCGACGCGCTCGCCCGCATCCACAATCCGGCCGACCCGATCGATGTTTCCATCGAGGGTGCTGCCTGGCGGCGTCTGGCCTATGACGAGTTGCTGGCGGGCCAGGTCTCGCTGGCGCTGGTGCGCTCGAAGATCCGCCGCCTGTCCGGCCGTCCCCTGGTCGGCGACGGCAGCATCGTCGAGAAACTGCGCGCCGCCCTTCCCTATTCGCTCACATCAAGCCAGGAATTCGCGCTCGCCGAAATCAATGCCGACCTTGCCGACCCCGAGCGCATGCTGCGGCTGCTGCAGGGCGATGTCGGCTCAGGCAAGACGGTGGTCGCGCTGCTTGCCATGGCACGCGCCGTCGAGGCCGGCGGCCAGGCGGCGTTGATGGCACCGACCGAAATCCTGGCGCGCCAGCATCTGGCAACGATCGCCTCGCTTGCCGCCAAGGTCGTGTTGCGCATCGCCATCCTGACTGGTCGCGAAAAAGGCCGCGAGCGCACTGAAACGCTGGCTGGTCTGGCCAGCGGCGAGATCGACATCGTCGTTGGCACCCACGCACTGTTCCAGGAGACGGTGACCTTCCACGATCTGGTCTTCGCCGTCATCGACGAACAGCATCGTTTCGGCGTCCACCAGCGGCTTGCCATCACCGCCAAGGGCGATGCCCCCGACATGCTGGTGATGACCGCCACACCCATCCCGCGCACGCTGGTGCTGACCGCCTTTGGCGACATGGATGTATCCAAGCTCACTGAAAAACCGGCCGGCCGCCAGCAGATCCGCACCGTCACGCTGCCGCTTGAGCGGCTGGACGAGTTGGTTGGCCGCATGGAGGACGCCGTCGCCGGCGGCCAGAAAATCTATTGGATCTGTCCGCTGGTCGAGGAATCCGAAGAGATCAAGCTGATGTCGGCCGAGGATCGCTTTGCCTCGCTAAAACCGCTGTTCGGCGACCGCATCGGCCTCGTCCATGGTCGCATGAAGGGCGCCGAGAAGGACGAAGCGATGCGCGCCTTCAAAGAGGGCGAAACCCGCATCCTGATCGCCACAACGGTCATCGAGGTCGGCGTCGACGTGCCCGACGCCACCGTCATGGTCATCGAACATGCCGAGCGCTTTGGCCTTGCCCAGTTGCACCAGCTGCGCGGGCGAGTCGGGCGCGGCGACAAGCCGTCCTCCTGCGTGCTGCTCTACAAGGATCCGCTCGGCGAGACCGCAAAACGCCGGCTGTCGGTGATGCGCGAGACCGAGGACGGCTTTTTGATCGCCGAGGAGGACCTGAAACTGCGCGGCGAAGGCGAGCTTTTGGGCACCCGCCAGTCCGGCACGCCGGGTTTCCAGGTGGCTCGGATCGAGGCGCATGCCGACCTGCTGGAAGCGGCCCGAGACGACGCCAGGTTGATCCTGTCGCGCGACCCGGAACTGCAATCCGATCGCGGCGAGGCGCTGCGCCTGCTGCTCTATTTGTTCGGCCGCGACGAGGCTGTGCGGCTCTTGCGCGCCGGATGAGGCCCTAGCGGCGGATTGGCGACCGTTCCGTTGATCGGCTCGCCATTCAGCGTCACCATCTTGCTTTTCACCTCGGGCGCCACCAACCCCGCCGAGACAATCAGCTTGGCGCCGTCCTCGATCGTCATGTCGAGCAGCACGATGTCCGACTTCAGCACATACATCAGAAACCCGGTGGTCGGGTTCGGCGTGCACGGCATGAACACGGCGATCAGCGGATCGCCTTCCTGGTCGAGCTTCTCATTGATCTCGGTTTCCTTCTCGCTGGCGACGAAGACAAGCGACCACACGCCCTTGCGCGGATATTCGACCAGTCCGACCTGGCGGAACATGTCGCCCTTGTTCGACAGCACGGTCTCGAAAATCTGCTTCAGCGAGCCATAGATGCCGCGCACCAGCGGCATGCGACCAAGCAGGCGCTCGCCGAAACCGACAATGGCACGGCCGACAATGTTGGCGGTGAGAAAACCGATCAGCGTGATCAGGATCAGCGCGACGATCAGCCCGAACCCCGGAACCGGAAACGGCAGATAAGAGTCGGGGCTGTAACGCGCTGGAATATATGGCTTTACCCAGGAATCGACCCAGCCGATGAACGACCAGGCGATATAGGCGGTGATCGCCAGCGGCGCGCAGACGACGAAGCCCGTGAGGAAATAGTTCCTCAGCCGGGTCATGCCGGAGGTCTTGGGAGCATCGGACATGGTTCACCGGGGGCGCGGGTTGCAGCGCAACATTAGTGAACTGGCGGGCGCTTTGGAACTGCGAAGTTTTTAATTGTGCAGCGGCGTCCAGCAGTTCGTTTTCCGACTTCAGCGGACTGGTTTCAGGCCACAAGCCTGCTGAAAGTTCACCCTGTTTGGGGCGTGACATTGACAAAATCCGGAGCGACGGTCAGTCCGGGACAGGAAATGGGGAGCCAATGCTCAGATTGATTCTTGTGGTCATTCTGACTGGCATGGCCCGCGACAACGCTTAGGCGGAGTAAGCCATGCCGTCTCAATCCTGCTTTTCGTTTCGCCGCATCGCCCGCTGCGCTTTGCTGGTCAATGGCATCGCTTCATCCGCCCATGCCCAGCAACAACAGGCCAAATCGGATGTTGCCGGCATCGAGTTTGTTACCCTCGATCACCTTCCAAGGGCGCCGGCCTCCGCCAAATCGCAAAAAGACTGCGACTGGAAGCTGACCAAGCCGAAGACGGCGGGTGGGCAAGCCATTGCCGCGCTAGGCTGGGGCGTCACGGCGGAGCAACCGCTTGGCGCCTATCGGGCCGTGAGTTTCGCCGGCCAGTTCGAGCCTTCCACCAGCGGCACCTGCCATATCGACAAGGGCAACGTCGCCATCTTCTCGGACCAGCAGTTGATTGCGCTGGCCTACGCCGCCAAGGGCGCCAAGCAAACCATTGGCAGCATCGCGCTGCTGCAGGATGGCCTGCGTATATGGGATGGCGACTTGGTCGCCGCGCCCATCGCGGATATCCGCCTCGTCGACGGCAAAAGCCTTCAGGTCGTTCCGGTCGCCGCTGAAGATGCGGTTTGCGAGAGCGCGGGCAAGGTCCCCAATGTCTACGGCAAACCCATCGACCAGGCGCGCCAGTCCCTGATCTCGGCGGGCTGGGCGCCCCTCAAAAATCCAAAGGCCGACGAGGGCCAGGAATTGGAACTCAGCAAGCAGGGCATGGTCGAAGTCGACAGCTGTTCGGGAACAGGCGTCAATTTCTGCAATTTCTACTACCGCAAGGACGCCATGGAACTCTCGGTGACCACAGCTGGCGAAGAGGATCCCCGCATAGTCGTGGGCTACAGCACGCAGTGCGACCGGGCCCATTGGCACCAACCCGATTGACCTGAATGTCAGCGTCTCGCCGGACTCCCTTGGTGCTTGCCGCCCCAAAGTAACCCCGGTGATGCGCTTCGTGCCTGCCAACGCTTGCCGATGCCAGCGGGCAGCTGCCAGTTCCGCCATCCACCGAGCAGTTCAAGTCTCATGAGGCTTGCCTTGCCGCGCTGCAAGACACTTACGCGGAAGACAAGAAACAGTCTGGTATCATAACGGCCCGTGCACCGACACAACCCTGCAGACGAGCGGAGAGAACGGCTACACCCTGAGCACGCCGGGCTTTCAGCCGGGGCGCTGATTACTCCACCGTCACCGATTTCGCCAGATTGCGCGGCTGGTCGACGTCGGTGCCCATGAACACGGCGGCGAAATAGGCCAGCATCTGGATCGGCAGCGCATAGATGATCGGCGAGATGATTTCCGGCACATCCGGCAGGATAATCGTCTCCATCGTCTTCACGCTCACCTGCGCCGCGCCCTTGCTGTCGGTGATCAGGATGATCTTGCCGCCGCGCGCCGCCACTTCCTGCATGTTGGACACGGTTTTTTCGAAAATTCGGTCATGCGGCGCAATGACGATGACCGGCATGTTCTCGTCGATCAGCGCGATCGGCCCGTGCTTCAATTCGCCCGCCGCATAGCCTTCAGCGTGGATGTACGAGATTTCCTTGAGCTTCAGCGCGCCTTCCATGGCCAGCGGGAAATTGGTGTCGCGGCCGAGATAGAGCACATCCTTGTAGCGCGACAGTTCGCGCGCGATCCGTTCGATCTGCTCTTCGAGCTTGAGCACCTGGTTGGCATAGCGCGGCGCTTCCGAAAGCGCGCGCACCAGGGTCTTTTCCTGCTCTTTCGAGATCGTGCCGCGCGCCACGCCGGCGCGCACCGCAAGCGACGCCAGGACGGACAGCTGGCAGGTAAAAGCCTTGGTCGAGGCGACGCCGATCTCGGGGCCGGCGAGCGTCGGCAGCACGACGTCGGATTCGCGCGCCATGGTCGATTCGCGCACATTGACGATGGCGCCGATTTTCATGCCGGCCTTGCGGCAATAGCGCAGCGAAGCCAGCGTGTCGGCGGTCTCGCCCGACTGCGAGATGAAGAAAGCGGCATCGTTGGCCGACAGCGGCATCTCGCGGTAACGGAATTCCGAGGCGACATCGATGTCGACCGGCAGCCGCGCATAGCGCTCGAACCAGTATTTGCCGATCAGCCCGGCGAGGTACGCAGTGCCGCAAGCGGAAATCGCCAACCGGCCAATCTTGGCGAAGTCGAACGGCAGGTCGAGCGGCTTCGAGACGCCGGAGACGAAATCCACATAATGCGCCAGCGTGTGCGAGATCACCTCGGGCTGTTCATGGATTTCCTTCTCCATGAAATGGCGTCGATTGCCCTTGTCGACCATGAAACTGGTCGACAGCGACTGCTGCCGCTTGCGCTCGACTTTTTTGCCGTCGATGTCGAAGATCGCGACGCCGTCACGGCGCACCACCGCCCAGTCGCCGTCTTCCAGATAGGTGATCGAATTGGTGAACGGCGCCAGCGCGATGGCGTCGGAGCCCAAAAACATCTCGCCATCGCCATGGCCGACAGCCAGCGGCGGCCCATTGCGGGCGCCGACGATCAGGTCTTCGTCGCCCTTGAACATGATGGCCAGTGCAAAGGCGCCTTCCAGCCGCTTCAGTGCCTGGTGCGCGGCCTCGACCGGCTTCAGCCCCTTGGCCAGTTCGCGCGCCACCAGATGGGCGACGACCTCGGTGTCGGTCTGCGACGAGAAAGAGTAGCCGTCGCGGATCAGCTCGTCGCGCAGCTCGGCGAAATTCTCGATGATGCCGTTGTGGACGATGGCGACACCGTCGGAAAAATGCGGGTGCGCATTGGTCTCGTTGGGCACGCCATGTGTTGCCCAGCGCGTGTGGCCGATGCCGATCGTGCCTTCGAGTGGCTCCTCCTTGAGGCGGCGTTCGAGGTTGACCAGCTTGCCTTCGGCGCGGCGGCGACCAAGTTGTCCCTTTTCGATGGTGGCGACGCCGGCCGAGTCATAGCCGCGATATTCGAGCCGCTTCAGCGCATCGACGATGAGCGGCGCAACCTGCGAGTGACCGACGATTCCAACGATACCGCACATGCAGACAGTCCCCGATTCCCCATGCAAAACCAGCGCTATTTAGGGATGGCCGGCCTGCCGTGAAAGTCACATTGCATTTCGTCCGGTGTAACGGACGCTTCTCAACGCATGCACCATGCCAGACCGCTCTTGCAATCCGGTTACTGCAATTGTTCGGTTTTTCGATTGCTCGGCCAGAAAGCAAATCTGCCAGCTGACCGTTAGTGGTCGGCGCCGGCGGCCTTTTTCTTCGCCGCCGCGGCCGAAGCAAAACGCTCGCGCAGTTCCTTGCCCTTGCCGGGGATCGTCTTCTGACGAGCGCGGCCGAACGCCAGCGCATCGTCGGGCACGCTTTCGGTGATGACGCTGCCGGAAGCAATATAGCCGCCCTTGCCGATCGACACCGGCGCCACCAGCGAGGAATTCGAGCCGATGAAGGCGCCTTCGCCGATGTCGGTGAAGAATTTCGAATAGCCGTCATAGTTGCAGGTGATGGTGCCGGCGCCGATATTGGCGCCCGCGCCGACGCGGGCATCGCCGATATAGGTCAAATGGTTGACCTTGGCGCCCTCCGAGATAACAGCCTGCTTGACCTCGCAGAAATTGCCGACCTTTGCTTTGTTCCGAAGATCGGCGCCCGGCCGCAGCCGCGCAAAAGGCCCGACATCGCAATTGGACGCAATGGTGGCGCCTTCGATATGGCTGAAGGCATGGATCTTGGCGCCCGTGGCAATCTTCACCCCTGGGCCGAACCAGACATTGGGTTCGACGAGTGTGTCGGCGCCGATCTCGGTGTCATGCGAGAAATACACGGTCTCCGGCGCGATCAGCGTCACCCCCGAAAGCATCGCCTCGTGCCGGCGGCGCTGCTGCCAGATGGCTTCGGCTTGTGCGAGTTCGGCGCGGTTGTTGATGCCCAGCGCGCTTTCGAAGCTGGCCTCGGTGGCAACGACATCGAGCCCCCGCGCGCTGGCGATCTCGACGATGTCGGTCAGATAATACTCGCCCTTGGCGTTCTTGTTGCCGACGGCGTCGAGCAGCCTCAGCGCATGGGCACCGGCCACCGCCATCATGCCGGCATTGCAGAAGCCGATTTTTTTCTCCTCTTCGGAGCAGTCTTTTTCCTCGCGAATGGCAATCAGCTTGCCATCCTTTTCGATCAGCCGGCCATAGCCGGTTGGGTTGGGTGGGCGAAAGCCGATCACGACGACAGCCGCGCCTTCCGCCAATTTCAGCCGCGCCACCGTCAGAGCATCCGCGTCGATCAGCGGCGTGTCGCCGAACATCACCAGCACATCGTCGTAACCTTTTGATATTGCTTCACGAGCAGCAAGAACCGCATGCGCCGTACCGAGCCGCTTTTCCTGTATGAAGGTCTCTGCCTTCGGTGCGAACTTTGCCGCCGCCTTGCGCATCTCGTCGACGCCATGCCCGATCACCAGCGCCTGGTCACCGGCGCCGGCGGCTTCAGCGGCCTTCACCACATGGGCAACCATCGGCAGCCCGGCGATCTGGTGCAGCACCTTCGGCAGCGCGCTCTTCATGCGCGTGCCTTCACCGGCGGCGAGGATGACGGACAGGCAGGATCTCTGGCTCATGGACGGACGACCATATGAAAAGGGTTGGGAATCAAAGCATGCTAGCAGCGGCGCCATGCTGCACCAATGCGGTTAAATTCCGGTGAGATTGAGTGCGGGGCTAAAGCACGACGCCATCTCGTCGATTTATTCAAAATAAATGTTTGGCCGCCATGGTCTTAAAAAATTTCTGCATCGTAAAAGGTAGATGCATGGAGATTTTATCTAAATTGATTGTTGCCGCTTTCGGCTTGCTAGCCTGCATCTTCGTTGGTGCAGTCGTGGGCTTGGGCCTATCATCAATTTCGGTATCAAAATCAAATGTTTCAGGTTTCTTGGAACACGCCTTCATATTGGTTCCGATATGCGCTTTGGCCGGCGCGGTCACCTTCTTTTTTATATTGAGCTCCGTTACAAAACGGTGATCGTCCCGCAACTGCAATGACGCCGACCAATAGCTCTATCCCAGCCGCCCCAGCACCGGGAAATTCTCCAGCAGCCAGTAGGACACTGTCTGCACACCGCCGGTGAGGAAAAACACGCCGGCGACCACCAGAAGCGCGCCGATGGCCTTTTCGACGCGGCCGAGATGGACACGGAATTTGCCGAGGAAGCGCATGAAGGCGCCGGAAAACAAGGCCGCGATCAGGAACGGGATGCCGAGGCCAAGCGAATAGGCGGCGAGCAGCAGAGCGCCCTCGCCCACGGTTTCGCGGCCGCCGGCCAGCGTCAGGATCGGCCCCAGCACCGGGCCGATGCACGGTGTCCAGCCAAAGGCGAAGGCGAGCCCCATGACATAGGCGGCGACGGCACTTGCAGGCTTGCCTTGCGACTGGAAGCGCGCCTCGCGCGACAAGAGCGGAATGCGCAATATGCCGAGGAAATTCAGGCCCATCAGGATGATGAGCACACCGGCGGCCATCGCCAGCGGCTCCTGCCAGATACGCAGCAGCCGGCCGATGGTCGAGGCACCGGCGCCGAGTGCGACGAACACGGTCGAGAAGCCGAGCACGAAAGCAATCGAGGAATAAAGCAGTGCGCCGCGCGTACCTTCGCGGGCCGTCACGCCCGCATTGCCGCGAAAATCATCGACCGAAACGCCGGCCATATAGCAGAGGTAGGGCGGCACCAGCGGCAGCACGCATGGCGACAGGAACGAGATAGCCCCCGCCCCGATCGCGCTGACATAGCCGATGTCCAATGCCATTCCCAAGCTCCGACTGTTTGGCGACGATATAGCGACGGTCCAGTACGTCTGCCAATCACCATTGTGTGGAAAGTCATCGCCGCATGTGCGCGTCGGGGACGAAAGCACCTGCGTTGGACGTTGATACAAAGAGGCCGCGATTTCCCGCGTGTCTCCAAATATCAGCCAGGGAGATTTCCATGAAAACCATAGCCACAGGACTGGCAGCACTTTTGCTCAGCACCGCCGCATCCTTCGCCGCCGAGGCGTGGAAGGAGGCCGAAGTCAACGGCACCAAGATCTACACCGACGCCATGGGCATGACGCTCTACACCTATGACAAGGACGAGAAGGGCAAGACCAACTGCTACGACAAATGCGCCACCAACTGGCCGCCGCTGAAGGCCGAGGCCGGCGCCAAGGCGGATGACGAATGGAGCGTTGTCGACCGCACCGACGGCACCAAGATGTGGGCCTATGACGGCAAGCCGGTCTACACCTTCATCAAGGACAAGAAGGCCGGCGATGTGACCGGCGATGGCGTCGCCGGTGTCTGGCACATCGTCAAAGCCGACTGATCCTCGATACCGTTGCCCGCCGGCTGGCGGGACAAAAGCTGGTCGCCGGGCATCCCTCCATGCAGCCGGCGGCCAGCGTCAGACAGCCTGTCACGGTGTCGTCCCAGTTTTGTACGCAGCCGGATTTTCCTCGACTCGGCGGAAAAATGAACCGGGCTGTTTCCGCTGACTCGAGACCGTCATCTCTCCAAGCCGAAATCTGTGATTTTCTCCATACACTCTAAGAGTGTATTGCTGCGGACAGCCCCGCAATTTGGGCGCTTCCCCTTGACCGGATGCAAAAGCGCGGCCATGTGAGCGACAAATAGAACGAGATTTCGTCGCGCGCAGCGGAATTCTTCTGCCGCACCACAGCTGATATGAGACCTCATGGACGTCGTCGTCGTCGAATCGCCGGCCAAGGCGAAGACAATCAACAAATACCTCGGCAGGAACTACAAGGTTCTGGCCTCGTTCGGCCATGTCCGCGATTTGCCGGCCAAGGATGGATCGGTGCGTCCGGATGAGGATTTCGCCATGTCCTGGGCGGTCGATACCGCTTCGGGCAAGCGCCTCGCCGACATCGCCAAGGCGGTCAAGGATGCCGACGGCCTGATCCTCGCCACCGATCCGGATCGTGAGGGCGAAGCCATTTCATGGCATGTGCTGGAAGTGCTGAAGCAGAAGCGCGTGCTGAAGGACAAGTCGGTCAGCCGCGTCGTCTTCAACGCCATCACCAAGTCGTCGGTGCTGGAAGCCATGGCCAATCCGCGCCAGATCGATGCGCCGCTGGTCGATGCCTATCTCGCCCGCCGGGCGCTCGACTATCTCGTCGGCTTCACGCTGTCGCCGGTGCTGTGGCGCAAACTGCCGGGCGCCCGTTCCGCCGGTCGCGTCCAGTCGGTAGCGCTGCGCCTGGTTTGCGACCGTGAATCCGAGATCGAACGCTTCATCCGTGAGGAATATTGGCAGATCGCCGCTCTGCTGGGCACGCCGCGCAACGACACATTCGAAGCGCGGCTGACCGCCTTTGAGCGCAAGAAGCTGCAAAAGCTCGACATTGCCAACAAGGCGCAAGCCGACGACATCAAGGGAATGCTTGAAGGCGCGACCTTCAAGGCGTTGTCCGTCGAAGCCAAGCCGACCAAGCGCAATCCAGGCCCGCCCTTCACCACCTCGACGCTGCAGCAGGCTGCCTCGTCGGGCCTAGGCTTCTCCGCCACGCGCACAATGCAGGTGGCGCAGCGGCTGTATGAAGGCATGGAGATCGGCGGCGAGACCACCGGCCTGATCACCTATATGCGAACCGACGGCGTGCAGATGGCGCCGGAGGCGATCGACGCTGCCCGCGACGCCATCGCCAAGGAGTTCGGCCCGAAATACCTGCCGGAAAAGCCGCGCCAATACACCGCCAAGGCCAAGAACGCCCAGGAAGCGCACGAAGCCATCCGCCCGACGGATTTCATGCGCACCCCAGCATCGGTCCGGCAATATCTCGATTCCGACCAGATGCGGCTCTATGAGTTGATCTGGAAGCGCGCCATCGCCAGCCAGATGCAGCCGGCCGAGATCGAGCGCACCACCGTAGAGATCGAAGCAGTGAACGGCGCCCGCACCGCCGAGCTTCGTGCCGTCGGTTCGGTCGTCCGCTTCGACGGCTTCATCGCCGCCTACACCGACCAAAAGGAAGACGACGCGGAAGACGAGGAAAACCGTCGTCTGCCCGAAATCCGCGCCGGCGAGCAGCTTGCCCGCCAGGCGATCAACGCCACCCAGCACACGACCGAGCCGCCGCCGCGCTATTCCGAGGCGACGCTGATCAAGAAGCTGGAAGAGCTCGGCATCGGCCGTCCGTCGACCTACACCGCGATCCTGAAGACGCTCGAGGACCGCGACTACGTCACGATCGACAAGCGCCGGCTGGTGCCGCAGGCCAAGGGCCGCCTGTTGTCGGCCTTCCTGGAAAGCTTCTTCGAGCGCTATGTCGAATACGACTTCACCGCGTCGCTCGAGGAGAAGCTCGACGAGATCTCCGACGGCAAGCTCGCCTGGAAAGACGTGCTGCGCGATTTCTGGAAGGATTTTTCGGGAGCTGTCGCCGACATCAAGGAACTGCGCGTCACCGACGTGCTCGATGCGCTGAACGAGGAACTGGCGCCGCTGGTGTTCCCCACAAGGGAAGACGGTTCGAACCCCCGCATCTGCCCGAAATGCGGCTCCGGCAATCTGTCGCTGAAGCTCGGCAAGTTCGGCGCCTTTGTCGGCTGCTCGAACTATCCCGAATGCTCCTTCACCCGCCAGCTCGGCGACGCCGCCAACCCGAATGGCGAGAATGGCGGCGGCGAGGACGGCACCAAGGTGCTCGGCAAGGACCCTTACACGGCGGAGGAAATCACGCTTCGCTCAGGCCGCTTTGGCCCGTACCTGCAGCGCGGCGACGGCAAGGAAGCCAAGCGCTCGAGCCTGCCCAAGGGCTGGACGCCCGAGTCGATCGACCACGAAAAGGCGCTCGCCCTGCTGGCACTGCCGCGCGATATCGGCAAGCATCCCGAATCCGCCAAGATGATCTCGGCCGGGCTCGGCCGCTACGGCCCGTTTGTGCTGCATGACGGCACCTATGCCAATCTCGACAGCATCGAGGATGTGTTCTCGATCGGCCTCAACCGCGCCGTCACGGTGATTGCCGAAAAGCAGTCCAAGGCCAAGGGCGGCCGCAATAGCGGCACTGCGGCTGCGCTGAAGGAACTCGGCGACCATCCCGATGGCGGCGGCAAGATCGTCGTGCGCGACGGCAAATACGGGCCTTACGTCAATTTCGGCAAGGTCAACGCCACGCTGCCCAAGGGCAAGGATCCGCAATCTGTGACGATTGAAGATGCGCTGGCGCTGATTGCCGAGAAGGAAGCCAAGGGCGGTGGCGGCAAGAAGCCGTTCCGCAAGGCAGCGGCGGCCAAGGCGCCTGCAGCGAAGAAAACAGCCGCCAAGAAGCCGGCGGCGAAGAAAAAAGGGTAGGACGGCGTGGCGCGCAGGATCACCGGACGAAGCCACGGCGATCCACGCACCGCCGACACGAGAGCCAAGGTCAAGGACGACTACAGGCCCTCGCGCGACGAAATCCTGCGCTACATCGCCGAAAATCCCGACCGTGCCGGAAAGCGCGACATCGCCAAGGCGTTCGCGCTGCGCGGTGACGATCGCATCTGGCTGAAGGATATCCTGCGCGACCTGCAGGATGAAGGCGTGCTCACCAAGGAACGCAAGCGGTTGGCCCGCGTCGGCGCCCTGCCCCATGTCGCCGTGCTCGACATTTTTGGCCGCGACGGCGACGGCATCCTGCTGGCGCATCCGGCGGAGGCTGTCGGCACCGGCGAACCGCCCGTGGTCTCGATCCGCGTCTCGCGCAGCGGCAATGGCCCAGCACCGGGCATCGGTGACCGCGTTCTGGCCAAGACCTTCCCGACCGATGACCCGTCCGGCCCCGCCTATACCGGCCGGGTGATGAAGATCTTCGAGAAGCGCACCGATGCGGTACTCGGCGTCTTCCGCGTGCTGCAGGACGGCACCTTCCGCATCGAGCCGGTCGAGCGGCGCCAGCCGGAGCTGATCGTCGACAAGGAATTCCAGAACGGCGCCAAGAACGGCGACCTGGTCGAGGTCGAGCCGGCGCGCGCCTCCCGCTTTGGGCTTCCTCGCGCCAAGGTGCTCAACGTGCTGGGTTCGCTGACCAGCGAGAAAGCGGTCTCGATGATCGCCATCCACGCCCACGACATTCCGCACATCTTCCCGGCCGATGTCATCGCCGAATCCGAAGCCGTCAAGCCGGCAACGATGGATCACCGCGAGGACTGGCGCGACCTGCCGCTGGTCACCATCGATCCGGCCGACGCCAAGGACCATGACGACGCGGTCTTCGCGACGCCCGATCTCGACGAAAAGAACCCCGGCGGCGTGATTGCCACCGTCGCCATCGCCGATGTCGCCGCCTACGTCCGCTATGGCACGGCACTGGACCGTGAAGCGCTCAAGCGCGGCAATTCGGTCTATTTCCCCGATCGCGTCGTTCCGATGCTGCCCGAGCGCATCTCCAACGACCTCTGTTCGCTGCGCGAGGGCCAGGATCGGCCGGCGCTCGCTGTGCGCATGACCTTCTCCGCCGATGGTCACAAGATCAGGCACTCCTTCCACCGCGTGATGATGAAATCCGCGGCGAAGCTTGCCTACCCGCAGGCGCAGGCGGCGATCGACGGCGCGCCCGACGACAAGACTGGCCCGATCCTCGACACGGTGCTGAAGCCGCTATGGGATGCCTATGCGATCCTCAAGCGCGGACGCGACGGCCGCCAGCCGCTCGAACTCGACCTGCCGGAGCGCAAGATCCTGCTCAAGCCGGATGGCACGGTCGATCGCGTCATCGTGCCGGAACGGCTCGACGCCCACAAGCTGATCGAAGAATTCATGATCCAGGCCAATGTCGCCGCCGCCGAGACGCTGGAGGCGAAGAAGCAGGCGCTGGTCTACCGCGTCCACGATGCGCCGTCGCTCGCCAAGCAGGAATCGCTGCGCGAGTTCCTGCAGACGCTCGGCCTGTCGCTGGCGCGCGGCGCGCAGATGCGGCCCAGCCAGTTCAACGGCATTCTGGAACGCGTGCGCGGCGCCGACAATGAGGCGCTGGTCAACGAGGTGGTGCTGCGCTCGCAGAGCCAGGCCGAATATTCGCCTGGGAATATCGGCCATTTCGGCCTCAACCTGAAGCGCTACGCGCATTTCACCTCGCCGATCCGCCGCTACGCCGACCTGATCGTGCATCGCGGGCTTATCGCCGCACTCGGCCTCGGTCCGGGAGGGCTGACGCAAGATGAGGAGGCGCGGCTCGAAGACGTTGCGGTCTTGATCTCCGGCACCGAACGGCGCGCCATGGCGGCCGAGCGCGACACGGTCGACCGGCTGATTGCCGCTTATCTCGCCGAGCGCATCGACGATCGTTTCGACGCTCGCATCTCCGGCGTCACCAAATCAGGACTATTTGTCCAATTGCCGCAGTTTGGCGCAGATGGCTTCATCCCGGTGTCAACTCTGGGCGGCGATTACTATATATATGACGAAACGGCCCGCTCCCTGTTCGGAGAACGCTCGGGCAAAGGCTACCAACTCGCGGACCGCGTCGAGGTTCGGCTCATCGAGGTGGCGCCAATGGCTGGCGCGATGCGCTTCGAGATGTTGACCGACCCGAAGCCCCTGCCAGGCTCCAGCAAGTCGTTTCACAAGGCTAAGGGCCGCGCCCGTGCGTCGCAATCGCGACCGGGTTCGCGCGGCAGGAGACGATGATGCCAAATGAACTAGGGATACAAGAACAGGTTTTCGGCGGCGAACATCACTCGGGCCGGGTTGCCCGCCCGCTGTGGACGGCGATGAAGCGCGGCCTCTTGGGCCGCTGCCCGAATTGCGGCGAAGGCAAGCTGTTCCGCAGCTTCACCAAGACCGTCGAGACCTGCAGCGTCTGCGGCGAGGAAATCCATCACCATCGCGCCGACGACCTGCCGGCCTATCTGGTCATCGTCATTGTCGGCCACATCGTTCTTGGCGCCTTCATGGGCGTCGAAGCGACCTCGACGCTCACCACCTGGCAGCACATCGCCATCTGGGTGCCCTTGACCATCGTTTTGTCGGTTGCGCTGCTGCAGCCCGTCAAAGGCGCCGTCATCGGATTGCAATGGGCGTTCTATATGCACGGATTCGGTGGCGAAAAGGATGGGACGGAGTCCCACAACGGCGCCTGAAGCGCCGCTGGCGCAACATACCGACCGTGGAAGGCCACTTTCGTTTGCAAGAAGTTTCCGCTAGGTCCAGCGCATGGAAGCAATGACCAAGGCGGCTGTCGACAAGCTCGACAAGGGTCTTGCCGCGCATAGCGGCCGGCCTTTGCGTCCGCGTGACGCCGCGACCCTGATTCTTCTCGACCGCAAGGGCGACGAGGTGCTGGTGCTGATGGGCCGCCGTCACGCCGGCCACGCCTTCATGCCTGGAAAATTCGTGTTTCCCGGCGGCCGCACCGATCCGGCCGACAGCCGCATCGCGACGGCCACCGCATTGCATCGCGACGAGGAGGCAAAGCTGCTTGCCGGCCCCGGCCGCACCAGTGCTGCGCGTGCCCGCGCCGTCGCCTTGTCCGCAATTCGCGAGACCTATGAGGAAGCCGGGCTGCTGATCGGGCAGAAGGCCGCCTTTGCGACCGACAAGCGTGACTGGCAAGGCTTTGTCGAGCACGGCGTGAGACCTTCGCTCGAGACGCTGCGGTTCATCGCGCGCGCCATCACCCCGCCCAACCGGGTACGCCGCTTCGACACGCGCTTCTTCAGCGCCTGGCGCAACGATGTCGCCGTCGAACTGCCTGATGGCGGACCGACCAACGAACTCGAGGAACTGGTCTGGCTGCCGCTTGCCAAGGCCAGGGAAGCCGACATACCCGACATCACCCGAATGATCCTGGACGAGCTGGAAAAGCGCCTTATCCATGATCCACTATTGCGTCCGGGCGGTCCCGTCCCCTTCTACCGGCTTGTCCGCAACCGCTTCACCCGCGAACTTCTGTAGAGCAATCCCAGGAAAAGTGTGACGCGGTTTTCCCACGGCAATTGCGCAAGATCAAAGAGACAGAGTATTCAGCATCCCATGACGGTCGATACCCAACCACAGGGCGACGAACGCGTACACTGGCTGCCGATGGTGGCGGCGATCTCGTCGATCAGCGTCGTCGGCATCGCCATTGGCCTCGGCATGCCGCTGCTCAGCGTCATCCTGGAAACGCGCGGCCACTCGGCTTCGATGATCGGCCTCAACACGGCTGTCGCCGGCTTGGCCTCGATCGCCGGCGCGCCGCTCGCCACGCCACTCGCCATGCGCTTTGGCGTCGCCTGGACCATGATCGCCATGATTGCCACAGGCGCGCTCGCCTTCGTCGGCTTCCATTTCGCACCCGACTTCTGGATGTGGTTTCCGCTGCGCATCGTGCTGCATATCGCATTGACGGTGCTGTTCATCCTGTCGGAATTCTGGATCAGCACCTCGGCGCCGCCGCACCGGCGCGGCCTTGTGCTTGGTATCTACGCCACCGTCCTGTCGCTCGGTTTTGCCGCCGGACCATGGCTGTTCGCCCATCTCGGCAGCTCCGGCTTCAGGCCGTTCGGCGTCATCATCGTACTGGTGACGCTCGCCGCCATACCGGTGCTGGCCGCGCGCAACGAAAGCCCCACCATTGTGGCCGATGGCGAAACCAGCAATTTCCTGCGCTACATCTGGCTGGTGCCGTCGGCGACCGCCGCCGTGCTGGTCTTCGGTGCGGTCGAAACCGGCGGCTTCGCGCTGTTCCCTATCTACGGTAACCGCATCGGCTATTCCGAAGCCGACGCGGCGTTGCTGCTGACCATGATCGGCCTCGGCAACGTGCTGCTGCAGATCCCGATCGGCATGATCAGCGATCGCGTCAGCGATCGCCGTTATCTGCTGCTTGCCTGCGCCACCGTCGGCCTCGTCGGCACAGTGTTCATGCCCTTCTTTGCCCAGAACTGGCACCTGATGGCCGCCCTGCTGTTCGTCTGGGGCGGCGTGGTCGCTGCCATGTACACGATCGGCCTTGCCCATCTCGGCTCGCAGCTTTCCGGCCACGAACTGGCATCCGCCAACGCCGCCTTCGTGCTTTGCTATGGCGTCGGCATGGTGCTTGGCCCGCAGGCGATCGGCATCGGCATGGATGCGTTCGGTCCGTCCGGTTTCGGCTGGTCGCTCGGCCTGTTCTTCGCCGCCTATATGGCGTTGGTCGGTATCAGGCTCGTGCGCAAGATTCTGCTTTGACTCTTTGTCACAGCCACCGCTGCTGACAGAACCGTGTCAGGAGCGCTGGGTTAGAAGAGTGTCCCAAAAACATCGGAAGTTGAGGACACTCCCATGATCGACAGCGGCTTTGAAACCACATCCCTGCGCATGACGCTTCTGCTGCTTGTGACCTTCCAGGCCCCGGCCGCGGATGTTGATCGCATCATGGACGCGGTGGTTGCGATCGCCCCGCTGGCCATGGGCAAGTATGACCGCAACGCCTATCAGTCGGCGCACGGCATCGAGCGCTACAGGCCGCTTGAGGGGGCCACGGCCGGTGCCGAAACCGAATTGCGCCGCCGCCCGGGCACGGTCGAGATTTCATTCGAACTGCCTGACGACCAGGCGCTGGCCAGCCGCGTCGTCGAGGCAATTTTCCAGGCCCATTCCTATCAGGAGCCGGTGATCCGCATCCAACCGATCCTCGCCAGCCGCTCCAAGGGGCTGGACGACCGCGCCAATCCGAATCGCTGGTGGAACACGACCGGAGACTGGAAGAAGGTTGCGGTATCGGAGGCGGAAAACGCCTGATTTACGCGTAATGGGCAGCCTGGGCGGGCCACATCGGGTTCGCCGGGCTTGACTTTCCAGGCACGTTCTTTATGTGTCGCGCCAAGTTTCCCGCGTCCGGGTGTTTTCCCGTGCTCCAGCGGCCAAAACCCCACGAACATAACGGACTGAGATCATGGCCAAAGCCGCAAACATCAAGATCAAGCTTCTGTCGACCGCCGACACCGGTTTCTTCTACGTGACCAGCAAGAACAGCCGTACCAAGACTGACAAGCTGTCGTTCCGCAAGTACGACCCGGTCGCCAAGAAGCACGTCGAATTCAAGGAAACCAAGATCAAGTAATCTGGGTTTTCCCCTTTGCAAACAAAAACGCCGCCCATCGGGCGGCGTTTTTGTTTGCAAGACAGAGGCTGCCCTCAGCCCCGGCTGAGTTTCCCTCAGCCGATGCGATCGCCGCTTTTCGGATCGAAAAGATGCAGTGATGCCGGATCGGCCGCGAGCCGCACGGTGTCGCCGGGCTTCACCCCGGCGCGGCCCATGGCGAAGACGCAGAGCTGCTGGCCGGCCAGTTTGACGTAGAACTGCGTCGACAGGCCGAGCGGCTCCACCACCCCCACCTCGCCTTGCAGCGCACCGTCATCGGCCAGCCTGATATGTTCGGGCCGCAGGCCGACGGTGATGGCGTCGCCGTTCTGCAGCGGCAGGCCGTCCGGCAGTGTCAACGCCTGACCATCCGCAAGCACGGCCTCCGAAGTGGCGCCCTTGCGAACCGTCGCCGGCAAAAAGTTCATGCCTGGTGAACCGATGAAACCGGCGACGAACATGTTGGCCGGCCGGTCGTAGAGATCGAGCGGCGCGCCGACCTGCTGGATCAGCCCGTCATGCATGACGACGATCCGGTCGGCCATGGTCATGGCCTCGATCTGGTCGTGGGTGACATAGACCGATGTGGTCTTCAATTGCTGGTGCAGCGCCTTGATCTCGGCCCGCATATGCACACGCAGCTTGGCGTCGAGGTTCGACAGCGGCTCGTCGAACAGGAAGACCTTGGGATCGCGCACGATGGCGCGGCCCATGGCGACGCGCTGGCGCTGACCACCCGACAATTGGCGCGGCAGGCGCTGAAGGTATGCGTCCAGGCCCAGCCGCTTGGCCGCACCGTCCACCCTGGCATCGATCGTCGTCTTCTCCGCTTTCTTCAACAGCAGGCTGAAGCCCATGTTCTTCGACACGTCCATATGCGGATAGAGCGCATAGGACTGGAACACCATGGCGATGTCGCGGTCCTTGGGTGCCACGTCATTGACCAGCCTTTCACCGATGCGGATCTCGCCGCCGGAAGCCTCCTCCAGCCCGGCGATCATGCGCAGCAATGTCGATTTCCCGCAGCCGGAAGGACCGACCAGGACGACGAACTCGCCATCGGCGATTTCGAGGTCGACCGCGTGCAGGACGCGGACAGCGCCATAGTCCTTGCGGACCTTTTCGAGTGTGACAGAGGCCATCGATCTATCCTTTGACGGCACCGGCGATCAGGCCGGTGACGAGATAGCGTTGCAGGAAAGCGAAGAAGATGCACACCGGGATCAGCGCCAGGATCGACGCCGCCATCATCTGCCCCCAGTCGACGGCGAACTTGCCGATGAAGGTGAGCAGGCCGACAGCAAAAGTCTTCTGGTCGTCGCTGGAAATCAGCATCAGCGCGAACAGAAGCTCGCTCCAGGCGGCGGTGAAGACGAAACCGAGCGTCGCCCCCATGCCGGGCAGCGTCAGCGGCACGATGACCTTGCGCATCGCCTGTGCACGGGTGCAGCCGTCGATCATCGCCGCCTCTTCCAGATCCTTCGGGATGCCGTCGAAGAAGGACTGCATCAGGAAGGTGGCGAAGGCGGTGTTGAAGGCGGTGTAGATGATGATCAGCCCAGTCAGGCTGTTGATCAGACCGATCTGCCCCATGACGCGGTAGATCGGCGGAATGACCATCACCAGCGGGAAGGTCTGGGTCAGAAGCAGCATCAGCGCCAGCGTCGCCTTGCCGCGGAAGGTAAAGCGCGACATGGCGTAGCCGGCGAGTGTGGCGATGACCGTCACCAATGCGGCCGTCGACACCGAGACGATGACGCTGTTGAGGAAATAGCGTGGGAAATCGGTGGCTTCGAGCACGGTGACGAAATTCTGCAGCGTCATGTGTGACGGCCAGAGGGTGACGCCTTCGGAATAGAGCAGCCGCTCCGGCGTGACCGAAATCTTCAGTGTCCAGTAGATCGGGAACAGAGCGAAGATCAGGTAGACACCGATTGCCGCGTAGAGGCCGATGCCACCGAAAAAGCGTTGCGAGGCTGAGCGTCCGGCGATCATCAGACGTGCCTCACCAGGGAGCGGCGGATGGCGATCAGCGCAATCGCATAGACGATCAGCAGGACGAGCAACAGCACGGCGACCGCCGAGGCATAGCCCTTGTCCAGCGATTTGAAGGCGCTGACATAGATGTAGACCGGCACCGTATTGGTCGAGCCGGCCGGGCCACCCTCGGTCATGACGAAGATCAGGTCGGCGAAGGTAGCGATCCAGATGGTGCGCAGCATCACGGTGATGGCGATGGTCGGCGCCAGGAATGGCAGCGTCACCTTGGTGAAGCGCTGCCAGGGCGAAGCGCCGTCGATCGCGGCCGCCTCATGCAGTTCCGATGGAATCGACTTCAGCGCCGCCAGAAGCGTGATGGCGAAGAACGGAATGCCGAACCAGACATTGGCGATGATCGGCCCCCACATCGCGGTGGCCGGATCGGACAGGATGCTGGTGGTCGGGTCGGCTCTGAGCCCCAGGGCGAACAACCAGTGCGGCAGCGGCCCAACGATCGGGTTGAACAGCCAGGCCCAGGTCAGGCCCGACAGGAAGGACGGCACCGCCCAAGGCAGGAACACCAGCGCCTGCACCGCCTTGCGGCCCCAGAACGGCTTGTCGAGCAGCAGCGCCAGGCCAAGGCCGAGGAAGAACTGGAAGAACAGGCTGGCGACCGTCCACCACAGCGTGTTGACCAGCGCCTGCCCCAGCACCTGGTCCGAAAACATCGCCTGATACTGGCCAAGCCCGACATATTCCGACTTGAAGGCCGAGAATTTACGGAAGGAGTAGCTGATGCCGATGACGAGCGGCACCAAAAGCACCACGACCAGCAGGATGATCGCCGGGCTGAGATAGAGCCAGGGCTCGATGGCGGCATGCGACAGCCGCTTGCGGCGCGGCTTGCCTGCGGATCGTATTTCGGAAACGGCATAGGTCATTGGTGAGGATCGGTTCCCTGGAGCGGCGTCGGGGACAGCGTCCTTCTCCCCGTCACTATACGGGGAGAAGATGCCGGCAGGCAGATGAGGGGCAGCGCGAACCTTGGGGTGCTGGCCCCGCCCCTCATCCGTCACTTCGTGACACCTTCTCCCCGTGAACGGGGAGAAGGAAGAAGCTGCGCCTACTTCTTGTTCTTCGCCAGCCAATCCTGCTGTTCCTTGGTCAGGAAGGCAGCCCATTGGTCGGCGACGTCCTTGGCGGTCTTCTGGCCGAGCAGCACTTCCTGGAAGTTCTTGATCGCCACTTGATCGACGAAATTGCCGAGGTTTTCCAGATGCGTCGGCGGCGTCACCATTTCATATTTGGAAGTGTCGCTGAGCTCCGTGAACCAGCCCTTGAACTGCTCGGTCTTGAAATGGGGATCCTGGTCGGCGCCGTTGTGGATCGGTACGACGCCGACTTCCTTGGCCCATTCCAGATTGTCCTTGGGCGACAAGAGCGTCGCCATCAGCTTCCAGGCATCGTCCTTGTGCTGCGAGTTGGCGAACATCGCCCAACCGGCGTAGCCGAGCGTCGGATAGGATTTTCCGCTTGGCCCGACAGGCAGCGGCGCCACGGCGAAGTCGTCGGCGCTCATCTTGTCGGCAATGCCGAGCAGCGCGTCCGGATCCTGGTTGAGCATGGCGCAGGTGCCGGAATAGAAGCCGGTGACGGTTTCGTTGAAGCCCCAGCTCACCGCATCCTTCGGCGCCAGCCCGTCCTTGTACATGTCGGCCAGCATCTGCAGGCCCTTGACCGAGCCCTCGTCGTTGATGGTCGAGGTGCCGTCCTCGTTGAAGTAGCCGCCCTTGCCGGCGGCGATGTTCATGAACATGTGCATGCCATTGAAGGCGCCGGGGCCGCCGCGCAGGCAATAGCCGTACTTGCCAGGGATGGCCGAGATCTTCTTGGAATCGGCGATGAAATCGTCGAGCGTGGCCGGCGGGCCATCGAGACCAGCCTCCTTGAACAGCTTCTTGTTCCAGAACAGCGCGTTCACATAGTAGCCGTAAGGGATCATGAACTGGGTGTTGTTGACGGTCGAGCCGAACTGCTTGGCGCGCTCGCCCAGCGTCTTGGCGTCGTCCCATTTGGCCATATAGGGGCCAAGGTCCTCGAGCTGCGCATTGTTGGCATAGAGGCCCATCCAGCGTTCCGGCATCTCGACCACGTCGGGCGTGTCGCCGGCCTGCACCATGGTCAGGAACTTTTCGAAAGCCTGGCCCCAGGGCAGCGAGATCAGCTCGACCTTGACGCCGGGATTGGCGGCTTCGAACTCGGCGATCTGCTTTTTCAGGAATTCGGTGCGCGGCGGGCTGGTGATGACTTCGACCATTTTCAGGGTCGAATCGGCCAGCGCGCTCCCGGCGGAAATCGCCAGCCCCGCAACGGTGGCAAGCATGACGGTCAGTTTTTTCATGTTCAAGACTCCCATTTTGAACCCGCTTGTTATTTTCTGGCTTTTTCGAAGGCCTGGGCCACATCGGCCCAGAGGTCTTCGACACTTTCCAATCCGACATTGAAGCGGATGGTTCGGGGGCTGACGCCGAAGCGCGCCATCGAATTCAGTCCCGGCGTCTGCTCCAGCGACGCCTTGGCCGGCACGACCAGGCTTTCATGCCCGCCCCAGCTGACGCCGATGCGGAAATATTTCAGCGCGTCGACGAAGACGGGGATGTCGATATCGTCCGTCACCTCGAAGGAGAACAGACCGGCATATCCCGCCAGCGTCGCCTTGCCCGGATGGTTCGAATAGACGGGATGATTGACCCGCTCGACATTGGCGTGCGCCTTCAACCGTTCGGCTATGGTCAGGCCGCTCTTCATGTGGTGCGGCAGGCGCAGCGGCAGCGTGCGCAGGCCGCGCAGCAGCAGCCAGGCCTCGAACGGCGACAGCTTGCCGCCGAGATAAGAATAGGTCTGCTCGTTGATGTGCTTGATGTGCGCGGCCGAACCCGCCACCACGCCGGCGACGGTGTCGCTGTGGCCACCGAGATATTTCGAGGCCGAGTGCAGCACCAGGTCGACGCCATGCGTGATCGGCTTCTGGAACACTGGTGAGGCCCAGGAATTGTCGATGGTGGTGATGATGCCCTGCTCTTTCGCCAGCCGGGTCAGGTGCGCGATATCCTGCAGCTCGAACATCATCGAGGTCGGGCTTTCCAGATAAAGCAGCTTGGCGCCGGGAAGTGACGCCGCCACCGCATCCGGATCGGAGCCGTCGACATAGTCGACCTTGATGTTGAGCCGCGGTAGGAGCCGCTCGAACAGCCGGTAGGCATCGCCATAGCAATTGCGGACCGCCACGATGCGCTCGCCAGCCCCGACGAAGGCAAGCACGGTGGCGCTGATCGCCGCCATGCCGCTGGAGAAGCCGCGCGCGGCCTCGGCGCCCTCGAGCGCGGCCACGCGCGCCTCGAACTCCATCACCGTCGGATTGTCGCCGCGCGAATAGATCGGCTGCTTTCGTTTGCCGGCAAAGGTGTCGGCCATTTCGGCATAGTTGGCGAAGGTGAACAGCGACGTCTGGTAGATCGGCGGCACCACCGCACCGCCGGGGAACGGCTCGTCATGCGCCAGCAGTGTCGCCGCCTCGGCGAGATAGTCGTAATCGAAACTGGTCGGATGCTCGTTCATGTCTGGCTCGGAAGTTTGAGTTTGGCCGCACCGCGCCTGAGATCGTCCTCGACGGTGGCGATCAGCTTGAGCGCCTCGGCACGGGCGCCTTGCGGGTCGCGAGCGATGATGCGTTCGTACATGGTGCGGTGATAGGGAAAGCTGGCGTGGCCGAAATCACGCACGCCGAGCGGATGCTCCCAGAAGCGGTGGAACAACTCGTGCATGGCAGCGATGATCTGCTCGAACAGCGGATTGCCGGAGACCCGGTAGATCGCCTGGTGGAACTCCCAGTCCTCTTCCGAAGACATGCCGTCGCGGGTGCGAAAAGCCTGCTCCATGATGTCGAGCTTGCGCTCGATCTCGGCGATATCGGCCGGGCTGGCGCGCTCGGCGCAAAGGGCCGCTGCTTCCGCCTCCAGCGCGCGGCGGATTTCCAGTGTCTGCATCAGGCTGGTGAAATCGTTGCCGCCCGCCAGCGTCAGCGGCATGTGCAGCATGTCGGCTGACACGGCCGCCTTGAGGTAAGTGCCGCTGCCTTGCCGGCGCTCGACAAGACCTAGCCCCTCCCAGCGTGTCAGCGCCTCGCGCACCGTGTTGCGGCTGACCTTCAGCCGCTCGGCCAGGATACGCTCGGTCGGAAGCCGCTCGCCGGGCTGCAGGGATTCGGCGCGGACAAAGCCCACCAACGCCTTCAGCACGGCGTCATCGCGCGCCGTCGTCTGAATGGGTGGCAGGCTGTTCTGGTCCACAAATTCTCCCCGAAGCCGCGCAAGTGGTCCAATGGTCCAATGGTCCAACCAATTCTGCACGGACGGAGAGACGTGTCAACAGCCGAAACGAGGACGGGCCGAACGGCGCGCCATGGCGCCGTTCGGCCCGTCAGTTCATGCTTGGCTTTACGCCGGCGTGACGGCTGCGCGCGTGGCGCGCCAGCGCGCGAACATGTCCTCGCGAACCCGCCTCGAGCCAGCGAGCCGCTTCTTTGCCTCCGCCAGCACGGCAGGCGAAGCCTGTGCGGGCGTGCCCGATTGGAACGGAGGAGCCGGGGCATATTCGAGCGAGAGCTGCACCGTTTCGGCCTCGGCCTGACCGAGAAGCCTGGCGACCAAAGCGAGACCGAAATCGATCCCCGAGGTGACGCCGCCGGCGGTTATCAGGTTTCCGTCCTCGACAATTCGCTCGTCGACTGGAATGGCGCCGAACTCGGCGAGGAAATCATGCGCGTACCAATGCGTCGTCGCCCGCTTGCCTTTGAGCAGGCCGGCGGCACCAAGCACCAGGGCGCCGCTGCATACCGAGGTGACATGGCGTGCCTGCGCAGCACGCTCCCGCACGAAATCGAGGACGGCCTGGTCCTCCAGCAGCGGATTGACGCCGCCGCCACCTGGAATGCACAGCACATCGAGAGGCCGACAATCGTCGAAGGTCGCCGTTGGGTTGAGCGACAGCCGCGTCGACGACATCACCGGATTGCGATCCTTCCAGATCAATTCGACCTCGGCGCCCTTTGCCGATGCCAGGACTTCATAAGGGCCGGTGAGGTCGAGCTGCTGGACATTGGGGAAGACGAGGATGCCGAAACGAAGGCTCATGGAACTCTCCATAGGTTGACTCCGGTCAACCTAAGGCATCATGCTTTGGCACGATCGCCAATCATCCCTCGTTTCAAGCCAAATCGCCATGCGCCGTATCGAAATTCTTGCCTATCCCGACATCCAGCTCCTCGATGTCAGCGGGCCGCTGCAGGTTTTCGCCAGCGCCAACGACTTCAGGACGCAGGCCGGCGAACCAGTTCCCTACGAGGTCGCGGTCGTCGCCGCCTCGCCGCAGATCAGGACATCGGCCGGTCTCGTGCTGGAGGCAGCGGCGCTGCCGGTGCACGGGCTGGAGATCGACACGCTGATCGTGCCTGGCGGATGGGGCGTCAACGCAGCCTGCGAGGATCCCCAACTCGTCCAATGGATCATCGGCCGCTCGCACGACGCCACGCGAACAGCTTCCGTGTGCAGTGGCGCCATGCTTCTGGCGACGGCAGGACTGCTCGACGGCCGGCGTGCGGTTACCCACTGGGGACGCTGCGCCGAGTTCGCGCGGCGCTTTCCAGCGGTCCGCCTCGAACCCGATCCGATCTTCATCCGTGACGGCAATGTCTGGACGTCGGCAGGCGTCACGGCGGGCATAGATCTCGCCCTTTCCTTCGTCGAGGCCGACCTTGGCCGGCGCGTGGCGCTTGCGGTGGCACGCGAGTTGGTGGTCTTCCTGAAACGACCCGGTGGCCAGGCGCAGTTCAGCCAGACGCTCAAGCTGCAGCAAGGCGACGAACGCTTCGACCGGCTGCATGGCTGGATTCAGGACAATCTGGACGGCGACCTTTCGCTGCCGGACCTGGCCGAGCGCGCCAATATGAGCCCGCGCAGTTTCTCCAGGCACTATCGGGAGGCAACGGGCCGCACACCTGCACGCGCGATCGAGGAGATCCGGATCGAGGCGGCGCGACGGATGCTGGAACAGGGCCAGGCCGTCAACCGGACGGCCCGCCGCTGCGGCTTCGGGTCGGAAGAAACGATGCGGCGCGGCTTTCTACGCGTCCTCGGCACAAACCCGCGCGATTATCGCGAACGCTTCTGACCCAAAGGCCTGCGGCACCATTCCTAGAGCAATTCCAAGAAAAGTGTAAAACGGTTTTCCGTCCGGAATTGCGTCAAAACAAGGGGTTAGAGCGGTTCGCCGTTTCCGTGAAACGGTGAACTGCTCTACTCTAAGGCGTGTCGCTAACGTGCGGCGGACGGTCCGAACCAGGTGGTCAGCTCCTCAGCCAGCCCCTCTCGGGTTCCAATCCCAACCCAGGCCACATAGCCATCCGGCCGGATCAAGACGGCGTCGGGCGCGGCGACCGTCCCGAGCACCGGAAGCTCCCAGGCACCGGCATATGACGCGTCGATCCGCCGAACCCGATCCGCCCAGGGCGCAATGTCCAGCCTGCCTGGTTCACCGAGGTTGAGAAGCACCGGCCGGGCATCGAGCAGCAAGCTGAAGACCCGCACCGGACCGCCGGCGGTGACCAGGTCGAGGTCGGGCAATCGCCGCCCAAGCAGCGGATGTCCCACGCCGAGATCGTAGTGGATATCCAGGCCGGACATCTCCGCGGCGATCCGTTTGCGCGGCTCTTCCATGCCGAGCAGTTCGGCAAAGATGTCGTTCAATGCCTTGGTGCTGGCATCCGTACGACGAAGCGCAACCTGCGCCATCGTGTTGCGCAAGACGCGCGCGGCGACCGGATGGCGTTCGGCATGGTAGCTGTCGAGCAGGCTTTCCGGTGAGATCCGCTTGACCACCTGGGCCAATTTCCATCCAAGATTGACCGCGTCCTGCACACCGATGTTGAGCCCCTGCCCGCCCATCGGCGGATGGATATGCGCGGCGTCGCCGGCCAACAGGACGCGTCTGTCGCGGTAGGCGGAGGCCTGGCGTGTCGTATCTGTGAACCGGGAGAGCCAAGTCGGGCTGTGGACCCCGAAATCGGTACCGTAGACCGCGACGAGCGCCTCGCTGAGATCGCCCAGCGTCGGTTCGCCGCTGATCGTCAGTTGCCGCTCGGTCAGCACGACACCCACCCGGCCGCCTTCCTCGACCTTGCCTATCGCGTGAATTCCGTAGGCGTCGCTGCGAAAGCCCAATGCCGGTTCCCCAGACATTTCGACCTCGGCGATCATCCAGCTCATCGTCGGATCCTGTCCGGCGAACTCAATGCCCGCCGCCTTGCGGATCGTGCTGCGTCCTCCGTCGCAGCCGACGAGGTATTGCGCCCTCAACCGCTGGCCATCGGACAGCTCCACATCGACGCCGTCATCGTCCTGCGCGAAGTCAGTGACGTCCTGTCCGCGGTAGATCGGCACCTCCAATTCGCTGATCCAGTCGGCCAATATCCGCTCGATATGGTTTTGCCGCAGCGCCAGCAGATAGTTATGCCGCGTGGGAAAATCGCCGATGTCCAACCGGATCATGTGGAAGCCAACGGTCGGGAAGCGCTGCCCCTGAGAGAGGAACCGGTCGGCAATTCCGCGTTGATCAAGCACCTCGATGGTGCGTGCGTGCAGGCCACCCGCACGCAAGCCGATCAGCTGTTGGTTCGGGCGGCGCTCGACGATGGCGACATCGATGCCGGCCAAAGCGAGTTCGCCGGCCAGCATCAACCCGGTCGGACCAGCCCCGACGATGACCACAGCATGATCCCGATGCAATCCGTCTGCTGGCGACACAACACCCATTCTCATCTCCCGTTTCCGCTGGCTGGGGCCGCGGTTTTACGGGAACAGGTGGGTCTTGCCGCAAGCCCCTTGTGCGCCATATGTACAAAGTGGAGAGAGGTCCTCTCCTTGCCCTGGATGAACGACAGCCCAAAACGGCAGTTCGCAGTCGCGCCGCCGCAGCTGAAGCCGCCACTGCCCAGCAAACGTTATTCAGATTCTTCCGCGCAAGAAAAAAGCCCCTTTCGGGGCTTTTACGCAGGCTTGAAACAAAGGGGGCCGGTCGGCGTTTGGCAGCGGTACGAGGAGGCCACTATGTGCCAGCGCCGGCCGGCCGACCCCACGGACCCAGGAGATGCGGCGGACCTGAGCATCATGGGGTATTTCTAGGGATCGAGCCGGCTATCTATCCTCGTGCCGGCTTCGTCTTGCACTGCACATTTGCGCAAGAGCTTATGAAAATCAACAGTTTCTTAACCAAGGCTCGCGAATCGCTTGGATTAAGGTAAATGGCTAACCTTGTTGGATTGACCGGACAATCAGGCGCGGAGGACTACGCCGCCTTGGCAACCACGCGGTTGCGGCCGCCGCTCTTGGCTTCGTAAAGCGCGAGATCGGCGCGCTTCATCAGCGCCGCCACCGTATCCACGCCCTTCAGCACCGACGACACGCCAACGCTGACGGTGACCTCGATCGTCTTGCCATCGGTACCGATGGCGAACGGCATCTGGGCGATTTCGGCGCGGATGCGTTCGGCCACTTTTTCAGCCACTGCGCCATCGGTGTCCGGCATCACCACCACGAACTCCTCGCCGCCGAACCGGCAGGCAAGATCGATACCCCGGACATTCTTGCGCAGCCGCCGGGCAAATTCCCGCAGCACCTCGTCGCCGCCATCATGGCCGTGCGCGTCGTTGATCGACTTGAAGCGGTCGAGATCGGTGATCATTACCGACAGCGGCCGCCGCCGCGCCACGGCGCGGTCGAAAAGCGTCTGCAGATGGCTGTCAAGATAGCGGCGATTGTGCAGCCCGGTCAGGCCGTCCGTCACCGCCATCTCGATGGTCTGGGTGACGCTGGCACGCAATTGGTCGTTGTAGCGCTTGCGGCGCACCTGGGTGCGCAGCCGCGCCGTCAGCTCCTGCTGGTCGATCGGCCGCATCAGATAGTCGTTGATGCCGAGTTCGAGGCCGCGGATGATGCGCTCCTCCTCGCCCTCATCCGCCAAAAGGATGATCGGCACGAAACGGGTGCGGTCGAGCGAGCGCAGCTGCGAGCAGAGCCTGAGCGGATCGAAATCGGCGAAGGCCGTCGAAATCATCACGCATTCATAGGACGTCTCGGCGGCCTGGAAGAACCCGGCATGCGGATCGCTGTTGACGTCAAGATCGGCGCGATCACGCAACATCTTCTGCATGCGCTCGACCGACGATTTGCGCTCGTCGATCAAAAGCACTTTCGGCGTCGTGTCTTCCGACGCGAAATTGCGGCTCAGCAGCTCTTCGATGCCGATGTTGCGCGTCGTCGAGGCACGCAGCCTGAGTTCATCGGTCAGCGACTTCAACCGGACCAGGCTCTTGACGCGCGTCATCAGCTGAAGGTCGTTGACCGGCTTGGTCAGGAAATCGTCGGCGCCGGCCTCGAGCCCTCGCACACGGTCGGACACCTGGTCGAGCGCGGTGATCATCACCACCGGGATGTGCGACGTCGCCGGATCGCTCTTCAGCCTGCGGCAAACCTCGAACCCGTCCATATCGGGCATCATCACGTCGAGCAGCACGACATCGACCTTGCCGTTCTCGCAGGTCTCGATCGCGTCTGGCCCGTTGGTGGCGGTCAGCACCTCGAAATATTCGGCCAGCAGCCGGACCTCCAACAGCCTCACATTGGCAGGGATGTCGTCGACGACGAGGATCCGCGCGGTCATTTCACAAGGCTCCGGCTCGGCTGGAATGGCACATCAGGCATCGCCCAGATAGGATTTGATGGTTTCGATGAAACGCGGCACCGAGATCGGCTTTGAAATATAAGCCTCGCAGCCGCCCTGGCGGATGCGTTCCTCGTCGCCCTTCATGGCGAAGGCGGTCACCGCGATGACCGGAATGACGTGCAGATCGTCATCTTCCTTCAGCCATTTGGTCACTTCCAGCCCCGACACTTCGGGCAGCTGGATGTCCATCAAGATGAGATCGGGCCGGTGCTGACGCGCCAGATCGAGCGCTTCCAGACCATTACGGGTGCGCACCGTTTCGTAGCCGCTCGCTTCTATGAGGTCCCGAAAGAGCTTCATATTGAGCTCATTGTCCTCGACGATCATGACCTTCTTAGGCATCGACATCCCGTCCCGGCCGTCCTTCCGATCGAAGGTGGCCGTCATGCGCCCCTGGTTGAACGCACCAAACCCTGCTTCACTATACGGCAATATGATTGACGAAACGGAAACCCTCGGGCTGCAAGGCAGCACAAATTCCACCTCGCCTTCCTGCGCGTCCAAACGGCGCGCCGCGCTGTAAAGGCTTGCCGCAAGCAATTCTTGCCATTACTGCGGAAGAGACTCATTCCACATACCGAAGGTAGTGATGGCAAACGCGGCGTCAATGCGCGAAGAGGCGGAAACCCTTGCCGTCAAGGCGCTGGGCTTCGTCGCCTCCGATCCGGAGCTGTTGCCGCGCTTTCTGGCGATCACCGGAATAGAGGCGCATTCGATCCGCAGGGCCGCCGGCGAGTCTGGCTTTTTGGCCGGCGTGCTGCAGTTCATTCTCGCCCACGAGCCGACCCTGATGCGCTTTGCCGAGGAGACCGGCACGCCGCCGGCCGCCGTCGGCAAGGCGTTGCGCGCCCTGCCGCTCGGCGACGACAACCATGAGCATTCCATATGAGCGATGATCCAGAGACCGCGCGCCAGATCGAGGAACTGGCCGACGACGACCGGCCGTTGCTTGTGCTCGACGTCGACGACGTCGTGCTCGAATTCATCCGCCCCTTCCCGCATTTCCTCAAGTCGCGCGGCTATGGCCTGACGCTGGCGTCCTTCCGGCTGACCGGCAACATTGCCGAAACGGCCAGCGGTCGCCTGATCGAACAGCCCGAAGTCACGACGCTCCTGGGCGATTTCTTCGACGCGCAAGCCGATTGGCAGAGCATCACCGACGGCGCCGCGGAAGCCTTGGCAGGGCTCGGTGACCGCGCGGAAATCATATTGCTGACGGCCATGCCGCACAGGCATCGTGCCGTGCGCCGCGCCCATCTCGATGCCTTGGGTCTGAACTATCCGCTGCTGACCACCGAAATGGCCAAGGGACCGGCCGTGGCAAGGCTGCGCGGCAAGGCTGGCCGGCCGGTGGTGTTCGTCGACGATCAGCCGCACAATCTGGCGTCGGTGCGAGAATCGGTCACCGACGCCAATCTTTTCCATCTGATGGCCGACAATTCGCTACGCGCGTTCCTGCCGGCGGTCCCGGACGATGTGATCGTCGTCCAGGACTGGCATGAAGCCGCGCCGAAGATCGTGGGCGCGCTGGGGCTCTAGAGCAATTCCAGGAAAAGTGTGAAACGGTTTTCCCGGGAAAAAAGCGCGTAGCGCTTTTCCCTTGGGAATTGCGTCAAACAGGAGTCTAGAGCCGAACTCTCAAGGACTCAGTTTCGCACCGGCTCCGCCATTATCGCTGCCGCCGCTATTGGCGCCACCACCATTGTCGCCACCACTGCTGTCGTCGGCGCCGTCACTGTCGTCGACGCTGTCGTCCACCGCCGGATCGGCGGGCTTCAGCATGACGCCGTTGACGGTGACCGAGCCGTCGGCCTTTGTGCTGACAGCCCATTCCAGACGGCCGTCCGGCAGCGTCTTGGCAAAACCCTTGGCCATGAGAGCGACGGGAACGTACTGCCCCAGCTCCGGCTCAGCCTTCGCCGCTTCCTGCAGATGCTCCATGATCTTGTCGAAGCCGGCGACATCGACCGTAAGATTGGCGTCGGGCTTCTCACCGAAGCTTGTCATCTCGCCTTCCAGCGCGATTTCCATATCCTTGTTCTTCACGGTGCTGTGGCCGATGACGACCTTCGGCGCCTTGGCCAGGAAGTCGGCTTTGAGCTGGTCGCCGAACTCGGGCGACAGCGGCGGATCCTGATTGAGATCAAAGGCTTCGATCGCCTTCTTCGCCATGCTGTCGAGATCGATATTGGCGCCGCCGAAGTTGAGATCGATATCGGTGGGCAGCAGCGCCACGCTCCAGCTCGGCAAAAGCTGCTGCGGCACGGTCAGCCCCGATGCCTTGATGCCATAGGTGATCTTGCCGCTCTGGGAAACGCCGTCGCTGCCGAACGCGGTGCTGAGCTGGGTCGCCCCAAACGTGCCGATCGGGCTGTCGACCGCGAAATCCTTGAAGCCATAGGTGCCGTCGATGCGCTCCCACACCGGAAGCGCGGCGAGCAGAAGCGACTTCAGCTGCGCCTGGTTTGCCTTCAGCGTCTTCTCGTCCTCATTGGCCACGGCAAATGCCAGGAGGTCGAGCAGCGGCCTGGTCTGCACGCCCTTGCCGCTGGCTTCCACCGACAATTCCGGCGACTTCACCGTGACCGGAAAATTCAGCCCGCTCTCGGGATCATTGAATTTGATCGCTTCGACGAAATTCGAAACTTTCTGCGACGTCGTGAAATCAACGCCGCCATTGGCGGCCTTGGTGGCGGCGATGGTCGCGGTGGCCGCGCCGGCACTGGCATCCACCTGCTCCTTGCCATCCTTCGAAGTGATCGTCATGCCAGCCATCGAGCTGGCGCCGCTGATGAAGGCCGCCAGCTTGGAATCGTAGACGCCGGAACCCTTGCCGTCCTTGATCGAAAACTGCGTGCTTTGCAGCCCCTCGGGCCCGTTGAACTCGAAGGACGCGCTCTGCGAAAAGTCTATCGAGACATCCCAGGTGCCGTCGCTGCGCGGCTTGACCATCAAGGCGTAAGGGGCAAAGTCGAATTTCCCCAGCTTCTGGTCTGGAAAGCTCGCCGCCAACGCCTTGAAATCGAACACGATCTTGTAAGCGGCGCCTTCGACCGAGACCTTCAGAATGCCCTTGTCGAGCGCCTGCTTGCCGACATAGCGCGACAGGTCATCGGACAATTGCTTCGCCCCCTGGCTGTCGACGGTCTGGCCGAAAGCGGGCGCGCAGAACAGCAGCGCGGTAAAGGCAGTTGGCAACATACGGTTCACAGCAATTCTCCGTTGGATCGAAAAGGCAAAAAACGTTTCGTACTTCTGGTAGGGAAATACCATCACAACTGCAAGATGATGACAGTCAAGCTGCCGGTTTGAGCACCAGCCGCATCAGCGGCCGGCCGGCCTTGCGCTCGACGAGCCGCTCGAAACCGGCCTTCTCGAACACCCCCGACGAGCCGACGAACAGGCCGATCGAACGTGAGTCCCGGGACAGGTCGATCGGACAGGCCTCGACAAGCCGTGCCCCGTTGCTGCGGGCGAAATCGACGCCGCCCTCGACGAGGCGATGGGTGATGCCCTGGCCGCGCGCTTTGGCGCGGATGAAAAAGCAGGAGATCGCCCATACGGCCGGATCGGAAGCGTCGCCGGGATCGATCGGCGCCGAACCCCTGCCCTTGTTGTTCCATTCGGGCACGTCGGCGCGTGGTCCGATCTGCATCCAGCCAACCGCCTTACCGTCCTCGAAGGCCAGCAGACCGGGCGGCGGGCCGGCTTCGATGCGCGCCTTGATGTGGTCCTTGTTGCGTTCGCGGCTGCTCTCGCGCCGCGCCACCGGCGCCAACCGGAAATGCGTGCACCAGCAGCCATAGCAAGCGCCCTGCTTGCCGAAAAGGTCCTCGAAATCGGGCCAAAGCTCAGGCGCCAGCGGCACTATGGTCGTGCTCATACGGTTCTCCCCAGGCCAAGCTTGTCGCTGACCCTGCACTGTCGTACCATTGCCTCTGTTCTCTTTATGTTCGCAGCGATGGCGGCCCCTGTCAACAATCCCGATCACGGTTTTTGCCGTGACTGCCTGACGTTTCAGCGCAGTGAAACGCGCCGCTGTGAGCGCTGCGGCAGCCCTCGCCTTGCCCGCCATCCAGAGCTTTACCGGCTGCATCTGGCCCACATCGACTGCGACGCCTTCTACGCCGCGATCGAAAAGCGCGACAATCCGGCGCTCAAGGACAAGCCGCTGATCATCGGCGGCGGCAAGCGCGGGGTTGTCTCCACCGCATGCTACATCGCCCGCATCCGGGGCGTGCGCTCGGCCATGCCGATGTTCAAGGCACTCGAGGCCTGCCCCGAGGCGGTCGTGATCCCACCCAACATGGACAAATACGTACGTGTCGGCCGCGAGGTGCGCGCCATGATGCAAGCGCTGACGCCGCTGGTCGAGCCGCTGTCGATCGACGAGGCGTTTCTCGACCTCGCCGGCACCGAGCGGCTGCACGGCCTGCCACCGGCGGTGGTGCTGGCGCGCTTTGCGCTGGCCGTCGAGAAGGAGGTCGGCATCACCGTTTCCGCCGGCCTCTCCTATTGCAAATTCCTCGCCAAGATCGCTTCGGACTTCCGCAAGCCGCGCGGTTTTTCCGTCATCGGCGAGGCCGAGGCGGTCGGCTTCCTGGCGGTGCAGCCGGTGACCATGATCTGGGGCGTCGGCAAGGCTTTCAACGCCACGCTTGAGCGCGACGGCATCCGCACCATCGGCCAGCTTCAGAAGATGGAGCGTGGCGACCTGATGCGCCGCTACGGCACGATGGGCGACCGGCTCTACCGGCTTTCGCGCGGTGAGGACGTCCGCCGCGTCGACCCTGACCAGGACGCCAAAAGCGTATCGGCCGAAACCACATTCGACACTGATATCGCATCGCTGGATGAACTGGTCGCGGTGCTGAGGGGCCTTTCGGAAAAGGTCTCGGCGCGGCTGAAAAAGTCGGGCATTGCCGGACGCACGGTGGTGCTGAAGCTGAAGACCCAGGATTTCAAGCTGCGCACGCGCAACCGCCAGCTCGGCGACCCGACCCGGCTCGCGGACCGCATCTTTCAGACCGGAGTCGAGCTGCTTCGCAAGGAAACGGACGGAACGAAATTTCGATTGCTCGGCATCGGCGTCAGCGACCTGTCCGATGACAACAAGGCGGATCCGCCGGATCTGGTCGACGTGCAGTCGCGCAAGCGCGCCATGGCCGAAGGCGCCATCGATGCGCTGCGCGACAAGTTCGGCCGCAAGGCGGTGGAAACCGGCTATACATTCGGCAGGGGCCGCGATGCCCACCCGCCGGAACCGCTGGAAGACTGAACCTTCCGGGACGCTAGACTCTCGTCAAATCGATCCGGCTCGTCACCACGCTCTTGCCGGTTTTCGGATCGGTGTCGATGACCGTCAGCCGGATGCCATTCTCGCCTCGCTTCTCGACCGTCATCCGGGCCTTGCGATCGCCGTTGACCTCCTGCGCCCAGCGGATGCCAAGATTGATCGCGTTGCCTGAACGGCTGCCGTTTAGCTGTGCCGGTCCGGTGCGGGACCCGACATAGATGCCGCTGTATTTCGCGCCCGTGACCTTGAGATTGGCGCTGATGGCGCGCGACACCACCACGAGACCGCGACAATTGCCATCCAGCGAGAGCGAGGTTGCGGTCGCATTTGACTTGAAGCTGCAGGAGACACTGACGTTCGGCACGTCCGTGGTCACCTGGACAGTGCCCTTGCCGGCGAAATTACCCTTGAACGACTGGAGAAACTTGGTCTCGTCGGCATGAGCAGCACCGGCGGCGATCACCAGGCAGCCAGCGAGCGCGACTTGCGCGAATGGTCTCATGAGACTCTCCTTGTCGATATTGAAAGGCAGGTTTGCAAAGCACGCACAAAATATCGCGACTCAACGCCCCCGGGCCGTCTCAGGTTCCGCCAACAGCATGACGGTTTCACCGCAACTGGCCCAGAAGAATGCATCAGCTAGCGATTGCGGCAAAAGCCGCGGCCTGCGAGATAGCTGCCATGGCACCCACCCCCTCGATCCCCAAGGCCGCGTTCTGGATGGCGCTGTCGATTACCTCGTTCCTGGGGATGTCGATCGCCGGCCGCGCCACGACGGCCGAACTCAACGTCTTCCAGGTTCTGGAACTGCGCTCGGTGATCGGCTTCTTCATCCTCTTGCCGCTGGTGCTGACGAGCGGCGGCTTTGCGGCGATGCGCACGCAGCGTCCCCTCGCCCATATCGCCCGCAACGTCGTCCACTACACCGGCCAGGCGGCGTGGCTCTACGCCTTGACGTTGATCCCGCTGGCGGTGCTGATCTCGATCGAATTCACCACGCCGATCTGGACGGCGATCCTGGCGGTGACGTTTCTCGGCGAAAGGCTGAGCCGGCCGAAACTGGCGTCAGTCGTGCTCGGCCTGATCGGCGTGGTGGTCATCGTTCGTCCCGGCGTCGGCGCCGTCGATCCGGGACACCTCGTCGTGCTGGGCGCCGCCGTCTGCTTTGGCATCTCGTTGGTGCTGGTAAAGTCGTTGACGCGCACGGATAGCGTCGTGCGCATCATCTTCTGGATGCTGGTCATCCAGTCGGCCGTCGGCCTCATCCCGGCGCTCTATGAATGGCGCACTCCATCGCTCGAGCTCTGGCCATGGATCCTGCTCATCGCCTTCACCGGCATGTCGTCGCATTTCTGCATGGCCCGCGCCCTCACCTATGCCGACGCGACCGTCATCTCACCGATGGATTTCCTGCGCGTACCCTTGTCCGCTCTGGTCGGCTGGCTGCTTTACCAGGAACAGATCGACGCCTTCACCGCCGGTGGCGCGCTGCTCATCCTGATGGGCAACCTGCTCAATCTGCAGCGCAAGCCGGTGCAAGCGGCTGAAGTGGCGGCGTCTTAGCCGTCAGATCCCATCGTCGGGTATGTTGATAACATGCCCGCAGGCCTTGCAGTGCACCGCATCCGGCTCATGCCTCTGCAGCCCGCATTGCGGACAGGGAAAGAATACCTTGGCCGGCCGGAAGATCGCCTGCGCCAGCCTGACGAACAGCGATATGCCGATGATCATGGTGACGATCGCCGTCAGCTTGCCGGCCATGCCTGGCAGCACGATGTCGCCGAAGCCGGTCGTCGTTACCGTCGCGACGGTGAAATAAAGCGCGTCGATGTAGTTTTCGAGCCCTGCACCGGTCCGGAAGAAGAAGGTGTAGACGAAGCCGGTGATGACGAAGAGAAACGTCAACAGGTTGATGACCGCGTGGCTCGCCTCGCGCCAGGGCCGCAGGCCACGCATTTCAAAATGCCGCCAGATCGAACCGCTGCGCGACAGCGACCACAGCCGCAGGATGCGCAGAAAACCGAGATTGGCGAGCGCCGTCGGCATCAGCAGCGTCAGCAGGATGAAGACATCCACCCAGGAGGTCGGCTGCTTCATCAGGCGCAGCATATCGTTGGACGCCAGCAGCCTGGCGATCAGATCGGCGCCGACAAGGGCCGCCACCGCATAGTCCAGCCACAGGAACGAGGCCGATTGCTGGATGACGGGCGTCGCGATGAAAAAGGCGATGATGGCCAAATCGATGACGATTGCCACCAGTTGAAACTGGAAGGCGGCCGGCGTGCGCCCATGATAGAGCTTTCGCAGCCTATGGCGCAGCCGCGCCAGCGCGGAACGATCCTGTGATGCGCGCTTGTCCGCGGCCTTCATGCCGATCGCGATGACATGGGCGGCAGATGCAGAAGCGTGCCAGGGGCCGCGGTCACACCAATTCCACTTCGACCACGCCGGGCACCGCGCGCATCGCCGAGGCGATCTGCGGCGAGACGCGGTAGCCGCCCTGCAAGGCGATCTCGACCTCGCCTTGCGCCTCTTCCTTGATGACGATGATGCTCACCTGGCTTTCGCCGCGCTGGGTAAGCTGGGATTGGATGATCGAGGCAGGCCCATCGTTCCTGACGAAGATGCGCAGCGCCTTCTGGATGCGGCTTGCCTCGTCTTCCAGCGAATGCACCGAGTTGATGCGCAAATTGACGCCCTCGGGCCTGTCCTCAGCCGCGACGGTGATGACGACGGAGCGGCCGGCTTCGAGGAGATCACGGTACTGGGCCAATGCTTCAGAAAACAGCACGGCCTCGTACTGGCCGGAGGTGTCGGAAAAGGCCACCACGCCCATCTTGTTACCGGTGCGCGTCTTGCGCTCCTGCTTGCTGGTCACCGTGCCGGCCAGGCGGCCGGCGGCAGCGCCGCGCTTGACGGCGGCGGAGAACTCCGCCCAGTTCTGCACCCGCATCTTCTGCAACGCCGCCTTGTATTCGTCGAGCGGATGGGCCGAGAGATAGAAGCCTACGACCTGGAATTCGCGGTGCAGCCGGTCGGCGGCGAGCCAGGGATCCGTCGCCGGCAGATTGAGCGCCTGCGACTGTGCGCCCAGCGAGGCGCCGAAAATATCGGCCTGGCCGGAAACGGCATTCTGCTGGGCGAGCGACGCCAGGCCCATCATCCGTTCGACGCCGGCCAGCATCTGGGCGCGGTCGTGGCCGAAACAGTCAAGCGCGCCGGCCATGATCAGGCTTTCGAAGACACGCTTGCCGACGACCTTCGGGTCAACCCGCTCGCAGAAATCGGCGAGGTTCTTGAACGGCTTTTCGCCGCGCACGGCAACAATATGCTCGACCGCCGCGTCGCCGACGCCTTTGAGCGCCGCCATCGAATAATAGATGCGGTTCTCGCCGACCTCGAAAGGCCGAAAACTCGTCATCACCGACGGCGCCAGAACCTCGATGCCAAGGCGTAGCGCATCCTGGCGGAAGTCGGCCAGCTTGTCGGTGTTGCCCATGTCGAGCGTCATCGACGCCGCCAGGAACTCGACCGGATAATGCGCCTTGAGATAGGCGGTCTGGTAGGAAACCACGGCGTAAGCCGCGGCATGCGACTTGTTGAAACCATAGTCGGCGAACTTGGCCAGCAGGTCGAAAATGAAGTCGGCTTGCGGCTTGTTGACGCCGCGCTCGACAGCGCCGGTGACGAAGCGCTCGCGCTGCTTGTCCATCTCGGCGCGGATCTTCTTGCCCATGGCGCGGCGCAGAAGGTCGGCTTCGCCGAGCGAATAGCCGGACAGCTCCTGCGCGATCTGCATCACCTGTTCCTGGTAGACGATGACGCCTTGTGTCTCCTTCACCAGATGGTCGATCTTGGGATGGATCGACGCCATCTCCTCCTCGCCATGCTTTCTGGCGTTGTAGGTCGGAATGTTCTCCATCGGGCCCGGGCGGTAGAGCGCGACCAGCGCGATGATGTCTTCGATGCAGTCAGGCCGCATGCCGATCAGCGCTTTGCGCATGCCGGCACTTTCGACCTGGAACACGCCGACCACTTCGCCGCGCGACAGCATGGCGTAGGTGTCGGGGTCGTCGAGCGGGATCGTCGCCAGATCGATGTCGATGCCGCGGCGGCGGATCAGTTTCACCGCCGTCTCCAGCACGGTCAGCGTCTTCAGGCCGAGGAAGTCGAACTTCACCAGCCCGGCCTGCTCGACATATTTCATGTTGAACTGGGTGACCGGCATGTCCGAGCGCGGATCGCGGTACATCGGCACCAGCTCCGACAGCGGCCTGTCGCCGATTACGATGCCGGCGGCGTGTGTCGAGGCGTGGCGGTAGAGGCCTTCGAGCTTCTGCGCCATGTCGAGCAGCGTCTGGACGATCGGCTCCTTCTCGGCCTCTTCGGCAAAGCGCGGCTCATTGGCGATGGCATCCGCCAGCTTGACCGGATTGGCCGGGTTCTGCGGCACCATTTTCGACAGCTTGTCGACCTGGCCATAGGGCATCTGCAGCACGCGGCCGACGTCACGCAGCACGGCGCGGGCCTGCAGCGTACCGAAGGTGATGATCTGTCCGACCTGGTCGCGGCCGTATTTCTGCTGGACGTAGCGGATCACCTCTTCGCGGCGATCCTGGCAGAAGTCGATGTCGAAGTCGGGCATCGACACGCGGTCGGGGTTGAGGAAGCGCTCGAACAGCAGCGAGAAACGCAGCGGATCGATGTCGGTGATGGTCGTCGAATAGGCGACCAGCGACCCGGCGCCCGAACCACGGCCCGGCCCGACCGGAATGCCTTGCGCCTTGGCCCATTTGATGAAGTCGGCAACGATCAGGAAGTAACCCGGGAATTTCATCTTCTCGATGATGCCGAGCTCGAATTCGAGCCGTTCGCGATATTGCTCGATCGTGTAGCCCGGCGTCGGTCCGTGCAGCGCGAGCCGGGCATCGAGCCCCTCGCGCGCCTGGCGGGCGAGTTCCGCGGCCTCGGCCTTTTCGGCTGCGTCCTTGTCGGAGGCATCACCGCCGGTGAAGCGCGGCAGGATCGGGCTGCGGGTCTTTGGATAGTAGGAGCAGCGCAGTGCGATCTCGACGGTGTTGTCGATCGCTTCCGGCAGGTCAGCGAACAGCTTTGCCATATCGGCCTGGCTGCGCAGGAAATTGTCCGGCGACAGCCGACGTCTGTTGTCGACGGCAACGACGGTGCCCTCGGCAATGGCGATCAGCGCGTCATGCGCCTCATAGTCGTCACGCGAGGAGAAAAAAGCCTCATTGGTGGCAACCAGCGGAAGTTCGTGCGCGTAGGCGAGATCGATTGTCTGATGTTCGATGACCCGGTCGTAGCCCGCAACGCGATCCAGTTCGACATAAAGCCGGTCGCCGAACAGCGCCTTGAGCGTCAGAAGCCGCACCTCGGCCAGATCGCGGCGATCCTCCTTCAAGGCGTTGCCGATCGGGCCGCGCGGTCCGCCGCTGAGGCAGATCAGCCCATCGCTCTGTCCAGTCAGCGTCTCGGTGGTCAGGTGCACTGCCTCACCGGGGGGTGTTTCCAGATAGACGCCGCTGACAAGCCGAACCAGATTGGAATAGCCGGCTTCCGTCGCGGCGAGCAGGACGACCGGCCGCATCTCCGGGCCTTGCCGCCGGCGGTCGCGCTGGCCGTCGCTGTTTTCGCCGGAAAAGGCGAGCGCGATCTGGCAGCCTATGATCGGCTGGATGCCGTCCTTGACCGCCTTCTGCGCGAATTCGAGCGCGCCGAACAGATTGTTGGTGTCGGTGACGGCGATCGCCGGTGCTTCGTCCTTGACCGCGTGGCCGACGACCTTGCCGAGCTGAAGCGCGCCCTCGAGCAGCGAATAGGCCGAATGCACGCGCAGATGGACGAACGGCCGCGCCGGTACCTCCGGCCGCGCCGCCGCAATCGCGGCTTCGCGCTTCAGGGGATCGCGTGGAAGTCTGTCATCCGCCATGGTTTCTCGCGCTGCCTAAGGTCTTGAGTCGATGGAGATGTATTGTCCGGGACGGCGCGATGCCAGTCCAGCACAAACGACCCGTCAACCACAGGCTTCCCAGCTGCTCAGGCGAATTCCATGATCACCGCGTCCACCGCAAGACTGTCGCCGGGCTTGGCGTTGAGTTTTGATACGACGAGATCGCGCTCGGCGCGCAGCACGTTTTCCATCTTCATCGCCTCGACCACCGCCAAAGTCTCGCCGGCCTTGACCTCCTGGCCTTCGGTAACGGCGATCGACACGACGAGGCCGGGCATCGGGCAGAGCAGCAGGTTCGACGTGTCCGGCGCCACCTTCTCCGGCATCAGCCGTTCCAGCTCGGCGGTGCGCGGCAGCATGGCGCGCGCGGCCACCGACATGCCCTTCCAGGCGATGCGAAGACCGTTGGCGACTGGCCGGATTTGAGCGGCAACCCTGCGCTTGCCGACCGTGCCACGCCAGATCAGGTCGCCCGGCCGCCAGTCGGATGAGACGGTCAGCGCCTTGCCGCCGTCGATCGACAGGTCGATCTCCATCGGGATCGAAATCATGCCTTCGAGGATGGACGCCTGGAGATACTCTTCGCCGATCTTCACCACCCAGTCGCGCTTGAGCGCACCCGAATGCGGGGCCAGCCGCCCGCCCAGCCGGTCGAGCCTATCGCGGCGCAGCAGCTCCACCGCTGTGGCGATTGACGCCAGAACAGCCTTTTCCTCGCTGTTGGGTACGATCGGCGCAAAACCGTCGGGATACTCCTCGGCGATGAATGCCGTCGATATCTGTCCTTCCCGCCAGCGTGGATGCTGCATCAGCGCCGCCAGAAACGGGATGTTGTGCTCGATACCGTCGACGACAAAACTGTCGAGCGCTTCCGACATGGCATCGATCGCCTCGATGCGCGTCGGCGCCCAGGTGCACAGCTTGGCGAGCATCGGGTCATAGAACATCGAAATCTCGGAGCCTTCGGTGACGCCGGTGTCGTTGCGGATGACGACATCGCCGAATGTCCCTTCCTCCGGCGGCCGGTAGCGCGTCAGCCGGCCGATCGACGGCAGGAAGTTCCTGTATGGATCCTCTGCATAAAGCCGGCTTTCCACCGCCCAGCCATTCAGCTTGATATCGCTTTGCTTCAGGCCAAGCTTTTCGCCGGCGGCGACGCGGATCATCTGTTCGACCAGATCGATGCCGGTGACGAGCTCGGTCACCGGATGTTCAACCTGCAATCGTGTATTCATTTCAAGGAAATAGAAGTTCTTGTCCTTGTCGACGATGAACTCGACCGTGCCGGCGCTCTGGTAGTCGACAGCCCTCGCCAGCGCCACCGACTGCTCGCCCATGGCCTTGCGCGTCTTGGCTTCGAGGAACGGCGACGGCGCCTCTTCCGCGACCTTCTGGTTGCGGCGCTGGATCGAGCATTCACGCTCGCCGAGATAGAGCGCGTTGCCATGCGCGTCGGCCAGCACCTGGATCTCGATATGGCGCGGATCGACGACGAACTTTTCGATGAACACGCGGTCGTCGCCGAACGAACTCTTGGCCTCCGAACGCGCGCGATCGAAGCCGTCACGCACTTCCGACTGATTCCAGGCGATGCGCATGCCCTTGCCGCCGCCGCCAGCCGAGGCCTTGATCATCACGGGATAGCCGATCTCGCCGGCGATCTTTTCGGCATGGTCGGCATTCTCGATGACGCCGAGCCAGCCGGGCACGGTCGAAACCTTGGCGGCGTTGGCGAACTTCTTCGATTCGATCTTGTCGCCCATCGCCTTGATGGCCTTGGGCTTTGGACCGATGAAGACGATGCCTTCCGCTTCCAGCGCCTCGCAGAAGGCGGCGCGCTCGGACAGGAAGCCATAACCGGGATGCACCGCCTGCGCGCCGGTTTCCTTGCAGGCGGCGATGATCTTTTCGGGCAGCAAATAACTCTGCGCGGCGGGCGAAGGCCCGATATGCACCGCCTCGTCGGCCATTTCGACATGCACGGCATCGCGATCGGCATCGGAATAGACCGCGACCGTGGCAATCCCCATCTTGCGCGCCGTCTTGATGACGCGACAGGCGATCTCGCCACGATTGGCGATCAAGATTTTCGTGAACATGCTGAGGTCATTCCCCTCCGGTCGGTCGTTCCTTTTATGGCCTGTGCTTGCGGGGTCAAGCCGACCATGCAAATCACTGCCGTTCAATCGATTTGCGATTCCAATTCTTCGCTGTGGCCCAGTGTCGGCACCAGCTTCCAGTTGATCGTGTCGATAAAACCTGAAACCTTGGAAAAAAATTCGCATTGGAGGACGCCTGATGAAAACCCGCGCCGCTGTCGCTGTCGCCGCCGGAAAGCCGTTGGAGATCATGGAGGTCGACCTCGACGGTCCGCGCGAGGGCGAGGTGCTGGTCGAGATCAAGGCGACCGGTATCTGCCACACCGACGAGTTCACTTTGTCGGGTGCCGATCCGGAAGGCCTGTTCCCGGCCATCCTCGGCCATGAAGGCGCCGGCATCGTCGTCGATGTCGGCAAGGGCGTCACCTCGGTCAAGAAGGGTGACCATGTCATCCCGCTCTACACGCCGGAATGCCGACAGTGCCCGTCCTGCCTGTCGAGAAAAACCAATCTGTGCACCGCCATCCGTGCCACGCAGGGGCAAGGGTTGATGCCTGACGGCTCGTCGC